>NZ_LR590477.1:0-732963 GCF_901482445.1 Neisseria lactamica | reverse complement strand
GCCGTTCGTAGGTGTCGCTGTCTTCGGAGCAGAGGTAAACGGCGGCGCGGAACATGCCTTTGCTCAAGCCCAAACGGAAGCGTTCGATCTGGGTGTCGTTCAGGTGGCTTTGAATCTGCTCGTAATGTTTGTTGACGTTTTCGCGGGTCAGCGAGAACGATGTGCCTTGGTTGCGGGTGTCGCTGGTGGACTCGCTGATGCCTTTGTTGGTGGAGGTGGAGGTGCCGCTGTTTGTGCCTGTCTGTATGCTTGAGTTTGTTCCTTTGGTGTCGCTTATTCCGCTGTTGGAACTGCTGCTTGATGTGCCTGAGCTTGTCCCCTTACTCTCGGAAACCCCCTTGGTTTCGCTTCGGCTTTCCCCTTTGTTTTCTCCATGGGTTACGCCTTCGGATGTCCCTTTGGTAATGCCCCTGCTGCTGCCTTCGTTTTCCGATTGTTGCAGCGAGTATTTGGTTTTTGCGGACAGGCGGGTGGAGAGGTCGTAGATGTCGGACAGGGTTTTGTAAACGGCGGATTCGCTGCCCGGTTCGGCAACGACAACCATCTGCCATGTGCTGCTGCCCATGGTGTTGACCAGGCGTTCAATGCTTTGAAAGTCTTCGCCCTCAACGAGGTTGTTTTCTTCATTGAAGGACGGTACGCCGGTTACGATGCCGACGTTGCCTGCTTTGGCAAACAGCGCGGGGAAGCCGCCGTCGTCTTTGACGTTTTCTAATACCGCACCTAAAAAGTTGCCTTCAAAAGACTGTTTCAGCATTTTGGCATCGTCGGCAACATCGTTGCCGCGTTTTCCCGCCACGCCGATAAAGAGGTCTATGCCTTCGGGTTTGCCGGAAAGGATATAGACGATGGCGTTTTCTTTGTTGGCAAGGTTGGACAATACGTTTGCCATCGCCATGCGGTATTGTTCGGCCTTCCCTTCGGTGATTTCTTTGACCCGGTAAAAGCGGTAACCCATCCGGTCTGCGGGGAGGCCGGCCTCGGTGCTGATTCGGGAAAGGTCGGGAAATTGCGCGTCGGCAGAGGTAACTGCGTTTTGCAGTGAGTCGGATAGGGTTTTCAGGTTGCTCATAAAAGTTTCCTTTGCGGTTTGCTTTGAAAGTTACTTCCAAATCCGGTTGTTGATTTTGACTGCTGAATAAGTTAAGCCCGGTGTGGGGGCGGATATGGGTGCAAGGTTTTTTAATATTTGCGGCGTTTTGGGCCGGGGATTCTTCCGCCGGACATAATTTCTTCCTTTTGATTAGTTGTTTAAATAATCACGCAGTCTTTGTTCCAGCTTTTGCTGCAATTCAATCGGCGACACAATTTTCGCCATCGGTATCCAATATTGCACAATCGGTACGATTTCATTTTCGTGAATGTTTTTACACGCGAGCAATAGGCCGCCGTCGTCTAAGCGGCGTACGGTTTCTTGATTGGGCAACAGGTTGCGGCGCAGGAAATAGGGTGCGGCCCGGGCGGTAACTTGCACAATCACTTCGCTTAATTGGTTGCCGTGTGAAATGCTGTCGTTTTCTCTAATGGCTGCCTGAAAAACCGGATTGGGGGTAAAGGTTGTGCTGTCGGCTTCGATGCCGGACATTTGGGTGAAGCAGAAGGTTTTCTGCCGTCCGGCTTCGCAGTCGATGCCGATAAGGTACCAGATGCCGTTGCGGTTGATGAGGGCGTAGGGTTCGAGCGTGTAGTATTTGCCGCTTTCCTGCCCGGCTTTGCGGTAGTTGAAATGCAGTTTGCGGTTTTGGGCAACGGCGTTGCGGACAGTGTCGAATTCATGCTGCTTGCCTTTAATGTCTTCGTATTGGAAGCCTTTTATTTGTACGCTTTGGGTGAGATGGTCTTGATAAAATTCGCGGTCGATTTGGGGCAATAAGTCTTGAATGCTGCAGAAGTTGGCGAAGCGTTCGATGTCTTCGGGATAGAGGTGTCCGAGTTTGCTTTTGTCGAGGCTGTAATAACGCGCGCCTTGTTCGTTCCAGGCGAGAAAGCCCAGGCGTTCGTTGAGGTCGCGCTGGATGGTGCGGACGTTGGTTTGAAATTCTTGGGCAAGCTGCCGGATGTCGAGCCTTTCGCCGGTGTTGAGTTTGTGGAGGATGCGGCTCAGACGGTAGGCGAGCTGTTCGTGTTTGGTGCTCATGTTTCAGGAAATCAATGTTGTCGATTGGGCAAATTATATGGGACGGGAATGCGCGGTTGTGTCGCACTCCGGCAGCCGCTTATTATTTTTTGTAAAGATTATACCGTTTTTTTGTTATTTTTAAAGAATTTTATTCTTATTTAAGAATTTAAAGCCGTTCTTTAAAGAGGGCGAATATCGGATATTTGCCTTTTTGGAGTGTGGGCGGATATGGTGAAATCTCCTATCAATCAGACGGTCGGACGGGCGATGGCGAAATGGCGCAAGGTAAGCGGTTTGACGCAGGCGCAGTTGGCGGAGCGTTTGAATTTGAGTCTGGATGCGGTGTCTCGGTTGGAAAGGGGGAATATTGCGCTGACGGTGGAGCGGTTGGTGGAGTTGGCGGAGATTTTCGGTTGTGAAACGGCTGATTTGCTGGGGGAAGGCAGTACGCGCGTGCGCGATCAGGCAGTCCGGCTGGAATCTTTATTGGGACGTTTGGACGAGGAGGAGCGGGTCGGCCTGTTGGATTTGGTTGGGAAAATGGTGGATTGGAAGAGGGGTTAAGCAGTTTATGGGGATGCCGTCTGAAACAGCAGGTGTTTCAGACGGCATTTTTGTGTTTTGGCGGGTTTAGGCTTTTTTGCGGCGGCGTTCGCCCGGCAGCAGCATATCCGCCCATTTGAGGATGTTGGCGACTTCGGCGGGGTTGAGTTCGTAGAACTGTCCGCGTTTGAGGCGGTTGGGCAGTCCGATGGGGCCGAAGCCGACGCGCACGAGGCGGCTGACGGTGAGACCTTGGCTTTCGAATATGCGGCGCACTTCGCGGTTGCGGCCTTCTTTAATCACGACGTTGTACCATTTGTTTGCGCCTTCGCCGCCTTGTTCGTAGATGCGTTCGACTTTTGCCAAGCCGTCTTCGAGCATCACGCCTTCTTCGGTGAGGCTGCGCATTTGTTCGGTGGTCAGCCCGCCCAGTACGCGCACGGCGTATTCACGTTCAACTTCGAAGCTGGGGTGGGCGAAACGTTGGACGAGTTCGCCGGAGGTGGTCAGGATGAGCAGGCCGCTGGTGTTGATGTCCAAGCGTCCGATGGCGACCCAGCGGCTGCTGGCGGCCTGCGGCAGGCGGTCGAAGATACTGACGCGGCCTTGCGGATCGTCGCGGGAAACGATTTCGCCTTCTTGTTTGTAATACAGGATGATGCGCGGCAGGCGGTCTGCCCATTTGAGCTTGATGATACTGCCTTTGACGGTAACGTGGTCGTCGGGGGTAACTTTGTCGCCCAGTTGCGCGGTTTTGCCGTTGACCGTTACCCAGCCGTTGTTGATCCATTCTTCCATTTCGCGGCGCGAGCCGACGCCGGACGCGGCAAGCACTTTTTGCAGGCGTTCGGGTTCAAAATGTGAAAGGTCGCTGCGGCGTTCTTTCAAATCGCGCGCGTGTTCCATAATTTTTTGGTTGGGATTGCGGACGACGAGTTTTTTGGCTTTGGCGGCGCGCTGTTTGAGGACGTTTTGAGGCTTGATGCCGTCTGAAGCTTTTTGTCCGTAAGCTTGGGCGGCGGTTTTGCCCGTTTCGCCTTTGGGACGGGCTTTGCTTTTGAAAGGTTTGGCGGTTTTCTTGGCAGACGGGGCTGCGCCGTCGCGCCATTGGCGTTTGCTGGTGGGCTGTTTGGACATCATTTTTCCTAACTCGCCTGATAAGGCGGTTCTTCTGCGGCGTGTGCGGCAGGACGGGTTGATAAAATGCCGCCCTCGGTCGGACGGTTCGATATTGTACCTTATGCGGCGTGTTTGCGGATGAAATCGTTGTTGCGGCTTGGGGTCGGGGCAAAGTTTGTGCAACGGTTGAAATCGGTTTGCGTGCGGGAGTAGAATCTTTCAAATGATAAGAGGAGCGGTAAATGGATTTGCACAATATTCGGGAAGATTACAGCAAACGGGAATTGTCGGAAGCCGATTGCGCCGATAATCCGATCGAGCAGTTCGAGCGGTGGTTGGACGAGGCGGTACGCGCACAGGTCAACGAGCCGACGGCGGTCAATGTGGCGGCGGTCGACGGACGCGGCAGACCCAACAGCCGTATGGTGCTGCTGAAGGAAGTTAATTCTGAAGGTTTTGTTTTCTTTACGAATTATCACAGTCGCAAGGGGCGTTCGCTGGATGCCCGTCCATTTGCGGCGATGACGTTTTTCTGGCCGGAGCTGGAGCGTCAGGTGCGCGTGGAAGGGCGTGTTGAAAGGCTGGCGGAGAAGTTGTCGGACGAATATTTTGAGAGCCGCCCGTATCAGAGCCGTTTGGGTGCGTGGGCAAGCGCGCAGAGCGAGGTAATTCCGAACAAGGCGGTATTGGTGGCAAAGGCGGCGGCGGTCGGACTCAAACATCCTCTGCACGTTCCCCGTCCGCCGCATTGGGGCGGCTATATTGTGATTCCCGATTTGCTTGAGTTTTGGCAGGGCAGGCCGAGCAGGCTGCACGACCGCATCCAATACCGTTTGCTGGACGGCGGCTGGATACGCGAGCGGCTGTCGCCTTGAACGGGAAAAACATATGCCGTCTGAAAACCGGAATCGGGCTTCAGACGGCATTTTTTATGGGGAAAATACGGACGGGAAGTTTTTTGTGTTCCGAACGGAAAGCCCGAATCCTCTTTTGAGGTTATCTAAAACAAGATTTAATTCAGTCATAAGCTTCTCATGATGAAAAATGTAAACATGGTTTTCTATAACTTATTCTATTAATTATGTATTCAATAAACTCAAATCATCATTTGTTGGAATAGTAAGGTGATTTTCATTATTTCTAAATTCCCCATTAACATATTCTGAGAATGCACATGTTTTGCAGCAATAAACTAATCTATTAGTCTCGATTTCCTTCCATAAATCAAAACCATAGGTGCCATGGCAAATATTACATTCCATATCTGGTTCTTGAATAATAAATAAATTCTCTAAAAAATTTTGTAGCGATTGATAAATATATGAATTTTTTCTTTGCATGGAAATATCTATTTGCCGTTTAAGAGCTTTTAAATCGTAAAAACTAATTAGTGATTTTTTTATTGGATAATTAGGGATATCTAAAATTTCTATATTCATAAATTTAGAAATATTTGAACGGTGATCTAAAAATTCTTTCTCTAAACTAGGATAATCATGTAACCATTTAAGAATTAAAGTTGCGAGTAAGATATGATCTACATTATTACCTATACCCTCTATTTTTTCTTTTAAAGAAAGTATTATTTTTTTTTGCATAATTACTGCCTTTTACTATACCGGGGAATTATGATGCGGACGGCGTGAATGCGTCGGAGAAAAACAAGTTTTCCGGCAGCTTATGCTGTTGCACAAACAGATTCTTTGCCTGTTCGGTCATAGCCGGAGAGCCGCAGGCAAATACTTCGTATTCCGACAGGTCGGGGTGGTCTTGTGCCGCGATGTCTTGTACGTGGCCTTTTCTTCCCTGCCAGCCCTCTCCGGGGCGGGACAATACGGGGGTGAAGCAGGCGTTTTTCAGACGGTCTGCCAACGCTTGCGCTTCTTCGAGCGCGTACAAATCATCTTGATGACGCGCGCCCCAGTAGAAATGGACGGCGCGGCTGCTGTCTTGGCGGACAAGGTCGAGCAGGATGCTGCGGATGGGGGCATAGCCTGTGCCGGTTGCCAGCAGGATGACGGGTTTGCCGCTGTCTTCCTGCAAGGTAAACGAACCGAGCGGGCCTTTAACGCGGACGATGCCTTTTTCTTTGACTTTGGGTTCGCTGCCGAAAATCATTTCCGAGCAGACACCGTTTTCGCGCCTGCGGATGTGCAGTTCCAAAATGCCTTCTTGGTCGGGCGAATTGGCGATGGAGTAGCTGCGGCTGACGTTGCCCGGCAGCAGTAAATCAATGTATTGCCCGGCATAGAAGGCAAACGGCGGGGCTTTGGGCAGGGCAAGTTTCAGGAGGGCGACATCGTGTTTGAAAATAATACTTTCGATGCGTGCGGGCAGGGTGCGGACGGGTAGGGCATCGGCTTTGTAGCCGGGGATGTTGATGCTGATATCGCTTTGCGCGGTGGTGCGGCACATCAAAATCTTGCCTTGCGCTTTTTCTGCTTCGGATAAAGCCTGTTCCGAGTGTCCGCCCATTTGAATATCGCCGCTGACCAGTTCGGCTTTGCATTGTCCGCAGACACCGTTTTTGCAGGAATGGGGCAGATTAAGGTTTTGTCGGGCGGCGGCGGCTAAAACGGTTTCTCCTTCGCCGGTGGTAAAGGTGGTTTGGTCGGGCAGGGTAACGGTGTGGTTCATGGAATATTGTTTTTTATGCTGTTTTAATGTGGTCAGACTGTGAAAATGCCGTCTGAACGTCGGATCTGGGTTTCAGACGGCATCTTGCTTATTAGGCAAGTTTGGCTTTAATCAGTTCTTGAACTTGCGCGGGATTGGCTTTGCCTTTGCTGGCCTTCATCACTTGTCCCACAATCGCATTCAGGGCTTTTTCGTTGCCGGATTTGAATTGTTCTACGGCTTTGGCGTTGTTTGCCAGCACTTCGTCCACCATGGCTTCAACTGCGCCGGTATCGGTCATCTGCTGCAAGCCGTGTTTTTCGATGATTTCGGCAATAGTGGCTTCGGATTCCGCCCACATAGCCTCAAAGGCTTTTTTCGCCAGTTTGCCGCTTAATGTGCCGTCGGCGATTTTGCCCACCAGCGCGGCGAGGCGCGGGGCGGTAATCGGGCTGTCGGCAAGTTCTAGGCCGGCTTTGTTCAGTGCGGCGGCGAGTTCGCCGTTCATCCAGTTGGCAGTCGGCTTGCCTTGTCCGCTCTCTTTGGCGGCTTCTTCAAAATAGGCGGCCTGTGCGCGGCTTGCGGTGAGCAGGCGCGCGTCGTAGTCGCTCACACCGTAATCCGCCACGAAACGCGCTGCCATTTCTTTCGGCAACTCGGGCATTTCTGCTTTGGCTTTTTGCATTTGGGCGTCTGAAATGATGACGGGCAGCAAATCAGGGTCGGGGAAGTAGCGGTAGTCGTGCGCATCTTCTTTCAGGCGCATTACGCGGGTTTCGCCTTTTTCGGGATCGAACAGCATCGTCGCCTGCTGTACTTTGCCGCCGTCTTCCAAAATCTCGATTTGCGCTTCCACTTCGTAATTAATCGCCTGCTCCAAGAAGCGGAAGGAATTGAGGTTTTTAATCTCGCGGCGCGTGCCGAAATCTTCTTGACCTTTCGGGCGCACGGATACGTTGGCATCGACGCGGAACGAACCTTCCGCCATATTGCCGTCGCAAATGTCCAGCCAGGTTACCAAGCTGTGCAAGGCTTTGGCGTAGGCAACGGCTTCGGCGGCGGAGCGCAATTCCGGTTCGGATACGACTTCCAATAAAGGCGTGCCGGCGCGATTCAGGTCGATACCGGTCGCGCCGTTCAAGCCTTCATGCACGGACTTGCCCGCGTCTTCTTCCATATGGGCGCGGGTTACGTTGATGGTTTTCATATCGTCACCGACCACGATTTCCAATTTGCCGTGTTCGACAATCGGCAAATCCAACTGGCTGATTTGATAGCCTTTTGGTAAGTCGGGATAGAAGTAGTTTTTGCGGTCGAACACGTTTTTCCGGTTGATTTTCGCATCTAAAGCCAAACCCAATTTGATGGCTTTCTCAACGACTTCGCGGTTCATCACAGGCAAAACTCCCGGCAGCGCGCATTCTACCACGCTGGCGTGCGCGTTGGGTTCTGCGCCGAATGCGGTCGATGCGCCGCTGAAGATTTTGGATTTGGTGTTCAATTGGACGTGGATTTCCAAGCCGATTACGGTTTCCCAGGTCATAAGAGGTTCTTTCTCTAAAATATCAATTCGATAGTCTTCGCGTCAGGCTGTCCGGCGGGGCGGTTTTTCCGTTTGGATGCCGTCTGAAATGCTGCGTGCTTTTGTTTTCAGACTGTCCTTCATCTCTGCAACCATGTTGTCCAGCATTTCATAACGCTTGCGGTACATCGAGCGTTTTTTGCTTTCGATGTCGGCAAGGTCTTTGCGGGCGGGGGTTTGGGGGAGATGCCAGTAGCCGTCCCGTTCCAAACTTGCGCCGTATTCCTGCCAGAATGCGTCGTAATTCATTTTGACGCGCTTTTTAAGTTTCCAGCGTAATTTGACCTGATGTTTTTGTGCAATGCCTATCGCGCCGTCTAATTTTAATGCGGCGGCGAAATATTGCAGTGCGGTTACCATCAGTTGTTGGGGACGCAGGCCGTGGAGTTGTTTGGTGATGCGGCGGACGGTGTCTTTGGCCTCTTCGCCCGAAGGCCCTTGTACGGAGGCTGTCAGCAGGTGTGTGCCGACAAAGGCGAAGGTCGCCATATACAGCCGGTTGCCTGCTTCGTCGCGCAAAGATAAAGACCACGCGCCTTCTTCGACGCAGTTGTCGTTGCGGTTGAGCCACAAGCTGATGCCGTCTGAAAGGTGCGCCAAGACCAAATGGAAGCGGTAGTCTTCCATTTGGTGCAGGATGTCTGTGCCGAACAGTTTTTCCGCTATGAGAAAATCTGCCGTCATCGCATCTAAACGGCGTTTGCAGTTAAAACGCCTGTCAACAAATTCGCGCAGCAGCGGATAGGCATTTTGCGGGCAGTGAAGGAACAGCCCCTGACGGATAGGGGAGGCGTTGACAAACTGCTCGAAGGCGTAAATTTCTTTTTTTCCGAAAAATTTTCGCAATGTGTATTTTAAATGTTGCAGCCGATATAAAGGCGCATAGCTGTAAACGGTGCGAAAATCGGGGAAAGTAAAGGTGCGGTTCTGCTTCATTCGGGTCGTTTGCCGTGCCAATCGCTGTTGAGTTGGATTTGATGCGCCGCACCGAGGATTTTGGCTTCGGCGAAGTAGTTGCCGATAAGCTGTACACCGATGGGCAGTCCGCCGCCGCTGAAACCTGCGGGCAGGGTCAATGCGGGCAGTCCTGCGAGGTTGACGGCGATGGTATAGATATCGCTCAAGTAGGTTTCAACCGGCGAAGCATCCGCTCCGATTTTGGGGGCGGCAGTGGGTGCGGTCGGCGCGAGGATGAGGTCGCACCGTGCAAATGCCGTCTGAAAGTCATCGGCAACGAGACGGCGCAGTTTTTGGGCTTTGAGATAGTAGGCATCGTAGTAGCCGTGCGACAGTACATAAGTGCCGATCATGATGCGGCGTTTGACTTCGCTGCCGAAACCTTCGGCGCGGGTTTTGCCGTACATTTCTTCCAAATCGCCGAATTGGGCGGCACGGTGTCCGTAACGTACGCCGTCGTAACGTGAAAGGTTGGTGCCGGCTTCCGCCGAAGCGAGGACGTAGTAGGCGGGAATGGACAGCTTGGTTTGCGGCAGGGAAACTTCGACCAATTCCGCGCCTTGGGTTTTCAGCAAATCAATGGTGTTTTGCAATGCCGTCTGAACATCGGCACTGTTGCCTTCGCCGAAATATTCTTTGGGCAGGCCGATTTTCAAACCTTTGAGCGGTTGGTTCAAATCGCGGGTGTAGCCTTCTTTTTCACGTTCGAGACTGGTGGAGTCTTTGGGGTCGAAACCTGCCATCGCGTTCAACAGAATCGCGCAGTCTTCGGCGGTTTGCGCCATCGGGCCGGCCTGGTCGAAGCTGGAGGCGTAGGCGACCATACCGAAGCGGGAAACCGTGCCGTATGTGGGTTTGATACCGGTGATGCCGCAGTGCGATGCGGGTTGGCGGATGGAGCCGCCTGTGTCCGAACCGAGCGCGGCAGGGGCGAGGCGTGCGGCAACGACGGCTGCCGAACCGCCGGACGAACCGCCGGGGACGTGTTCGGGATTCCATGGGTTTTTGGTCGCGCCGTAGAACGAGTTTTCATTGGTCGAACCCATAGCGAACTCGTCCATATTGGTGCGTCCGAGCGTTACCATACCTTCGTCGAGCAGGTTTTGGACGACGGTGGCGGTGTAGGGGGAGATGAAGTTGTCGAGCATTTTGGACGCGCACGCGCTGCGCCAGCCGGTTTGGCAGAAAATATCTTTGTAGGCGACGGGCACGCCGGTAAGCGCGGAGGCGTTGCCCTGCGCGATACGTTCGTCGGCGGCGCGGGCTTCGGCGAGGGTTTTTTCGGGGTTCAGCGTGATGTAGCCGTTGAGGGCGGGATTTTTTTCGGCGATGGCGGCGAGGTATTCGTTTGCCAGTTCGACGGCGGAAATCTGTTTGGACTGCAACAGGCTGCCCGCCTGTTTCAATGTGTATTGTGTCATAAATCTTCCATCCCTAAAGGGTTTCAGGCGGTATTTCTGATGCCGTCTGAAGCGTATTCGGATTATTCTTCGATAACTTGCGGTACGATGTACAGGCGGTTGCGTACTTCCGGAGCGACCGCCTGATATTCGGCGGCGCGGTCGGTTTCGGTTACTTCGTCTTCGCGCAGGCGCAGGGCGGCCTCGTGCGGGTGCGCCATCGGTTCGATGCCGTCTGTGTTAATGGTTTGCATCTGTTCGACTATAGCGAAAATGTCGTTCAATTCCTGAAGGGACTTTTCTTTTTCTTCCGCAGTCAGGTGCAGTCGGGAGAGTCGGGCGATTTTGTCTACGTCGGCAAGTGTCAGTGCCATGAAAAGCATCCTTGTCTGATGGTAAAGATACCGTCGTTCGGGTATGATGGGGTGTATTGCTTGAATTTTTAATTATAACGGAAAAATCCGTTGCGGCGGCAATTTGCAGCATCGGATGCCTGCCGCACGGGTTTGAAGGAGGGGAAATAATGGGATTGGGTATGGAAATCGGCAAGCTGATTGTGGCTTTTTTGGCGCTGATCAATCCGTTTAGCGCGTTGTCGCTTTACCTTGACCTGACCAACGGGCACAGTACGAAGGAGCGCAGGAAGGTCGCGCGGACGGCCGCCGTCGCCGTGTTTGCCGTGATTGCGGTATTTGCGCTGATCGGCGGTGCGCTGTTGAAGGTTTTGGGCATCAGCGTCGGTTCGTTTCAGGTCGGCGGCGGGATTTTGGTGCTGTTGATTGCTATTTCGATGATGAACGGCAACGACAATCCCGCCAAGCAGAATCTCGGCGCGCAACCGGAAACGGGGCAGGCGCGCCCCGCCCGCAATGCCGGGGCGATTGCCGTCGTGCCCATCGCCATACCGATTACCATCGGCCCGGGCGGTATTTCGACCGTGATTATTTATGCATCGGCGGCTAAAACATACGGCGACATCGCGCTGATTATCGCGGCCGGTTTGGTGGTCAGTGCGATTTGTTATGCCATTTTAATCGTTGCCGGGAAGGTCAGCCGCCGGCTGGGAACGACGGGGCTGACGATTTTAAACCGCATTATGGGTATGATGCTGGCGGCGGTATCGGTGGAGATTATTGTGTCGGGACTGAAAACGATATTCCCGCAACTGGCAGGTTGATTCGATGTTTCACAGTGTCAATGTATTTACGGGCGAAACGCTTTACCGCCGCCCCGCCCAAGATTATGCGGAGTTTGAACGGCAACTGGCGGATTTGAAAATGCGCGGCAGGGCGTTCGCGCAATTGGGCGTAACCGAGCGTGCCGCGCGTCTGCAAAAATTTGCCGACCGTTTGGAGGCGGAGAAAGAGCGTTTTGCGGAAATGGTGTGCGAAGAAGTCGGACGCTGCCTGCACGAATGCCGTGCGGAAATCGGCAAGTCTATCGAGCTGATACGCTATTACGCCCGCCTCGCCCCCGAACTGCTTGCCCACAAAACCATTGCGACGCAGGCGAGTTTGAGTCAGGTAAGGTTTGAGCCTTTGGGCGTGGTGTTTGCCGTTATGCCGTGGAATTACCCCGTCTGGCAGGTATTGCGCTTTGCCGTACCTGCCGTTTGCGCGGGCAATGCGTGCGCCGTCAAACCCGCGCCCAGCGTGGCACGCGTCAGTCAGGCGTTGTTCGATTTGGTTTCAGACGGCATTCCTTTGGCAGGCGCGTGGCTGGATGAGGCAGACACGTTCAAGGCGATTAAAGATACCGATGCGATGGCGTTTACCGGTTCGACGCATACGGGGCGCATCCTTGCGGCACATGCGGGCGCAAACCTCAAGAAAACCGTCTTGGAGCTCGGCGGCAGCAACGCCTTTATCGTGATGCCCGATGCCGATTTGGAACGCGCCGCCGCAGAAGCCTGTTATTCCCGTTTCCGCGATGCGGGGCAATCGTGCAACGCCGCCAAACGCATCATCGTAACCGAAGCCGCAGCCGATCGTTTTATCCCGCTGTTTCTTGCCGAATGCGCCAAATTGAAAATGGGCGACCCCAAACATCCCGATACCACGCTTGCACCGCTGCACCGCGAAGATTTGCGGAACCGGGTTCACGGGCAGGTTGAAGATGCTGTTTCAAACGGCGCGGTATGCCTGGCCGGGGGCAAAGTCCCACAGGGGCCGGGATGGTTCTACCCCGCGACGGTTTTAGACAGGGTAAATCCTGCCTGCCGGGTTTGGCACGAAGAAGTATTCGGGCCGGCCGCCCTGATTTTGCGTGCTGCAAACGAAGAACACGCCATCGCGCTCGCCAACGATTCCCCGTTCGGGCTCGGTGCCTGCATTTATACCGCCGATACCGAACGCGCCTGGCGGTTTGCCGAAAAAATACAGGCGGGATCGGTGTTTATCAACCGCCATACCAGCAGCGATTTGCGCCTGCCTTTCGGCGGAGTCAAAGATTCCGGTTACGGGCGCGAATTGTCCGAATTCGGGCTGTACGAGTTCGTCAACGTCAAAACCTACTGGCAGAAATAAACAAACCCCGTGCCGCTTCAGACGGCATCGGGGTTTTGATAGATGGGTCAACGGCAGTATTTGTTTACGGCGTTATTGTATTTCCGGATCAAATCATCCTTGTTTTTCGCATTTGAGTTTCCTACCGCCTTCAGGTTCATTTTTGAAATCCGGCAGTTTTCTTCTTTGTTCTGCCGTTCGGTTTCGGCAATTTTTTTCTTTTCTTCCTCAAGCTGCCGGTTTTTCTCGGCAGTGTCGGGATTGTTTTCCTGTGCCGCGCCGTCTGTACGCTTCCCTGCGGCGGCTTGGACGGGTTTGACCGCCGGTTTGGTTTGGCGCGTCCGCAGGTTGAGGATTTGGCTCTGGTCGGGATGAAGGTGTTTCGGTACATCCGAATAGCTGTTGCCGCCGCCGTCCTTCCAAGTAAAGACGGCGGCTTCGGCAGGCGGGACGGGCAGGAAAGAGGCGAGGGCAAATGTGATGACGGATAAAGAAAAGTTCATTAGGGTTTCCTTGATGGTTGGCTGCCGGGCAGAATCAGGGCCGGCTCCGGCGGTGTCTTTTCCGGGTTCGGGTCAAAGCAAAGAAGAAACTCCGCCTTATATGGTGCTTTATATATTGGGGTAAAACAGATTCCCAAAAATATCATTGGAATATGCTTATGCTACCGTATATTTCGACAAAGAAAAAGAAAATTGCAGTCCGGCGCGTATAAAATCCGATGGGCGCGTGCTTCTGCCTTTGGTGTTGAATCGGTTGAATCTGCGGTATTTTGATATTTTTATAGTGGATTAACAAAAATCAGGACAAGGCGACGAAGCCGCAGACAGTACAAATAGTACGGAACCGATTCACTTGGTGCTTCAGCACCTTAGAGAATCGTTCTCTTTGAGCTAAGGCGAGGCAACGCCGTACTGGTTTTTGTTAATCCACTATAATTGATGAAATGCCGTCCGAAAGCTTTGAAAAGGGTTCAGACGGCATTTTGTTCAAACCGGTTTATTTGCGTTGCAATACGGCGGCGAAGAAGCCGTCGGTTTGGTGTTTTGCCGAATCGAGGCGCAGGTATTTGCCGGTATCCAAATCGATTTTCAAACCGGCAAGCAGTTCGGCGCAGTTGACGGGTTCAAACTCGGGATGTTCGGACAGGAAACGTTCGACTTGCAGCTCGTTTTCTTCCGGCAGCACGCTGCAAGTGGCGTACACCAAGCGTCCTTGCGTTTTCACCAGTTTGGAGGCGGCATCGAGGATGCTGTGTTGCTGTTCCAAAAGGTTGGCGACGGTCTCGGAGGATTGGCGGTATTTGAGGTCGGGATTGCGGCGTAAAGTACCCAAACCGGAGCATGGCGCGTCCACCAATACACGGTCGGCTTTGCCTGCTAGTCGTGCGATACGGCTGTCGTGTTCGCTGCCGATGCGTTCGGGGTGGATATTGGTCAGTCCGGCGCGGGTCATACGCGGTTTGAGGTTGGCAAGGCGTTTTTCGGCGATGTCGAAGGCGTAGATTCTGCCTTTGTTCGCCATTTGCGCGCCGACGGCGAGGGTTTTGCCGCCTGCGCCGGCACAGAAATCGACGATGATTTCGCCGCGTTTCGCGCCCACCAATAAGGCAAGCAGCTGGCTGCCTTCGTCTTGGACTTCCAGCGTGCCGTCCAAAAACAGTTCGTGTTTGTTAAACGCGATTTTGTTTTTCAGGCGGATGCCCCAAGGAGAATAAGGCGTGGCCTCTGCATCGGCACTTTCGGCTTGCAACAATGGCAGCACTTTATCGCGTTTGCCTTTCAAGGTATTGACGCGGATGTCGAGCGGCGCGGCTTGGTTGATGCTGCGGCCGAAGGCGAGGATTTCTTCTTCGCGCCAATGCTGTTGCAGCTGTTCCACCAGCCATTGCGGCAATTCTGCGGCGGTATTCAGGCCGTCTGAAAATTCGGTTTTACGGGCTTTCAAATTGCCGAGGAACTCTGTTTCTTCTTCATCAAGCAGGTCTTTGATTTGGCTGATGTTGGTACTTCTGCCGAGAACCAGTGCGGCGAGTGCGGCTTTGCGCGGCTGCGCGTGCGGACGGCGCAGGGCGGTACTGATTTTTTGATAGTGGCGCAGCGCGGCGAAGGCGGTTTCGGCGATTTCGTGACGGTCTTGGCGGCCGAGCTTTTTGTGTTCGCGGAAATAGGCGGAGAGGACGGCATCGGCAGGCTGTTTGAAAGTCAGCATTTCAGCCAAAACTTTGGCGGTATGGTCGAGTTGTGCGGCGTTCATCATTAATGGGTTCTCTTAAAGTGGGGAAATGGTTTCAGACGGCCTTCATGATGCGTTCGATTTCGTGCCAAAAGCCGTCCGGCCGACATTCCAAAACGGCAATCAAGCCTTGGTCGATACGGCGGATTTCGGTTTCGTTCAATGTTTCGGTTTTGGCGACACGCGCAGGCGCGAGATAGGCCATGCGGTCGAGCAGGTGATAGCGCGCTTCTCGGCGTTCAAACCCGTATTCCGCCCAATCTTGAATATAGATACTGCGCCAGCCGTATGGATTAAGCGGCGGCTCAAAGGCGTTGAAACCTTGCGGAAAAAATCCGATGCCGCGCACGATGGAAACGGGTTTTACGTCAAGCGGCAAACCGTGCCGCCGCAAGGTTCGGATGCCGTCTGAAGTGCGGAACAGGGCAAGTTGGGCAGACAGCTTGGCGGCTTTTCCCAACAGCGTGTCTTTGGGGTCGAGTCCGCGCATGTCTTCGGGTTTGCCCGTGCCGCCGTAATATTTGCAGGTCAGTTCGATGTGGCAGGGCTTGCCGTTAAGTCTTGCCAAAAAATCCGCCGCGCCTTGCGTATTGCCGTCCGAACCGGAAACCGCCAGGTTGTGCGCAAGCAGTTCGGCGTGCGGCGCGTTGGCAAACCAAAAAGCCAGCAGTTCTTCAGCGTAAATGCCCAAGCGGTGTCCGAACGGGGCGCGTCGGGCGAGGTAATCCTTCAGCGGTGCGGGATCGGCATCCAATGCCAAAAGGTAGCGGAAACCGTGTTCCCCCAATAGTTCGCGCACGCCCAATTCGCAGCCGCTTTGCCACAAAGGCGGCGCAGTCAGCAGCGAGGCGAGGTCGCGGACGGGGCGGGCGGTGAGTTTCCACCATAATGCGTCTAGGGCGTAATTCATTGTTTTCCCGTATTCTGCCTGACCGGAAATGCCGTCTGAAAAACGGATTCAGACGGCATGCGCTTAGGATTGCCCGTCTTTCAGACGCTGTTGCAGCGTATTGAAAAAACCGCGCAGGATATCGATATCTTCGGTTTGCGTGTTGGCGCGTCCGAACAGGCTCTGCATACGGCGCATCAGGCGTTCGCCGTTGCGGCGGTTGAAAAAGCCGATGTCGTCCATCACGCTTTCCATGTGGGCGACCATACCTTTGATTTGTTCGTGGGTGGCGGCGTGGTCTTCCTGTTGCAGGTGGGTCATCGGCGAACCGGTCTGGCTGAAGATTTCGTAACACACGACCTGCACGGCTTGGGCGAGGTTGAGCGAGAAATAGTCGGGATTGCCGTTGATGGTCATCAGCCGGTTGCAGGCTCGGACTTCTTCGATGCTCAAGCCGAAAGTTTCGTTGCCGAAGACGAGCGCGACTTGTTCCCCGCGTTGCGCCGCCTGCAATAATTCGGGCACTAAATCGCGCGGCGTTTGCAGCGGCGCGGTAATTTCGCGGCGGCGGCTGGTCAGGGCGCAGGCGATGGCGGTGTCGGCGAGGGCTTCGTCCAGTGTGGCGACGATTTCGGCGTTGTGCAATACGTCCGCCGCGCCCGAAGCGAGGATGAAACTTTCTTCCGGTAATTTAAACGATTGCGGATATTCCGGATCGAATACGGGCGGATTTTCCGTCATCGGCGTTGCCATCAGATTGGGGGCGACGATGGTCAGCCTGTGCAGCCCCATCGTTTTCATCGCGCGCGCGGCGGAGCCGATATTGGCGGGATGGCCGGTGCGTGTGAGGATGATGCGGATGTTGTCCAGATAAGCGGGCAGAGCGGGTTTTTCGGAAGCCATATTTTGTTTTCTGTTTGTACGGGAATCAGGTATAATGCGCCATCTTTTTGTTTTCAGACGACCTTTTCTTATGCCGTCTGAAATGTTCTTTAACAGCGTCGGAAACGATTAACAGCCTCTTGTGTGCCTTGTTCGGCGCATTGGGGCGTATTTTACCCGAATTAGGAAGAAAACCATGAATCCGTTTTTAAATACCGCTTTCAAAGCCGCCCGTAAAGCAGGGCAAATGATGATACGCGCCGCCGGCAATTTGGATGCCGTCAAAGTAGACAGCAAAGCATTCAACGACTTCGTTTCCGATGTTGACCGCAGCTCCGAGATGATTTTGGTGGAAACGCTCAAAGAAGCCTATCCGCATCACAAAATCACTTGCGAAGAAAGCGGCTCCCACGGTAAAGCCGCAGCCGAGTACGAATGGATTATCGATCCGCTCGACGGCACAACCAACTTCCTCCACGGCCATCCTCAATACGCTATCTCTATGGCGCTCCTGCACAAAGGCGTGTTGCAAGAAGCTTTGGTGTACGCACCTGAGCGCAACGACGTATACATGGCATCCCGAGGCAAAGGCGCGTTGCTCAACGACCGCCGCATCCGCGTTTCCAACCGCATCGAATTGAACCGCTGCCTGATCGGTACCGGCTTCCCCGTTGTCGATCAAAGCATGATGGACAAGTATCTGGCGATTTTGAAAGATTTCTTGTCAAAAACCGCCGGCGGCCGTCGTGAAGGCGCGGCTTCTTTGGATTTGTGTGCTGTGGCGGCCGGCCGTTTTGACGGCTTTTTCGAGTTCAACCTCAAACCGTGGGATATTGCCGCCGGTGCATTGATTGTCCAAGAAGCAGGCGGTATCGTTACCGATATGTCGGGTGAGGACGCTTGGTTGGAAAGCGGCGATATTGTCGCCGCCAATCCCAAAGTGCTGGCGCAAATGTTGAAAATCATTTCCGCACACGTTTAAATTTCAGCCCTCTCCCGGGAATGCGGGAAAACGGGCGGGTATGCCGTCTGAAGTATCGTGCCGATATTTCAGACGGCATTTTTGTTGGTAATAGGAGCAGGAAGGTGGAAACGGCTAAATGCCCAAAACTGCCGAGGATGGAAACCCATATCTGATTAAACGGAGAATCCTGTGCGATTTGTTTATAGTGGATTAACAAAAACCAGTACGGCGTTGCCTCGCCTTGCCGTACTATCTGTACTGTCTGTGGCTTCGTCGCCTTGTCCTGATTTAAATTTAATCCACTATATTTCCCTTTCAGTCGTTTAAAGGCGGTTTGATGGATGCCAAACCGGCTGTGGCGGAAAACAGACACCGGAGTATAAAAATAAACCGAGTTTTAACAGACAGATAACTTTGCCCCATAAAATTTTTTAGGAATAGTTTTGATTATCAAATATAATTTTCGCCCGAAATATCCGATAAGTTTGTTTATTTTTATCTTTATTCCCAAATACTTAAAAAAGAAAGCGTTTTTATGAACAAAAAACTTGCCTTAATGCCGCTGTTGATTTTGAGCGCGTTTTCGTCTGCCGCCGACAATACTCCGCAGCAGGGCGAACTCGGACAGGTTCATGTCCGTGCCGATGCCAAGCGCGTCAAAGCCGCTCGTTCTTACTCCATTGCCAGCGACGGCGACTTGCGCGACCGCGTGAACTTGGGTTTGTTGGGTAAGGCCAACGCCTTTACCGCGCCGATTACCGTCGTCAATTACGACGAACAAGCCCTCAACAACACCGAAGCGCGTACTTTGGTGGATGCCGTAGCGAAAAAAGACGCTTCCGTTTGGCAGTTCGGCGGCGAAAGCAACACGCTGACCGGTCTGTATTTTAGAGGTTATCAGCTTGACTCGCGCCAATTCAGCGTCAACGGTTTGGCAGGGATGTACGGCACGCAAGGCACGGCCAGCGTGCAAGTTGGTTCCGCACAACTGATTAAAGGCGCGTCCACCGCCGTAAACGGTATGGACCCCGAAGGCGCGGTCTCCGGTTCCGTCAACATCGAAACCAAAAAAGCCGCCGATGAAGGCAACCGCAAAATCGGTTTGGGCCGGTTCAGCAACAACCGCGCCCAAGGCACGTTCGACTTAGGGCAACGCTTCGGCGAAAACAAAGAGTTCGGTGTGCGTGCCAACGGCAAACTGCGCCACGGCGACACCCCGCGCCACGGTTACAGCGAAGACAACAAAGAATTTGCGGTAAATGCCGACTATCGCGGCGAAAAACTGCGCGTGGCGTTCGATTCCATCTACGCGAAACGCAAAACCAACGGCGGCCGCGCGCGTATGCAGGACATCCAAAACGCCGGCGGACGCTTGTTTGACGCGCCCGATGGTAAAACCAACCTGCTGCCTTCTTGGAACTGGCAAAACACCGTTGGCGAAACCAATATGCTGACCTTTGAATGGGATGCGTTTGACAATGCCCAAATTACCGGCGGCATCGGCTACAACAAAGCACGTTATTACGGCACGCTGATTTCCCCGACCGTTTGCGGTACAAGCGGCGCAAGCAGCCAAACCGAAACCTGCACGGCTGCCAACCAATACCACACCGGCACGGCGCGCCTGACCGACCAATATTTCCGCACATTGAGTATGAACCTGACCGCACGCGGCGAATTTGAAACCGGTCCGGTAACACATAACTGGAGTACGGCTTTCGACCGCGTTATCCGCCAGCGGAAAACCATAAACGGCAGCGGGAACGGCACTAGCAAGATAGAAGTGAAGGCAAACGAAAATATTGCGAATCAATTGGCATCGTTCAAAGCCGACTATCCCAATTCTTGGGCGAAAACCGCCAACTTGGATGCCAATATCAAAGTTAACAGTCTGGCTTTGTCCGACACCTTGGGCTTCGTGGATAACAAATACCGCCTGACTTTGGGCGGACGTTTCCAAGCGGTTGAATACACCGACAAGAAAAAATCGCAGAGCGGTAATGCCAAACGCTTCAGTCCGATGCTGATGGCGGCGTGGGTGCCGCAACCCGATTTGGTCGTGTACGGCAACTACATGGAAGACCTTGAGCCTGCCGATATCAAAACCGATGATTCCGGCGAAACGACAATGGCGAAACCGCGTGTCAGCCGTCAGTTTGAAGTGGGTGTGCGCAAAAACTGGGGCGATTTTGTAACGACGCTGAACGCATTTCAAATCAAACGCCCGGGTTATTGGAGGGGTAATACTGTTAAGAGCGGCAGCGGCACAGGCGGCGCGGCAGGCAGTACGGGCGGCAGCACAACCGGCAGTGCGGGCAGCAATTCCGATTTTGCCCGCTATAAAGCCCAAGGCGGTACGGCAGGCGACGAGCAAGGAATGGAACGCAGCCGCGGTATCGAGTTCAACGCATACGCCAACCTGTTAAACAAAACCCTGCGTCCGACTTTGGGTTTGATGTATCTGCAATCGACCGTGAAGAATTATCCGAATTCGCGCGATATGCTGGTTAACGGCGTACAAGTCGCCAATCCGCGCGTGATTGCCAAAGCGGGCGTGGAATGGGATGCACCATTTGCCAAAGGCTTGACCTTGAACGGCAACGTTTCGTATTTCGGCAAGTCTTACCAAGACACGAAAAAACAATATGCCTTCCCATCCTACACCTTGGTTGACGTAGGCGCGCGCTACAAAACCAAGCTGGGCAAAAATACTTTGACCGTCAGCAGCTCGGTGGAAAACCTGTTCAACAAAAACTATTGGCAGGTACAGCGCGGACAATTCGACCGCAGCTTCGCCGTCGTCGGTATGCCGCGTACTTACTGGCTGAAGGCGGAATTGGATTTCTAAGCTGCCTCCGTTTCCGAAAATGCCGTCCGAACAGGTTTCAGACGGCATTTCTTTTAAAGAGATATGGCGGGATACGCTTAAATAATGCTATTCTAGCGTCTTTGAAACCTGCTTGTTTGAAGTGATGAAAAAACCTTTGATTTCAGTTGCGGCAGCATTGCTCGGCGTTGCTTTGGGTACACCTTATTATTTGGGTGTCAAAGCCGAAGAAAGCCTGACGCAGCAGCAAAAAATATTGCAGGAAACGGGCTTCCTGACCGTCGAATCGCACCAATATGAGCGCGGCTGGTTTACCTCTACGGAAACGACGGTCATCCGTCTGAAACCCGAGTTGCTGCATAATGCGCAGAAATATCTGCCGGATAATTTGAAAACAGTGTTGGAACAGCCGGTTACGCTGGTAAACCATATCACGCACGGTCCTTTTGCCGGCGGATTCGGCACGCAGGCGCACATTGAAACCGAGTTCAAATACGCGCCTGAAACGGAAAAAGTTTTGGAACGCTTTTTTGGGAAACAAGCCCCGGTTTCCCTTGCCAATACCGTTTATTTCAACGGCAGCGGCAAGATGGAAGTCAGTGTTCCCGCCTTCGATTATGAAGAACTGTCGGGCATCAGGCTGCACTGGGAAGGCCTGACGGGGAAAACGGTTTACCAAAAAGGTTTCAAAAGCTACCGAAACGGCTATGATGCCCCCTTGTTTAAAATCAAGCTGGCAGATAAAGGCGATGCCGCGTTTGAAAAAGTGCATTTCGATTCGGAAACTTCAGACGGCATCAATCCGCTTGCTTTAGGCAGCAGCAATCTGACCTTGGAAAAATTCTCCCTAGAATGGAAAGAGGGTGTCGATTACAACGTCAAGTTAAACGAACTGGTCAATCTCGTTACCGATTTGCAGATTGGCGCGTTTATCAATCCCAACGGCAGTATCGCACCTTCCAAAATCGAAGTTGGCAAACTGGCTTTTTCAACCAAGACCGGGGAATCGGGCTCATTTATCAACAGTGAAGGGCAGTTCCGTTTTGACACGCTGGTTTACGGCGATGAAAAATATGGCCCGCTGGATATCCATATCGCTGCCGAACATCTCGATGCTTCTTCCTTAACCGTATTGAAACGCAAGTTTGCACAAATTTCTGCCAAAAAAATGACTGAAGAACAAATCCGCAATGATTTGATTACTGCAGTCAAAGGCGAGGCTTCCGGATTATTTACCCATGACCCGGTGCTAAATATCAAAACTTTCCGTTTCACGCTGCCGTCGGGAAAAATCGATGTGGGCGGGAAAATTATGTTTAAAGATATGAAGAAGGAAGATTTGAACCAATTGGGTTTGATGCTGAAGAAAACTGAGGCGGACATCAGAATGAGTATTCCTCAAAAAATGTTGGAAGATTTGGCAGTCAGCCAAGCGGGCAATATTTTCAGCGTCAATGCCGAAGATGAGGCGGAAGGCAGGGCAAGTCTTGACGACATCAACGAGACTTTGCGCCTGATGGTGGACAGTACGGTTCAAAGTATGGCGCGGGAAAAATACCTCACTTTAGACGGCAATCAGATTGATACGGTCATTTCCCTGAAAAACAACACCCTGAAGTTAAACGGTAAAACGCTGCAAAATGAACCCGATTCCGATTTTGACGAGGGCGGCGGGGTTTCCGGCCAACCGCATTAATGCCGTTTATGCCCAATGCCGTCTGAACGTTCAGACGGCATTTTTGCCGGTTTTGAAACGGGATGTGTTTCATATTTAAATACCGTTATTGCCCCTAATCCGATGCCCGGGCGCGTTTCCGATGTTCAGATATGAAACGCAGACGGGACGGGGGATGAGTGAAAGCCGGTTAAAATTTGCGGTGGGAAAGCATAAGGGGGAAACAAAAATGCCGTCTGAAGGGTTCAGACGGCATTTGTTCGGATAAACCTTATCGGCTGCTTAGAGCGTCAGGTTTATTTTTTCTTTTGAGCCGGCAGGTCGGTACAAGTGCCCAAAGCCACTTCCGCAGCCATACCGATGGATTCGCCCAAAGTGGGGTGCGGATGGATGGTTTTGCCGATGTCGGCCGCATCACAGCCCATTTCGATGGCGAGGCAGACTTCGCCGATCATATCGCCGCCGTTGGGGCCGACGATGCCGCCGCCGATAACCCGTCTGGTTTCGGCATCGAAAATCAGCTTGGTAAAGCCGTTGTCGCAACCGTTGGCAATCGCACGGCCGGAAGCCGCCCACGGGAAGCTGGCTTTGGTGATTTTGCGGCCGGAGGCTTTGGCGGACAACTCGGTTTCGCCCACCCACGCCACTTCGGGAGAAGTGTAGGCAACGCCCGGAATCACGCGCGCGTCGAAGTAGGCTTTGTGGCCGGCGCAGTTTTCGGCGGCAACGTGTCCTTCGTGAACGGCTTTGTGCGCCAACATCGGCTGACCGACGATGTCGCCGATGGCGTAGATGTGCGGCACATTGGTACGCATTTGTTTGTCCACTTCGATGAAGCCGCGATCGGTTACGGCAACGCCTGCTTTTTCCGCGCTGATGAGTTTGCCGTTGGGCGCGCGGCCGGCGGCAACCAGTACGGCATCGTAACGTTGCGGCTCTTTAGGCGCATTTGCACCTTCAAAGGTAACGTAAACGCCGTCTTCTTTCGGCTCGACTGCAACGGTTTTGGTGTTGACCATAATGTTGTCAAAACGGTATTCGTTTTGTTTTTGCCATACTTTCACCAAGTCGCGGTCTGCGCCTTGCATCAGGCCGTCCATCATTTCAACCACATCCAAACGCGAACCCAGCGTGCTGTAAACCGTACCCATCTCGAGGCCGATAATGCCGCCGCCGATAATCAGCAGTTTGCCCGGTACTTCTTTCAGTGCCAGTGCGCCGCTGGAATCGATGATGCGCGGATCTTCAGGGATAAACGGCAGTTTGGTAACGCGGCTGCCTGCTGCAATGATACAGTTTTTGAAGGCAACGATTTTTTTCTCGCCGGTAGGGGCTGCTTGTTCGTACACGTCGCCGGCAGTCAGCGACACTTCCATGTGGTGCGGATCCAAGAATTGCCCGTCGCCTTGGATAACGTCCACTTTACGGCCTTTCGCCATACCTGCCAAACCGCCGGTGAGGCGGGAAACCACGCCGTTTTTGTAGGCGCGCAGCATATCGATGTCGAGTTCAGGCTCGGGGTATTTGATACCGTTGGCAGCCAAGTGGCGCACTTCGTCGATAACAGCGGCATTGTGCAACAGGGCTTTGGAAGGGATACAGCCGACGTTCAGGCAAACGCCTCCCAAAGTTTTGTAACGCTCGACGATGGCGACTTTCAAGCCTTCATCGGCAGCAGCGAATGCGGCAGAATAACCGCCGGGGCCGCCGCCCAATACGACCACGTCGTACTCGGCATCGGCAGAACCGCCGAATTGCGCGGCTTGCGGAGCAGGAGCGGCAGCTTTAGGGGCTTCTTGCGCCGGGGCGGCAGCCGCTTCGGCTTTAGGAGCGGCAGCCGCGCCCTCGGCTTCAACGACGACAATCAAACCGCCTTCGGAGATTTTGTCGCCCACTTTGACTTTCACTTCTTTGACCACGCCCGCAACTTCGGCAGGCACGTCCATCGTCGCTTTGTCGGTTTCCAAAGTAATCAGGGTATCGTCCACAGCAATGGTATCGCCCACATTTACTTCAACCGCGATAATATCTACATTTTCGTGTCCGCCAATGTCGGGCACTTTCAATTCAACTAAGCTCATGTCTCATCTTTCTGAATGATGTTCAAACTTCCTTTTCAGACGGCACAGACCGCTATGCCGTCTGAAGCCGGTCGGGTTACAGGGTAATGCGGCGGAAGTCTTTCAACAGGTTGGCCAGGAATACGGTGAAGCGCATACCGGCCGCGCCGTCGATGACACGGTGGTCAAAGGACAGGCTCAACGGGCACATCAGGCGCGGGGCGAACTCTTTGCCGTTCCAAACCGGTTTGATTTGGGATTTGCACACGCCCAAGATGGCGACTTCGGGAGCGTTCACAATCGGCGTGAAGCCTGTGCCGCCAATGCCGCCCAAGCTGGAAATGGTAAAGCACGCGCCCTGCATTTCTTGCGGTTTGAGCTTGCCTTCGCGGGCTTTTTTGGACAATTCGGTCAGCTCTTGGCTGATTTGTTTCAAGCCTTTTTGATCCACGTCTTTGATGACGGGAACAACCAAGCCGTTCGGCGTATCGGCTGCGAAACCGATGTTGAAGTAGTTTTTCAGCACCAGGTTGTCGCCGTCCAGTGAGGCGTTGAATTCGGGGAAGGCTTTCAGCGCGGAAACGGAGGCTTTGATAATGAACGCCAACGGGGACAGTTTCACGCCTTCGCGTTCCCATTCTTTGTTCAACTGTTTGCGGAATTCTTCCAATTCGGTCATGTCCGCTTCTTCGTGTACGGTAACGTGAGGAATCACAACCCAGTTGCGGGACAGATTTTGACCGGAGATTTTCTTAATGCGGGACAATTCTTTAACTTCGACATTACCGAATTTGGAGAAGTCCACTTTAGGCCACGGCAGCAAGTCCAGACCGCCGCCCAAAGACGTGCCGGCTGCGGCAGGTTTCGCCGCACCGCCCTGCATAACGGATTTCACAAAGGCTTTGATGTCGTCGCCCACGATACAGCCTTTCAAGCCGGTACCTTTGACTTGGCCCAAATCCACGCCCAATTCGCGCGCCAGTTTGCGTGCGGAAGGACCCGCGTGTGCTTTGGCGAAAGCGGCTTCGTCGATTTTGGCGGCAGGAGCGGCAGGTGCAGGTGCAGCGACTAGTGCGGCAGAAGCTGGAGCGGCAGCAGGCGCGGCAGCCGGTGCAGGTGCGGCAGCTTGGGCAGGAGCCGGTGCGGCGGCAGAGCCGGCGGTTTCTACTTCGATAATGGCAGAGCCTTCGGATACTTTGTCGCCGACTTTCAGGAATACGGCTTTAACGACACCGGCAGCGGTACAAGGTACGTCCATCGTCGCTTTGTCGGTTTCCAAAGTAATCAGCGTGTCGTCTTCGGCAACGGTATCGCCAACTTTAATTTCGACGGCGATTACATCTACATCGGTATGGCCGCCGATGTCGGGGACGGCTACTTGGACGGCCGCACCGCCTGCGGCAGCGGGTGCGGCAGCAGGCGCGGGTTGCGCTTCAGCAGCCGGAGCGGCTTCGGCAGCGGTGGCACCGGTTTCAACGGTCAGAATCACGCCGCCTTCGGAGATTTTGTCGCCGACTTTGACTCTCACTTCTTTCACGACGCCGGCCGCATCGGCAGGTACGTCCATCGTGGCTTTATCGGTTTCCAAGGTAATCAGGGTGTCGTCAACGGCGATGGTGTCGCCCGCTTTGACTTCTACGGCGATGATGTCGACGTTTTCATGACCGCCGATATCGGGGACTTTGATTTCTACGATACTCATTTGAGTTCCTTTAATCTTTTTCAGTTGGATGCCGTCTGAAAACTGCTTCGCACGGCATCGGTACGGTTTGTTCAAACCATTCGGGCATTCGGTTTTCAGACGGCCTGATGTCGGAATGGGGCAAACAGGCCGTCTGAAGCATCAATCAGCGTTTCCAGCTAGGGGCTGAGTCGGCTTTGATGCCGTATTTTTCGATGGCTTGCTGAACGGTCTCTTTGCTGACTTTGCCTTGTTCCGCCAATGCGGCCAATGCGGCAACGGCAACGTTGTAGCGGTCCACTTCGAAGAAGCTGCGCAGGTTGGCGCGGCTGTCGGAGCGACCGAAGCCGTCAGTACCCAAAACGTGGTAATCGTTCGGGATATAGGCGCGGATACGGTCGGCATAGCTGCGGATGTAGTCGGTAGCGGCAATCACCGGACCGTCATGACCTTGCAGTTGGGAAGTAACGAAAGGTACTTTTTCGGCTTCCAGCGGATGCAGGCGGTTGAAGCGTTCCACCTCGACAGCGTCGCGGTGCAGCAGGTTGAAGGACGGGCAAGACCAGATATCTGCTTCTACGCCGAAGTCGGCTTTCAGCAATTCGGCACCGGCAATGACTTCTTGCAGGATGGTACCGGAACCCATCAATTGGACTTTCTTGTCGCCTTTGCCGCCGGCTTTCAGCAGGTACATACCTTTCAAGATGTCTTGTTCTGCACCTTCGGGCATATCCGGATGGGTGTAGTTCTCGTTCATCAGGGTGATGTAGTAGAACACGTCTTCGTGGTTGGCATACATACGGCGCAGACCGTCTTGTACGATGACGGCGACTTCGTATTGGAAGGTCGGATCGTAAGTGACGCAGTTCGGAATCAGATCCGCTTGAACATGGCTGTGGCCGTCTTCGTGTTGCAGGCCTTCGCCGTTCAGCGTCGTACGGCCGGCAGTGCCGCCCAACAGGAAGCCGCGCGCGTGCATATCGCCCGCCGCCCAAGCCAAGTCGCCGACACGTTGGAAACCGAACATAGAATAATAGATATAGAACGGAATCATCGCGAAGTCGCTGTTGGCGTAGCTGGTCGCAGCTGCAATCCAGTCGGCCATCGCGCCCGGTTCGTTAATACCTTCTTGCAGGATTTGACCGTCGACGGATTCTTTGTAGAACATCAGTTGGTCTTTATCTTGAGGGGTATATTGCTGACCTTTCGGATTCCAAATACCGTATTGGCGGAACATGCCTTCCATACCGAAAGTACGGCTTTCGTCGGGAACGATAGGTACGACGCGTTTGCCGATTTTTTTGTCTTTCAGCAGAGTGGACAGGATGCGGACGAATGCCATAGTGGTCGAGAACTCGCGTTCACCGCTGGATTTGAGTTGAGTTTCAAATGCGGACAGTTCGGGTACTTCCAAAACTTCTTGGGTAGGTTTGCGTTGGGGCAGGTAGCCGCCCAAAGATTCGCGGCGCGCGTGCAGGTATTTGTATTCTTCGCTGTCGGGAGCAAAAGTCAGGTAAGGCAGGTCACCGCTGTCGATTTGCTCGTCGGTAACAGGAATGTCAAAGCGGTCGCGGAATTGTTTCAGAGACGCTTTGTCCATTTTTTTGGCTTGGTGGGCAACGTTTTGACCTTCGCCGGATGCGCCCATACCGTAACCTTTAATGGTTTTCGCCAAAATTACGGTAGGTTTGCCGTCGGCATGGTTCGCTGCGCGGTCGTAGGCGTTGTACACTTTTTGCGGGTCGTGGCCGCCACGGTTCAATGCCCAAATTTCGTCATCGGTCATATCGGCAACCAATGCTTTCAGTTCGGGCGTATTGAAGAAGTGTTCGCGCACATACGCGCCGTCTTTGGATTTGTAAGTTTGGTAGTCGCCGTCCAAACATTCTTCCATACGTTGGCGCAGGATGCCGTCTTTGTCTTTCGCCAAGAGGCGGTCCCAGCGGCGGCCCCAAATGACTTTGACGACATTCCAGCCGGCACCGGCAAAGTTGCCTTCCAATTCTTGGATGATTTTGCCGTTGCCGCGTACCGGGCCGTCCAAACGTTGCAGGTTGCAGTTGATGACGAAAATCAGGTTGTCCAAGCCTTCGCGTGCGGCAAGGGCGATTGCGCCCTGGCTTTCGGGTTCGTCCATTTCGCCGTCGCCGCAGAAACACCATACTTTACGGCCTTTGGTTTTGGCCAGACCGCGAGATTCCAAGTATTTCAGGAAACGGGCTTGGTAAATCGCCATCAATGGGCCAAGACCCATAGATACGGTCGGGAATTGCCAAAAGTCGGGCAGCAGGTGGGGGTGGGGGTAGGAAGGCAGGCCTTTGCCGGCAACTTCTTGGCGGAAATTATTTAATTGGTCTTCGGTCAGACGGCCTTCGACAAAGGCGCGGGCATAGATGCCGGGGGAGGCGTGTCCTTGAAAAAATACCAAATCGCCTTCTTCGCCTTCGCCCTTGGCTTTCCAAAAGTGGTTGAAGCCGACTTCGTACATTGTGGCGGCAGATTGGAAAGATGCGATGTGCCCACCCAGTTCCAAATCTTTCTTACCGGCGCGCAATACGATGGCGGCGGCGTTCCAGCGCACGAATGCGCGGATGCGGTGTTCGATGTTTTGGTCGCCAGGAATGCCTTTTTCGTTTTCAACCGAAACGGTATTCAAATACGGGGTGGTCGTGCCGTGGGGCATACGGACACCTTTGTCGCGGCAGTATTTGACCAGTTTTTCCAAGAGGTATTGAGCGCGTTCGCCGCCTTCGTATTCGAGGACGGAGCTTAACGCATCCAGCCATTCTTGGGTTTCAATGGGGTCAACATCGTGTAATTGGGTGGACATAGTACCTATCCTTTATGTTGAGTGTTAAATCGGCAGGGCGTGTACGGCTTGCCCCTTTATTTTCGTTAGTGAAAAACAATAAGCAAAAAACGAAAATTTCCAAACCAGACCGAAACGGGATAATTAATCCTAATGTTTTCAAAAAATTATAGAAGCCTTGAAAACAAGGGGATATTTGTAAAAATGTCCGGCCTGTTGCAGGTGAAATCCTATCAGCAATCAAGCCTGCCGGCAAATAAGCGTGCCTTTGAAGCCGGGTTGCGCTTTTGCCGAATGTTTGTCCGGCAGGAAAACTTGTTTTATTGTGAAAATATTTTGACTTATTTTGATTGTATTTTTTCGGAATCGCGTGAAATCAGATAATCCGTTCTCTGCCGGCAAGGTTGCCGCCGATGAAAAATCTATGCACAGGCTTTGTGGATAATCGTGTTGATAAATTTGGCGTAAGGTTAAAAAAGTCTTACACAACAAATGTGCGCTTATTTTGATGAAAAAATAGGCATATTTAAATATATTAAAATCAAATAGTTATGTTAATTATGGTGTTTTTCGTATGTTCTGCACCGGCCCTGCTTGCGCGCCTCCGGTTGAGGAATGCCGCCGAATTTGCGGCGGGCGGTGCAAAACCTGCTTTTTTCGCGTTACAATCTGCACCCGACTTACTTTTGAATCTGCCTGTTTGGAAAAATACTTTTATGAAAGCCAGCCAATTCTTTATCTCTACTTTAAAAGAAGCCCCTGCCGAAGCCGCGCTTGCCAGCCACAAGCTGATGATTCGCGCCGGTCTGATTAAAGCCAACGCGTCCGGCCTTTATACTTGGATGCCGATGGGGTTGCGCGTGTTGCGTAAAGTCGAAAACGTCGTGCGAGAAGAAATGGCGCGCGCGGGCAGCGTGGAGCTGCTGATGCCGGTGGTGCAGCCTGCCGAGCTGTGGCAGGAATCCGGCCGCTGGAAGTTTTACGGTAAAGAACTGCTGCGCCTGAAAGACCGCCACGACCGCGATTTCTGTATGGGGCCGACTTGCGAAGAAGTGATTGCCGACATCGTGCGTAAAGAAGTCAACAGCTACAAACAACTGCCGAAAAACTTTTACCACATCCAAACCAAATTCCGCGACGAAGTGCGCCCGCGCTTCGGTGTGATGCGCGCGCGCGAGTTTGTCATGAAAGACGCTTATTCCTTCCACGCCGACTATGCCTCGCTTCAGACGACCTATCAAGATATGTACGATGCTTACTGCCGTATCTTTACCCGTCTGGGTTTGGCGTTCCGCCCTGTTGCCGCAGACACCGGCAGCATCGGCGGTACGGGTTCGCACGAATTCCAAGTATTGGCTGAAAGCGGCGAAGATGTGATTGCATACAGCGACACTTCCGATTACGCCGCCAATATCGAGTTAGCGCCGACCTTGCCGCTCAAAGGCGAACGCGCAGCCGCTCAGGCAGAACTCGTCAAAGTACACACGCCGAACGTCAAAACCATTGATTCATTGGTTGATTTCCTCAGTATTCCGATTGAAAAAACACTGAAATCCATCGTGGTTGAAGGCGAAAACGAAGGCGAACTTATCCTGCTGCTGTTACGCGGCGACCATGAATTTAACGACATCAAAGCCGAGAAACTCGCAGGCGTGAAATCGCCGCTGACGATGGCAAGCCCTGCCGCTATTGTCGAACAGTTCGGCGCAAACGGCGGCTCGCTGGGTCCGGTCAGCTTTGCGGGCAAAGTCTATGCCGATTTCGCTACCGAAAAAGGCGCGGACTGGGTCATCGGCGCGAACGAAGACGGCTACCACTATACCGGCTTCAATTTCGGCCGCGACGCTGCCGAACCTGAGTTTGTCGATTTGCGCAACGTCGTCGAAGGCGACGAAAGCCCCGACGGGCAAGCCCGTCTGAAACTGGCGCGCGGCATTGAAGTCGGACACGTCTTCCAGTTGCGTGACAAATATACTAAAGCGATGAATGTCAGCTTCTTGGACAACAACGGCAAATCGCAAATTATGGAAATGGGCTGCTACGGCATCGGCATCACCCGCGTCGTTGCCGCCGCCATCGAGCAGAACAACGACGAAAAAGGCATCATCTGGACCAAAGCGATGGCGCCGTTTGAAGTCGTCATCGTGCCGATGAACTACAAAAAATCAGACACCGTGCGCGAAGCCGCCGACAAAATCTACGCCGAACTGCTGGCGGCAGGCGCGGATGTATTGCTGGACGACCGCGACGAACGTGCGGGCGTGCTGCTGAACGACTCCGAATTGTTGGGCATCCCGCACCGCATCGTCATCGGCGACCGCGCCTTGAAAGAAGGCAATGTCGAATACGCCGAACGCCGCGAAAACGAAGCGCAGGCAGTTGCAATCGGAGAAATTGTTGCGCGTGTAACAGCTTCATTAAATGCGTAAGCTTGCCCGGATGCCGTCTGAACGTGGTTTCAGACGGCATTTTTACAGCCGCCCCCATTATTCCGGCGCAGGCGGGAAGCCGGAAATTTGAGCGGGGCGGAATCAAATGTTTCCGGAAAATCAAATCCCGCAATTCCCGCGCGTTTATCCGGTATATCCGTCCAACTCATCAAGAATAGAGTTATCGGCAGAAATTTCACCACAATTCCCGATATAATGTTTAGTGAGTACATAGCTATAAAACATACTGTCCCCGGTGCCTGCGAACAAATCATATAAGGTTAAATGTTCATATTTTGTACTATCGCTATTTTTCGTTAAAACATAGTCAATCCCTTCTTGAATAAAGCCAATAAGCGATAACTTTGATTCTATATAGTTCATTTGTACTTTCTAAAAAACAACTTATCGTAGGCGGAAAATGTAATTAAATCAACGTAAAATTCAACTCATTCGTGGAGTCCGGTCATGATAAAAAACACAAACAGAAATTTTCCTTCAATTGGCACAACCAGATGAAAAAAGTGTCAGCCGTTGGACATTAAGGGAAGAAATGCTTAAAAATGGTTTAAGGCATTGGAAACGTTGGTAGTTTTTGCGAAGGCTGTTATCAATACAAACCCGTAGCGTACAGAAAACGTTTTTTCGGACTCTAAGAGGCAGGGCATGGATATATGCAAAAAATTTGGGCTGAATATTAGAAAATTCAGAATAGAAAACCGGCTGGCGTAAGCTAGATTAGCTAACATTTCAGGGGTGCAGCGAAACTATATCAGCGACGTAGAATTAGGCAAACGGAGCATTTCACTGAAAAATATTGAAGTTTTGTCTGTTTCTCTGAATGTTGGAATTACTGAACTATTTAAATTTGAAGAATAAAATGGACTTTAATCAAGCTCTTGAATTGCTGGAAAATATGCTGAAAGAAAGAACCGATAACGGCTCGTATTCTTGGGGCAAAAAGCAAGGAAATTTATCAGACAGGAAAACAGATTTTATCTATAAAATAAGAAGTTATTCGGCTCTTTTAGAAAAATGCCAATCTGAAAATCTAGACCGGCCATTGACCGAATACGCAAAAAATAGATGGCTTAATTTCAAATCCGCACAAGCCATTGAAGCCATGTTTTCACAGCATCATTCTGTAAGAAAAGAAGCGGATCAATATCATCAATCTATTGATTTTTATATAAATAACATTAACTTTGACCATAAAACTTCGCAGTTTCCAAGGGGTTTCGGCCATAATCTTGAATACGCCCTGAAAAATAAAAAAGAAATCATAGAATGGCTATACAAAAACCAAAGTACAGAAAGAAGAATGCACTTTGAAAACCGCCTGTTTGTGATTTTATACGACACTAAAAACAAGCAACACTGGAAATTAAAAAGCGATTTAAGGGGGATTTACACTAAAATCACAGATTATCTTGATAATTTTGACCAAAATGCTTTAATCGCTTTAGATCAAGGATTGTTAAAAGATGGAAAACCAAGCAATAAAATCATTTATAGCGATGTAATTTGGTATGTTAAATAATCTCCTGCCATTAAATAATCATTTAAACGCTCTCTTTGACAGCAAAAGCCCGGTCTTTTTTATATTTTTTATAAAAAATAACTGTTTACGCCTTACATGACAAAGGTTTGAGCGGTTTGGGGGAGAACCTCAAAATTTTGCTTTGGAAATTTCAAAACCGAAAATACTGTTATGGATTTGAAAATTCAAATCCGTGATGGACACCGGGCAAGGCTCGTTTATGTTTTATAAAGAGACATTTTCTAGGAAAAACAGACGGCGGCAGGCGTTGCCTGTTTTTGTTTGCCCGGTTTGAAAGGAAGGTAATATGGCTTCGGTATTTTTAGAAGGAAAGGCGGTCGGAGTGGGCAATATTTTCTGCATCGGCAGGAACTATGCCGCCCATATCGAAGAGTTAAAAAACGAAATACCGTCCGAACCCGTGGTATTTATGAAGCCGTCAGGCAGCATTTTGAATAGCGGCGGCACAATCTTGCTGCCCGAATTCAGCAGGGATGTACAGTTTGAGTGCGAACTCGTGCTGCTGGTCGGTAAGGATTCAGACGGTATGGGCGAGGGTGAAGATATTTTGGAATGCGTGGCGGGGTACGGCGTGGGTTTGGATTTGACCGCGCGGGACATCCAATGCCGTCTGAAGGCGCAGGGGCTGCCCTGGCTGAAGGCAAAAGGGTTCAGGCATTCCGCGTGCGTGTCGGATTTTGCGGCGGCAGACAGAATCGGCGATCCCGAGAAGGTGTTGTTTTCATTAAAACAAAACGGCGTATTGAAACAGCGCGGGGATACCGGTTTGATGATTTACCCGATTCGGGAAATTTTACACAAGCTGGCGGCGGATTACGGTTTGGGGAAAGGGGATTTGGTGTTTACCGGAACGCCCTCCGGCGTGGGCGCAATCGGTGCGGGGGACAATTTGGCATTGGAGCTGGACGGCTTGGTGCGCGCCTGTTTTACGGTAGGGCGTTAACCGCGCCGCCTAACCGTCCCGTCCGTTGAAATATTCCGCCGCGCCGCCCTCGAAAAAACTTTGCAGGATGGCTTGCGCCGCTGCTTGGTCGAGAACGGATTTCCTTTTTTTGCCGAAAACCCGCGCTTCCGAAAGCAGGCTTTCCGCATAGACGGACGAGAGGCGTTCGTCCACCCAATAAACGGGAAGCCCGAACCTGCCGTGCAGCCTGCGTCCGAACTTGCGGGACAGATGCGTCATTTCATGTTCTGTGCCGTCGGTATGGACAGGCAGTCCGACGACAAAATAACGCGGCTGCCATTCTTGAACCAGCTTGGCGATTGCCGCGAACTTTTCATCGTTGCTGCTGCCGGTAACGGTGCTCAAAGGATGGGATAGCCCTAATTCCGCATCGCCTTGCGCCACACCGATGCGCGCTTCGCCGAAGTCGAACGCCAATGCCGTTCCTTTTGGGGCTTTATGCATGTCCCGCCTTTCCGTGTAAAGCCAGGGGGTCGATGCCGAGTTTGGCAAAGGCGGCGGCGTAACGGTGTTCGTAGGGGATGTCGAACAGGATATGTTCGTCGGCGGGAACGGTCAGCCACGCATTGTCGGCAAGTTCGCGTTCGAGCTGCCCTTTGCCCCAGTTTGAATGTCCGATGCTGATTAATGCCTTATCGACCGCGCCCTCGCGGGACATATTTTCAATCACGTCGCGGGAGGAAGTTAGCGCGATGCCGTCTGAAACCGCGATGCTGTGCTGCCAGTTCCCGACCGGCGTGTGGACGACGTAACCGCGCTCGACCTGCACCGGGCCGCCCATCATCACGCTGTCGTGCCGCATTCGGAGGGGGATGTTCTTGCCCGTGGCGGAGAAAATCATGTCCATCGTAATCGGGGAAGGTTTGTTGATGGCGATGCCTACGGCACCGTCTTCGTCATGCCTGCAGACATAGACGACGGATTGTTTGAAAAAAGTATCTTCCATACCGGGCATGGCGATGAGGAAATGATTGGAAAGGTTCATCGTATTTCCTTTTCGGTTGAAGCCCCGCCACTCGGACATCTGTCCTTCGGGGCGGTAGAATCAGACTTTATTTGGGAGGGGTGTAACCCCTTCCGAATCAGGACGACACATAGGGTGACGCTTTATGTGTCGTCCTGTGTGTCGAAACATATCAGCGTTTGTCGGGATTTTCTATCGGGTTGGAAATAATGCAGACGCCGGCAATCGTTTTGCCGGAAATGCCTGCTTGGGGCATATCGGTTTGCAGGCTGCCGCCGAAACAGGAAACCGCGCTTAAGGAATTTTTCGGAGAACCTTGGACGATTTTATCGCTGTAAACCAAATAAGCGAAGGCTTTGCGTTTTGGGTCGTAATAACGGACAATCTGCCGGCTCTTGAACGCGAAGCTCGTGCCGCGCTTGAAAACTTCTTTCGGTTTGCGTACGGCGGTTTCGTCAAAAGAAATCGAAGATGCCGTCTGAACGCACGAAACCGATGCGTCGGACGCGTCCTCTTCCAAATTGACCGTTTCCTTCAAGCCGCCTTTTTTTGCATACGAAATATAACAGGCAATGCCTCGGACGTCGGGATCGTCGAATCCCTCCACTTCGATACGGTCGTTTTTTCCCAGCATATTGAAAACGGTACTTGCCCGTCCGATTTTATCGGTTTCATTATCGCCGCAGGCTGCCAATAAAAAAACGGCCGGCAAAAGGAAGAGTTTGTTCATGAGGCTATCAGGTTATTAAAATGACGCTCGGGGCAATATAAGGCTGTTCGTGCCGATTGCAAGCGTCCGCGCAAAGAAGCGGCAAGATTGGGCAAACGGCATTTTCAGACGGCATAACTGACAGTATAATCCAAACGTCCGGCCGCTTCCGCGCGGCCTTCAGCATTATCCAACTTTTTTCCGAAAGCCGAACCATGCAATACAAACCCCTCCTGCTCGCCCTGATGCTTGTCTTTTCAGCCCCCGCCGTTGCCGCCGGCGACACGGCGCACAACCGTTCCGCCGAAGTAAAAAAACAGGCGAAAAATAAAAAGGAACAGCTTAAAGCCGCCGGCGGCAAACAGGACAAAGGCAAAAATGCCGCCGCGAAAGCCAAAAGGGCGGATGACGAAAAGCCGTCAAAAAACAACGCTGAAGCAGGAAAATCCGCCGGAAGCCGGAAAGCGGCGGAAAAAGGGGCGGCGGCAGAACGTAAAAAGGTGCGCGGAAAACCGGTGTCCGAACCCGCCGGAAAAAACGTCAAAACGCAGCCCAAAGACCCGTCCGGCAAAAAAAGGACGAAAGGGCGGGACAATACGCGCAGGGACGGCGAAAATGCGGGAAAAGGCAGTAAAGCCGCCGATAAAGATACCGGTGCTGCAGACAGGGACGGGAAAAGCCGTACCGGCAAGGACGGAAAAGCGGCAAAACAAGACAAAAGGCAGGCGGGCAGGCAAACCCTAACCGATTCCGACGAATTGAAAGCCGCCGTTTCCGCTGCCACCAACGATGTCGAAAACAAAAAAACCCTGCTCAAACAGGGCGAGGGGCTGCTAATCCGCGTCAGCACCTCGCTCGAACAGCTTCAGGAGGAACGCATCCGTCAGGAACGCATCCGCCGGGCGCGCGGCAGCCTGGCTTCCGTCAACCGCAAACAGCGCGAGGCTTGGGACAAGTTTCAAAAACTCAATGCCGATTTGAACCGTTTGAAAACGGAAGTTGCCGGCGCGGAGGCGCAGATTTCCCGCTTCGTGTCGGGCAGTTATAAGAACAGCCAGCCCAATGCGGTCGCCCTGTTCCTGAAAAACGCCGAACCGGGTCAGAAAAACCGCTTTTTGCGTTATACGCGTTATGTGAACGATTCAAATCGCAAAGTCGTCAAAGATTTGGAAAAACAGCAGAAGGCTTTGGCGGCGCAAGAGCAGAAAATCAACAACGAGTTGGCGTATTTGAAAAAGATTCAGGCAAACGTCCAATCACTCCTGAAAAAACAAGGTGTGAGCGATGCGGCGGAACAGGCCGAGAGCCGCAGGCAAAACGCCAAAATCGCCAAAGATGCCAAAAAGATGATGGAGCAGAAAGAAAACGAGCGGCAACTGAACCATCTTTTGAGCAGTTTGGAGCAGAAAAAAGCCGAACGCCGCATCCGGGATGCCGAAGCCAAAAGAAAGGCGGCGGAAGCCAGACTGGCGGCGGCCGAAAAAGCCGGGCAAGAGGCGGCGCGGCGCGGGGCAATGTCCAACCTGACCGCCGAAGACAGGAGCATCCAAGCCCCTCCGGCGACGGGTATCGGCAGCGCCGACAGTTTCAGCCGTATGCAGGGACGCTTGAAAAAACCGGTTGACGGCGTGCCGACGGGCTTGTTCGGGCAGAGCCGGAGCGGCGGCGATGTTTGGAAAGGCGTATTCTATTCCACTGCACCGGCACCGGTTGAAAGCATTGCGGCAGGAACGGTGAGTTATGCGGACGAATTGGACGGCTACGGCAAGGTGGTCGTGGTCGATCACGGCGATAACTACATCAGTATTTATGCCGGTTTGGGCGAAATTTCCGCCATCAAGGGGCAGCCGGTCTCTGCGGGAAGCAAAATCGGCACGAGCGGGTCGCTGCCGGACGGTGAAGAAGGGCTTTACCTGCAAATACGTTATCAAGGCCGGGTGTTGAACCCTTCGAGCTGGATACGTTGATCGGGAAAATAAAAAGGCAGGTTTTGCGCGGATTGTCCGGCGCGGCGCATCCCGTTGCAAACCCTGCCGTTTTCAATACGTTTTCAATGGCTGTGTTTCCGTTTTCGGGAAATCAAGAGAGAAAGTTAAAGAAGAATGTCGAAACCTGTTTTTAAGAAAATCGCACTTTATACCCTGGGCGCAATCAGCGGCGTGGCCGTCAGTCTGGCGGTGCAGGGTTTTGCCGCCGATAAGGACGGGCGGGATAACGAAGTCCTGCCGGTCCAATCCATCCGCACGATGGCGGAGGTTTACGGTCAGATTAAGGCAAACTACTATCAGGACAAACCCGATGCCGATTTGTTTGAAGGTGCGATGAAGGGTATGGTGGCCGGTTTGGACCCGCATTCCGAATATATGGATAAAAAAGGTTATGCGGAAATGAAGGAATCGACCAGCGGCGAATTTGGCGGCTTGGGGATGGAAATCGGGCAGGAAGACGGTTTTGTCAAAGTGGTTTCGCCGATTGAGGATACGCCTGCGGAACGGGCGGGGGTGAAAAGCGGCGATTTCATTGTGAAAATCGATAATGTTTCGACGCGGGGGATGACGGTCAGCGAAGCGGTGAAGAAAATGCGGGGCAAGCCGGGGACGAAGATTACTTTGACGCTGTCGCGTAAAAATGCCGACAAGCCGGTCGTTGTCAATCTGACGCGTGCCATCATTAAAGTGAAAAGCGTCCGCCATCATCTGCTCGAGCCGGATTACGGCTATATCCGCGTCTCCCAGTTCCAAGAGCGGACGGTTGAAGCTGTGAACGCGGCGGCAAAAGCACTGGTCAAGGAAAATAAAGGGAAGCCGCTCAAAGGGCTGGTGTTGGATTTGCGCGACGACCCCGGCGGGCTTTTGACCGGCGCGGTCGGCGTGTCGGCGGCGTTTCTGCCGTCTGAAGCGGTCGTCGTCAGCACCAAAGGACGCGACGGCAAAGACGGCATGGTACTGAAAGCCGTTCCCGAGGATTATGTGTACGGTATGGGCGGCGATCCTTTGGCGGGCATTCCTGCCGAGTTGAAAACCATACCGATGACGGTTCTGATTAATTCGGGTTCGGCTTCCGCGTCGGAGATTGTCGCAGGTGCATTGCAGGACCATAAACGCGCGGTCATCGTCGGTACGCAGAGCTTCGGCAAGGGTTCGGTTCAGACTTTGATTCCCTTGTCCAACGGCAGCGCGGTCAAGCTGACAACGGCACTGTATTATACGCCGAACGATCGTTCCATTCAGGCGCAGGGGATTGTTCCGGATGTCGAGGTGAAGGATAAGGAACGCATTTTTGAAAGCCGCGAGGCGGATTTGGTCGGACACATCGGCAATCCATTGGGCGGCGAGGATGTGAACAGTGAAACCCTTGCCGTGCCGCTTGAAAAAGATGCGGATAAGCCCGCTGCAAAAGAAAAAGGCAAAAAGAAAAAGGACGAGGATTTGTCTTCAAGGCGGATTCCCAATCCTGCCAAAGACGAGCAGTTGCGGAAGGCTTTGGATTTGGTCAAGTCGCCCGAACAGTGGCAGAAGTCTTTGGGGCTGGCGGCGAAAAAGCCGGTTTCAAATAAAGACAAAAAAGATAAGAAGTAGGTTTTGACGATGCCGTCTGAAAGGGTTTCAGACGGCATATTATGTTTGAGAGGACAGGTTATGACTGATTTTTTACCGGAATTTGAACCGTTTGCAGAGAAAATAGCAGCCACGGCAAAACCCGTCGTGCGTTTTTCTTTGAAGAAAGAGACAGTAGAACTGTGGGACAGCAAGGTCGGCGGCAGACCTTATCTGCCGGAGGGTATGGAATATCCCCAAAACGCCCAAGGACAACCGCTTTCCTTGTTGGCGCAAATCAACTTTGCCCAAATGCCGCATCTGCCGGACTATCCGACCGAAGGCATCGTCCAGTTCTTTGTCGACGGTTACGACGATTTGTCGGGCATGGATTTCGACGACTTGCGCGCCCAAAAGGGATTCCGTGTTTTGTACCATCGGGAAGTGCGGCAGGAAGGTTTGCGTTCGGATGTTCCGGTATATTCCGATTTTGGGGATTTCGGAGTCGGTCTGCCGTTTGGTGCAGAGGAAGAATTCCGCATGGTTTTTTCCGAACCGGAGACGCAATATCTGTCTTTCGACGATTACCGTTTCGATCGGACTTTTCCGGAAATGCGCAAGCTGATTCTCGAAAGGGTTACGGATACGGGTAACAACGATTGGCGGCTTTACGAGAACTATCGGGAAGCCTCCAATCAGGCGGGACACTGTATTGGCGGTTATCCCTGCTTTGCCCAATACGATCCGCGCGACGGCAGTTTGGAAGGCTATGAACTGCTGTTCCAATTGGAAAGCCAATATGATGAGAACGAAGGAATAGACATCATGTGGGGCGATATGGGCATCGGCAATTTCTTTATCGCGCCCGAAGATTTGGAAAAATGCGATTTCTCCAAAACGGCATTCACTTGGGATTGCGGTTGAGTTCAGATGGCATACGGTCGGGAGTGTCTTTTATTCCATGCCGTCTGAAAGACGTTTCCGACCCATCCCTACTACACGCTTTGTCCGCAAACGTATCACAGGCAAGATTATGGAAGTCATCCGATACCCCGATTCCCCCTTCAAACTCCACCAACCTTTCCCGCCCGCAGGCGACCAGCCCACCGCCATTGCCGGCCTGCTCGAAGGGCTTTCAGACGGCCTTGCCTATCAAACCCTGCTCGGCGTAACCGGTTCGGGCAAAACCTACACGATGGCGAACGTCATCGCCCGAAGCGGCCGCCCCGCCATCATCATGGCGCACAACAAAACCCTTGCCGCCCAGCTCTATGCCGAAATGCGTGAGTTTTTCCCCGAAAACGCGGTGGAATATTTCGTCTCCTACTACGACTATTACCAGCCCGAAGCCTATGTGCCCAGCCGCGACCTGTTCATCGAAAAAGACAGCGCGATCAACGAACACATCGAACAGATGCGCCTTTCTGCCACCAAAAACCTGATGACGCGCAACGACGTGATTATCGTCGCCACCGTGTCCGCCATTTACGGTATCGGCGACCCGACCGAGTATCAACAAATGGTGTTGTCCGTCAAAGAAGGCGACACCATCGAGCAGCGCGACATCATCGCCACGCTCGTTTCCATGCAGTACGAACGCGGCGATTTGGACTTCAAACGTGGCAGCTTCCGCGTGCGCGGCGACGTGATTGACGTGTACCCCGCCGAAAGCTCCGAAAACGCCTTGCGTATCAGCCTGTTCGACGACGAAATCGACCGCCTCGATATGTTCGACCCGCTTTCAGGCAGCCTTATCCAACGCGTCGGCCGCTACACCGTCTTCCCGTCCAGCCACTACGTTACCCCGCGCGACACCGTCTTGCGCGCCTGCGAATCCATCAAAGAAGAATTGCGCGAACGCATCGAGTTTTTCACCCGCGAACAACGCCCTGTTGAGCAACAACGCATCGAACAACGCACCCGTTTCGACCTCGAAATGCTTTACGAAATGGGCTTCTGCAAAGGCATCGAAAACTACTCCCGCCACTTCTCCGGCAAAAAAGAAGGCGAACCGCCGCCCACGCTGATGGACTACCTGCCCGACAACGCCATCATGTTTATCGACGAAAGCCACGTTACCGTCACCCAAATCGGCGGCATGTACAAAGGCGACGCATCGCGCAAACAAAACCTCGTCGATTACGGCTTCCGCCTCCCTTCCGCCCGCGACAACCGCCCGCTCAAATTCCACGAATTTGAAAAAGTCATGCCGCAAACTGTCTTCGTTTCCGCCACTCCCGCCAAATACGAAGAAGAACACGCCGGACAAGTGGTCGAACAAGTCGTCCGCCCCACAGGGCTGGTCGATCCCAAAATCATCATCCGTCCCGTCGTCACCCAAGTCGACGATTTAATGAGCGAAATCAACGACCGTATCCAAAAAGGCGAACGCGTCCTCGTTACCACCCTCACCAAACGCATGGCAGAGCAACTCACCGACTATTACAGCGAACTCGGCATCAAGGTTCGCTACCTGCACAGCGATATCGACACCGTAGAGCGCGTTGAAATTATTAGAGATTTACGGCTCGGCCTGTTTGACGTACTCGTCGGCATCAACCTCTTGCGCGAAGGCTTGGACATCCCCGAAGTCTCCCTCGTCGCCATCCTTGATGCCGACAAAGAAGGCTTCCTACGCTCCCACCGCAGCCTGATTCAAACCATAGGCCGCGCCGCACGCAACGTGAACGGCGTCGCCATCCTGTACGCCGACAAAATCACCGACTCCATGAAAGCCGCCATCGACGAAACCGAACGCCGCCGCGAAAAACAGATGAAATTCAACGAAGAACACGGCATCGTGCCGCAGCAGATTAAAAAACAGGTCAAAGACATCATCGACGGCGTGTACCACGAAGAAGACAGCGGCAAAGGTCGTAGACAAGGCAAAAACAAGGTTAAAGTCGGCGAAATCCACAACGAAGAAGACGCGATTAAAGAAATCGCCAAACTGGAAAAAGCCATGCAGCAGGCGGCTAGGGATTTGCAGTTTGAAGAGGCTGCAGTGTTGAGGGATAGGATACGGAATATTAAGGAAAGCATGTTGTTTGGGGCGGAGTGATGATTTTAATATTTGAAATTTTAGAAAGGATTATGTAATGGAAAATCTAGAAAAACGGACTCAAGAAGTTGTCTTTCAAACTTGTTTGTTATTAATTAAACATTTCAGAAACTTAATTGAATTTCAAAATGAAACCAATCAAATTCGTCTTGGGTACAATTCAAGAATTTTTGAACATATGTTGCACAAAGAAGATTCTTTTGTGTTTTTGGGGGAGTCAGAAAAAGCAGCAGCTACTACAGATCGATGTCGTCTCGAGCATGTAGTTCCCTGCTCTTATATGATTGATGAGTTAGATAAATTGATTAAACAAAAAGATTATTCTGATGAAGAATTAGCTACAGCACTTCAGAAAAATTGGAAAGTAGCACGTATTACTCTGGAAGAGGCTGGATACTTAGATGCTAAATCGGGAGCAGGATTGAAGAGTAAAATGCCAGATGGTTGGGATTTTATGGTAGGGCGACCGGAGGAAAGATTGGAAGTAGCCGGTATTAAATTGCTCCCTAAACAATCCTAGCAAGCGTGGGTCGGATACTTGTATCCAGCAAAACCTTTAATATTCCCGTCGTTGCAATCCATTGCAGCAATGCCCAAAATGTCGGATTCGAGAATCTGACCTACGGAAAACTAAAGATTTCATGCTGGCTACGGCTTACTTGTTGAGTTTAGATTTCATATGGGCTATAGCTTGCTTCTTAATTGTCTCCGAAGAAATTTTGAGCCTACCTACGTAATTTATTTATTATCTAATATTCTTATAGGTATTAATGGATTATTTTCCTCCCATGGAACTTCATAATCTAGGAAAATAGATTCTAGAGCTAGAATGAACGAATGATTAAGCTCAAATGGCAAATCTTCGCATTCGAATAGTTCGGGAATATAAAATTTAACTAAATCCAAACCTTTTTTTGTTAATGTAATTTCCCCAGAATACCATAATTCATTATTTTCCGTACCAAAAGGATTTTGTTTTGCAAATTCCTGGCAAAACAGGAATATCTCTTGTTTTTTATCAAATGTAAAAGGCCATAAAATAGCCAATTCACATACTAATAGCCGATATATAAATTCAACTGCAAATTGCCATTGCCATGTTTGCGGTTCGCGCCCTAGCGGTGCAAAAGATATCGGAGTAAGATCATCAAAGGTCAAATATTCAAATCCGCATTGTATTTCTTCTGCTGTTTCTTTATTCATAGTAAAACCTTATTTAGCTGGAAATTTAAATTTTAAACTTGTAGGCTTTCCCTTTTTACCAATATTTAATCGGCGGCAATCTCAGACTTTGGCAAAAACGCTTTTGGGAACATACTATCCGCGATGAGGCTGATTTTGCCTACCATTTTGATTATCTGCATTTCAATCCGGTCAAACATGGCTATGTAGGACAAATTTCCGATTGGCGGTTTTCTACGTTTCACCGTTATGTCAAATAGGGTATTTATCCGCATCATTGGGGTGGCGGCAATGCGGACTTTTCTATTGAATACGATTAAAGTAATGTCGGATTCAAGCATCCGACATACGGAAAACTAAAGATTTCATGCGTGTTACGGCTTGCTTGTTGAATTTAATCATATTTATTTGAATTGAATTCTTTTATTTTATTGTGAGATGAAAATAGTATTTTCGATGAGAAACCCATGACTAAAATAGTATAGTCTTTATCATTCTTTACGAAGTAACAATTACCATATCCTGCAATATTTTTATCCCAAAAATCACAATATGATTCAGTGGTAAAATCAGTTTTAGTTGATATAAAATCAAAATTATTTGGGTAAGACCCATATTGCTGGTAATATTTATCTATATTTTCTACTAAGAAATCAATTCTTTTTTCTAACATTTTGAGATTAATTTGTAATAATAAAATGTATAAAACTATACTAGTTATTATTATTTTTAAATAAGTCATTTTATTTTCCAGTAAATAGAAGTTTAGTTGTTTTGTTAACTATGCCTGAATGTATACCTAAGTCTTCTTTTGGTAACGATGAATAATTAGCAAGCGGTAGCCCGCATCTCCGCCAAACGCGTGCCACTATCTGCGAGTGGCACAAACTTTAAAACCGATGTGCATAAAACCTACAAGGATGCGTGCGGTACGCAGGTGTTTTGCCGTTCAAACCATTGTTTTAAAACTTGTATCGAAATATCACTCGCTGCTTTGCATGAGCCAGAAGTACTTGGTTGGAGTGGTTTTACAGAAATTTTAGGAGCAGTATATGATAAATGGTTGAATAATTCCACATTATGATGGTATTTATAAAGGAATTAGCGAAGTAACAGGTATTCCAAATATTTCTGATAAATATAAAGAACAAGGAGTAAAAAAATGAAAGTAATCACTATTACATTGTTTACTAGCTGCATACTATCTGGATGCTATGGGCTTGAATATGGAATGAGTGGCGGCATTCCTCATGATGACTGGGCAAGAGGCAGCCATGTTAGTCAAGCCAAAGCAGATGCTGCGTGGAAAGAATGTTCTGACAAATATATGAAAAATGGTGGTTCAGTATTAGTAGAACAATGTATGAATGATAAAGGATTAATACGTTTATCTGAAATACGTCGTAGGCAAAAGAGAGCAGAAACACAAAGAGCAGTAATTAAGTAACAATAATGAAATACTACTGTTCCCGAACAAAGCGGCATTTACGCAGGTGATGACGGCTATATTTTGAAAAAATGCCGTCTGTAAGCAAATGTGCTTCAGACGGCATTTTCAAACGGCGGTTTGTTATCCGATCCGTTTGAATACCAAGTCCCAAACGCCGTGTCCGAGGCGTTTGCCGCGCGCTTCGAATTTGGTTTCGGGGCGGTAGTCCGGTGTGGGGGCGTAGTCTGCCGCCGTATTTTGCAGGCTGTCGAAGCCGCTGAGGACTTCAAGCATCTGCTGTGCATATTCTTCCCAGTCTGTCGCCAGGTGGATATAGCCGCCGGTTTTGAGTTTGGGCAGTAGTTTGGCGATGAAGGGGGCTTGTATCAGACGGCGTTTGTGGTGGCGTTTTTTGTGCCACGGGTCGGGGAAGAATATGTGGATGCCGTCGAGCGAGCCGTCTTGCAGCATATTTTCGACAACTTCTACGGCATCGTGCCGCATCACGCGGATATTTTCCAAATGGTTTTCGTTGATGAGTTTGAGCAGGTTGCCTACGCCGGGGCCGTGTACGTCGATGGCGAGAAAGTCGGTTTCGGGCAGCCTGCGGGCGATTTCTGCGGTTGCCGTCCCCATACCGAAGCCTATTTCGAGGATTTTGGGTCGGTTGCTTCCGAAATTGGCATCAAGATCGGCCGGTGTTGCTTGGTAGCCGATGCCGAAGCTGTCCCATAAGGTATCGATGGCGCGTTGCTGCGCGGCGGTCATATGGCTTTGGCGGAGGACGAAGCTGCGGATACTGCGGGGGTGTCCGGCTTGACGGTCGTTTGGTGTTTGGTTTTCGGCGGTGTCTGTCATAATGCTTTCGTGCGCTTGTGCAATCAGGATGCCGTCTGAATGCGGGCTGCCTGTTCGGACGGCGGGAAGGGAAAGGGGCGATTATACCTGTTTCGTTTCAGCAGGGTAGGTGTAACGCTGTTCAGACGGCATTTTGCCATTGTTGCAGCAGTTCTTGCAGGACGCTTTTTTGCCCGTATCCGTTGTTTATGGCTTCTTGCAGGTAGCGGCAGGCTTTTTCTTTATCCGGCCCGACACCGTGTCCGCTGTAATGGATGCAGGCGAGGTTGTAGAACGCCATACTGTCTTTTTGCGCGGCGGCTTGTTCAAACCATTTGCGTGCTTTGTTGTAGTCGGCGGCTATGCCCTGTCCGAAGTAGTACATACTGCCCAGATTGGTTTGGGCTTTGCTGTGTCCGAGTTCTGCGGCTTCTGTGTAGAGTTTGAGCGCGGCTGCGTATTCGGGCGCGCATTGTAATCCGTAATGCAGGGCTTGGGCTTTTTGATAAAGCCGTTCTGCCCTTTGCCGCCTGATGGCGGAATCTTTGATGCCGCCGTATTGGTCGGGATGGTTTAACGCGCTGTCGGATATGAGTTTCTGATACGCGGCAAGGCTGCCTGCTTCGGCTGCCTGCCGGTAATAATGCCGGGCTTTTTCCGTATCGGGGGCTATACCCAAACCGTAGCGGCAGATGTCGCCCAGTATCCGCAAACCTTCGGGATGGCGTTCGGTGGCGGCTGCTTCGGCATGATGTAGGGCAAGTTCGTGGTTTCTTTCCAGATACTTGCCTTGCAGGTAGATGTCGGCCAGTGCGGCATGGGCATCGGGGTCGTTTTCCTGTGCCGCCTGTTGGAACCGGTAAACGGCCTCATCGGGGGCGGTAGGCAGGATGAGTTCGGCAAGCGGGGTGCAGGCGGGAATGTATCCTTGTTGTGCGGCGGCGCGCAAATGATTGACGGCCTGTGCCGTGTCGGTTTGCGTCCCTTGTCCGAAACGGTATTGCAGTCCGAGCTGCCAGTGTGCCGCCGCCAAGCCTTGTGCCGCCGCTTTGCGGTAGAGCAGGTGCGCCGTTTCAAAATCCGGCGGTGTGCCGTACCGGCAGTATTGGGCGAGCAGGTATTGCCCGTGGGGATTGTTGTTTTTTGCGGTCGTTTTTGCCCATTCGAGTGCTTCTTCAAAATGCCGGGACGCGTACAGCAGGTACATCAGGCGGACTTGCGCTTCGGGCACTCCTGCTTCTGCCGGAGGCCTGTAAAGCGATATCAGGGTTTCAGGGGGCGCGCCTTCCAATTCTTGGATATATGCCAGATTGTAACGCGCGTAGGGATGCCCCTGTTCGGCGGCGATGCGGAGCATTTCCATACCTTGTTCGCGGTCTTGGTAGGGGCCGTCCGCATCCATCAGGTGTTTTGCCAACTCGAATGCGGCGGCGGGATGACCTGCCGAGGCCGCTTCTGTCAGCAGTCGGCGGACTTCGGTAAAGTTATATTGTTTTTGAGAAAGGCAGTCTAAGGCCTGCCGATAGGATAAGTCGGGATTGCTCATATCAGATCGTTTTCCGTTTTGTCGAATCATCGTTATTCGTTATGAAGTTAGGTTTATATCGGCACGCCGGCCTGCTGTATCATATTTTTACAGGCGGTTTTTGCTTTGGCGGCACACTAATGCAGATGATTGTAAATGGTTTCCGCCAATGCCTTGCTGATGCCTTCCACTTGTTCCAAATCTTCTTTTCCGGCGGCAATCACGCCGCGCAGGCCGCCGAAGCGGGTAAGCAATGCTTGGCGGCGTTTGCTGCCGATACCGGGGATGTCGCTGAGGGACGAGGTAACGCGTGCTTTGTCGCGTTTTTTGCGATGCCCCGTGATGGCGAAGCGGTGGGATTCGTCGCGCACGGTTTGCAATAAATGCAAGGCCGGGCTATTGGGCGGCAGGCGGAAGACTTCGCCGGTAAAAGGCAGTATGAGTTCTTCCATACCGGCTTTGCGTTCGGGGCCTTTGGCAATACCGACCAAAGGAATGTGCAGCCCGAGTTCTTCCCATACCGATACGGCTACGCCGATTTGTCCTTTGCCGCCGTCAATCAACACGACATCGGGCCATTTGACGGTCTCGCCGTTGGCTTCGGCTTCCTGCATTTTGCCGTAACGGCGCGTCAACACTTCGCGCATGGCGGCGTAGTCGTCGCCGGGTTTGGCGGTTGTGATGTTGTAGCGGCGGTATTGCGAAGGCTGGATGTTTTGCTCGTCGTATACGACGCAGGACGCAATCGTGGCTTCGCCTTGCGTGTGGCTGATGTCGAAGCATTCGAGGCGGTTGAGGTCGTCTGAATTCATGTTCAGGATTTTTGCCAACTCGTCGATGCGGTGTTGCCGGTTGCTTTGTTGCAGGCGGCGTTGTGCAATCGCCATTTGCGCATTTTGTTCCGCCATCTTCAGCCAGACCTTGCGTTCGCCTATGGTCTTGGTGACAAACTGCATCTGCTTGCCGTGTTCGCCCTCTAAGGCTTCTTTCAATGCGTCGGGGACGGGGAAGTTGCTGATGATGATGTCGGGTTTGCTTTTGCCCAGATAGTGTTGGGCAACGAAGGCTTCGGCGTAATCTTGTCCGTTTGGCTCGGGATCGTTTTTGGTGTCGGGGAAGAAGCTTTTGTCGCCGACGTGCCGTCCGCCGCGGATGCTGACCCAGTGTACGCAAACGAGGCCGTCTGAAACGGCAAGTGCGAGCAGGTCGATATCGTTGGGGTTGTTCGGGTTTTTGCTGTCGATGAACTGGTTGCTCTGCATGATGCCGAGTGCTTGGATTTGGTCGCGGTAGCGGGCGGCTTCTTCAAATTGCAGATTCGCGGCGGCGGTCTGCATTTTGTGTTGCAGGGTACGCGTCAGTTCGTCGGTTTTACCGTTGAGGAAAGTGGCGGCTTCACGCACGCTGTCGCGGTAGTCTTCTTCGCTGATATGTCCGACGCAGGGTGCGGTGCAGCGTTTGATTTGGTACAGCAGGCAAGGGCGGTCGCGGTGTTCGAACACGCTGTCTTCGCAGGTACGCAGCATAAAGACTTTTTGCAGGACTTGGATGCTGTCGCGCACGGCGTTGCTGTTGGGATACGGGCCGAAGTATTGGTTGGGCTTTTTCAGCGTGCCGCGGTAATACGCCATTTGCGGATATTGATGGCCGCTGAGCATCAGATAAGGATAGCTTTTGTCATCGCGGAAAAGGATATTGTATTTCGGCGACAAGGCTTTGATGAAGTTGTTTTCGAGAATCAGGGCTTCGGCTTCGGAACGCGTGATGGTGGTTTCGATGTGGCGAACCTGTTTCACCATCAATGCAATGCGCGGCGAATGGTCGTTTTTTTGGAAATAGCCGGACACGCGCCGCTTGAGGTTGACCGCTTTGCCGACGTATAAGACTTTGCCGCCTTCGTCAAAAAAACGGTACACGCCCGGCAGCTTGGGCAGGTTTTTGAGGAAGAGCGGGATGTCGAATTGTTCCAAAGAACGGTTTTCTGTATTCATATCAATCATTTGAAAAACGGCTTCAGACGGCATATCGGCGGCGGCAGCCTTATCCGTTCGGAAAAGCTGTCGGGCGAGTTATATGCGGTCAATCGATTTTTACCCGTTTCAGGCGCAAGGCATTACCCAATACCGAAACCGAGCTTGCCGCCATTGCTGCGCCTGCGATAACAGGGTTTAAAAAACCGAGCGCGGCAAGCGGAATGCCCAAAATATTGTAGAAGAAGGCGAAAAACAGGTTTTGCTTGATATTTTTCAAAGTCGCCCGCGATACCGACAGCGCATCGGCGAGTTGGTTGACCGAATGCTGCATCAGCGTGGCGGACGCGGTGTGTTCGGCAACGTCCGCGCCGCCTTTCATCGCAAAGCTGACGTTGGCGGCGGCGAGCGCAGGCGCGTCGTTGATGCCGTCGCCGACCATCGCCACGGTTTTACCGGCGGCTTTGAGTTTCTGTACTTCGACGGCTTTGTCGCGCGGACTCATGTTGCCGAAGGCGTGTGCGATGCCCAGTTGTTTGGCGACGTACTCGACCGTGCCTTGGTTATCGCCGCTCATCATATAGACATCGATATTGTGTTTTTTCAGACGGCCTATGGCTTCGGCGGTATCGGCTTTCAATGCGTCGGCAAGTGCGAATGCGCCGATAGGTTTATTGTCAACTGAGACTGCAACAATACTTGCAACGTCCCAAACGCCGTCTGAAAACTTCGGCAAGGTCAATTCGGCAAAATCAAGTTTGCCCGCTTTCACCAAACCCACGCCTTCCACTTCGGCGGTAATGCCTGCGCCGACAACGGTTTGAGCGTTTTGTGCGGCAGGAATGTCCAAACCGCGCGCTTGGGCGGCGGAGACGATGGCTCGGGCGAGCGGGTGGGCGGCGTTTTGTTCGACGACGGCGGCGATGCGGTACAAAGCGTCTTCGTCAAAGCCGCTGTCGGGAACGCAATAAACGGCGGCAACCTGCGGCCTGCCTTCGGTCAGCGTACCGGTTTTGTCCAACACGACGGCATCGACGTGGGCGGCTTCCTCCATTGCCGCCGCATCTTTAAACCAAATACCGTGTTTAACCGCTTTGCCCATACCGACCATAATCGCGGCAGGGGTTGCCAGACCCAGCGCGCACGGGCAGGCAATCACCAAAACGGCAACGGCGTGCATCAATGCGAGCGTCCAATCGCCTTTAATCAGCCAAGTGGCAATAAAGGTCAACAGCGCAATGCCCACGACAGTCGGCACAAACACCGCCGCCGCTTTATCGGCCACGCGCGCAATCGGTGCTTTGCTGCCTTGCGCTTCGGAGAGCGCGTTCATCATGTCGCCGAGCAGGGTTTGGCTGCCGAGCTGGGTGGCACGGTACACCACGCTGCCTTCGGTCATCAGCGCGCCCGCCAACACTTTGCCGCCCGCCTTTTTCTCTTCGGGGTTGGATTCGCCGGTAAGATGGCTCTCGTCCGCCCAACCGCTGCCGCTTTCGATAATGCCGTCGGCGGCAATGCGTTCGCCGTGGTTGGCGCGGATAAGGTCGCCGATTTGCACTTGGTCGATGGGCACTTGTTTCCATTCGCCATCGCGTTGCACGTTGACTTGGGTTGGTGTGAGTTTGAGCAGCAAACCCAAGCTGTTCAGGCTGGATTTTTTGGTGCGGTGTTCCAAAAATTTACCCAGTGACACAAAACCGATCACCATCACGCCCACTTCAAAATACACATGCGCCATACCGTGCGCCGCGTGCGGGCTGAAAAACAGCATATAAACGGAATACAGGTAAATCGACACCGTGCCGATGGTAACCAGCACGTCCATATTCGCCAGCCCGCCCTTAATGCTCGCCCACGCGCTTTTGTAAAACGGTACTGCCAGCCAAAGCTGCACTATGCTTGCCAGTACAAACTGCCATACAGGCGGAATCATCCAATCGTATCTGCCAATCATCATCCCCGCCATACCGATAAGAAAGGGGATATTGATGGCAAACAAAAGCCACAATCTCCAGCCGATATGGTGTTCTGCTTCAGCTTGCGGCAATGTATCTTCCGTTTTTTCCTTCGCGCCGTAACCGGTTTTCTCAATGATTTTGGCAATGTCAGCTACCGACGTTTTGCTGTCGTCAAACGTAACCTGCGCTTCCTCGCTGGCGAAGTTCACTCCCGCCGATTCGACAAAATCTTTTTTGTTCAACACTTTTTCAATACGCGAAGCGCAGGCCTGACAGGTCATGCCTTCGATTTGGAAACGGATTTTTTGTTGCATAAGTTTGATTCCTGCTTTGATGTTCAGACGGTAGTCAAGGTTGCGGGATGCCGTCTGAACGCCCGTATGGTCGAAATTTCTCAAACGCGCCGATAATTCGAGTAGAATCCGAAAACTTGACACAGCAAAGGAAAAACGATGTCCCAACACCGCAAACTGATTATTTTGGGTTCCGGCCCCGCCGGATACACCGCCGCCGTCTATGCCGCGCGCGCCAATTTAAACCCCGTCATTATTACAGGTATCGCGCAAGGCGGGCAACTGATGACCACCACCGAGGTGGACAACTGGCCTGCCGATGCCGACGGCGTGCAAGGGCCGGAGCTGATGGCGCGGTTTCTCGCCCACGCCGAACGTTTCGGAACGGAAATCATTTTTGACCAAATCAACGCCGTCGATCTGCAAAAACGCCCGTTCGCACTCAAAGGCGATATGGGCGAGTACACTTGCGATGCCCTGATTGTCGCCACCGGCGCGTCCGCCAAATACCTCGGTTTGCCGAGTGAGGAAGCGTTTGCGGGGAAAGGTGTTTCCGCCTGCGCCACCTGCGACGGTTTCTTCTACAAAAACCAAGATGTTGCCGTAGTCGGCGGCGGCAATACGGCAGTTGAGGAGGCACTCTACCTTGCCAATATCGCCAAAACCGTTACGCTGATTCACCGCCGCAGCGAGTTCCGCGCCGAAAAAATCATGATCGACAAACTGATGAAACGCGTGGAAGAGGGCAAAATCATCCTCAAGCTGGAAAGCAACCTGCAAGAAGTACTGGGCGACGATCGGGGCGTAAACGGCGCATTATTAAAAAACAACGACGGTTCTGAGCAACAAATTGCCGTCAGCGGCATCTTTATCGCCATCGGGCACAAGCCGAATACCGATATTTTCAAAGGGCAGTTGGAAATGGACGAAGCCGGCTACCTGAAAACCAAAGGCGGTACGGCGGACAATGTCGGTGCAACCAATATCGAAGGCGTATGGGCGGCGGGCGACGTAAAAGACCATACCTACCGTCAGGCGATTACCAGCGCGGCTTCCGGCTGTCAGGCGGCTTTGGACGCGGAACGCTGGCTGGGCAGCCAAAACATTTGAATGCCGTCTGAAACCGAAATTTTCGGCGGAATGCAAGTTTTTCGCGCCAAATCCTTGATTCTGTCGGCAAACCCCAATATAATGCCCGTTCTTTGAACCTTGCCTTCTGCTTTCGCATGGCAGAAGGCTGTTTTTACCATCCATAAGGAGATAACATGCGTCATTACGAGATCGTGTTTATCGTTCATCCTGATCAAAGCGAGCAAGTGCCCGCTATGGTTGAACGTTACAAAACCATGATTGCCGAGGCAAACGGTAAAATCCACCGTTTGGAAGACTGGGGCCGCCGCCAACTGGCTTACCCGATTAACAAAATCCATAAAGCCCATTACGTTTTGATGAACATTGAAACCACTCCGGAAGTTGTTGAGGAGTTGGAAACCGCGTTCCGTTTCAATGATGCGGTATTGCGTCATCTGACCATCAAAACCAAACACGCCGTTACCGAAGCCTCCCCTATGTTGGGTGGTGAAAAGGCTAAGAACCTGTTGAGCGGTGCGTCTGAAGAAGCGGCTGCCCAATAATTGGGATTCAATAATCTTGTTTCGCTTGCCGCGTTGATTGAAAAAGTTTTCCCTATTCGATATACGCCTGCCGGAATCCCTGTTTTAGATATTATTTTAAAGCACGAATCATGGCGGGAGGAAAACGGGCAGCAATGCCTTGTCCAATTGGAGATCACCGCGCGGATTTTAGGCAGGCAGGCGGAAGAGTGGCAGTATCGGCAGGGCGTATATGTATACGTCGAAGGTTTTTTGGCTCAAAAAAGCAGACGTTCCCTGATGCCGATGCTCAGAATACAAAATATTCAAGAATATAAAGGTTAAACGACAATGGCTCGTCAATCATTCAAACGTAGAAAATTCTGCCGTTTCACGGCTGAAAAAATCCAAGAAGTCGATTACAAACAAGTTGATTTGCTGAAAGACTTTATCTCTGAAAACGGTAAAATCATTCCTGCCCGCATTACAGGAACGAAGGCATTCTACCAACGCCAATTGGCTGTTGCCGTAAAACGCGCGCGTTTTTTGGCACTCCTGCCTTATACCGACCAACACAAATAATTTTGGAGTTTGAATCATGCAAATTATTCTGTTAGAAAAAATCGGCGGTTTGGGCAACTTGGGCGACATCGTAACCGTTAAAAACGGTTACGCCCGCAACTTCTTGATTCCTGCCGGTAAGGCAAAACGTGCGACTGAAGCGAACATGAAAGAGTTTGAAGCACGCCGCGCAGAACTGGAAGCCAAACAGGCCGAAATTTTGGCAGATGCCCGAGCCCGTCAGGAAAAATTGGACGGTCAAACCGTTACCGTTGCACAAAAAGCCGGTGTGGACGGCCGCCTGTTCGGTTCCGTTACCAATGCCGACATTGCTGCTGCAATCGTTGCTGCCGGTATCGAAGCCGTGAAAGCAAATGTACGCCTGCCAAACGGTCCTTTGAAAGCCGTTGGCGAGTATGAAGTAGAAGTTGCTTTGCATACTGATGCCGTTGCTAAAATTACCGTTGCCGTCGTTGCCGCAGCCGAGTAATTGAAATTATCAGAATGCCGTCTGAAGCCCTGCTGATTATCGGAATGTGGTTTCAGACGGCATTTGTTTTGTTTTCCGTATATTCTGCAAAAATCGGGACGGTTGTTTTTCATTTTGCCGGAATGGGAGGCCGGAAGCCTTGTCCTGATTAAGTGTTTGTGCAAACGGTAAAAAGGGTTTTTCGTGTGTTTCAAAGCAGGTTGTACAGCATTTTTCCGGCAATCAAAAGCAGCATAATGCCGAAGGATTTTTTAAGTTTGGCAGAAGAAAGGTGATGGGCGGTTTTGACACCGAGCGGGGCAAAGGCAATGGTTGCCGCACTGAGGACGGCGACAGCGGGCAAATAAAGGAAGCCCAGCGAGCCTTCAGGCAGCCCTCCAACTTTCAGACCGTTTAAAAGATAAGATATCGCACCTGCCAGCGCAATTGGCCAGGAGAGTCCGGATGATGTACCGATGGCTTTGTGGGTGGGAAATCCGCATCGGATTAAGAAAGGGACAGAAAGTGAGCCGCCCCCTATGCCGACCCAGCTTGACATTGTGCCGAATAATGTGGAAACAGCAGTCAGTCCCGGCAGTTTTGGCAGCGGATGCGATGCAGTCTGATGACCGCTATGCAATGTTCTGAATGCGACGGCTGTAAAAAACAGGATAAAGAAAATTTGAAGCCAGAATGTGGGGATATATTTTGCGGAGAGCGAACCCAAGAATACGCCGAATATCATGCCCGGTATCATCATGAATACCGTTTTCCAGTCAACTGCCTGTTTTTTGTGCTGTCCCAACATACTGGAGAAGGCGGTAAAGACCATAACGGCAAAGGATGTGCCGATAGCGAGGTGTTGGGCATAGGGATGTTGAGCCAATCCTTGGTAACCGAGTACCCATAAAACGACAGGAACAATCAGTGCGCCGCCTCCGACACCGAACAGACCGGCAATAAAACCTGACGCACTGCCTACGGAAAGCAGGAGCAGGATAATTTCCCAATGCCACATTTAATCCGCCTTTCTGTATTTTTTCCAAAACCGGCGTGCCGCCATAATGTAGCCGGACAGGCTGTATCCGAGAAAGAACAGGAAGAGGACGAGCGACGGTTCCCAAGTGACCAAAAGCAGCAGCAAGACGGCAAGCAGCATTCCGACAAAGGGGACTTGTTTGCGGATGTTGATTTCTTTAAAACTCCAAAAAGGGATTTGGACAATCATCGACAGGCCGGCAAACAGCGTGATGCCCAATGCCCACCAGTGGACGGCGGGGAACTTTTCGACGCTGTGGTTGACCCAAATCAGCCCGGCAATCAGCGCGGCGGCAGTCGGACTGGGCACGCCGATAAACCAGCGTTTGTCCACCTTGCCGATGAGCGTGTTGAACAGGGCGAGGCGCAGGGCGGCGCAGGCGCAGTAGATGAAGGCGACGGAATAACCGATTTTGCCGAATTGCCAAAGTTGCCATTTGTAGGCAATCAGCGCAGGGGCGACACCGAAGCTGACCATATCGGCAAGGCTGTCGAGCTGCTCCCCGAACGCGCTTTGGCTGTTGGTCAGCCGCGCCACGCGCCCGTCCATACCGTCCAGCAGCATAGAGATGAATACCGCGATGGCGGCGGTTTCATAATGCCCGTGCATCGATTGGGTAATGGCGTAAAAGGCAGAAAACAGGGCGGCAACGGTAAAGGAGTTGGGCAGCAGGTAGATGCTGTTTTGACGCAGGGAGCGTTGGGGGGTGTTGGGCGGGGTTTCCATAGGCAAAGTATCTCGCGGACGTGGAAAGTCGATAGGGGATTATAACCCAAACCATTATCGAACAATACGCCCTTCAGAATTAAGCCCCGGGGGCGGTTTGTTTTTCCGACGCGGATGCTTTGCGGGGGCGGTTTGGGGACTCGTCTGCCGCCGGCTGTGTTGTTTCGGATTTTTGCCGGGTATTTTTGCGCTTGCCGGAAGGTATCGGGGGAAGGGCATCGGAATATGTGGTGCTCAGTTCAAACCGGGGCGGCGTTTCCCTATTTTCGGGGAGTTTGCAGGTTTCAACAAATTGAAAGATATTTTTGTATTTCCAAACGTATGCTGATTTTGAAGCGGGATAAATTATAGGACAAGGTTTTTCACCCGCCGCAAAGGTTGCCCGCAATGCCGTCTGAAAACAACGGCTTGCCGGCAAGGCGGCAGTAGGCGGATTTGTGCTGCCGAAACCGGTTTGCCGCACTCCGGCGGTGCAATCTGCAGGGAGGATAAGCCGATAAGGAGGGATTTATCTTGTTTTTTGTTTATAATGCGGCAGAATTTGGACGAAACGTCAGGAGTTTGTGATGATAAAAAGGATGGCGGCAGTATCTGTACTCTGCCTGATGACTGCGGCGGCACAGGCTGCCGATACTTACGGTTATCTCGCCGTTTGGCAGAATCCGCAGAATACGGACGATGTTTTGCAGATTAAGGCAACAAAAGAAGATTCGACGCAAAACGAGGCACTTGCCGAATTGGAGGCTTTTTGCAAAGGGCAGGATACGCTTGCGGGCATAGGCGGCGATCAGGCGACGGGATGCCGGTCGGTTGTGTCGCTGAACAATACCTGTGTCGCGTTGGCATACCCGAAAGCCTTGGGTGCGATGAGCGTTGAAAACGCCGTTGTGATTACTTCTCCGCGTTTTACGAGCGTCCATCAGGTCGCACTCAACCAATGTATCAAAAAATATGGCGTGCAGGGGCAATGTGCTTTGGAAACAGTGTATTGCACGTCTTCTTCTTATTACGGCGGGACTGTCCGCTCTTTGATTCAAAATCTCAAATAAAACGGAAAATGCCGTCTGAAAGATGTTCAGACGGCATTTGCGTGTTTACGGCAGGCTGTTCGCGTACCGGCGGCAGGCTGTCCGACACAATGCGGATACCGCGCGCAAACCGCCGGCACGAAGCCGGTTAACGGGTAAATTTTCCAGCGGTATCGGATCGGTATTTGCGTATCAACGCTCCGGTTCGCAGGCATCGGGCAGCAGGCTGTTCAACACAATGGCGAGTACGGCGCACAAGCCCACGCCGGCAAAGCTGAAACCGCCCAGTTTGAGCGTCATACCGCCGATGCCCGTCGTCAGTACCGAGCTGACGATAACCAGGTTTTTCGGCAGCATCAAATCGACTTTGGCATCAATCAGGGTTTTGATGCCTAAAGAAGCAATCGTGCCGAACAGCAGCAGCATAATGCCGCCCATCACAGGCATCGGGATGGAAGCCAAAAACGCATTGAATTTGCCGAAAAACGCCATGCAGACGGCAAAAACCGCCGCCCAAGTCATAATGACGGGGTTGCTGTTTTTGGTAATCATCACCGCGCCGGTCACTTCGCCGTAGGTCGTAACCGGCGGGCCGCCGATCAAGCCGGCAACGCATACGCCCAAGCCGTCGCCGGCAAGGGTTTTGTCCAAGCCCGGGTCTTTTGTATAGTCTTTCCCCGTTACATTGCCGATCGCCATAATGCCGCCGATGTGTTCGATGGCGGGGGCGATTGCGACCGGAAGCATAAACAGTGCCGCCTGCCAGTTGACTTGCGGCGTTTCAAAATGCGGGACGGCAAACCAAGGCGCGTGTGCAATGCTTGCCGTGTCCACCATTCCCATCAAGAGTGCCAATACATAACCCGATGCGACACCGATTAAAATCGGAATAAGCTTCATCATTTTGTTGCCGAAAACCGAAACGGCGGCGGTAACGGCAAAGGTAAAGCCGGAAAGAATCAGCGAATCGGTATAGTCGATGACCTGTTTTCCGCCTGACTGCCCCATCGCCATACTGCTTGCCGCCGAGGCGACCGACAAGCCGATGACCATAATGACCGGACCGATGACGACCGGCGGCAGCAGCCTGTGCACCGCCGCCAGTCCGCGCCGGCGGATGAGTGTGGCAAATACAAAATACATAAATCCCGCAGCAAACAACCCGAACATAGTGGAAGGCAGCCCCCATTCGCCGACGGAGTAGATAATCGGTGCGATAAAGGCAAACGAAGAACCGAGAAAAATCGGCACTTTGCGTTTGGTTGTGATTTGGAACAGCAGCGTTCCCACGCCTGCACCTAAAAGCGCGAGTGCCGGGTTCAGACCGGTCAGCAGGGGGACCAGCACCATTGCGCCGAATGCCACAAATAAAATCTGCGCGCCGGAAACGGCAAGTTTCAATTGCTTCATACCATCTTCTTTCAGTCGGTTCAAACGGCACGGATTATACTGGTTCGCCGCAATCCTGCGTAAAATACCCGCGATGCCGTCTGAAAGGCAACACCCGCCCGCCGCGCGTCCGACCGGGCGAAATGGGGTATAATCCGACACTTCACATTTAATCCGCAAACCGTCCCGTATGTTCGGACGGCATTTCCCGGTGATACGGAATGACAGAAAAATCCAATAAGAAAATCACAAAAGGCAGGCAGACCAAGCCGGCCCAAACCCGCCCGCGCAAGAAAAACGACAATGCTTCAAGGGGCAACAAGGTTTCCGAACAGCTCAAAGCCGCCAAAGAATTGCAAAAAAACGAAGCGAAGAAAGCGCGTCCCGAATATGTCGCCAATCTGATTGCCGACGCATTGTGGCTGATGGGCTTGGCGGCAACCCTGTATTTGGCGATTTCCCTGATCAGTTTCGATATGGGCGATCCGTCTTGGTCGCGCAGTTCGCCGGCTGCCGAAGATGCCGCCAATTTGGGGGGCTTGTTCGGGGCGTATGTCGCCGATGTCGGCTATTATCTTTTCGGGTTGTCGGCGTGGTGGTGGGTGGCGGCTGCCTGCGTCGTGCTGTATAAAGATTTCCGACGGCACGCCAAACAGGCATTGCCCGGCTCGTACAACCGCAAAATCGCCGCCGCCGCACTCTTTATCCTGACGGTATTCAGCCCCGTCTTGGAATATTTTGCGCTGGGCGGGAAATACGGGGATGCCTTGCCGGCAGGTGCGGGCGGTATGGTCGGTATGCGCGTCGGCACGATATTTGAATGGTTGCTGGGAAAATCGGGCAGCCTGTTGATTATTTCGGTTGTTTTATTGCTGTCCGTATCTTTGCTGGTGCAGGTGTCGTGGCTGGACGTGTTGGACGCTGCGGGCGGGGCGGTTCAAAATTTCCTGACGGCATCCGGGCGGAAAATATCGGCATTGGGCAAACGCCGGACAAACGCCAAAACAGACGGCATCGATACTTACAGTACCCGCCGGATGGTGAAAGAAGCCAAAAATATCACCTCCCAACCCCTTGCACCACCCGAAGGCAGCAGCAGCAACCGCAAATCCGTCGCGGTTTCCGTCGCGCCGCCGCCCAAAATTCAGGCTTCTTTGTTTGAAGACGACGAACCGGGGCAGGCGGGCGAATACCACAAGCCCGGCATAAACCTGCTGCGCCTGCCGGATGGCGAACCCGTCAGCATCAATCCCGCCGAATTGGAGCGCACTGCCGAACTGATCGAGTCCAAGCTGGCAGAATTCGGCATCGGCGTAGAAGTCGTATCCGCCACTTCCGGCCCTGTGATTACGCGTTATGAAATCGAACCCGCGCAAGGCATAAAAGGCAGCCAAATCGTTGCTTTATCTAAAGATTTGGCGCGTTCCATGTCGCTGCAATCCGTGCGTATCGTCGAAACCATCGCGGGCAAAAACACGATGGGCATCGAGTTGCCCAACGACAAACGCCAAGACGTGATGTTGAGCGAAATCTTGTCTTCACCCGTGTTTGCCGAAGCCAAATCCAAGCTGACCGTTGCATTGGGCAAAGACATTGCCGGTACGCCCGTCGTCGGCGACTTGGCGAAAATGCCGCACCTTTTGGTCGCCGGCATGACCGGTTCGGGCAAATCCGTCGGCGTGAACGGCATGATTATGTCTATGCTTTTCAAAGCTACGCCGGAAGAAGTCCGCTTCATTATGATAGACCCCAAAATGCTTGAGTTGAGCATTTACGACGGCATTCCGCACCTGCTCTGCCCGGTTGTAACCGATATGCGCGAAGCAGGACAGGCGTTGAACTGGTGCGTTGCCGAAATGGAAAAACGCTACCGCCTGCTTTCCCACGCCGGCGTGCGTAATTTGGAGGGCTTCAACCAAAAAGTCGAACAAGCCAAAGCGGCCGGCAAGCCTTTGCTTAATCCGTTCAGCCTGAACCCCGACGAACCCGAGCCGCTGGAAAAACTGCCGTTGATTGTGGTCGTTATCGACGAGTTGGCAGACCTGATGATGACCGAACGCAAAGCCGTCGAGCAGCAAATTGCCCGCCTCGCCCAAAAGGCGCGCGCCGCCGGCATCCATATGATAGTCGCAACCCAACGTCCGAGCGTCGATGTCGTTACCGGCTTAATTAAGGCGAATATCCCGACGCGTATGGCGTTTACCGTGCAAAGCAAAATCGACAGCCGTACCATTCTCGACCAAATGGGCGCGGACGAGCTGCTGAAATACGGTGATTCCCTGTTCCTCCAGCCCGGCAGTGCCGAACCGACCCGACTGCAAGGCGCGTTCGTTTCCGACGACGAAGTGCATCAAGTCGTCAACTACGTCAAATCGCAAGCCCCAGCCGACTATATTGAAGGTCTGCTCAGCGGCGAGGCCGCGCTGGAAACGACCAATATCGTCAATCCGAATGCGGGCAGCGACGAATTGTTCGATCAGGCTGTCGCGTATGTTTTAGAAAGCAAAAAAACTTCCATCTCTTCCCTGCAACGCCAGTTGCGTATCGGCTATAACCGGGCCGCCAACCTGATGGAAGCGCTGGAAAATGCGGGTGTCGTTTCCCCCGCCGGCCTCAACGGCAGCCGCAAAATTTTGGCACACAAAGATTATTTGTAGCGCAACCGCGCATATGCCGTCTGAACGGTGGGAAGGCGTTTTCAGACGGCATATTATGTTTCAGGCGGAACATTGTGATATACTTTCGAGCTAAAATCTCCCTTTTGCAGCAAGACGGTTCAAATCCCCGTATCCGCCGCGCGCCGGCTTTCCGTTGCCGGTAAGGGGTGTCATTTGATCAACACAACAAATTTAAGGGCTTATGATGAGCGTAACTGTTGAAACTTTAGAAAATTTGGAACGCAAAGTAGTGTTGTCCCTGCCTTGGTCCGAAATCAACGCAGAAACCGATAAAAAACTGAAACAAACCCAACGCCGTGCAAAAATCGACGGTTTCCGTCCGGGCAAAGCACCTTTGAAAATGATTGCCCAAATGTACGGTGCAAGTGCTCAAAACGATGTCATCAACGAAATGGTACAACGCCGCTTCTACGATGTCGCCGTTGCCCAAGAGTTGAAAGTGGCAGGCTTCCCCCGTTTTGAAGGCGTTGAAGAACAAGACGATAAAGAATTCCTGAAAATCGCTGCGATTTTTGAAGTGTTCCCTGAAGTCGTTATCGGCGATTTGTCTGCACAAGAAGTCGAAAAAGTAACCGCATCCGTCGGCGATGCCGAAGTGGACAAAACCGTAGAAATCCTGCGCAAACAACGCACCCGCTTCAACCATGTCGAACGCGAAGCCCGAAACGGCGACCGCGTCATCATCGACTTTGAAGGCAAAATCGACGGCGAACCTTTTGCCGGCGGCGCATCCAAAAACTACGCCTTCGTATTGGGCGCAGGTCAAATGCTGCCTGAATTTGAAGCCGGTGTGGCCGGTATGAAGGCGGGCGAAAGTAAAGACGTTACCGTCAACTTCCCCGAAGACTACCACGGTAAAGACGTTGCCGGTAAATCCGCTGTTTTTGCCATTACATTGAACAACGTATCCGAACCCGTCCTGCCCGAAGTTGATGCCGACTTCGCCAAAGCATTGGGTATCGCCGACGGCGATGTTGCCAAAATGCGCGAAGAAGTGAAGAAAAACGTCAGCCGCGAAGTGGAACGCCGCGTGAAGGAACAAACCAAAGAATCTGTAATGAACGCGCTGCTCAAAGCCGTAGAGCTGAAAGTTCCGGTTGCTTTGGTCAATGAAGAAGCCGCCCGCTTGGCAAACGAAATGAAACAAAACTTCGTCAACCAAGGTATGGCCGATGCCGCGAACTTGGATTTGCCTTTGGATATGTTCAAAGAACAAGCCGAACGCCGCGTGTCTTTGGGTTTGATTTTGGCGAAACTGGTTGACGAAAACAAACTGGAACCGACTGAAGACCAAATTAAAGCCGTTGTCGCCAACTTCGCAGAAAGCTACGAAGATCCTCAAGAAGTAATCGACTGGTACTACGCAGAGCCTTCCCGCCTGCAAGGCCCGACTTCTTTGGCGGTAGAAAGCAATGTCGTTGATTTCGTTTTGGGCAAAGCCAAAGTAAGCGAAAAAGCTTTGTCTTTTGACGAAGTGATGGGCGCGCAAGCCTGATCATCTTCAAAAGGCCGTCTGAAACAGGCAGCTTGAAAGCACCAAAGCGTCCCTTTGGTGCTTTCGCAACATTGACAGGAGACAAAAATGTCCTTCGATTTTAAGAATTACCTCGTTCCTACCGTTATCGAACAAAGCGGTCGCGGCGAGCGTGCATTTGATATTTACTCGCGCCTTTTGAAAGAGCGCATCGTATTTCTGGTCGGTCCGGTAACGGACGAGTCCGCCAATCTGGTGGTTGCCCAACTGTTGTTTCTGGAAAGTGAAAATCCGGACAAAGATATTTTCTTCTATATCAATTCCCCCGGCGGATCGGTAACGGCAGGTATGTCAATTTACGACACCATGAATTTCATCAAACCCGATGTATCGACTTTGTGCTTGGGGCAGGCGGCAAGTATGGGCGCGTTCTTATTGTCGGCAGGCGGGAAAGGCAAACGTTTCGCCCTGCCCAACAGCCGGATTATGATTCACCAGCCTTTAATCAGCGGCGGTTTGGGCGGTCAGGCATCCGACATTGAAATTCATGCGCGCGAGCTGTTGAAAATCAAAGAGAAACTCAACCGCTTGATGGCGAAACACTGCGACCGCGATTTGGCAGATTTGGAGCGTGACACCGATCGTGATAATTTCATGTCTGCCGAAGAGGCGAAAGAATACGGCTTGATCGACCAAGTTTTGGAAAACCGTGTATCTTTGCGGCTTTAAACCTTGTGAAGTAGACAAATGCCGTCTGAAAACAGTTCAGACGGCATTTGTCTTATAGGGACTGTATAGGGATGATTTTGTTCTGGTTGCGTTTGAGGCCGTTTTCACCGTAGTTGATTTTGACATATTCTTCAACAATAGCTAGAAACTCTGTTGCAATGTTGTCGCCTTTCAGTGTGACTTTGCGCTCCCCGTCCACATAAACCGGCGCGACGGGTGTTTCCCCCGTACCGGGCAGGCTGATGCCGATGTCGGCCAATTTGCTTTCTCCGGGACCGTTGACGACGCAGCCCATCACGGCAACGTTCAGGGATTCAACCCCAGGATAAAGAGTACGCCATATAGACATTTTTTGGCGAAGGTAATTTTGAACATCTTGTGCCAGCTCTTGAAAAACGGTACTGGTGGTGCGCCCGCAGCCCGGACAGGCGGTAACCATCGGTGTAAACGAACGCAGACCCATAGTCTGTAAAATCTCTTGTCCAACAATAACCTCCTGAGTACGCGGGCTGCCCGGCTCCGGAGTGAGTGAAATGCGGATGGTGTCGCCGATTCCTTCTTGAAGCAAAACAGATAATGCCGCCGTTGATGCGACAATGCCTTTGCTGCCCATGCCGGCCTCGGTCAAACCCAAATGCAGCGGATAGGCGCAACGGCTGCCCAGTTCGCGGTAAACCTGAATCAAATCCTGAACCGCGCTGACTTTGCACGACAGGATGATTTTGTCTTCGGGCAGTCCCAATAGAACGGCTTTTTCGGCAGATTCCAAAGCGGAGACAATCAGGGCTTCCTTCATCACTTCTTCAGGCGGTTTCGGCGCGGAAGAAGCGAGGTTGGCATCCATCATACGTTTGGCGAGGCTTTGATCCAAAGAACCCCAGTTTACGCCGATGCGGACGGCTTTATCGTTTTCGGCAGCAGTCCGAATCATAAAGGCAAATTTTTCATCGCCTTTCGCGCCTTTGCCGACATTGCCGGGGTTGATGCGGTATTTGGACAATGCTTTGCCGCATTCGGGAAATTCCGCCAACAGGCGTTCGCCGTTGAAATGAAAATCGCCGATAAGCGGTGTAGTATAGCCCATATCGTCCAAGCGGCGGCGGATTTCGGCAACTTTGGACGCGGCTTCGGGGCTGTTGACGGTAATACGCACCATTTCGGATCCGGCGTCGCTCAATTCCTTAATCTGCAATGCGGTGGCTTTTGCATCGGCAGTGTCGGTGTTGGTCATAGATTGGATAACGACGGGTGCTTCCGAACCGACGGTAATATGATCGATGCGGACTTGATGCGTCCTGCGGCGTTGGAGTGTGTTCATATGGTTTGAATCTGTTTATTGACCGGTGAGGACGGTTTGCAATTCTTCCGAGTAGGGGAAATTTGCCTGCAACTGTGCTTCATATTCGTATGCCGCCTGCGCGTTGCCGAGGGCTTTGGCAATTTTCCAGCCTAGCAGCAAATCATCGGCCTGAAGGACTTCCACCCTGCTTTGGTATTTTTTAAAGTAGTAATCGGCATCGCCCAACTGCCCGGCCAGCATTTTGGTGCGCGCCAGTTCTTTAAATGCGGGAGGAAACTGCGGCTGCGAGGCGAGCGAACGTTCCAAATAGGCTTCCGCCAATCCGAATTGCCCCTGTTTGGCACTGCATATGCCTTTATTCAGGTTGGCAATATAAGGGGTCGGGTAGGTGGGGTCGGCCAGGGCTTTGTCGAAATATGCCATAGATTCGGCAGGGCGGTTGAGCCTGCCGCATAGGAACCAGCCGTAGTTGTTGTTGATTTCGGCACTGTCGGGTTTGATGGAGAGGGCGTGCCGGAAACTTTCCTGCGCCTTGTCGTTAACTTTCAGGTATTGATAGATTTCGGCACGAACCAGCCAGGCAAGCTCGTTCTTAGGATCCGATTTCAGGGCGTCTTCAATACTTGCCGTCGCCTGACGATAGTCCTGCCCGCGCATATATTCCATTGCCAACTGGGTTTTGATATTGGAAACCTGATTGGCCTTTTCCGCCCGCGAGGGACGGTAGGAAGTGCTGCACGCGCCCAAGGCAAGGACAAGCAATAAAGAGATTCGTTTGGATAGCTTAAAAGGCATAATTACCCCTGTTGTCCGATTAAAATCTGCTGCCATTTTTGTTGGCGGCGCGTTTTATCCTGAACCTGCCCCGCCAACTGTCCGCAAGCGGCATCAATATCGTCGCCCCGGGTTTTACGCACGGTAACGACAAATCCCGCTTGTTGCAAGATATCTTTGAAAACTCGGATATTTTCCTTGCTTGATCGTTCGTATCCCGAATTGGGGAAGGGGTTAAACGGGATGAGGTTGAATTTGCAGGGAACATCTTTGACCAAATTAATCAGTTCGTGCGCATGTTGCGCCTTATCGTTGATTCCGTCCAGCATCACATATTCGAAGGTGATGAAATCCCTGGGGGCTTTAACCAGATAGCGCCGGCAGGCAGCCATCAGTTCTTTCAAGGGATATTTTTTGTTCAACGGTACGATTTGGTCGCGGACTTCGTCATTGGAGGCGTGGAGGGAAACCGCCAAAGCTACCGGCATGACATCGCGCAACCTGTCCATTTGGGGCACCATACCTGAAGTGGAAACCGTTACACGGCGGCGGCTCAAACCGTAGCCGTGGTCGTCCAGCATAATGCTTAAGGAGGTAACGACATTGTCGAAGTTCGCCATCGGCTCGCCCATACCCATCATCACTACATTGGAAATTACGCGTTCGTTTTTCGGTGTAACACCCATTGCTTTGTTTGCCCACCACAACTGTCCGATGATTTCGGCAGCAGTCAGGTTGCGGTTGAAGCCCTGCCGGCCGGTCGAGCAAAATGTACATTCCAAAGCGCAGCCGACTTGCGAGGAAATGCAGAGCGTGCCGCGATCCGATTCGGGGATGAAGACGGTTTCCACCCCGTTCCCCGTCCCGACATCCAACAGCCACTTGCGGGTGCCGTCTGAAGATTCTTGGGACATCATCAGCTTGGGAATGCCGATGTTTGCCTGTTCGTTTAATTTATGGCGCAACGATTTTGCCAAATCGGTCATTTCATCGAAATTTTGCGCGCCGGATTGGTGTATCCAACGCATAACCTGTTTGGCGCGGAAAGGTTTTTCGCCCATATCGGCAAAATGTCGGATCAGTCCTTGCAGGTCGTAGTTGAGCAGGTTGGTTTTCATGTGTTTGTGTTTTTCTTAATCAAGGCTTCAAATAAAAATCGCCGGCATACGGGCATGATTTAAAGCTTCCTTAAGACAAGGGGTTCAGACGGCATAGATACGCCTGATGCCGTCTGAAAAGGCCGGGGCGGCGTATCAACGGGGGCAGATTTCGGTTTGGCTGAAGAAATAGGCAATTTCCAAAGCGGCATTTTCCACGCTGTCGGAACCGTGTACGGCGTTAATGCTGACCGATGTGGCAAAGTCTGCCCGTATCGTACCTTCGGCGGCTTCGGCGGGATTGGTCGCCCCCATCAGTTCGCGGTTTTTCAGGACGGCGTTTTCGCCCTCCAATACCTGAATCATAACCGGGCCGCCGGTCATAAATTCAACCAATCCGGCGTAGAAGGGGCGGTCTTTATGAACCGCATAAAATTCTTGCGCCTCTCTGAGGGTAAGCTGCTTCATTTTGGCGGCAACGATTTTCAAACCGTTTTCTTCAAAGCGGCTGTATATTTTGCCGATAACGTTTTTGCCGACGGCATCGGGTTTGATAATGGAAATGGTGCGTTCAATCGCCATATTGCATCCTTATTTTTTATTTATGAAAGTTATTTTATCGGGAAAAAATTTATCCGACCTAATCCTTCGGGGATAAGGTCAGATGCGGCTGTTCCAAATAAACTTCGGACTGCATTTCAACCATCCGGCTGGCGGTGCGGGTAAATTCTTCGGCAAAATCGCCTTCTGTATAGATATGGTTGACATCTACCGCGCCGGTGGCACACAGTTTGACCCGGAAATCATAGAGTACGTCAATCAGCCAAGTCAGCCGCCGTGCTTCCGCCTTTTCTTGGGGAGAGAGTTTTTCCAAACCCGATAGAAAAACCATTTCATAATGTTCGGCCAGATACAGATAGTCGGACTGTGAGCGGGGACCGAAACACAGTGCGCGGAAATCAAACCATACGGCACGGCCGGATTCCGCCTTATGCGGAATATCCCGCCCGTGGATGGTGCTGGTGCCGGGGTTCAAATCGGTAATGCCCGTCATTTCTTTGAACAGTTGTGCCAGTTTTGCCTCATTTTCTTCATTGGCAGGCGTAAAGAAAATCTCGGCGGGGCGGAGGGCACGCAGCCGGTAGTCTTCCCCGCCGTCAACGTTTAAGACGGTCAGGCTGGATTCGATGAGCGCGATTGTGGGAAGAAAACTGCTCCGGTTTTGACCTTGCGGATAGAGTTCGGAAGGCGCGTAGTTTGAAGTCGCCACCAAAACAACGCCCTCGTTAAGCAGGTTTTCCAGCAGACGGCCTAAAATCATTGCATCCGCAATATCGCTGACATGAAATTCGTCAAAACACAATACGCGGGTTTCTTTGGCAATCTCGGCGGCAACGGATTTCAACGGGTTGCTTTCGCTTTTCAGGGCTTTCAGCCGCCGGTGGATTTCTGCCATAAAGGCATGAAAGTGGACGCGGCGTTTGCGGCGGTAAGGGAGGCAGCCGAAAAAAGCGTCCATCAGAAAGCTCTTGCCGCGTCCGACTCCGCCATAGAAATAAAGCCCTTTGGGGACTTGCGGGGAACGCAAACTCCTGCCTAAAAAACGGTTTCTTTTGCGTTTGAACATCATCAATTCGGTCCAAAGCCGATCGAGGTGTTCGATGGCGGCTGCCTGCGCGTCGTCGCGGATGAAGTTGGGCAGTTGTGAGGCAGCCTGATACCAAGTCAGCGGGCTGTGGTTTTCAAACGGCGGAGCTTGAAAAAGTTGGTCTCTATTACTCATATTTAACCTTGTTATACTTCTTGCGGCAAAGAAAGAAAATGCTTACCGCTGGTATTATAAATGATTTCCTTCAAACTTGGCGTTTTCCGTAGAAAAGAATAATGAAGCGTGCAAGGGGGTATGAGCAAAGGCGGCGTTCCAATATGATGTTGATATTACCAATTTATTGAAAGAAATGCCTTTTGTTTCAGGCTGTGTTTTAATATTGAAGAAGGACAGATTAAACAGATGGTGAATCGCGAAGCTGTTACGCCCCCACCGGTTTGGAGGGATCGAAAACACAACAGGAACAGGCTGCTTATGCAAATTCGACAATGAAAATAAAAGTAAGCTAGGAAATACGGGCGATTTTAATGTTTGACCAATCAAGGTGTAAGCTCAAAAATCAGACTAATCAAATCAAGGGCAGGGTTTGGTAATCCGTAGGACAGGCTTCTTTGGGTTCAGACGGCATACGTTGATGTCGGTATTTTGCCGGCACTTCTTACTACCCTCGTGCCGGCTATTCCAAACTGCTTTGCTTTAGCTTACTTCAAAAATGCCGCGTGATAGGCAATATGCTCGCCAATAAAACCGGCGATGAAGTAATAGCTGTGATCGTATCCTTTATGGAAGCGCACATCGGCCAGCTGGTTTGCCGCACGACAGGTTTCGATAAAATCTTCGGTACGCAATTGTATCTGTAAAAACTCATCTTCCAAGCCCTGATCAATGCGCATACCTTGCACTTTATAGCCTTGTCGGATGAGCGAACTTGCATCATATTGCTGCCATTTTTCACGATTGTTTCCCAAATAGGCAGAAAAGGCTTTTTCTCCCCAAGGCACGAGGCTTGGCGACAAAATGGGCGAAAAGGCAGAAACACTTTGATAACGTTCCGGGTTTCGCAGTGCCAATACCAATGCGCCGTGTCCGCCCATCGAATGCCCCATAATGGAACGTTTGCCGTTGGTAGGAAAATGTTTCTCAATCAGACGGGGCAACTCATTCAAAATATAATCATACATTTGATAATTCGTTGCCCAAGGTTGCTCGGTCGCATTCAGATAAAAGCCCGCACCCTGTCCTAAATCGTAAGCCGCATCGTTCGGTACTTGCTCTCCGCGAGGGCTGGTGTCGGGCGCAACTACAATCACCTGATGTTCTGCCGCGTAACGCTGAAAGCCCGATTTGGTAATGAAATTTTGTTCCGTACACGTCAAACCGGAAAGCCAATAAATCACACCTAGCGGTCGATTCTCCGGATTATCCGGCAAATAGACGGCAAATTTCATTTCGCATTGCAACGTTTGGGCATAATGCGCCCAAACTTGTTGCGAACCGCCAAAAATTTGATGTTGTTCGATTAGTTTCATTGCGTACCTTAGTAATGAATAACAGCGCGGATCGATTTACCTTCGTGCATTAACTCAAAGGCTTCATTGATTTGATCGAGTGTCAGTGTGTGGGTTACAAACGGTTCTAACTCGATATCGCCTTTCATTGAATCTTCCACCATTTTCGGAAGTTCGGAGCGACCTTTCACACCACCAAATGCAGAGCCTTTCCAAACACGACCTGTTACCAATTGGAACGGACGCGTTGAAATTTCTTGTCCCGCACCCGCTACGCCGATGATAATGGATTGTCCCCAACCACGGTGTGCACTTTCTAATGCCTGGCGCATTACGTTTACATTGCCGATACATTCAAAGGTATGGTCAATACCCCATTTATTAATACCTAACAACACATCTTTGATCGGTTTATCGTAATCGTTCGGATTTAGACAATCCGTTGCACCGAACTGTTTTGCCAACTCGAATTTTGAGGGATTGGTATCAATGGCGATAATGCGGCCGGCTTTGGCTTGACGCGCACCTTGCACCACCGCCAAACCAATCGCCCCCAAGCCAAATACGGCAACAGAGTCGCCTTCTTGCACTTTTGCCGTATTATGTACCGCACCAATACCTGTGGTCACACCGCAGCCGAGCAAACATACTTGTTCGTGGTTGGCTTCAGGGTTGATTTTCGCCAGTGAAACTTCGGCAACAACTGAGTATTCACTGAAAGTCGAACAGCCCATATAGTGATAGATCGGCTGACCTTGATAAGAAAAACGTGTCGTGCCGTCCGGCATTAAACCTTTACCTTGCGTGTCACGCACTGAGACGCACAAGTTGGTTTTACCCGAACGGCAAAACTCACATTCGCCACATTCGGCGGTGTAAAGCGGAATAACGTGATCGCCCGGTTTTACGCTTGACACACCCTCGCCCACAGCAACGACCACACCGGCACCTTCGTGCCCAAGCACCACGGGGAATACGCCTTCAGGATCGTTTCCTGATAACGTAAACGCATCAGTATGGCACACGCCCGTATGAGTGTTACGGATTAACACTTCGCCTTTGCGTGGCATTTCTACGTCGATTTCCACAATTTGTAAGGGTTGATTGGGAGCGAATGCCACCGCCGCACGAGATTTGATGGTTGAATCGGTTGGTTTCATTTCCATTGTCTTTCCTCTTAATTCATTGACAAAACAGCCTTGCCTGAGCAACATAGCAACAGTTTACACTTTAGAGTTAACTCTAAAGCAAGTGTTTTTTACTGTTTTTGTTTAGAAGGAGGGAAAATGACTTATACCACTGCCAAAGCCGCCGAAAAAATAGGCATCTCCGTCCACACCCTACGTTTTTACGACAAAGAAGGCTTGTTGCCTAATATCGGACGTGATGAATATGGTAACCGCTGTTTTACCGATAACGATTTGCAATGGTTGGGCTTATTGCAATGCTTGAAAAATACGGGAATGAGCTTGAAAGACATCAAACGTTTTGCGGAATGCACCATCATCGGCGACAATACCATTGAAGAACGCCTTTCCTTGTTTGAAAATCAAATAGAAAATGTGAAGTGTCAGATTGCCGAATTAACACGCTATTTAGATTTGCTTGAATACAAATTGGCGTTTTACCAAAAAGCGAAAGCATTAGGCTCTGTAAAAGCCGTGAATTTTCCGCAAATTCCTGAAACGGCTTAGTCTTAGTGCAACAAGCAGGATTTTTGTCCTGTTCATAATAGAAATAAATAATTTGTTGTTTAAAAAGCGGATTGTAAGCAATGATATAGTAGATTAACAAAAATCAGGACAAGGCGACGAAGCCGCAGACAGTACAAATAGTACGGAACCGATTCACTTGGTGCTTCAGCACCTTAGAGAATCGTTCTCTTTGAGCTAAGGCGAGGCAACGCCGTACTGGTTTAAATTTAATCCACTATAAAAAAATCCACGCTCTAATCCGTTGCTTGCTTGGCTTAAGGTATTGAAGCAGCGGATGAAGTTAAACCACAGAAAAAACGCCGCTTGGAAGCGGCGTTTTGATGCTAAGGTTTAGTTGGCATTTTCTTTTAAAGCCAAGTCAACCCGTTCGCGCAATTCTTTACCGGGCTTGAAGTGGGGTACGTGTTTTTCAGGTACTTCCACCCGCTCCCCGGTTTTGGGATTGCGGCCGATACGGGCAGGACGATGGTTCAAATCGAAGCTGCCGAAACCTCGAATTTCGATGCGTTGGCCTCGGGCAAGCGATCGGGTCATGGTGTCAACCAAGACTTTCACGCTGTACTCTACGTCTTTTGCCAGAAGATGCGTGCCGTTTTTGGCGGCAAACACTTCTGCCAGGCGAACCATTAACTCGGACTTCGTCATGTCTGCAACCTTATTCTTGCTCGCCGGAAAGTTTGGCTTTCAGCAGGTCACCCAAGCTGGTGGTACCGGCATTCGCATTGGCGGCGGCATTGACGGAGTTCAGTGCTTCGCGGCTTTCTTTGGCATCTTTAGCTTTGACGGAGAGTTTGATGCTGCGGTTTTTGCGGTCGACGGTTAAGACGACGGCTTCAACTTCGTCGCCTTCTTTCAGTTTGGTGCTCAGGTCTTCAACGCGGTCGGCTGCAAATTCGGAAGCAGGCAGGTAGCCTTCCACTTCGTCGGACAGGGCGACAACGGCGCCTTTCGCATCGACAGATTTCACAGTGCCTTTAACCAAAGAGCCTTTGTCGTTCACGCTGATGAAGTTGCCGAACGGATCGCCTTCCAGTTGTTTGATACCCAAAGAGATGCGTTCTTTTTCAACATCGATTGCCAATACGACGGCTTCGACTTCTTCGCCTTTTTTGTATTTGCGTACGGCTTCTTCTCCGGATTCCGTCCAAGAGAGGTCGGACAAGTGGACAAGGCCGTCGATGCCGCCGGGCAGGCCGACGAAGATACCGAAATCGGTAATGGATTTAACCGCGCCGGAAATCTTGTCGCCTTTGTTGTGGTTGGCGGCAAACTCTTCCCAAGGATTGGCCTGGCATTGTTTCATACCCAAAGAGATACGGCGGCGGTTTTCGTCGATTTCCAAAATCATGACTTCGACTTCGTCACCCAGTTGTACGACTTTGCTCGGGTGTACGTTTTTGTTGGTCCAGTCCATTTCGGAAACGTGTACCAAGCCTTCGATGCCTTGTTCGATTTCGACAAATGCGCCGTAATCGGTCAGGTTGGATACTTTGCCGAACAGGCGGGTGCCTTGCGGATAACGGCGGGTCAGGCCGTTCCAAGGATCTTCGCCCAGTTGTTTCATACCCAGGGAAACGCGTTGTTTTTCTTGGTCGAATTTCAATACTTTGGCTTCAACTTCCTGACCGACTTCCAATACTTCGCTCGGGTGTTTGACGCGGCGCCAAGCCAGGTCGGTGATGTGCAGCAGGCCGTCGATACCGCCCAAGTCGACGAATGCGCCGTAATCGGTAATATTTTTGACCACGCCTTTGATAATCGCGCCTTCTTGCAGGTTTTCCAGCAAGGCTTTGCGTTCTTCGCCCAAAGTAGCTTCCAAAACGGCGCGGCGGGAAACGACGACGTTGTTGCGTTTTTTGTCCAGTTTGATGACTTTGAATTCGATTTCTTTGCCTTCAAAGTGGGAAGTGTCTTTGACGGGGCGTACGTCGACCAGGGAGCCCGGCAGGAATGCGCGGATGCTGTTTACCATAACGGTCAGACCGCCTTTGACTTTGCCGTTGATGACGCCGGAGAGGATGTCGCCGTTTTCCATCGCTTCTTCCAGGGCGATCCAGTCGGCGGCGCGTTTGGCTTTTTCGCGGGACAGTTTGGTTTCGCCGAAGCCGTTTTCGACGGATTCGATGGTAACGGTAACGAAATCGCCGACTTTGACTTCGATTTCGCCTTGGGCGTTTTTGAACTCGGCAACGTCAATCAGGGATTCTGATTTCAGGCCTGCGTTTACGGTAACGAAGTTTTGATCGATTGCCACGACTTCGGCGGTAATCACTTCGCCCGGGTTCATTTCTTGCAGGGTAAAGCTTTCTTCCAGCAGTTGGGCAAAATTTTCCATAGACATATGTAACTCTTTTCGGTACACCGCCAAGGGGTGCGGGTTAGGTTGGGAAATGCCTGCCGCCCTTGGCGCGGCAGGCGGGCAAATAAAGGCTTCAGACGGCATCTGTGTGTTTTTGTGCCGTCTCAAGCGGGACGTGGGCGATTATACCTGAAAATTTAAACTTCACGATACCAATCAAGTACTTTTTTTACGGTTTCTTCTATGCCGATATGGCTTGTGTCCAAAAGTCGGGCATCGGGCTGCTGCTTCAGGGGGGCTAGCGTGCGGTTGCGGTCTGCTTCGTCCCTGGCTTCAATGTCGGACAGGATACGGTCGAATGCCGCGCCTTCGCAGGGGATGCCGATTTGTTTGGCGCGGCGTTCCGCCCTGATTTTGGATTCTGCCGTCAGGAAGATTTTGAGTTCGGCTTGGGGAAAGACGACCGATCCGGTGTCCCGTCCGTCGGCGACCAGCCCTTTGGCGGTCAGGAAGCCGCGTTGGCGTTGCAGCAGGGCGGAGCGGACTTTAGGCAATTGCGCAACGGCGGATGCACCCATGCCGATGGCTTCTGTCCGGATGCCGTCTGAAACGTCTTCGCCGTCGAGCAGGATGCGGCTGCCTGAAAATACGGCGGGCAGTTTTTCGGCAAGTACGGAAACGTTTTCTTCATCGTGCCATTCCACGCCTTGTTTTTGTGCATATAGGGCGGTCAGGCGGTAGAGCGCGCCGGTATCGAGATAATCGTATCCCAATGCGGCGGCGACGCGGGCGGCGACCGTTCCTTTGCCGGATGCGCCCGGGCCGTCGATGGCGATGACTTTTTGTCTGTTCATAAGGGGGATTCCTGATGGTTTGGGGTATGGGTTTTGCCGTCTGAAGGATGTGTTTCCCGTTGGGGCGGATTCTACCTGTTTTAAAGGACGATTGTCTAAGCAGACGGAACGCCGCTTGCCCGGAAAGCGTCCGACAGAAGCCGGCAAGCCGGTTCGGATTCCGGCGTTGCGGGTATTGTGTCGGGAATCAAGGCAATGCCGTCTGAAAGAGGTATGGCCTTCAGACGGCATCGATTGCTGCGGATTAGAACAGGTTGCTGACGAAAATCAGCAAAATCACCAATGGCACAAGGTATTTCACATAGGCAAACCAAATATTGACCGTCGTATGGTTGCCTTTATAAAGTAATTCGTCCTTTGCTTCGTCCTTCATCACGAAACCGACAAACAGCGCGGAACCGAGCGCGGTCAGCATAAACAAGATGTTGCCGCTGATGTAGTCGAAAGCATCGAAAATATTTTTGCCGAATATGGAAACATCTTTCCACGGGCCGTAGCTCAGAATGGACGGGATATTGCCGAAGATAAAAATACCTGTCAGTACGATGGTAATCGCGGCGGTACGGCGGATTTTGGTTTTTTCCTGAATGGTCGTAATCAACACTTCATAAATCGTCAGCGAAGTCGTCAACGCGGCAATCAGGAGCAGCGAGAAGAAAATGACGGCGAACACAGGTCCTGCCCACATATGCGAGAACACAATCGGCAAACTTTGGAATACCAAAGTCGGGCCGGAATCCGGGGCAACGCCGAAGCTGAAGAGCGACGGGAAAATCATAAAGCCCGCCAGTACGGCGATGATGGTATTGGTAATTGCCGTGATGACTGCGGTTTGCACCAGATTTTCGTTTTTATCCAAATAGCTGGACAAAGTAATCATCACGCCGAAGCCCAGGCTCAAGGCAAAAAATACCTGTCCCAAAACGAAGACGAACAGTTCGGCGGTAATCTTGCTGAAATCAGGTTTCAGATAAAACGTAATCCCTTCCATCGCACCCGGCAGGGTAACGTTGCGGACGACCATCGCGATTAGGAATAAAAACAGCAGCGGCATCAGGTATTTTGCCGCTTTTTCAATGCCGCCAATCACGCCTTTAACCAAAATCCATTGGTTTACAAGGACAAACAAGAAAGTGTAGAACGCAATTTCCCAAGGGCTGTTTTCAATGTGTTCGGTAAAGAAGCTTTTCGTTATTCCGCCGTCGACGGGATTGGAAATATTCAGGTTTCCGCTAATAATATTAACGATATAGCTGATGACCCAGCCGCCGAGTACCATGTAATAAGCCATAATGCCGAACGCGCCGAGCAAGCCCATCCAGCCGACCAGTTTCCAAATTTTGGCGACGGGTTTGCCGTTCATCGAGCCGCCGAACGCGTCCAGCGCGTTCACACCTTTGCGCCGCCCGATGACGTTTTCCACCAAAATCATCGGAATGCCGATAACCAGCATCGCGATACAGAATAAAAATACATACGCGCCGCCGCCGTTTTCACCGACCAAATACGGGAAACGCCACGTCGCGCCGAAGCCGACAGTCGCGCCGGCAACGGTAAGGATATAAGTCAAACGGCTGGACCAAGTTTGACGGTTGGTATTTGAAGGGGAAGACATATTGAAACAGTGCCATATTGAGATAAAGCGAAAATTTTACACATTTTTCTTAATGGGAACTGACTGAATGCTTTTTAACCGTCCGGTGTTTTTAACTGAAATATATATATTTTTTAGAGAATATCCCCGATATGCAAGAATAAGGGTTTGCCGCAATCAAGCGGGTATTCAAACCACGGTCATTCCTGATTATGGATGGTGCTGCCGACAGTGCTTGCGCGGGGCGTGTGTTGAATTTTGATTTTCAGGTAGCGGCAGTGTCGGCAATTCTGTTTTTGCGTGTGCGGCAACAGGTATTTTATTTGCCGGGCAATGTCCGGCAGCTTGGGCGGAAAATTTGAAATAAAAAAAACCATCTATACCGGAAAGTATAGATGGTCAAACACATTACGGGGAAAACGTCTTACTCATAAGCCTGCTTGCACAGGCATTGCTCAGACAGGCGGATTATATCGCAAACCGGTTGTTTTTGAGTTAATTTCGGTTAAATTATTCATTTTATAAGTATGTATTTGAATATAGGTAAATAATGGCATTTTTTCAGAATTTGGGGCATCCGATAAATTTCCATTCCCCGGGTTTGAGGTTTTCTGTTTCCAGATGTGCGAATCGCCGGCGGTGAAGATGCTGCACGCGGTTGCCTGCGGCGGCGACCATACGTTTGACTTGGTGGTATTTTCCCTCGGTAATGGTCAGGAGCAATGCGGACGGGCTTTCCAATACGGCATCGGCGGCGTAAACCGTTTCGTTTTCGTCGTGGAGCAGGACACCGTTTTTCAGGGTTTCGCAAAGCGTTTCGCCGGCAGGATGCTTGAGTGTAACTTCGTACAGTTTGGGGATTTTATGGTTGGGGGAAGTCAGCTTGTGGTTCAGGTGTCCGTCGTTGGTAATCAGCAATACGCCGGTCGTATCCGCATCCAGCCTGCCGACCGCCTGCATATCGATGTTCCGCATATTGTCGGGGAACAGGCTGAATATGCTGCGGTAGTGCTTCGGTTTGTGTGAAGTTTCGTAATCTGTGGGTTTGTTGAGCAGGATATAGAAATAAGGTTCGGGAATAACGGTTACTGCTTTGCCGTCAATATCCAACGTTTCGACGGATGAGGAATCGATGTCTGCATCGGTATCGTCCATGCAGGTTCCGTTGATGGAGACGTAACCGCCCCTAATCAGCCATTGGCACTGTTTGCGGCTTCCTATGCCTTGATATTGCAGGTATTTGATGAGTTTCATGATGGTATGGGAAATGTGGGATGAAAAAGACAGGACTGAAAAAGTCCTGTCATGTGCCGTATCCGAATCAGCTTCCAATCAGTTTGACCCTCTGTCCCGGATTGATGGTGTTCAGGGTGGGGTTGAGCCTGCGGATGTCGTCGATGTGTATATTGAAACGGGCGGCAATGCTTTTGAAAGTATCGCCTTTGCGCGCGGTGTAGGATACTTTTTCGATACGGTTTTGGGCAGGGACTGCCTGGGTCAGGCGGAGCACCTGTCCTTTTTGGATGGTGTTGCCTTTGATGTTGTTGGCGACAATCAGGTCGGCTACGCTGACGTTGTAGCGTTTGGCGATGTTGAACAGGGTATCGCCTTCCACGACGCGGTGGATTCCGATGCGGGCGGCGGAGTCTGTTCCGTTGCCGGCGGCTTTGGCTACGCGTGTTTCCAAACGGGCGGGGCGTTTGCCGTCGGCGGCGGTATGCTGCGGAGGCAGGTGGGGGCTGTGTCCGGCAGATGCGTCGGATGTGTTGATGATGTCGGCAACGCTTTCTTCCGCCTGCAGGCGCAGGCTGCTTTGGGCGACAAGCCTCATCAGTTCGTCCGTTGCCTGTATGTCGTTTGAGAAAACGCTTTGCGCGGATGCCGCAGTTTGGGTTTCAGACGGCATTGCGGCTTGAACACGAGCGCCCGGCGTTGCCGATGCGGGCTCGGAAATCAGGGAGGCAAGGGCGGAAGGCTTGCTGCCGGCGGTTTTTTGCGGCAGGGGTTCGACGGGGATGCCGGCGGTTTGCGCGTCGGCAGGCAGGGCTTGGGCAAGGCTGATATTCATTATCCCAGCCGGCATATTGGACCAGTAGGTGTCCGGCGTGTCGTCGATGTCGATGGCGGCAACGGACTCCGATGCCGTCTGAAGGGTTGTGCCGGTTTTGGCAATCAGGATGCTGTGTCCCGCCTTGACAAGGTTGCCGCTCAGGCTGTTGAGACGTTTGATGTCGGCAATGCTCATACCTGTTGCGGAGGAAATATCGGATACGGCGGTTTGTACGGGGGGTGTATAGATTTCCCAAGAGAACAGGCTGTCGGGGTTGGCGGCGCGGTAGTTGCGTTGGAAGGTTTGGGCGTTTGCGGCGGGAAGCAGCAGTTTGCGTTTGTTTTTGGGGATAAACGCGGGGACGTTGAATGCCGGGTTTAGGGCGAGCAGCTCGCTTTGCGTGATGCCGGCAAGCCGGGCGATGGCTTCGTTATCGATGGGGCGGTCCGGTTCGACTGCCTGAAAATAGGGTTTGTTGTCTATATCGCCGATGCTGATGCCGAAGGATTGGGGATTGGCGATAATGTTGCGGACGGCAAGGAGCTTGGGGACGTAGTTGCGCGTTTCATCGGGCATACGCAGGTTTTCGTAGGTCGGTTCGAGACCTTGCGCCCGTGCGCGGTTGACGGCGCGTCCGACATTGCCCTCGCCCCAATTGTAGGCGGCGAAGGCGAGCGGCCAGTCGCCGAACAGCCCGTACAGGTATTGCAGGTAGTTCAACGCGGCATCGGTGGCGGCGTAAACGTCGTGCCTGCCGTCGTAAACCGGTGTTTTTTCCAAGCCGTAATGCCTGCCGGTGGCGGGCATAAACTGCCATAATCCCGATGCGCCGACGTGTGATTTGGCTTTGGTGACGAACGCGCTTTCGATAAAGGGGAGGAGTGCGGCTTCGGCGGGCATATTGCGTTTTTTGACTTCGTTGGCAATATGGTACATATAGGGCCGGCTCCGGTTGACGACTCTGCCGAAATAGTTGCGGCTTGAGGCGAACTTGTTTTCGTGGCGGCGTACCAGTTCGGGATTGACTTCGCCCATCCGGAAGCCTTGGCGCAGCTCGCCCCAGAGGCTGCCGGATTGGAAATATTGTTTTGTCGGTGGCAGGTCGAGTATTGAAGAGTTTAAGCGCATAATCGCCAAACCGATTTGGTGTGATGAGGTGTTTTGGGCGTATAGGAAACCCGGACAAACGGACAGACCCGAAGCGGTCAGTACGATGGTTTTGAGTTTGGACATAATCTATATCGGGAGGATAAACATATTTTATCGTCCGATGGTACTGTTTGACTGAAAAAGCGTCAAGTTTTACAGGAACTTTATGCGGATTCGAAAATGGCGGCCGATGTGTTTTTTGACAGAAATTCTGTTTGGAATAGAATATCGGCAGGCAATCTGTTTGAAACGGACGCAATATGGATGCATGGTTTGAAGATACGGCGATGGGGCGGTATGTTGCAAAATTGGAACAGGACTTCTTCGGGCGGTATCTGGATTCATACCGTTTTTCGGGAATGTGTGCGGTTCAGGTGGGCGGCAGGTGGCTGATGCCGTCTGAAGATGTTGTCTGTGTGCCGCGAGATATGTCGATGTCGGCGGAGAATATGGCTTTGGCGGATGTTTCTGCGGATATGCTGCTTTTTCCGCATACGCTTGAAGGCGGTGTTCCTTCGCAAATCCTGTCGGAAGCGCACCGGATATTGAAACCGTCCGGGCGTGTGATGCTGACGGGTTTTAATCCGCATTCGCTTTGGGGGCCGGGTTCGTGGTTTGACGGCGAACGCCTGCCGGAAAAACGCTTCTGCCTGACGCTTCGCGGGCTGAAAAGACAGATTGCCGATGCCGGTTTTGATATTGAACTTGGGAAATTTATGGTGTATCTGCCGCCGGTTTCGTCGCCCGGGCAAATACGCTTTTGGCGGTTTATGGAAAAGGCGGGCGACCGCTGGTGGCCGCAATGTGCCGCAGTGTACGGCTTGGTTTTGGTCAAAAGGGCGGCGGGGGTAACGCCCCTGCCGGAGTGGGACGGGTATTTGGGCGGAAAAGCCCTTGCGGCGGGTGCGGCAAGGGTTGCGGATTAGGCGGGTTTTGTTTCAGACGGCATTTGCCGAAGAAAGTGTCGGGAGGGATTATGCCGGAATTGCCGGAAGTGGAAACGACGTTGCGCGGCATCGCGCCGCATATTGAAGGAAAAACGGTGGAAGCCGTGGTATTGCGCCAACTGAAGCTGCGCTGGCAGATTAATCCCGATTTGGGGGAGATTTTGTCCGGCCGGCAGGTTTTGTCCTGCGGCAGGCGGGCGAAGTATCTGATTGTCCGTTTCCAAACGGGGATTTTGCTGATTCACTTGGGGATGTCGGGCAGCTTGCGGATTTTTACGCCGTCGGACGGACGTATCGGCAGGCCGGACAGGCACGATCACGTCGATATTGTGTTTTCAGACGGCACAGTCATGCGTTACCGCGATCCGCGAAAGTTCGGCGCGATACTTTGGTATGAGGGAATCGAAGAACATCATCAGCTGCTGGAAAAACTGGGGCCGGAGCCTTTGTCGGAGGCATTTTGTGCGGATTATCTGTATGCGAGGCTGAAGGCGCAGAAACGCGCGGTCAAACTTGCCCTGATGGACAATGCGGTTGTGGTCGGCGTGGGCAATATTTATGCCAACGAGAGCCTGTTCAGAGCGGGCATTTCGCCCCACCGTCCTGCCAACCGTCTGAAAAAGAAAGAGTGCGCGCTTTTGGTTGAAACCGTCAAAGCGGTGTTACAGCGCGCCATTGAAACGGGCGGCAGCACCTTGAGGGATTTTGTGGACAGCGACGGCAAAAGCGGCTACTTCCAACAAGAATATACGGTGTACGGGCGGCACAATCAACCGTGCCCCCGGTGCGGCGGTTTGATTGTGAAAGAAACTTTGGGGCAGCGCGGCACGTTTTACTGCCCGAACTGTCAGAAATAGGGCGGAACACGGTTTCAGACGGTATTTTATCGGTATGCCGTCCGAACGTTTCAACAACAAACACCGATTATCGGGAAAGAATTGCTCATGTCTTCAAATAAAGCTTCAATTTTTACACGCCTGCATCGGTTGTGCCGTTTGGCGGTCTGGCTGTTTAAAACAGGGAAAAACCTGCGCGGTATTGACGGCGGCTGCCCCGAGTCGCGCAATCGTGCGGTAATCGAGTTGGGCCGGGGGGCTTTGGCGGCTTTGGATATCGGATTGGAGGTGGGCGGGCACGCACCCGAACATCCGAACGGTGTCTTGGTAGCTGCCAACCACGTGTCCTGGCTGGATATTTTCGCGATGAGCGCGGTTTATCCGAGCAGCTTTATCGCCAAGCAGGAAATCAAAAGCTGGCCGGTATTGGGCAAGATGGGGCAGAACGCGGGAACGGTGTTCATCAACCGCAATTCGCGGCGCGACATCGAGCCGATTAACCGCGCCGTCTGCGAAACCTTGCAACGCGGTCAAAACGTCAGTTTTTTTCCTGAAGCGCGGACTTCTTCCGGCTTGGAGCTTTTGCCTTTTAAAGCCGCACTGTTCCAATCCGCTATCGATGCGGGGGCAAAGGTTTTGGCGGTCGCGCTGCGTTATTATGACGAAACGGGAAAAAGGACGGCTCGTCCCTCATATGCCGATGTCGGTTTGCCGACCTGTCTGTGGCGCATTGTGTCTATGAAAAAATTGACGATAAAAGTCGATTTCGTTTGCGTGGCGGACGCGGCGGAAAGCGAAGACCGTTATGCTTTAAAAGATAAAATCGAAGAAAGCATCCGTGCCGTTGTCGCCGGCGATGCGGATATTGCCGTCTGAAACCGGTTGTCGGAATGTAGCAGTATGATTCGCTTTTGCGGATGTATAGTGGATTAACAAAAACCAGTACAGCGTTGCCTCGCCTTAGCTCAAAGAGAACGATTCTCTAAGGTGCTGAAACACCAAGTGAATCGGTTCCGTACTATTTGTACTGTCTTCGGCTTCGTCGCCTTGTCCTGATTTTTGTTAATCCACTATATTAAGGCTGCGGCAACGGGAGCACCTCAAACGAAATGCCGTAAGGATAGTTTGTTGTATAGTGGATTAACGGCTGAACCTGCCGCCGTCGAAATCATCGAAAGCCTCATAAGCCGCCCGGCATTGGATTCTTTGTTCCTTATAAGGCAGGGAGCGGAATGCTTTGCGCGCCTTTTTGTTTTCGCGCAATTCCTGCACGTTGCCTTGCAATCGGTACCACGCGGCACGGCGTTCCAAATATTTCCTGCATTCGGGGTGCAGCATCTGCTTGTTTGCCTTGCGGATATGTTTGGTATGGCGGTGGGCGGGTTCTGACGTACCGGCAGCGGCAGTTGTCGATACCAGTCCCAATATTGCAGACAACAGTATGGCAAGCATCTTTTTGACAGACATGACGATCCTTTCAGTTTGTCATTCTTTCCAGTATAGGATGGAAGGATGGAAGGAAGGATGGAACGGGCAAATTGTCGGCAGTTTCAGACCCATTTAGCCAGCAAAACTTGCCGTTTGATATGCAGATTCAAATAACACATTAATCTCAATAATAAATTTCAAAGGGTAAGAAAATGGAATTTGTCGGCGGCGGCGTGGCAAAAATCATACTTTGCAAAATTTAACAATTCGCAGGGGCAGAAAACCGGAAGCTTTCCTTTTTCGTCGGAAAATCCTTATTTCATCGCCTTGTAGCAGGAGCCGGTCAAAAGGCAAAAAATTTACCCGTTTTTTATCGGTAAAGAATTATCAGATAAAACAAATATTATAGGGAAAATACGACAGGCGGGTTTTATCGCGTATTGCCTGAAACTGAAAAATGCAACCGTTGTCAAGACTGGAGGAAATACAAAAAATCCACTATATTGTCTGCCTTGATTGATTTGGAAAGAGTGTCCCTTGGGTATCGGGGGCGGAAGGGGAAACGATGAATACGACGGCTGATTTGAAAGTAACCAAACGTGACGGCAGATTAGAACCCATTGATTTGGATAAGATTCACCGTGTCGTCACTTGGGCGGCGAAAGGGTTGGAAAATGTTTCCGTGTCGCAGGTCGAGTTGAAATCGCACATCCAGTTCTACAACGGCATCCGCACCGACGACATCCACGAAACCATCATCAAAGCCGCTGCCGATTTAATTTCGGAAGATACCCCGGACTACCAATACCTTGCAGCACGTTTGGCGATTTTCCATCTGCGTAAAATAGCCTACGGCGAATACGAGCCGCCGCACCTTTACGACCACGTTAAAAAACTTACCGATGCCGGAAAATACGACAGGCATATCCTTGAGGATTACAGCCGCGAAGAATTTGACGAACTGAACTCCTATATCGACCACGAACGCGATATGTCCTTCTCCTATGCCGCCGTCAAGCAACTCGAAGGCAAATATCTGGTACAGAACCGCGTTACCCGCCAGATTTACGAAACGCCACAGTTTTTATATGTTTTGGTGGCGATGTGCCTGTTCAGCAAATACCCGAAAGAGACGCGCTTGGGTTACGTCAAACGGTTTTACGATGCCGTTTCCACATTCAAAGTATCGCTGCCGACCCCGATTATGAGCGGCGTGCGTACGCCTACGCGCCAGTTCTCAAGCTGTGTGCTGATTGAATGCGACGATAGTTTGGATTCCATCAATGCCACTACCAGCGCGATTGTGAAATACGTTTCCCAGCGTGCGGGCATCGGCATCAATGCCGGACGTATCCGCGGTTTGGACAGCGAAATCCGGGGCGGCGAAGCGCGGCATACCGGCTGCATCCCGTTTTTCAAAATGTTTCAGGCGGCGGTCAAATCCTGTTCGCAAGGCGGCGTGCGCGGCGGCGCGGCAACCTTGTTCTACCCCTTGTGGCATATCGAAGCCGAAAGCCTGCTGGTGTTGAAAAACAACCGGGGCGTGGAAGACAACCGTATCCGCCAGCTTGATTACGGTGTGCAAATCAACCGCCTACTGTACACCCGCCTGATTAAGGGCGGCAACATTACGCTGTTTTCGCCCAACGAGGTTCCGGGGTTGTACGAAGCGTTTTTTGCCGACCAAGACGAATTTGAGCGGCTCTATACGAAATACGAGCAAGACCCGAACATACGCAAGCGTATCATTCCGGCTGCCGACCTGTTTTCCACGCTGATGCAGGAGCGTGCCGGGACCGGGCGCATTTACATTCAAAACGTCGATCATTGCAATACGCACAGCCCGTTTGATCCGAGTGTCGCCCCCGTGCACCAGTCCAACCTGTGCATGGAAATCGCACTGCCGACCAAACCTCTGGACAATATCAACGACCCGAACGGCGAAATCGCCCTGTGTACACTGTCCGCCTTCAATTTGGGCGCATTGAACAACTTGGACGAGTTGGAAGGGCTTGCTGATTTGACCGTTCGCGCACTCGATGCACTTTTAGATTATCAGGGATATCCGGTAGAAGCCGCGCGTACCTCTACCATGGGTCGCCGTTCGCTCGGTATAGGCGTCATCAACTACGCCTACTATCTGGCGAAAAACGGTGTCCGCTACAGCGACGGTTCCGCGCTCGGTCTGACCCACCGTACCTTTGAAGCCATGCAGTATTACCTGCTCAAAGCGTCAGTAAACCTTGCCAAAGAATACGGTGCGTGCACGCTCTTTAACCAAACCGTTTATTCGCAAGGCAAACTGCCAATCGACACCTACAAAAAAGATTTGGATGCCGTGTGCAACGAGCCTTTGCACTACGACTGGGAAAGCCTGCGTGCCGACATCGTCAAATACGGCCTGCGTAACTCCACCCTGACCGCGCTTATGCCGTCTGAAACCAGTTCGCAAATTGCCAACGCCACCAACGGCATCGAGCCGCCGCGCGGATTGGTAACGGTCAAAGCGTCGAAAGACGGCATCCTGAAACAAGTCGTTCCAGAGTTTGAAACCCTGAAAAATGCCTACGAAACCCTGTGGCAGCTTCCCGGCAACGAAGGCTACCTGAAACTTGTCGGCGTGATGCAAAAATTCGTCGATCAGGCGATTTCCGCCAATACCGCATACGACCCGGGCAAATTTGAAGGCAACAAGGTTTCCATGAAGCAAATGCTGAAAGACCTGCTGACCGCCTACAAATACGGCGTCAAAACCCTGTACTACCACAACACCCGCGACGGCGCGGACGATACGCAAGCCGATATTCAAGATGACGGCTGCGCGGGCGGGGCTTGTAAGATTTGACTTTGCAATTTACCTATTTGAAAGTGAAACAGGCTATGCAAAGCAAACAGATAAAAGAACCCAAGCTTTGGAAATCTTACGATGAACAGTTGGAAATTCTGAAAAGTAGAGGATTACAGATCGATGACGAAAAAAATGCATTAGGATATTTACGCAGTATTGGTTATTACCGACTAAGTGGCTATTTTTACTCTTTCCGCCAATTTGATCCCCAAAATCCTAATAGCAGGTTAGATAGGTTTATTACAGATACTCGTTTTGGAGATGTCAAAAGCCTTTATATGTTCGATAAGAAATTGCGGCAATTGGCATTAGATGCACTGGAAAGAATTGAAGTAGCTCTTCGGGTAAATATCGCCCATACATTGGGGCAGTATGATCCCTTGTCTTACAAGGATAACAAATATTTTACCTCTGGCTTTAATCATGCCGAATGGATGAATAGGCATGATAATTTAGTCGAACGTGAAAAGAAAACCGGTTTTATTACACATCATTTGGAACATTATATCGATTTACCTATTTGGGTAGCCTGTGAAGTATGGGATTTTGGTACGATGTCCATGATGTATAAAGGGATGTTAAATAAAGATAAAGACCGTATTGCCAAATTGTATCGTTTGAAAGATGGCAAACATCTACAAACGCATCTACACGCATTTAACTTTATTCGCAACGTTTCGGCACATTACAGTCGATTATGGAATAGAGACATTACGTTTAAAGCCAGCTTGAAAGGTTTGTCTGATGCAGAATGGAAATCATTTCCTATCAATAAACCGTTTGTGTATTTTTGCCTGATGAAACGGATGTTGGATATTATTTGTCCGCGAACCGAATGGGGAAGCCGTCTTCTTGCTTTACTGGATGAGTTTCCAGATGTCGCGAATGAAGCTGTAAGTTTGCGCGATATGGGTTTGGAAAATAATCCGCGAAACTAGAGATTGTGGCAGGGATAAAAGAAAGCCCCCCAACCTTGTTGCTCCAACCGCGCAGGTTGGCAAAGTTGGGGGAGTTGTTAGGGAAGATTATAACTAACAGCTATATTTAAGGCAAGAACTTAATGTACAGATACATTCAGACGACCTACTTAAAACATATAAGATCGTCTCAAATCCAAATTCCTAAATTTAAATAAACCTGAGAAAGACCCATGTCCTGCGAACACCTAGTCATGTCATACAGCACCTTTCCCAAAACCAAAAACGACGCGCTGAAAGAGCCGATGTTTTTCGGTCAGCCAGTGAATGTTGCACGTTATGACCAGCAGAAATACGAAGTATTTGAAAAACTGATTGAAAAGCAACTGTCTTTCTTCTGGCGGCCTGAAGAAATTGATGTCTCGCGCGACCGTATCGACTACGCCAACCTGCCCGAACACGAAAAACATATTTTCATCAGCAATCTGAAATATCAAACACTGCTCGATTCCATTCAAGGGCGCAGTCCGAATGTTGCCTTGCTGCCGTTGGTATCGATTCCCGAGCTGGAAACGTGGATTGAAACGTGGAGCTTTAGCGAAACCATCCATTCGCGCAGCTATACCCATATCATCCGCAATATCGTGAATGACCCGTCGGTCGTGTTTGATGATATTGTCGAAAACGAATACATTACCGCACGCGCCGAAGATATTGCCTGCTATTACGATGATTTAATCGAATACACCCAGTATTACAACCTGTTGGGCGAAGGGATGCACAATGTCGGCGGCAAGCTCGTTACCGTGTCTTTGCGCGGGTTGAAGAAAAAGCTCTATCTCTGCCTGATGTGCGTCAACGTGTTGGAAGCCATCCGTTTCTACGTTTCATTTGCCTGCTCGTTTGCTTTTGCCGAGCGCGAATTGATGGAAGGCAACGCCAAAATCATCAAACTGATTGCCCGTGACGAAGCACTGCATCTGACCAGTACGCAGCATATGCTTAATTTGATGCGTTCGGGTGTCGATGATCCGGAAATGGCAGAAATTGCCGCCGAGTTGCAGGATGAATGCTTCCAACTCTTTAAAAAAGCGGCGGAACAGGAAAAAGAGTGGGCGGCATATTTGTTTAAAGACGGTTCGATGATTGGTTTGAACAAGGAAATCTTATCCCAATACGTCGAATATATTACCAATCTGCGTATGCAGGCGGTGGGATTGCCGGCTGGATTTGAAGGTGCAAATCAAAACCCGATTCCGTGGATTAATGCGTGGCTGTCGTCCGACAACGTACAGGTCGCGCCGCAGGAAGTGGAAATCTCTTCTTACCTTATCGGACAGATTGACTCTGAAGTGAATACGGATGATTTGGGCGACTTTGAGCTGTAAATTTTTTACCGTATGTGTTTTTTATGGAGGAATGCCGTCTGAAACTTGTTTTTTCAGACGGCATTTTTTCAATAAGGAATGAAACGGGTTAGGCTTGTTATCGGTTTTGGGTTTTTATGATTGGTTAGAAATGGCACTCATTAGTACGAGAGATAGGGTTTTTGAGTTGTTGGAGGGGGAAACTTTGTTGGAAGGCCTGGAACGGACGGGGCATATGGTGGAATATCAGTGCCGAAGCGGATATTGCGGATCGTGCCGGGTAAAGATTTTGGAGGGAAGCGTTACTTATCGGGAGCCGCCGTTGGCTTTTTTGGGGCGGGACGAGATACTGCCGTGCTGCTGTTGTGTCGAGGGGGATGTCAGGCTGGATTGCGGTTTGACGGGGAAAGAGGAAAGTCTGCCTGACGGTTTCTTGAAATAAAAGCCGTCTGAAACGGATTCAGACGGCTTTTGTACGGCATTACCGGTTATGCCTGATGAGTCGGTAAAAGGTTTCGCCGTCTTGGATATAACCCAGCTCTACCCGGGCGATTTCCGAAATGGCTTCTTGACCGTTTTCCAAATCATAGACTTCGGCTGCAAGGGAATGGTTGCGTAGGGCGAGTGTCTGGTTTTTTTCTTCCTGAACGGCAATCTGATCTTTCAGGTTGTTGTTGCGCCCGATACTGCCTTTGCCGAACCAGAGGCTGTACTGGCAGCAGGCGAGGGCGACGGATAAAACGACAGTTACCCACTTCATACGTTAACCTTTTCTTATTTTCCCAGTTGGTAGAATGCGGCCTTGCCGGGGTAGTAGGCGGCTTCCGCCAATTCTTCCTCGATACGCAGCAGTTGGTTGTATTTCGCCATACGGTCGGAACGGGACAGGGAACCGGTTTTAATCTGCATGCAGTTGGTGGCGACTGCCAAGTCGGCAATGGTGCTGTCTTCGGTCTCGCCGGAACGGTGGCTCATTACGCAGGCATAGCGGTTGCGTTTGGCCAAGTCGACGGCTTTCAGGGTTTCGCTCAAAGTACCGATTTGGTTGACTTTGACCAATAGTGCGTTTGCCACGCCTTTTTCAATGCCTTCGGCAAGGATTTTCGGATTGGTAACGAAGAGGTCGTCGCCAACGAGCTGGACTTTGCCGCCCAATTTTTCGGTCAGCAGTTTCCAGCCTTCCCAGTCGTTTTCATCCATGCCGTCTTCGATGGAGATGATGGGGAACTCGTTGACCAGGCCTTCCAAGTATTCGGCAAATTCCGCACTGGTGTAAAAGCGGCCTTCGGCTTCCAAGTGGTATTTGCCGTCTTTGTAGAACTCGCTGGACGCGCAGTCCAAGGCGAACAACACGTCTTCGCCTGCTTTGTAGCCTGCGGCTTCGGTTGCTTCGACCATCAGTTGCAGGGCTTCTTTGTGGCTGTTCAGGTTGGGGGCGAAACCGCCTTCGTCGCCGACGGTAGTCGGGAAGCCTTTACCATCGCACAGTTTTTTCAGCGCGTGGAAGATTTCCGCGCCGCAGCGCAATGCTTCGCGGAAAGATTTTGCGCCGACGGGCATAATCATAAATTCTTGGATGTTCAGGCTGTTGTTGGCGTGTTCGCCGCCGTTGATGACGTTCATCATCGGTACAGGCAGGGACATCGGGCCTGCGCCGCCCAAGTAGCGGTAAAGCGGCAGACCCGAATCTTCGGCAGCGGCGCGTGCAACCGCCATGGAAACCGCCAAAGTGGCGTTCGCACCCAAATTGCCTTTGTTTTCAGTACCGTCCAATTCAATCATAATTTGGTCGATATAAGATTGTTCGTTGGCATCGATACCGATGAGGGCTTGGGCGATTTGGTTGTTGACGTGTTCGACCGCCTTCAATACGCCTTTGCCGGAATAGCGGGATTTGTCACCGTCGCGCAGTTCCAAAGCTTCTTTCTGACCGGTTGATGCGCCGCTTGGTACGGCTGCGCGTCCCATGACTCCGGATTCCAGCAATACATCGCATTCTACGGTGGGGTTGCCGCGTGAGTCCAAAATCTCGCGGGCAAAAATATCAACGATTGCGCTCATAAATATTCTCCAAATTAAAGTGACGTGAGGTAAAGCGGTAGGCTTCAGACGGCATTTTTGCCGTAGAGCCGCCAACTTAAGTAAATCGAAAGTAGGGCGGCCGCCATAAAAACAATACTGGAAATGCCGTGCCACATTCCGAAAGATCCGCCCAAAGCCGACAACAGCCAATTCTCATGCCCGTATTTCAGCGCCTCGATAACGGGTGTAACCAAGAATCGGTTGGCGGCAAGGGCGGACAATAAAAAAATCAGCAGGGCGGTTTGCAGCCGGGTCAGGACGGAAAAGGCGGCAATCAGCACCGCGCCCCAAACGGCAAGCCCGCTCCAAGAAAGGATGTCGAACAATACGCCGGCAATTTTGCCCGCCTGCATTTTGGGCAGCATTTTGAACAGCACCGGTGCGGCGATATAACCCGTCATAATCTGCATACCGAGCCACAAGGTTGCGGCATACAGGCTGATTTTTCGGAAAGTCTGCATCATAAGGCGAAACCGTGTTACTCGATTGTTAAAATCGGTTGTGATTTGATTAAATCGTCCAATGCTTTGATGCGGATTAAAAAATCTTCTAAAAGGTGCAGCGGCAGCGCGCTGGGGCCGTCGCATTTTGCCAGTTTCGGATCATGGTGCGATTCGAGGAACAGGCCGGCAAGGCGGGTTGCCATGCCTGCAAGTGCCAAATCCAAAGCCTGTGCGCGACGACCGCCGGATGCGGCAGAACCGGCATCGCGGGTTTGCAGGGAATGGGTAACGTCGAAAATAACCGGCAGGTTACCGCAAGTCTGTTTCATCACGCCGAAACCGAGCATATCGACAATGAGGTTGTCGTAGCCGAAGCTGCTGCCGCGTTCGCATAAAATCAGTTTCCCGTTGCCGGCTTCGCGGAATTTTTCCACGATATTTTTCATTTGCGAAGGGCTGAGGAACTGGGGTTTTTTGATATTGATAACATTGCCCGTTTCCGCCATTGCGGCCACCAAATCGGTCTGCCGCGCAAGAAAGGCGGGAAGCTGGATGACATCGCACACTTCGGCAACGGGTCGGCACTGATAGGGTTCGTGTACGTCGGTAATGACGGGGATGCCGAATTCCGCTTTGACTTTTTCGAAAATCTTTAAGCCTTCTTCCAAGCCTACGCCGCGATAAGAATGGATGGAGGAACGGTTTGCCTTGTCGAAAGAGGCTTTAAAGATATAGGGGATGCCCAGTTTGCGGGTTACTTCGACGTAATGCGCGCAGGTTTGGAGGGTGGAATCCAAATCTTCTAAAACGTTGATGCCGCCGAATAGGACGAAGGGCGAGTTGTTGCCGATGGTGATGTCGTTGATTTTAATATCCATAATCAATGTCCGTTTTCAGGGTTACAGCACGGTGTGCGGCGGCTCATAGGAGATGATGTCGCGGATTTTGTTGTTTCCGTCCAATAAGACGACTTTGGGCTCGTGTGCGGCGATTTCAGGCTCGGAGAGTTGGATATAAGACATGATGATGACGATATCGCCTTTCTGTACCAGCCTGGCCGCCGCCCCGTTCAGGCAGACCACGCCGCTGCCGCGTTTGCCTGAAATGGTATAGGTTTCAAAACGTTCGCCGTTGTTGTTGTTGACGATGGCGACTTTTTCGTTGGGATAGATGCCTGCCGCGTCCAATAGGTCTTGATCGACGGTAATGCTGCCGACGTAGTTCAAATCGGCTTCGGTTACGGTGGCGCGGTGGATTTTTCCGCCAAGCATAGTACGGAACATGTATTTCCTTTTGGTTTGTGTGCGGTCTGACGGGCGCGATGCCGTCTGAAAATCTGAATACCGTATTATAGTGGAGTTTCTTTCAAATTCATAATGGCAAGGCTTCGGGCAGGGAAGCTGTTTTCAGACGGCATTTCATTTTTGCCGATTGGCAATCCGGCTCAACTCTCCCAATCGATTGAGAAAATGCTGCCGTCCAAATGCAGTTTGACGGCAAGGATTTCGTCGCTTTCCATATTGGCGGGCATATAATCCATAACGGCAAAAGCCGGACTTTCTGCCCATAAGCTGATATAGGTCAACTGCATGGTGCGGACAAACTTTGCCGCATCGCGGCTTGTTTGGGTATCTTCGGTGTGAAAGTCGATATAGCGGCTGTCCCGTTTCAAATATTCCGTCAGTGCGGCGCGTGCGGCATCATCGGCTTTTTCCAATTCGGACAGGAAGGCGGCAAATGCATCCAATGTTTTGGTTGGCAGGCTGTTTTCATTTTCTGCCCACAGGGATACCTCGACAAGATTGCCTTTGACGGTCAGCTCGTCTTCCCAGAGGACATCTTCTTCTCCGTCAAAACCCTCGGTGGACAGTTGTTGGAAATAGGGGTGAAAAATCGACATGATTGTTCCTTTGGTGAGGATTGAGAGATTGTGTGCCGTCTGAACGGTGTTCTTCAGACGGCATCGTTACATCAATTTCCTTTGGGCAGGCGTTTGCTTTGCAGGGTTTTTAGCACGGTTTTGACGGTGTTGATCCGTACTTCGATGTTTTCCATTTCCGCTGCAAACCTCAATTTGTCTGCCCCTGCCGGCCGGTATTTTTTATCCGTCTGAATCAGCAGGATAATCTCCGTCGGGTCGATACAGTGGTGTTTGCCGAAGGTAACGGTTACGGCTTCGCCGGCCGCATCAATGGCATCGATACCCAATTCTTTTGCCATAAGCCGTAAGTGGTGGCTTTCGATGAGGGTTTTGACGGGTTGCTCGGGCAGGCCGAAGCGGTCGACGAGTTCTTCGTGTATGGCGTTGATTTGCTGCACGGTTTCGCAGACGGCGAGGCGTTTGTAGAGGACGAGCCGTTCGTGGATGTCGGGGCAGTAGCTTTCGGGCAGTAATGCCGGGCTGTGCAGTTTGATTTCGGTGGTAATGCCCAACGGTGCGTCGAGGTCGGGCTGGCGGCCTTTTTTGAGGTCGCGCACGGCCTGTTTGAGCATTTCGGTGTAGAGCGTGAAGCCGACCTGCATCATTTCGCCGGACTGACCTTCGCCAAGGATTTCGCCTGCGCCGCGGATTTCCAAATCCTGCATGGCGAGGGTGAAGCCTGCGCCGAGTTCGTCTGCCGCCGCAATGGCATCGAGGCGTTTTTCTGCGTCTTTGGTGATGTATTCGGGCGTGAGCAGGTAGGCGTAGGCTTGGTGATGGCTGCGGCCGACACGCCCGCGAAGCTGGTGCAGTTGCGCCAGTCCGAATTTGTCGGCACGGTTGATGATGATGGTGTTGGCGTTGGGGATGTCGATACCGGTTTCGATGATGGTGGAACAGAGCAACACGTTAAATCTTTGTTGCAAAAAGTCGCGCATCACTTGCTCCAGCTCGCGCTCGCGCAGTTGTCCGTGCGCTACGCCGATGCGGGCTTCGGGCAGCAGGGTTTCCAGCCGCTCGCGCATATTTTCAATCGTATCTACTTCATTGTGCAGGAAAAATACCTGTCCGCCGCGTTTGAGTTCGCGCAATACGGCTTCGCGCACGCTGCCTTCGCTGAAGGGTTTGACAAAAGTTTTGACGGCGAGGCGGCGGCTGGGCGCGGTGGTAATCAGCGAAAAGTCGCGCAGGCCTTCCAACGCCATACTTAAAGTACGCGGAATCGGCGTGGCGGTCATGGTAAGGATATCGACATTGGCGCGCAGGCGTTTGAGCTGCTCTTTTTGGCGAACGCCAAAGCGGTGTTCTTCATCGATAATCACTAAACCTAAGTTTTTGAATCTGATGTCGTCCTGCACCAATTTGTGCGTGCCGATAACGATATCGACCGTGCCGTCCGCCATACCTTCCAGTGCGGCTTTGGTGGCTTTGTTGTTGTTGAAACGCGAAAGGCCGGCGACTTTCACGGGAAAATCGGCGAAGCGGTCGGCGAAATTTTGCGCGTGCTGCTCGACCAGAAGCGTGGTCGGGGCGAGTACGGCGACCTGTTTGCCACCCATTACCGCCACAAACGCGGCGCGCAGGGCGACTTCGGTTTTGCCGAAACCGACATCGCCGCACACAAGGCGGTCCATCGGCTTCGCCTGCGTCAAATCTTTAATCACGGCGGCGATGGCGGCGGCCTGGTCTTCGGTTTCCTCGTAGCCGAAACCGTCGGCAAACGCCTGATAGTCCAACTCGTTGATTTCAAACTTGTGTCCCGATTGGGCAGCGCGTCGGGCGTAGAGGTTGAGCAACTCGGCGGCGGTATCGCGCGCTTTTTCGGCGGCTTTGCGCTTCGCCTTGTTCCACGCGCCGCTGCCGAGCTTGTGCAGGGCGACGTTCTCATGCGCCTGACCGGAGTAGCGGCTGATTAAATGCAGTTGCGAAACGGGCACATAAAGCTGCGCTTCGCCTGCGTATTCGAGCAACATCATTTCGTTGGTTTCGCCGCCCAAGTCCATTGTGACCAAGCCCATATACCGCCCGATGCCGTGTTCTTCGTGAACAACGGGATCGCCGATGTTGATTTCGGCAAGGTCGCGCAACAGGCCGTCTGAAATGGCGGCGTGTTTCTTGCGGCGGTTGTGGGCGCGCGAACGGGCGACGTATTGGTAGAGGTCGGATTCGGTGATGACGGCGATGGTGCTTTGAGCGGCAACCGCTTTGCTTTCTCCCCAATTTTCTCTCTCGGAGGCTGGAGCAGCTTGCTGTTGGTTCGGCGATTGCAGTCCGCCCAGTTTGAACCCGTATGCCAACGGCGCAACAGTAATCATCAGCGGCTCGTGTGCCGATAAAAAGCCCTGCCAGTCGGACACGGGTTTGGCTTTCAAGCCGTTTTGCTGCAAGAAGCCGAGCATGGTTTCGCGCCGTCCCAAACTTTCGGCGCACAGCAAAATCCGTCCTTCAAACGCCGTCTGAAAGTCCTTCAATGCCTGCAAAGGCTCGTCGGATTGGCGGTTGACGGCAAGGTCGGGCAGGGTGTGTTCCTTGCCGGAAACATCGGGCAGAACTTGTCCGTAGTTTTTCAGACGGCCTGCGAATACGTCGGCAGAGAGATACAAATGCTGTGGAAGCAAAGGCGGATAGGTTTCGTCGCCCTGCGCCATGGCGTAACGCGATTTGACATCGCTCCAAAAGCGGTTTGCCTCGGCGTGAACATCGTCCAAAGAGACAAACAGCGCATCTTCGCCGATATAGTCAAATAGCGTTTCCAGCTCGTTTTCAAAAAACAGCGGCAGATAATATTCCACGCCTGCGCCGAAATGACCGTTGCTGACGGCTTTATACACAGCGGCATCGTTCGGATTGCCGTCGACTTCTTCTCGGAAGCGGCTGCGGAAAATCTTTTGCGCCTCGCTGTCGGTGGGGAACTCGTGTGCCGGCAGCAGGCGGATTTCGGAAACGGGGGAAATGGTGCGCTGCGTTTCAGTGTCAAAGGTTTTGATGCTGTCGATTTCATCGTCGAACAAATCGATGCGGTACGGCATTTCACTGCCCATCGGGAACAAATCGACAATACCGCCGCGCACAGCGAACTCGCCTGCCGCAACAACGTGGGAAACATGGTTATAACCTGCATCCACTAAATCGCTTTTCAGACGGCCTATATCCAAAGTCTGCCCTGTTTTCAGCCAAAACGTGCGCCCTGTCAGAAACGGTACGGGCGGCAGCTTCTGCATCGCCGTGGCAACCGGCACGAACAACACATCCGCCGCGCCGCTCTTAATCTGCCACAACGCCGACAGCCGCTCCGACACCAAATCCTGATGCGGAGAAAAACGCTCGTAAGGCAGCGTTTCCCAGTCCGGCAGGAACACCGCCGTATCGTGCGGACGGAAAAACCGCCACGCCGTCTGAAGGCGCAACGCCTGTTCCGCATCTTGGGTCAGCACGACTTTGAGCCGCTTGTGCGGCAGATAACGCGCCAAAGCCAAGGGCAGCGAGCCTTGCGAAAGGTTGAACCAACGGGATTTTTCACGGGGTTTGGGGATGGGGTAGGTCATGGCGTAGGGATAATGGTTTGCGGCAGCTGGAAAAAATTTCGAGCCGCTTCGGGGTTAGTCAGGTTGTATAGATGGAATTTTAACAGATTAAGAATAGGATACTTGCTTGGTTTTTTAAACGGCTTTTGTATGACGGAGAAAACTTGATTTTATGGGAAAAAAGGATGTGTAAAACGCTACCTTTGCTACCGGATAGTAAGTTTCAGCTTTTCAAATGGCAAGGCAAAGTGAGGTTACGAAATGAAAATATAAGACATATCGGCATTATTTAGTATCAAGGAGAAGATAATCTTTATCTCATTGCATCCCGCTGGAAGGAGCGCATTGCTTTTCTTTTTGATTAAAACCTTGCTATTCAGGGCGATAGAATCTAATCGGATACAGAAGTAACCGCCCCCTGTTCATGACGACACATAGAGCGATGCTTTATATGTCGTCATGTTTGTTGAAACATGTCTTATCAAATAATTCTGTAGAAATTAAAAATCAGGGTGTAGCGGCAACCGGAATAAATTTTGCTAACGGCGTGATGAGATTCTTTTGATATTTCAAATGCAAACATACTTCGATGCTCCGGTAAAATTATATTGGCTATATCCTGTGGATTTTTGCTGTTAAAAATCATTAAATATCCTCCATTATCAGCAGACCAGCCGTGATTTAGTTGAATAAGCAGGCGATGCGATTCGGCTTCGAAATCAGCCTCTTCAATGTAATCATTGTGAATTTTGATGATTTGATTGTCTAATAAGCGATGGGCAACTATCTCGACAGTATCCTTTAGTCGGCATGAAAATAAATTCTCCATTAAATTCTTTAATCTTTGTTTTGTTTCATCACTAATCAAAAATTGTAGATTTTTTGGTACATTCTGTATATCAAGTAAAAATTCGTACTGGCTGTAGAAATCTGTAACAGTTAAATGCCAAGGGGCAATTTCCAACCATTCTAAAATATCTTTTGCTTGTTGCCCGTCTAAAAAATTTTTAGAAAAAGCATGAGGAAAAGGTATTTTATTGCATTGAATATTATTTGTATTTATCTTCATAGGTATTTTTCTAATGTGTTTGATATGGTTTCAATGATATGTATATGATCTTGGCAGAATACGGATGGATTATCAAATCCGTTTTTATCACTCCAACGATATAGGGGCATCCCACCGCCACAGATTGATAAATATCGACAATTTTTACATTCTTTTGATATCGGATTTTGAAGTTTCAGGTAATCTTTAAATTCATTAGATTGGATTAGTTCAATTAAATTATTCTTGGATACATTCCACGAAAACTCGAATCTGTCTGCCCGATTTTTTGTACTCTTTAGGGTATCGTTCTTGGTAATATCTCCATTTGTATCAATAATCAAAATGCCTGAAGTTTCAGTTCCCGTCCCTTCTTTCGAACTAAATCCTCCAATCAGCAGTTTGACGTAGTTATCAAAAAATGCTATAGGGATAGGGTTGGGGTCATAAAAATATAAATTCCATAAAGATTCCAGCCATTTTCCATATTCTAATGATTCAAAACTTGATTTTCCAAAAGGGTATCGGTCATGATTGCCGTCTCTCATTAAGAAATTAACACTTGGAATATTTAATTTTTTAAAAAAATTATAAATCTCTTTAGGGTTACTTAAAGGGTTAATAACAGCCAAGCAACCAGTAAAAACTTGATTTGAAAATGGATGGTTTTTTATCAGACGAAGACTATCCATAATGCGGTAAAATGAACCACGTCCTAAATGATCCAGCCTCATTTCATCATTGATGTTTTGCGGACCGTCCAAGCTGATAGAAATAGTTACGTTATATGTATAACAAAGTGTAATCAATTCTTCTGTAAGAAGAAGCCCGTTAGTTTGAATTGAAACAGTAGTGTATTCAGGTAATCGATGCCGCAATTTTTTCAATAAATATTCAAGCCGATGTTTTGGCAATAAAAAGGGTTCGCCTCCATGAAGAACAATTGCAAAACTTTTTCCTTGAAAAGAGTATAAGTCAAACAAAGATTTCTCAATATCGTCAATGCTCTTTTCACTAAGCAGTTTTGGATTATCTTTCCAACCGTCATCGCCTAAATGGTACACATAACAGTAGGTGCAATTCAGATTGCACCTACTGGCGACTTTCAATAAAACAGTATCAATCATAATCTGATATTACTGACCACGATTATGACGGTTGTGCGTGCGGTCATATTTGAACATCATCGCTGTTTTCTGCTCATTCTCAACTTCTTTAATCAATCGAGAAAGTAATGGGTGGTTAATAGGCATTTTTTGGTCAACTGAGTGATTTTTATTCAGCATTTAAGACTCCATAGTATTGGTTAGAAAGATTCAATAAAGCATTAAGAGTCCCATTATATATATATATATATATATATATATAATGTAAATAATTAATTTTTATTAAAAATCAATATGTTATCTTTTAATATTTCATAATTAAATTTGGAAATGGCTGTAGCTGCTACGTTGTGAGTTATTAAAGCTGTCCGATAATCATTGTTGCTTAGGTAAGTTTATGGTATAAAACTTAGAAAATTAACTCTAAACCGTGGCAGGCGGTTTGACCGGCCGCCGATTAATGGGAACCGACAGAGAAAGCCGATGATACACACCGAACCGAGCGCGCAGCCGTCAACCATGGACACGGCTGCTTTTTTAAAGCACATCGAATCCGCATTCCGCCGCATTTTTTCAGACGGCATCGACCTGATGCGATACCTGCCCGAAGACAAATGGCTGGCCTTGAAGCAGGCTGGTTTGCTGTTGCCCTTCCTCGACAAAAAACACGGCGGCCGCAAGGGCAGCCAGTTTGAAATTCAGGAAGTATTGCGGATTGCGGGGCATTACGGCGTGCCCGTTACCCTGCGTACCGGCATCGAAGGCGCGCTGGTGTTGCAGCCCCTGCAAGAATTCGGCGGCGAAGCGCAAGTCGCGCAAGGTTTGGATATGGTTTTCAAAGGCGAGGGCGGCGGTTTGGGCGTTACCGAACCCGAAACCTCCGGCGCGGCGATTGCACGCGAAATGCAGTCCTACTACGAATATACCGACGAACAAACCATTTACGTCAACGCCGCGAAATACTGGCAGGGCAACTCGCAAAGCGACTTCCTCCTCGTTGCCGCCAAAGAGCGCAAAAAACGGCAAACTCGCCAAAGTCATCGACCTGCTGCTCGTCCCCAAAACATACATCCGCTGCGAAACCCTCGCATCCGAAGGCTTGCGCGCCGTCCGTTACGCCGTCAATCGTATTGATGATCAAATGCCTGCAACCGCCGTGATGAAACTCTCTCAGGGCGACGCGGCCGGTTTGCGCGCGTTCCAAAACATCTTTATCCGCAGCCGCCTGCAACTGGTCGGTATGACGCACGGCATCATGGAATACATCCTTGAAAACCTGAACCGATACGTCCGCAACGACATCAGATTCGTCGATTACGAACGCCGCGAAATCCAACGCCGCCATCAGGTTTCCGAAATCCTTTACCGCTACGTCTACCATTCCGTTTCGCCCGTCTCGCCTGTCGCCCATCAATTGATGGAGGCAAACATCGTCAAAACCCTCGCCACGGAATACACTTACGCCGCCGCGCAAATGTTGCAAAAACTCTTGGGCGCGAAAGGTTTTGAACGCGGACACACCGCCGGCAATATCGCCATCGACATCCGCCCCTTCACGATTTTTGAAGGCCCGAACGATATGCTTTATGCTGAAATTTACGACCAGTTCGTCCGCGCCACCGCCGAAGAAAAAGAAGCAGGCATTAAGTTGGACAAAAACCAAACCCTGCTCGACCGCCTGCAAACCGATGCCCGTTTTGCCGCCGTTGCCCGCGACTACACTTTGCCCGAAGACATCTGCAGCTTCCTGCAGGAACACACCCTGACCGACGCCTGCGCCCTGCAAAAAGTCTTCATCGGCAAAATCATCGCCCGACTCTTTGTCTTCGTACAGGCAGAACACGAAGACACCGCAGCCTTCCTGCTGAACGACATCCGCAAAGACATATTGGACTGCCGATATTGCGGATAGCGGACAAATGCGGCGGCAGGCGGACAATGCCGTCTGAAGGGGGAAAAGTGCTTTCAGACGGCATTTCAGGCGGATGCCGGATTTCACGCCGCGTCTTTTTGTTTTGCCGGCTTTCCCACTTACCCTATTTGTTCGGAACATATTTATGAAAAAGAGAAAAATACTGCTCCCGGTAATTTGTTTGGCGGCTTTGTCTGCCTGTACGGCGATGGAGACCCGCCCGCCCCGGGCAGATGAAGCCCAAGCCCCCCGCGCGGATGAAATGAAAAAAGAAAGCCGCCCCGCGTTTGACGCGGCAGCCGTACCGGTATCAGACAGCGGGTTTGCCGCCAATGCAAATGTCCGCCGTTTTGTGGACGATGAAGTCGGGAAAGGAGATTTTTCCCGGGCGGAATGGCAGGATTTTTTTGACAAAGCGGCTTACAAGGCGGACATCGTCAAGATTATGCACCGCCCCTCCACATCGCGTCCGTGGTATGTGTTCCGCACGGGAAATTCGGGCAGGGCGAAATTTCACGGCGCGCACCGGTTTTATGCGGAAAACCGCGCAGTTGTCGATGATGTGGCGCAAAAATACGGCGTGCCTGCCGAGCTTATCGTGGCGGTTATCGGGATTGAAACGAATTACGGCAAAAATACGGGCAGTTTCCGTGTGGCGGACGCATTGGCGACTTTAGGCTTTGATTACCCCCGCCGCGCCGGGTTCTTCCAAAAAGAATTGGTCGAGCTTTTAAAGCTGGCAAAAGAAGAGGGCGGCGATGTTTTCGCCTTTAAAGGCAGCTATGCGGGCGCAATGGGTATGCCGCAATTTATGCCTTCGAGCTACCGGAAATGGGCGGTGGATTATGACGGGGACGGACATCGGGACATATGGGGCAACGTCGGCGATGTCGCGGCATCGGTTGCCAATTATATGAAGCAGCACGGTTGGCGCACGGGCGGGAAAATACTGGTGTCTGCAACATTGGCGCCGGGTGCGGATGTTCAGGCAATCATTGGCGAAAAAACCGCCCTGACGCGGACGGTGGCGGATTTGAAGGCGTACGGCATCATCCCCGGCGAAGAGCTTGCAGATGATGAAAAGGCGGTTTTGTTCAAACTGGAAACCGCACCCGGCGTGTTTGAATATTATTTGGGCTTGAACAATTTTTATACGGTATGGCAGTACAACCACAGCCGGATGTATGTAACGGCGGTCAGGGACATTGCCAATTCGCTTGGCGGCCCGGGATTGTAATGTTTTTTATAGTGGATTAAATTTAAACCAGTACGGCGTTGCCTCGCCTTGCCGTACTATTTGTACTGTCTGCGGCTTCGTCGCCTTGTCCTGATTTTTGTTAATCCACTATACAATGCCGTCTGAACCAAGTTTCGGTTCAGACGGCATTTTTGCATCCTTTTATGGGGATTTTCCGCATCAGGGCGGTATTCGGGGCGAAGCCCGCTTCAGACGGCATTGCCGGTCAAGGCTTGTCCGAAGGAGGATGTCCCTGTTCTTTGGCGGGCGGGAGGAAAAGTATGCAGGGATTGCTTTTAATCTGATTCCAAAAACTCTTAATCAGATTGCGGATGCTGCCGATTTTCGTGCCGCGCGAGCGCAGGGCGACGAAGAGGGCGAGGCTGAAACTGACGCAGAGGTTGACCAAGCCGATGGCGAGGACGCTGAGAATGCCGAGTACGAATGTACCCAAGCCGACGTTGCCGCTGACGGCGGCATAGCCGAGGTTGGCGGAGGAAAAGGCGACGTGGCGGATGTCCAGCGGCAGCCCGAGGAGGTGTCCGAAATAGCCGGTCATACCTAAGAGCATCCCGAAGATGAAGTTGCCGACCAACGAGCCGTAGTGTTTGTGGATGTAGGCGGCGAGGACGCGGCGGGGCCCGGGGCGCATGATTTTACGCAGCAAGGGGTTGAAGGGCAGGCGTTGGCGCAGGTTGAGGTAGTCGGCGCGGTTGTCGAAGAAGCCTGCGATGATGCCGGAGCAGAACAGCCACAGGCCTGCAATGGCGGCATACCACAGCGTCGGGTAAGCGATGATGTCTATGGATTTGAACTGGTAGGCGGCGGTGTGTGCATCGAGTATGGGCAGCCGGTACAGATGGGCATAGCCGAACGATATGGCGCACGCCAAAAGGATGGCGATGGAAACGTTGCCGAAAACGGCGACACTTTGGGAACGGCATACGTCGATGAGGAGCTTGGCGAGTTTGTTGTCCACCGCTTTGCCGCCTTCGTTGAGATCGACCTGTTCGGCAAAGCTGGCGGCAGTCATCGCGGGCTGTTTGGTGGCGACGGTGCAGTGCAGCATATGGATGATCATAAAGCCGATGCCGTAGTTGAACCCAGCCGACAAGGAAGTCAGGAAGGGGCTGAGGCCGAGTGTGCCGATGCGGATTTTGAGCAGCGCCATCAGGGCGATGATGATGCCGCCGCCTGCCGCCGAGTAGAACATTTTGAAATATTCTTTGCGGTTGCGGGTGATGTAGTGTTCGCCGTGGTGGCTTTTGTTTTCGGTAATGCTGCGGGCGAGCATACGGATGCTGCTGCGGCGCAGGTGGCGGGTGCTGTATTGTTCGACTGCCGCGTAGATGAGGGAGTTCATCAGGGCGATGGTCAGGCGGTTGCTGTTGCCGGCACCGGTTTGGATGTCGGTGAGCAGCTTCAGACGGCCTACGGTCTGCCGGAGCCGTTCGAGCAGGTGGGCGACTTTGACCGACGAACCGGAGCCGGCGCCCGTCCCTTTGCGGCGCAAATAGTCAATCTGGCTGAAACATTGGTCGAACATCACTTCGAGGTGGGCGGTGTCGTAAGGCGCGGTGCCGTTGCGGTAGTGTTCGACCAGTTTGGCGGTTTCGCGTTGGAGGGCAACGAAGGAAGAATCGGCTTCCAGCAGGCGCGGGGCGATGCGGATGAGGTCGGGCTCGATGGCTTCGGATGCCGTCCAGACAGACAGCATTTCGATGGCGCGCAAACGCGCATCGGCAAGGCGGATGCCCGCCGTCTGCAATTTGGACGGCTCGGCGTGGCTCCGGATGAGTTCGTATAAAACCAGCCATTGGCGGATATTGAGCGTTTGCAGCCATTTGTCGTCGTTTTCGGAATGGAAAAGATAAAGGAAGACTTCGCCCAAGTTGGCAAAATCTTTATATGACGGGCTGAAGCGTTCGTATATGCGTATGCCCATTTCCCGGGCAAAGCTGTGGCGCGAGAAGATGCCGAGTTTGATAAGTGCCGGATAAATGTGTATTTGCGCGAGCCAGATGTAAAAACACCGGCTGAAGCGGGACAGTAATTCCCTGTCTTGTTTGAATGTGTCGATAATCAGGTCGAAACGTTCCCCCGCACATTTTTTGCCGCCACGGCGCAAAAATTTAATCAGTGCGTTGAGGACGTTGACAAAATCGGTATGTCCCAAGCTTTCCGAAAGCAGGGGGCGCAGGTTTTGAGGGGTAATTTTCTTCATATCAGCCATTGTACCGCATCGGCAATCCGGCGTTAAACGCCCCGATGGCGGGGAGGGCGCGCCTGCGGAAGGCGGCGCATTTTCCGCCGGTTTGAAATCAAACTATATTAATGATATAATAAATATCGATAAATCAATCTGATAGAATAATCCGTATTGATTTTTAATTTTTTCGATTATAACAATTTCGGCCGGTTTGTGCATTTCGTCATCCGGAAGCCGGTATTTTGCCGGCAGGTTTTGACCGCTTTGCCCGATGACCGGGTTTGTCTGTTTTTAACAAAGGAGTGAGAAGGTTTGTCCCTGTCTGAATTTATAGAACGCCGAACGTCATTTAATCCGATGGTTATTTTGACGACTTTGTTTTTTGTGTGTGTTTTGGTGGTATTGGTTTTAACCGTGCCGGATCAGGTGCAGATGTGGCTCGATCGGGCAAAAGAAGTCATTTTTACCGAGTTCAGCTGGTTTTATGTTTTAACGTTTTCCATTTTTCTGGGTTTCCTGCTGATACTCTCGGTCAGCAGTTTGGGAAACATCAGGCTCGGACGGGATGAAGATGTGCCGGAATTCGGCTTCCTGTCGTGGCTGGCGATGCTGTTTGCGGCCGGGATGGGCGTGGGTCTGATGTTTTTCGGCGTGGCAGAGCCGTTGATGCATTATTTTTCGGACATTACGGCCGGCACGCCGGAACACAGGCAGCAGCAGGCATTGCTGCACACGGTGTTCCATTGGGGCGTTCACGCTTGGTCGGTGTACGGTACGATTGCATTGGCTTTGGCTTATTTCGGTTTCCGCTACAAGCTGCCGCTTGCCCTGCGTTCTTGTTTTTACCCCCTGTTGAAAGAAAAAATTTCCGGAAGGTTCGGCGATGCCATTGATATTATGGCGTTGCTTGCTACTTTTTTCGGCATCATCACCACATTGGGGTTCGGGGCTTCGCAACTGGGCACCGGATTGCAGGAAATGGGCTGGATTGCCGAAAACAGCTTCAGCGTGCAGGTTTTGATTATCGCCGCCGTCATGTCCCTCGCCGTCGTTTCGGCAATATCCGGGGTGGGGAAGGGCGTGAAGGTGTTGAGCGAGTTGAACCTGGGCCTTGCGTTTTTGCTGCTGTTTTTTGTTTTGGCGGCGGGTCCCACCGTTTACCTGTTGTCGGCATTCGGCGACAACATAGGGAACTACCTCGAAAATCTGGTGCGCCTCAGTTTTAAAACTTATGCGTACGAACGGGAACACAAGCCGTGGTTTGAATCTTGGACGGTGCTTTATTGGGCGTGGTGGTGTTCTTGGGCGCCGTTTGTGGGTTTGTTTATCGCGCGCATTTCAAAGGGGCGCACCATCCGCGAGTTTGTCTTCGGGGTTTTGCTCATACCCGGCCTGTTCGGCGTTTTGTGGTTTACCGTCTTCGGCAATACGGCGATTTGGCTGAATGACGGGGTTGCGGGGGGAATGCTCGAAAAGATGACCTCCTCTCCGGAAACGCTGCTTTTTAAATTCTTTAATTACCTCCCTCTGCCCGAATTGACGAGCATCGTCAGCCTGCTGGTCATTTCTCTGTTTTTTGTAACTTCTGCCGATTCCGGGATTTATGTCCTGAACAATATTACCTCTCGGGACAAGGGCTTGAGTGCGCCACGGTGGCAGGCGGTTATGTGGGGCGTGCTGATGTCTGCCGTTGCCGTTTTGCTGATGCGCTCGGGCGGGCTAGGCAACCTGCAGTCTATGACCCTGATTGTTTCCCTGCCGTTTGCCCTGCTGATGCTGATAATGTGTTTCAGCCTGTGGAAAGGATTGAGTGCGGATAAGAAATATTTTGAGACCCGGGTTAACCCTACCAGTGTATTTTGGACGGGCGGCAAGTGGAAAGAACGGCTGGTGCAGATAATGAGCCAGACGCAGGAGCAGGATATTTTAAAATTCCTCAAACAGACTGCATCGCCCGCTATGCACGAGTTGCAACGGGAGCTTTCGGAAGAATACGGCTTGAGCGTCCGGGTCGATAAAATGTTTCATCGGGACGAGCCCGCAATCGAGTTCGTCATTCGGAAAGAGACGATGCGCGATTTTATGTACGGGATTAAATCTGTCGGGCAGGATGTATCCGACCAGTTGATTAACGACGACAACCTGCCGCATATCCGGCACCAGACAACTTACAAACCTTACGCTTATTTTTTCGACGGGCGCGTCGGGTACGATGTGCAGTATATGAACAAGGACGAGCTGATTGCCGACATTTTGAAAAATTACGAACGTTATTTGATGTTGTTGGATGATGTCGGTCAGGAACTGATGGCGCACGAGCAGGTGGAATTGGCAGAGTAAATGCCTTCCCTCCGGCGTTTGCCAAAAAAATGCGGTGAATCTGATTCAACGCATTTTTTTGCCGGACGGGGCTTCAGACGGCACGGCGTTCATTTGTTTCCTTCAAACTGCTCCTTCAGCACCCGTTTCAATACTTTGCCCGTAGCGTTGCGCGGCAGCGCGTCTTTAAAGTGGATCTGTTTGGGGATTTTGAAATTTGCCAGCACGGTACGCAGGTGGCGGCGGATTTCGTCCTCGCCCAAATCCATACCTTCCTTCAATTGGACGAAGGCGACGATTTCCTCGTCGGCATAACGGTCTTTCACGCCGATGACGGCGGCGGCTTCGACGGCATCGAGTTTGTAGATTTCTTCTTCGATTTCGCGCGGATAGACGTTTTGACCTTTGGAAATAATCAAATCTTTTTTGCGGTCGACGATAAAGATAAAGCCGTCTTCGTCTATGGTAACGAAATCGCCCGTTTTCAACCAGCCGTTGACGATGGTTTCATCGGTGGCGGCAGGCATATTGAGGTAGCCCCGCATCACCGAACCGCCCCTGACGATCAGTTCGCCCACTTCGCCGCGCGGCACTTCGACCAATTCTTCATCGACGGCTTTGACTTCCAAACCGGGCAGGGGGATGCCGACGCTGCGGGCTTTTTGCCGTTCGGGCGTATTGACGGCGACAACGGGCGAGGCTTCGCTCAGTCCGTAGCCTTCCAGCAATTTGGCGCGGGGGAACTTGGCTTTAAAATCGAGGATGGTTTGTTCCGCCAAAGGCGCGCCGCCGCTGATAAACAGGCGGATGCGGTTGAACCATCTGAAATACCAAGGGATTTTCGCCTTGCTCATCGCGGTGTAAATCGCGGGTACGCCCAAAAACACGGTCGCGCGTTTGAGCAGGGCCTGTTTCAAAACATTGGAAAAGGGGAAAACGGATTTGACCAAAATAATCGAACACGCCATATAAATCGGCAGCAGCACCATAGCCGTCAGCGTGAAGCTGTGGAACATCGGCAGGAAAACGATAAAGCGGTCGCGTTTGGAAATTTTAAAGATGCGTTCGATGCCGTTCAGGTTGGCGAACAGGTTGGCGTAACTGATTAGCGCGCCTTTGGGATGCCCCGTCGTGCCGGAGGTGTAGATGATGTGTGCCAAATCATCTATCCGGGGTTGGAGGCCCAAGTCGGGTTTTTCGGGGAAGCGGCGCACGTCTTCAAAAAAGGCATCGCCTTCCGCCATTTCGCCGTCCGGACGGCTTTGGCCCGTCCAAATGATTTTTTCGACGGGCGTTTGCGCCTTCAAGCCCGCCAATTCTTTTGACAGGCCGGCCGAGGCAAACAGGAAGCGCGCCTTGCAGTCGTTCAGGATATACGCGTATTCGCTGTTTTTCAAAAATGTGTTCATCGGTACGGCGACCGCGCCGATGGCGGACACGGCGAAATAGGCGGTAATAAATTCTGTGGAATTGGAAACCGCCAGCGCGACCGTGTCGCCAAACTTCACGCCGATATTTTGCAGATACGCCGCAACGGCTTCGGCTTCCTGCTTGAGCGCGCGGTAGGCGGTTTTTTCCTTGCCGTCGAACACTGCCGTACCGTTGCCGTTTTTGCGGCAGGCGGCGGCGAGCATTTCGTAGAAATTGGCATAAGTCCGGTTCATGAAACTTCCTTTATGGTTGCGGACGGCGAACGCCCTTATTTGAAAACAATATACCGTCTGAAAACGGAAGGCGGCAGTTTATCATCTTTGCCTTCAGACGGCATATCGAACGCCGCCTTTGCGCCGTATGCCGGTTGCGGATGAATCCGCCTTGCCCGGGCAAACCGTGCGCGGGGCGGCTATGCCGTCTGAAAGCCTTTTTGTTTACCGTTTCGGGGCGGCGCGGACGAGTTCTTCGAGGCTGTCGGCGAGCATTTCCGCCGACCGTTGGTAGCCTTTGGCGGAAAAGTGTACGCCGTCTTTGGCGGCCCATCCGTGGTTGAGCCAGTTTTTCATACTGCAAACGCCGCCCATCGCGTTTTGCCAAGACCAGAACATCGTCTGCCCCTGACGGGCGACGCGCCGCTGCATCTGTTGGACTTCGGTCAGGCGGGCGGGGCGCGTGCCGCATACGCCGAGCGTGTTTTTCAGGGATTCGGGCGCGCCGATGATGAGGATGCCGGCGGCAGGCAGGCTGTCGCGGATTTGGCGGACGGTATCCAGCCATTTTTGTTCGGTGTCGGCAATGTCGATATTGTTGTTGAAGGCTTCGTTGGTGCCGTAGGAAAGGATAACCAAATCGGCGCCGGTTTGAGCGAGGTCGTTCATACGGTCGGCACGCCATTTCGACCATTGGGACAATTGTGCGCCGTTGATGCCCATGGCGGAAACGGTAATGCCGCCGGCGGGATTTTCGATGTTGATGAAGCCGATGTCCCACGGCATTTCGGTCTGTATGGTCAGGGGCAGTGCCGCGCCCGTATCCAGTACCTGCCAGCCGCCGCCGTTGGCGGAGACGGTGTTGCCGTTGACGGTCAGGGTTTGTTCGGCAAGCAGGGGTTTGGCAAACAGGGAAACGCGCTGCTTGCCGGTCTTACCGTCCGATGCGGTCAGGGTCATGCTGCCGCCGCTGCCGGTGTGGGCGAGGATGCCGCCGAGCGGGAAGTCTCCGGTGTTGTTCCTGCTGGTGAGGCTTTGCCAGTTGCCGTTGTGCCGGACTGCCGCCATACGCTGCCCTTTGACGTTGGCGGGGTAAACCCAGCCTATGCCGCCGTCGCCCCAGGTTTTTTGCAGGCGTTTGCGCAGGCTGTCGGTAAAGAAGTCGCCGGCGGTATGCGAGTCGCCGATTTGCAGGATGCGGAAGGTCTCGCCGCTGCCTTGTGCGACGGATTGGAGTTTTTTCATCCAAGGCGAGGCGGCGGCGTTGCCGTAGTCGGTCAAGAGCCCGTTTGTATCGGTGTAGGGGGCGGACGGGGAAACGGTAACAGTGTCGAGGCTGACGGAGGCGACGGGCAGGGCGTTTGCCTGCGTGGCGGCGAACAGGGCGGAAAATGCGATGAGGTGTTTGGAATTCATGGCTGTGTACTTGATGGTTGCGTACTTGGTTCAAAAACGATTTTTTCCATTATTTTTGCCGCCAGCAGTTTTTGTCCTTCGGCGGTAAAGTGTATGCCGTCCTTGCTGCGGTAGCGGACGGGTTTGCCGTTGACGTTGACGGAGTCGGTGTAGCGGTCTTCCCCGCCGCTCAGGGTGTGCGCGGTGGGAATCAGGATGATTTTGCCTTCCAAGTGTTCCGAAAGCAGTTTGTCGAGGTAGCGCATCTGCCCGTCGAGCTTGGCTTTTTTCATGTAGGGTATGCCGAGCCAGACGACTTGGACGTGGTGCGCGCGGGCGGCTTCAAGGATGCGGTCGACGCGTTTCAGGTATTCTTGCGCCCATTCGTCGGAAGCGAATTTGAGGTATCGTTTGCCGACGGGGAAATCCCACGGGTCGTTCGGGCCGAGGAAGACGGCCAGCACGCTGATTTCGGGATGTTTTTTCAGGGTTTCTTCAACCGTTTTCGGCCAGTCGAAGAATGAGGGGTAGGACAGCCCCGTGCTTTGTTTGCTGAGGTTGACGGATTCGATGCCGTATTGCTGTTTCAGGCTTTTTTGCACGAAGGGGGCAACGCCCTGCATCAGCGAGTCGCCGGCGAAAAAGACTTTGTCGCCGGTTCGGACGGCGGCGGCTTCGGTGTCCTGTTTCCATTCTTGGATTTCGCCGGTTTGAGGGGCGGCTTCGGATGCGGCGGCTTCAGACGGCATATCTGCCGAACCGCCGTCTTGGGCCGTCGGCGGCGTTTCGCCGGACAGGAAGGCTTTGATGCCGTCTGAAAGGGCGTAGGCGTTTTCTTGCAACTCTGCACCGGTTTGCCACCATCCGTAGGCGGCAAGCGGTTCGAGCGGGCTGTTGCGGTGGTAGGTCTGCTGCCAGTAGGCGTTGATGGGGTTTTGGCTGAACCACACGGCAATCAGGGCAGACATCAGTATGGAGGCGAAAAGGGAAAGAAAGTTTTTCATGTCCAAACCCTTAAAAATTGGCATAAATAAAGCCGGGTATCCCCGAGGGGGCGAATACGATAATCAGCAGCAGGACGGCGGAAACGGGGATAAACCACAGCCACATCGGGATTTTTTCCAAACCTTTGACCGCGCCGTCGAAAGCGCGTTGCAGGTAAGGGTAGAGCAGCATCACGGATGCAAACGAGGCAAGCAGCAGCATATCCGCCCGTTGCGGCGCATTCCAGCCGCCGGCATTGGCAAAGAGGGCACTGAAAACCGCGCCGGCATCGTCGGGATTGGCGGTATTGAAGACGACGAAGGTCAGGCAGACGAAATGGAAAGTAACAAACCACGAGAGCGGCGCAAGGTATTTCAGACGGCATAGCGCGTCGCGCCCGAAATAGCGGTCGCCCGTGTTGAGCAGCACCAATGCCGTGCCGTGCAGCGCGCCCCAAATGAGGAAGTTCCAGCCGTAGCCGTGCCAGATGCCCGAGAGCACCATTGCCGCCATCAGGTTGAACTGTGTCCGCAAAAAGCCTTTTTTGCTGCCGCCCAAGGGGATGTAGATGTAGTCGCGTATCCAGGTGGAAAGGCTGATGTGCCATTTGTCCCAAAATGCGCGGATGTTTAAAGCACGAAGCGGTGCGGAGAAGTTTTTGGGCAGCCTAAAGCCCAGCAGCATTGCCATACCGATAACCAAATCGGAATATCCGGAAAAGTCTAAAAAGAGTTGGAAGGTATAGCCGTACACGCCGCCCAATACGCCCCAGCCGTCGAATTGGGCGGGATTTTCAAATACGGGCGATACCCAGTTTTCCGCCAGCATCCCCGCCAGCCACCATTTTTTGGCAATGCCCAGCAGAATCAGGGAAACGGCGAGTGCGGGGCGGACGGGTGAGCGCGGTTGGCGGGTACGGATTTGCGCCAATGCGCCCGCCTGCTCGCCGTCTGCGCTTTTGAATGCGGCGGCGCGGATAATCGGGCCGGAGGTAACGGTGGGAAAGAAACTCAGGTGCAGCAGCAGCTCGTGCCAGCTGAAACGCGCGGCGTGCGGGGCGCGGAAGCAGTAAACCAGGTAGGCGATCGACTGGAAGGTGTAATACGAAAGCCCCAGCGGCATCAGGATGTCGATTGCGCCGCCCTTACCCGCATATTGTGCAATCAGCGGACGGAAAAAGTCGAAATATTTGAAAAATCCCAAGACGGTCAGCGAGGCGGCAATGCCGAACCCCAGCCAGAAACGGCGCGTATTTTCGCGATCGGAACGGAGCAGTTCGCCCAAAAGGTACACGCAGGAGGAATAAAGGACGATGATTGCCGCAAATACGGGGCCGATATGGTAGAGCCAGCCCATACCGGCAGCCAAAAGCAGCAGGTTTTGGACGGACGGGTATTTCGCCCAGCCCCAGTAAATCGGCAGGAAGGCGAGAAAGAACAGTGCGAACTCGACAGACAGCAGCGGCATAAACCATCCTTGGAACAAAAAATAGGCGTTAAAACACGGCAAAGCCCGTTATTTTAAGCAGGGGCGGATATTTCTTCAATCAAAATGCCGTCTGAAGGGTGGGAGGGGCTTCAGACGGCATCGCGCGGTCAGGTTCGGATATGGCGGTTCAGGTTCAGGCACAGCCACAAACCTGCCGCCGATACCAGCATACCGGCGATGCCGATACGGGAAATGCCGGCATATTGCGTTACCAAATGCCCCAGCAGCGCGCCGCCGCCGATACCGACGTTGTAAAGTCCCGAATAAATCGAGTTGGCAAGGTCTGCGGCATCGGAGGCGAAATCCAAAACTTTAGAAACCATCCCCAAGCTGACGATCACAATCGCCGTCCCCCATACGAACACCAGCGCGTAAATGGCGGCAGGCAAATGCGCCAAAGGCAGCAAAAGCCCTGAGGACAAAGCGATGACTGATACCGCGCCCGCCAAAAATGCGCGCGGATGTTTGGCAAACCATTTGCCGAACAGGTACGACGCGGCAAAGCCCGCCAAGCCGTACAGCCCCAGCACCACCGTAACCTGCCGCGCGGAGAAACTGCCGATTTGGATGACGAAGGGCTCGATGTAGCTGTATGCGGTAAAGTGCGCCGTGATGACCAGTACCGTCATCGCATACAGCAACATCAGTTTTTTCCGTTTTAAAAGCAGGGGCAGGCTGCTTAAAGAACCGGCATTCACGCTCGGCAGGCGCGGCAGGCTTTTGGCAAGCACGGCCATCACCGCCGCCGCACACAAACCAATCAGCAAAAAACTCGCCTGCCAGCCCAAATATTGTCCGACCATACGCCCGAGCGGAATCCCCGCCACCATCGCCATTACCGTCCCCGTACTGAGCAGCCCCAATGCCTGATTTCCTTTTCCGACAGGGGCGATGCGTACCGCCAGCGAAGCCGTAATGGACCAGAACACCGCGTGCGTCAGCGCAATCCCCACGCGGCTTGCGAGCAGGATTTCAAAACGCCATGCGGCAAATGACAGGATGTGGCTGACGGTAAACAGCGCAAACAAAATCAACAACAGACCGCGCCTTTCCATATGGCGCGTCAGCAGCATCAGCGGCAGCGAAGTCAGCGCGACAATCCACGCATAAACCGTAATCATGATGCCTGTTTCGGTCGCCGTCATGCCGAAGCTTCGTCCGATGTCGCTCAAAAGCGCGATGGGGATGTATTCGGTCGTGTTGAAAATAAATGCGCCGATTGCCAAGGCAACGATGCTCAACCAGGGTTTTTGCGAAGCGTTCATTGTTGTTGTCCTGATGGAAATTGCCGCCATTATGCGCAAGCGTCCGTATTTTTTCAAACCGCCGCACCGTTTCCGCGTTTGCCTAAGTTCACGCTCCGACTTACAATAACGCCCGTCAGAATGCAGTACCAACGAAAGGAAAAATGATGGAAACCCTTATCCTCGACATCGGCGGCATGAGCTGCGGCGGCTGCGTCAAAAGCGTTACCCGGATACTGGAAAGCGTCAAAGGCGTGGCAAGCGTCGAAGTCAGCCTTGAAAACAAAAGTGCGACCGTCGGTTACGATCCCGCGCAAACCGATGCGGGGGCGTTGATTGAAGCCGTAGAAGACGGCGGCTATGATGCCGCGTTGAAATAAAGCGGCAAAAATGCCGTCTGAAGCCTTTGCGCTTCCCCGATGCCGTCTGAAGCACGCTCCGTGCCTTCAGACGGCATTTTTATGTAAGGTTTACGGTTTCTGAGGAATCATCAGTACGGGGATGACGACTGCCCATACCGGAATGTCTTCCCGATATTGTTCGAGATATTTTTTGCCGACATCTTCCAAATAGAAGACACCGACAGCGGCAACGGCGGCACGGGCATGTTTGGGGATTTTTTCTTTAAAATTCTTGGCGGTTTTGGCAACCGGTATATTGTTGGCGCAGAAAAGGTAATTGCCGCCGCCGTCTTCAATGATGTCCAGGCTGTCGCCGGTTTTCAACATTTTGGCAGCTTCGATGCGTTCGCCGATTTCCCCGTATGAAGGATTTTCGTTTTCTCGGGCGATGAAGCCGATATCCAACGCTCCTCCATAGTTGGAAAGCATCCTATATTCGACATTCAATTCAGGCAGTTCGGCAAAGGTGCGGCCTATGCGCTCTACGTCTTCGGGCAGCGCGTTTATCCAGGGATGGCGGGGTGAGTGGCAGATCAGCGTCAGCGTCTTTTTGGCACGGGTCATGGCGACATAATAGAGGCGGCGGTTTTCGTCGCTGCGCTCTTCCCAGCCGTCGTCCAGGATAAAGACGTGGTCGAACTCCAAACCTTTGGATGAATGCGCCGTTCCCAAGAATATGCCGTCTGAACGGCTGATTTTTTCGTTGCCGACATATTCGTACAGCCAGTTTTTCAGAAATGCCGCAGGATGTTGCGGTGCGGCAGTGTTTTCAGACGGCCGGGCAATGGGGAATTCGTTGAGGAAGTCGGCTTTAAGCTGTGCGAACCAGTTTTCCCATTTCTTGCCGCTGTGCCTGATTTCCTTCTCTATCAACCGACAGAAATCCGCCGAAGAAAGCATACCGTCCCCCGCCGTTTCGATGCCGTGCACCAGACGGACAAATTCGCGTGTTTTGCATAAAGACAGGTTTTGTTCGTTTGTCAGGAAGTAGGGGATGCTGTTTTGTTCGCACCATGCCTGCATGGGGTTGAGTGTGTCGTTGTTGCGGGCAAGGACGGCGATGCTGTTCCAAGAGATGTCCGCCAAATTCCGCAAACGCCGTATTTCCGCAATGACGGCTTGGGATTGGATGTTGAAGCGTCTTCTCCGGTTGAACTCGGGGTGCAGGCGGATGACGCGGACGCGGCCTTGGCGTTCGGGGTCGGTTTGCGTCCAAATGCCGCCGTCGGGGTCTTGTCGCCTTTCGGGATTGACGGCGATAGGGTGCAGGTTTTTCAGGCGGTCGGGCATTCCGCTTATCACGCGGTTGGCGGCGGCGATGATGTTTTGCGTGCTGCGGTAGTTGAAAGTCAGGAAATCGGGCGAATCCACGCCGTATTCTTCCTGAAAACGGCGGATGTATTCGTTGCTGCTGCCGTTGTAGGCAAAGATATTTTGGTCGTCGTCGCCGACTGCAAGAATGGTCAGCTTGTCTTCATCGTCGCGTTTCCTGCCTGCCAGCGCGGAAACCAGCCTGTAATGCCGTTCGCTGATGTCTTGGTACTCGTCTACAAGGATATAGCGGAATCCCGACATGATGCGTTCGCGCGCTTCGTCCCCATCGCCGCCGCCGATGCCGTCTGAAAGCATAGCGGTGGCGGCTTCACACCATTTTTCAAACTGTTCTTCGGTTTTCCGTTTCTCCTGTTCTCTGCTTTTGCCGTCGAAGCCTTTGCTGTCGAAACGTACGCCTAAAAGCCGCATTGCCATACCGTCGTAAGTCAGGACGGTAACGGCCCGGGCAAGGTTGCCGACCAGTCCGTGCAGGCGGCGTTTGACTTCCAGCGCGGCAAGCCGGGTAAAGGTCAGGACGATGATGGAGGATGCCGGAACGTGTTGGACGCGCAGAAGATAGGCGACACGATGGACGATGATGCGCGTTTTGCCGGAACCGGGGCCGGCAAGCACCAGGCGGTTCCTGCCGCTCTGATCGGTAACGACGGCTTTTTGCACGCTGTTCAGACCGTCCGTGACGGTATGGAGGGTATCCGGGGAGACGGGTTCTTCCAATTCTTTCAGCCTTCCTGAAAACCATTTGTCCTTAAATGATTTTTCATCCGTTTTAAAATAGTCGGCGACCAGGTTTAAGGCTTCGGTAATGTTTTTGAGCGCGCGTTCCGCATATTCGCGCATGACGTGGATTTGGAAACGTTTTTCCCCGTAAAACGTTTCCAAGGGGCGGTAGTCCGATTTGAGGTATTGCCGTTTGGATTCCAGCGCGTTCCGGTTGGGGACGATGGTCATCGCGTGGCGCAGGATGGTAATGCCGTGGTTCAGTTTGATGATGCCCAGTTTGTGCATGAACAGCAGCGCCTGCTTGAGCAGGGTTTCGCGGCGGTTTGCCGGAATCTGTACCGACAATTGCATATCGTCGGCAAGCTGCTGCACCATTTCGCCGATTCCGGTTTCTACGACGACATCTTTCCGCCGGACGCCCTCTGTTTTGCCGGCGAGGAAGGACAGGATGCGGGCGCAGATGTTGCGGCGCAAAAGGGCGGTTTCTTGAATATTTTCCCAGCTGTCATTGTTTTTGAAGCGGATTTTCAGGCAGCCGTTGCCGAAGTCGCGGATTTCAAAGCTGCCGTTTTTATTGGATTCGAGTGCGGATTTGTCGTCCGCAAAAGACAGGATGAGCTGCTTGATTTCGGCGGGCGTGCTTTCCAGTCCCGAATCGTGCATTTCATAGCAGACGGCATTGACGGCGAGATTTTGCCATATTCCTTGGTCGGCATCGGGAATTTCCGTTTTCAATATCTGCCAGAGTTTTTCTTCCCACCGGCTTATTTTTTCCAAAAGCCCCGACGATGGTTTGACGTTGTCGGTACGCAGGATGACGGTCATACGCGTATCGTTGGTCAATATGCCCATTTCTTCGAGGCTGTGCAGGTGTCCGCGCAATTCTTCCAAGCTGCATGCGGTCGCCTGTATCAGGTCGTCGGTACTGAGCGGCTTGTCATCCGGTGCGTTGAATACGATTTCGGCAATGGTCAGGTAGATTTCTTTGAGCCGTCGGGCGAACCGGCCTTTTTGAATCAGCTCCGAAGCCTGTTCCAGAGTCAGTTTGCCCGAGCGTGAAGGGAAGATTCTGGTGCGGTTTTCTTTGCGGTCGAGCAGTTCGGCACGTTCCAGCCAGGAAATGGCGGTTTTGATTTTGGTGTCCGATTGGCGGTCGTCCCTGTCGAAGCTCATATATTCTTCGCTGTCTTTGAGAATCTCGCCGCCGGTGGCGACGACTTCGCCGCAACCGTCCCTGCCGTGTGCAGCCGTGTTGAGCATGCCGATTTTGCGCCATACCGTTTTGAGGTCGCGCAATTCTATTTGCGACATTTTGCTGATGCCGAATTGGGTATCTACATCGCTTTTCTCATAAAGCAGGATGCATTTTGCCTCTTCGCGGTCCCGTCCGGCGCGCCCGGCCTCTTGAAGGTAGTTTTCCAGCGAACCGGTGATTTCGGCATGAATAACCAACCGTACATCAGGTTTGTCCACGCCCATGCCGAAGGCGTTGGTGGCGACGATGACGCGCAACCCGCCTTCGATAAAGCGGTTCTGTATGTCTGCTTTAGCATTGGTTTCCAGGCCTGCGTGGAAGTATTCGCACGCCCAGCCTTGTTTTTGGAGGTATTCGTTATAGTCTTCCGCACTTTTGCGCCTGCCGACGAAAACGACTGCGCCGCCCCTTTGATGGTCGAGTTCTCGGTGGAGCAGCTCGTCGATTTTTTGTTTTTTGATGCCGTCTGAAGCTTCGAAAACTTCGTAAGACAGGTTGTCGCGCGCGTTGTCGCCGATAAATTGCCTGAATTCTATGCCGGCCTGTTCGCGGAAATTATCGGTAATGTCGGCAAGTACGTCGGGTTTGGCGGTGGCGGTAAAGCAGCTTACCGGTGCGGTGCCGCCGTTTTTCCTGCCGTGTTCGGCGATGAATTTGACCGCATACAGGTAATCGGGTCGGAAATCGTGCCCCCATTTGGACAGGCAGTGTGCTTCATCGAATACCCAGCCGTTGATTTGACGTTGGGAAATGGCGGAAATGAAACTGTCGTTGCGGAACTGTTCGGGGGCGACCAGCAGGATGCCGATGTCGCCTAATGCGGTTTTGTCCAATATTTCGGCACGTTCGACCACTTCGACCAGGCCGTTGAGCATGGCGGCGCAGGTAATGTTTTTTCTGAGCATTCCGTCCAGCTGGTCTTTCATCAGCGACTGCAGGGGCGAAATGACGACGGTCAGCCCGCCGTTACGGTAATAGCGGTTGAGCGCGGGAACTTGATAACACAGGGATTTCCCGCCGCCAGTGGGCAGGACTGCCAGCGTGTGCAGACCTTTCATCCCCGACTGCACAATGGCGCGCTGCCCACCTTCGAAACCTTTGAAACGGCGGAATTCGGACAGTTTGAAATAACGCTGCAACTGGGCTTCGGGATTGAGCATGTCGGCGCAGTAGTTGCAGTTGCTGTCGCCGCAGTCGTGATCGCGCAATTCGGCAATCAGCCGGGCCGTTTCGGGAAAACGGCTCCGCACCCACGGGGCAAGCACGGAGTTGCCGCCGGAGACGTTCAGCCATGACAGGGCATAGGCAAGCGAAGGATAGATGTCGCGATTGTGGATGTCGGTTTTCATCAACTCCAGAAAACGTGTACGGCAGACTTTCAAACGCCCTTTTTCTTCGTTGTCCTGCATCATCATCCAAATAATGCGTATCAATCGGTTGGTATCCGGGTGTTCGGTACGTTCGGCGAGGGAGATGCCGTCTGAAAAACGATACGGCAGATGCATATCGGACAATGCCGTCCACAGGGTAAATTCATCGGGCCTTTCGGTTTTGATTTTGCCGAATGCGGCACACTGGTCCTGAAAAAGCTGCCAACAGGCGCGGCAGTCCGCCAACGGGGAGTTGAGTTCGGAAGAGATGATTTTGTAGTTTTTAATCAGACGGTGGTACGGGTTTTGCGGAAAGGCGAGCGGCGACAGCTTCAGCGTATCGATAACGGGCAATGAAAGCCACGCCCGGTCGGGCGCGGCTTTTTTCAAATACGGCAGGTCGTGTTCGAGGAGGTTGTGCCCCATCAGCCATTCCGCACCTTCCGCGAGGGGCTGCATTTCCGCCAATGCCTTCCTGAAACCTTCTTCATGGCGGAAGCTTCGTTCGAAGCCGAGGTCAAGGTCGGGCCGGTATGCACCGATTTTGAAGACGGTATCGGTTTTGGGGTTAATTTCCAAGTCGATGATTAAAACGGCAGGTACGGCAAAATCCATGGCGGTCGGGATACTGGCATAAAACGGTCAATATACCATAGTGTTGCGCCTTTATCCCTGATTTCGGCAAGATGCGGAGGGATGCGTCCGGACGTATGCGCATACCTTCAGACGGCATACTTGTTCGGAAGCCCGATAATTTCCGTGCGGTTGAAGTAGGCAGGCGAATTGGTTAAACTTGCAGGCATATTGTCTTTAGAGTGAACAAAATATGTCGGGCAAGAAGAAAAAAGCCGCTTCCGCGCGCCCCGTTATGGCGAAGAAAGCGCGGCAGGCGGTTGTCGGCAGTCCCGCCTCCCATATGGCGGAACCCCCGGAAATATCGGACATCAAAAATTCATATGATGATTTGATGTACGAATCTGGCGCGTTCCCTCAAACCGCCATCAATAATTTGGAGGCGCGCGCCCGCCTGATGGGTTTGCAGCCCGCGCCCGCCGCCAATGCCAAGGTCTTGGAACTGGGCTGTTCGATGGGCGGCAACATCATCACGCAGGCACTTTATTACCCGGATGCGGAATTTGTCGGTATCGACTTGTCCGGCAGGCAGGTTGCGCAGGGCAATGCCATCATTGAAAAAATGGGCTTGAAAAATGTTCGCCTGGAAGAAAAAGATATTTTGACCATCGATGAATCATTCGGGAAGTTCGACTATATCATCGTCCACGGCATTTGGTCGTGGGTGCCTGACGCAGTTAAAGACAAAATTTTTTCGATTTGCCGGAACAACCTGACGGAACACGGCATTGCCTATATTTCATACAATGTTTACCCCGGCTGGAAACGGCAGGAGCAGTTGCGCGAAATTATGTACTTTGCCGGCAGGGATGTGCTTGAAGAACCCTTGGAAGCGCGAACGCGGAAAGGCTTGGACGCGCTCAAGACGCTGGCGGAAATTTTGGAAAACGACAAGGGCTTGGGCGGCGGCGGCAAACTTCCGGCGATGCAAAAAATATTGAATCACAATACTTATTATGTCGCACACGAATATATGGAAATATTCAACGACCCGATTTACGTCAACGGCTTCATCGAATGGGCTAACCGTCACCGGCTGGCGTATATCGGGGATGCCGATTTGCACGCGTCTTTTGTTTCTTGGATGGCGGAGCATACGCGGGAGCGGATTCTGGCATTGGCAGGGGACGATTATATTGCCAAAGAATTTTACAGTGATATTTTATCCGACCGCCAATTCCGCCGTTCGCTTTTATGCCGTGAGGAAGTCGGGGACAATATCAGGCGTGATGAGTCGGTTGCAGTCGAAGTGATAGAAAGTTTGAATTTCCGCCCAGCAAGAGGGGAAACGATCAACTTTGATGAAAACGATACCCTGCTTTCGGGCATACGCGATGTGATGAAAACCGGAGAGCCGTTTAAAACGGAAGATGTTGCGGAAAACCTCGCCCGCCGATTTCCCGGTTTGACATTCGACCGTATGAAAATCAATTCCCAGCTTTTATTGCAAACCATTCTCGGGCGTTTTTCTGTTTCATCAGACAATACGGGCAAACCATTTTTTGAAGACCATAAAACCTATGTGCCGGCGCGTTTTACAGATTATGTCGCCGCCTTTGTGGAACACGGCGCGGAAGCGTTTGTCCGGCCTGCCAACCGTTACAACGAAAGCACCCCCTCATTCGGGTACGGGCATTTGTACATTATGCGGCAATTATCGCGGCCGACGAGCAAACAGGCATTGATTGAAACGGTTGCCGAAAACTTGAACATCGTCAGCACCACGCCCGACGGTTTGACATTCCATCCGCCTGCCGAAGTGTATGTGGAAGAAATATTGGCAGACTTGGCGGACAGGCATTTTCTCGTTTCGGCGGATTGACGGGCAAGGCTCGGCGGCAATCCGTCCGATATATTTTCAGACAGGAAAGACACACACTGCGAAAAGCGGTACACGACACATATGAACCAGACATTTACCTTGCCCGATACGCGCCCGTATCCCCAAAATCCGATTAAAAACCACCTGCTGCTCAATGCCTACCAGTTGGCGCATAATTCTTCCCAGGCTTCGCGCAAACTCTCGTCCGGCCAACTTCAAACCGAAATCAGGGGGATGCTTGAGCAAAACCACTATATCAACCTTTCCCTCGCGCTGACGATGTCGCCCGATGCCGGAACTTATGCCGCACTGCTTTCCAGTGTGAACGCGGTACTCGATTGCGAGAAAGAAGGCGAAGTGCAGTGGTTCGCCCTGCCGGTCGTGCTGGTGTCCGGCTGCAAGAAAGAACGGGCAATCGAGATGAAGCTGCCGACGGAGGCATTGTTTGCCTGCCTGCAAAACTATCCGCACCTGCGCGCGTTGACGCAAGAGACACAATGGCTGCCTTATCTTGTGCATTCGTCCGATTTAAGTGCGGTCGCGCCGGATGAGTGGTGGCGTGCCAAACAAAATACCGAAGCGGCGGCGCAACACTTACGCCGTTTCGCCCCGCGTCCTTTGCTGTTGCCCGAAGGACAGTCCGTCCACGTCGTTTACGCGCTGGGTTTCGGTAGCGGCAAGGTTCAGACGGCATTGGGTCAGAACCTTCTTCAGGCAGGCTTGCCCTTAATGCAGGTATGGCAGGAAAATCTTGCATCGGAAGGCGTTACGCTGTTTGCCAATCCGCTTTCCCCGGATTCTCCGGCACGCGCGCTTTCAGACGGCAGCCACACGCGCCAACGTATGGCGATGGATGTGTTTGCGGCAAACGCGATACGCGCCGTCCGTATGCAGAGTCCGCGCGTCGGCGTGGTCGTTGCGGCAAAGGCGGGCGGACAGATTCTATTCGGATTTAATGCGACCGATGGCGCGTTTGAAGTCGTGCCGCAGGTGTTTTCGTGGCAGCTTTCCTTTACCGACAACATCGCCGTTGTTCAGCAAAATTTTTTGGATTTAATGGCAGAATGCCGTGTAGAACACGTCTATCTGTTGCATAATCCCTTGGGCGAACAGGAAAACATCCCGAGCTATGCGGAAGCGTTAAAACGGGAAGGGCACAATCCGTTTTTCAGTACACAATACGATTGACCTGCCGATGCCGTCTGAAAGGGTTTCCGCTTCAGACGGCATCGCGTTGGAACAGGGCGCGGATATGAAAAAACCGAAAATCCTTTTTGTCTGCCTCGGCAACATCTGCCGTTCGCCGATGGCGGAATACATTTTGCGCCGCCGTGCCGCCGAAGTAGGGATTCCCCTCGAAACGGACAGCGCGGGGACATCGGGCTGGCACGACGGCGAGGATATGCACCGCGAGACGGCAAAGATATTGAAAAAACACGGTATCGATGCTTCAGGCTTTACCAGCCGCAAAATCCGCCAAAGCGATGCGGCGGCGTTTGACTACATTATCGCGATGGACGGCAAGAATTTGTCCGAATTGGAAAAAACCTTCGGCAGGCAGCCGGAAAAAATATTCAAGCTGACCGACCTGATACCCGAAAGCGGTTACGACCATGTCCCCGATCCGTGGTACACGGGTGATTTTGAAGAAACATACAGGCTTGCGGATGCGGGCTGTCGGGCATTGTTGGAAAAGATTTCAAAATAAAGCAATTGAATACAAACACAAATATATAGTGGATTAACAAAAACCAGTACGGCGTTGCCTCGCCTTAGCTCAAAGAGAACGATTCTCTAAGGTGCTGAAGCACCGAGTGAATCGGTTCCGTACTATCTGTACTGTCTGCGGCTTCGTCGCCTTGTCCTGATTTTTGTTAATCCACTATAAAACCGCCTCCTGCCGTATCGGTTGTTCAGACGGCATAAACAGGGAATTTATGAAAACAAACTTCAAACAGAAAATTATCGGACAGGCACGCAGCGAAGGCTTGCAGGTAACCGCTTTGCGCGAGCAGGTATTGGATATTGTCTTGCAGCAAAGCGGCGTGATTAAAGCCTACAACGTCTTGTCGCAGATGCAGCAGCAGAGCGAAGGCGCGGTTGCGCCGCCGACCGCCTACCGCGCCCTTGATTTTTGGGCGGAGCAGGGCGTTTTGCACAAAGTGGCGGCGGTCAACGGCTATATTTTGTGCAGTCACGCGCAGCACGAGTGCAACGACCATTGCCACGACCACGAAGAAGCCGAAGCGCACCACAGCGCGTTTATTTTGGTCTGCACCGAATGCGGCACGGCGGACGAGCAAACCCTCAGCCACGAGTGGGCGGCACTGCGCGCTGGCGTTGCCGAGAGCGGCTTCGCGCTGAAAGAAGAACACGTTGTTTTAACCGGGATTTGTAAAAAATGTCAGAAATGAAAAAAACCAAAGTCCACCTGATTTCAGGTTTTCTGGGAACAGGCAAAACCACCGCGCTCAAAAGCCTGATGGCGCAAAAAGACCCCAACGAAAAATGGGTCATCATCGTCAACGAGTTCGGCGAAATCGGCATTGACGGCGCTGTATTGAGCGACAACGGCATCCCTGTGGCAGAAATCGCCGGCGGCTGTTTGTGTTGCACCGCCGGCCCACAAATGGGCGTAACCGTGCAGAAAATGCTGCGCGACGCCAAGCCCGACCGCCTGATGATTGAAGCAAGCGGACTGGCGCACGCCGCCAGCGTCATTGACGAATTGAAAGCCAAACCGCTGGACAGCCTTCTGGAAATCGGCGCGGTCTTTACCGTCGTCGATCCGCGCCAGTTCATTAACCCCGATTACGCGCAACAGGCATTGTATAAAGACCAAATCGGCATTTGCGACGTATTGGCCGCCAGCAAAACCGATTTATGCACCCCCGAACAGCTTGCCGAATTTCACGACAAAGCGGCAAAACTGTTCCCGCCCAAGGCTAAAGTGGTCGAAGTCCGAAACGCGCAACTCGACATCCGGTGGCTCGATATTCCCGTCATCGAAAAATCACGCTACCGCCTCAAAGCCCTGCCGGACAACACGATGGGCTTCCAGTCGCAAGGTTTCACATTCCCCGCCGGACGCGATTTCGACGGCGAAAAATTGACCAACTTCTTCAACGACCTGCCCAAAATGACCGAAGGACTCGTCCGCGCCAAAGGCGTGTTTCAAGTATTGGGAACGTGGGTGTGGCTCAACTGGGTGGACGGGCAATGGGGCGCGAACCAAGTGTCTTGGCGGCGCGATTCGCGTTTTGAATTGATTGCCAAATCGTTTGATGCGGATTTAATCGAACAAAAGCTCAAAGACGCATTGGAATAGCGTTCACGCGCTTCAGACGGCATAGGAAATGAAAATGCCGTCTGAAGGCTTTAGGAGGACGGGATGAAACCCAAATTCAAAACCGTTTTAACCGCGCTGCTTTTGGCGGCTTCCCTGCCGGCTATGGCGGCAACCCGCGTCCTGATGGAAACCGATATGGGCAATATCCGTTTGGTTTTGGACGAATCCAAAGCCCCCAAAACCGTTGCCAATTTCGTGCGTTATGCCCGAAAAGGCTTTTACGACAATACGATTTTTCACCGCGTTATCGACGGTTTTGTTATCCAGGGCGGCGGATTTACCGAAGACTTGGTACAAAAGGCAAGCGATAAGGCCGTTGCCAACGAATCCGGCAACGGCTTGAAAAATACCGCCGGTACCATCGCCATGGCGCGGACGACAGACCCCGATTCCGCCACCGGCCAATTCTTTATCAATCTGGCGGACAACGCTTCGCTCAATTACAAAAACGGACAATACGGCTATACCGTTTTCGGCAGGGTCGAAAGCGGAATGGACACCGTTTCCAAAATCGCCCGCGTCAAAACCGCCACGCGCGGCTTTTATCAAAACGTACCCGTACAGCCCGTCAAAATCCGCCGCGTCCTTGTCGGGCAGTAACACGCAGACAGACGTTCAGACGGCGCCGCACGTTTCCCCAAAAACGCCGTCTGAAGTGAAAAAATATTTTAAAACAGACAGTTGATGTTGACAAATTCAAACCGAGGATTTTAAAATGCTGCCAAGCCAAGCCAAGCCAAGCCAAGCCAAGCCAAGCCAAGCCAAGCCAAGCCAAGCCAAGCCAAGCCAAGCCAAGCCCCTGATCTAATCGACACAGCTGGGGCGAACACCGAGGCAATCTACACTTCAGACGGCATTACCGCCAACTCTACCCAACTCGAACAGCTCAAAAAACTGTTTCCCGCCTGTTTTGACGCAGACGGAAATTTCCTTATCGACAGATTACAAGCCGAAATCGCGCCGCAGACCGACATCGGACGCGAATTTTACGAAATGAACTGGCTGGGCAAATCCTATGCCCGCCTGCTTCGCAACCTGCCGCCCGAAACCCTGATAAGTGAAGACAAGACGCACAACGCCAAGCCCGAAAATGCAGGCAGCCAAAACCTGCTGATTCGCGGCGACAATCTGGAAGTGTTGAAACACTTAAAAAACGCCTACGCAAACAGCGTGAAGATGATTTACATCGACCCGCCCTACAACACCGGCTCGGACGGCTTTGTCTATCAGGACGACCGCAAATTCACACCCGAAGAACTCGCCCGCCTGGCGAATATTGATGAAGACGAAGCCGCGCGGATTTTAGACTTCACCGACAAAGGCTCAAACTCGCACAGCGCGTGGCTGACCTTTATGTATCCGCGCCTGTATATCGCCCGCGAACTGTTAAAGGACGACGGCGTGATTTTTATCTCGATTGACGATAACGAAGCGGCGCAGTTGAAGTTGTTGTGTGATGAAGTGTTTGGGGAAGGGAATTTTGTAGAACAGATTATTTGGGAAAAGAAATTCAGCCCCCAAAATGATGCAAAATATTTTTCAGAAAATCACGATTATTTAATTTGTTACGCAAAAAATATTACTGAATTGGAAATCAAATTATTACCGCGTACAGAAGGAACAAATGCTCGTTATAAAAATATTGATAATGACCCACGCGGTGCTTGGACTTCGGGAGATTTATTGCGTAAAGATGTGCAACAAAGCGGAATTTATACAATTACAACGCCAAACGGTACACAATACAATCCACCCAGCGGTAGAAGCTGGCGTGTTTCGCAAACTAAATTTACCGAAATGGTTGCCGATAATCGCATTTGGTTTGGTGAAGACGGTAGAAATGTTCCTCGTATCAAACGCTTTTTAAGCGAAGTTCAAGATGGTACGAAAGCCATTTCAATTTGGAAATTTAATGAAGTTGGACACAATCAAGAAGCAAGCCAAGAATTGCGTAAATTATTTGATGGCGATAGTTATTTTGATACACCGAAGCCAATTCGTTTGATTGTACAAACATTGCGATTAACCACAAATTCAGACGACCTAATCCTAGACTTCTTCGCAGGCAGCGGCACGACCGCCCACGCCGTGATGCAGCTTAACGCCGAAGAACAAAACGGCAGCCGCCGCTATATCTGCGTGCAGCTGCCTGAAAAAACCGATGAAAAATCCGAAGCCCGTAAAGCAGGCTACCCGACCATCTTCGACATCACCAAAGCCCGCATAGAAAAGGCCGCCGCCAAAATCCGCGCCGAATATCCCGATTACACGGGCGATTCGGGCTTCAAAATCTTTCAAACGGCAGACAATTTCAGGCAGCATCCGGACAAGGATTTTTCGCCCGAACAACCGGATTTGCCGCTTAACGATGAATTAAGCGAAGAACAGCTGCAAACGCTTCTGACCACCTGGACGCTGTATGACGGGGCGGCACTGACCACGCCGGTTGAGCCTGTGCGGTTGGGCAGTTATACGGCGTATCTGTGCGAAAAACGGCTGTATCTGATGAATGCCGGTTTTACTTCCGCCGATTTGTTGGCGTTTATCCGCAAGCTGGACGACGATGCGGCTTTCAATCCCAACCGCGTGATTGTATTCGGCAGCAATATGGCAAGCGCCATGCAGCACGAACTTGACCAGGCGGTACGCGGTTATACCAATAAAAAAGAGATTGAGTTGAATGTGGTTATCAGGGTTTGACGGAGAAAGTTTATGAGTGGTTTTAATTACGAGAAAAACCAGCCGCACCAAATGCGGGCGGTTTCGGCGGTTTTGGGCGTGTTTGACGGGGCAACGCCCAAATATCGGGCGGCAGACGAAAATCCCGAACTTTTGTTTGCTGCAAAACAATACGCAGACAATATCCTGAAAGTGCAAAGCCAAAACGGCATAGACGGCCGATTCCCCGACCGTTCGGACGACCAAAATATCCTCGATATTTCCATGGAAACGGGCACGGGCAAAACCTATACCTACACACAAACCATGTTCGAGCTGCACCGTTGGCTGGGCGTGTTCAAATTTATCGTGGTCGTGCCGACTTTGTCCATTAAGGCGGGAACGCGGCAGTTTTTGCAAAGCAAGGCTTTGGCAGAGCATTTTGAACAGGATTTCGGCGGAGATTATGAAGGCGTGCGCCTGAAAACCTATGTGGTGGAAAGCACGAAAAAGAATAAGGGCAAAAAGTCCAATGCGCCCATAACGATCGAGCAATTTATCAAAGCGGAAAACAAAAAGGAAATCCATGTGCTGCTGATTAACGCGGGCATGGTTAATTCATCGTCCATGACCGATACGGGCGACAAGGCATTGAAGGATTTGTTTGACAATCCCGTTGATGCATTGGCCGCCGTGCGCCCGTTTGTGATTGTGGACGAACCGCATAAATTCCCGACCCGGGAGAGCGCGAAAACGTGGGGCAATATCAAACGCTTAAAACCGCAATATATTTTGCGCTACGGTGCGACATTTAACGATGAATATTACAACCTGCTTTACCGTTTGACGGCAGTAGGCGCGTTTAACGACGGGCTGGTCAAAGGCGTGCGCGTGTTTCAGGAAGAAATGCAGGGCGGCATGGATGCGGCGGTAAAACTGGTGTCGTCGGACGGCAAAGAAGCGAAATTTGAATTAAACGAAAAGGACAAAAAGCAGACGTTCAAACTGGCAAAAGGCGAAGATTTGGCGAAAATCCATCCCGCTGTTTCGGATTTGAAAATCGACAAAATGAATAAAACCGCGGTGGTGTTAAGCAACGGCTTGGAGTTGAAAACGGGTGCCGTCATCAACCCTTATTCCTATTCGCAAACGGTGCAGGACGCGATGATGCAGAGGGCGGTTGCCGAACATTTCAAGCTGGAACGCGCACTTTTGGCAGAACGCGCGCCACAGCCCAAAATCAAGCCGCTGACGCTGTTTTTTATTGATGATATTGCGGGCTACCGCAGCGGCAACGAGCTTTCAGGCAGCCTGAAAGATAAATTTGAAAGCTGGATCCGTGCGGAAGCGGCACGCCGCCTGAAAACGGAAAGCGACCCGTTTTACCGCGATTACCTGCAAAAGACGTTGGACGATGTATCCGCCTGCCACGGCGGTTATTTTTCCAAAGACAATACAGACAGCGACGATAGAATCGAGCAGGAAATCAATGAAATCCTGCACGATAAGGAAAAACTGCTGTCTTTGGACAACCCGCGCCGCTTTATTTTTTCCAAATGGACGCTGCGCGAAGGCTGGGACAATCCCAACGTTTTCCAGTTTTGCAAACTGCGTTCCAGCGGCAGCACGACTTCCAAGCTGCAAGAAGTCGGACGCGGCCTGCGCCTGCCGGTAAACGAGCTGATGGCGCGGGTGCGCGATGTGCCGTACAAGCTGAATTATTTTGTCGATAGCAGCGAAAAAGACTTTGTGAAGCAGCTTGTCGGCGAAATCAACGATAATTCTTTTCAGGAAGAAATCTCAAAAAAGTTTACCGAAGAGCTGAAACAAAAAATATTGCAAAAATACCCCGATATCAAACCGCTGATATTGGTAAACAAACTGTTTTCAGACGGCATCATTGACGACAATGAAAACTTTACCGAAGACGGCTATGACAAATTAAAAGCCGCCTATCCCGAAGCCTTCCCCAAAGGTTTGGACAAAGGCAAAGTCAGCAACGCCAAAGACGAGGGCAAAGACACCATCATCATGCGCGAAGGCAAATATGAAGAACTCAAAGCCTTGTGGGAGCTGATTCACCATAAAGCCGTTTTGCAGTACAAAATCAAGGATGAAGCCGAATTTGTCGATTTATTTACCGCCTATTTGCGTGAAAACGCCGCCAAATTCCCGCAGGCAGGCATACGCACGGCGGTAAACGAAGCTTATATCAACAACGGGCTTATGCTTTCCCGCCGCATAGACAGTATTGAAGGTGAAGATTTTATCCGTTTTAACACAATGACTTACCGTGAGTTTCTGGAAAAACTGGCACAAACGGCAAAAATCCGCATGCAGACTTTGCATCAGGCGTTTTACCGCGTCCGCGACGAACTGAACATTGGCGATTTTTTGAATATGCAGACCATCGCCCAAATCAAAAACGGCTTCAACCGGTTTTTGCTTCATCATTCCTTCCATAAATTCGAACTGGATTACCGGCTTGTCGGCAGCAAAATCCATCCGACCAAATTTACCGATAAAGACGGCAAACCGCGCGCGGTGAAAAAAGCAGATTTGGGCAGATTTGAAGATACGGAGCACCGGCCTGCCGCCGGCTATCTCTTCGGCGAGATTTTCTACGATTCGGATATAGAACATGAAAATGTCGCCAACAACCAAATTGAAGGCGTAACCGTATTCACCAAAATACCGAGAAACTCCATCAAAATCCCTGTTGCCGGCGGCGGCACGTATTCGCCCGACTTTGCCTATATCGTGAAAACCCAAAGCGGCGAGATTCTGAACTTTGTGATTGAAGCCAAAGGGACTGACGGGGCGGAAGATTTGCGAAAAAGCGAAGAGCGGAAAATCAAACATGCCGAAAAGCTGTTTGCCGAGATTTCCAAAGAAATCAAGGTGGTGTTCAAAACGCAGTTTGACGGCGAGAAGATAGCCGAACTGATCGGGCAAAATATGCCCGCAGGCGGGCATTCTGAAAACGGACACTGAGAAACAAATGTTTGGAAGCCGTCTGCTTCGGGCTTTTAAAATGCCGTCTGAAACGCCAAACGGGCTTCAGACGGCATTTTTGACGGCGGGGGGTTACGCGCCGCAGGTTTTCGGCTTGTTCGCCAGAATATTGATGACTTTGCGTTCGGCTTTTTGCGGCGCGATTTTGATTTCGCTTTCGTCTTCTTCGCTGCCGTCTGAAAAACGTTCGGGCATTTTTTCGCTGTCAAACGCCAAATCGCCGCCGTGTTTCAGGGTTTGACCGCGTTCCAATCCGACAAAGTCGAAGAGTTCGGTATCGGCAAGGTGGGAAGGGACGACGTTTTGCAGGGCGGAGAACATCGATTCGATGCGGCCGGGGAAGCGTTTGTCCCAATCGCGCAGCATATCGCCGATGACTTGGCGTTGCAGGTTGGGTTGCGAGCCGCAGAGGTTGCACGGGATGATGGGGAATTGTTTTAATTCGGCGTATTTGATTAAGTCTTTTTCTTTCACATAAGCCAAGGGGCGGATGACGATGTGTTCGCCGTTGTCGCTCACCAGCTTGGGCGGCATGGCTTTGAGTTTGCCGCCGTAAAACATATTCAGGAACATGGTGGCGAGGATGTCGTCGCGGTGGTGTCCCAAGGCGATTTTGGTGCAGCCTAATTCTTTTGCGGTGCGGTAGAGGATGCCGCGGCGCAGGCGGCTGCACAGCGAACAAGTCGTTTTGCCTTCGTCCAATACGCGTTTGACGGTGGAGTAGGTGTCTTCTTCGACGATTTTGTACGGCACGCCTATGCTTTCGAGATAGGTCGGCAATACTTCTTCGGGAAAGCCCGGCTGTTTTTGGTCGAGATTGACGGCAACCAGCTCGAAATCAATCGGCGCGCTGGCTTGGAGCCGGAGCAGGATGTCTAACAGGGCGTAGCTGTCTTTGCCGCCGGAGAGGCAGACCATGATTTTGTCGCCCGGCTCGATCATGTTGAAATCGTTAATCGCGTCGCCGACGGCGTGGCGCAGGCGTTTGCTGAGTTTGTTGTTTTCGAGTTCTTGTTTGGTTTTTTTGGACATAACGGTTTGGGCTTGAAAATTAGAAAGGCGGCATTGTAACCGATTGACGGGGCGGCAATGCCGTCTGAAGGGCTTCAGACGGCATCGGCGGCTTATTCTGCATTTTCGGTTTTAAAGAAGAGATGAACCGCTTTGAAGATACCGCCGTTTGGGACGGTCAGTTCTTTTTGCGCGGCGGAGAATTTAATCACGGCAAGGGCGGTAAAGTTTTCCGAATCTTGAACGCTGTCGAGTACGATGCCGACTTCTTCGCCGTCTGCCGTCAGCAGGATGCCCGCTTCGGCTGCCGAATTTCCCGACAATACCGCCAAGCCGCGTTTGACCTGACCGCGATATTGGGCGCGCGCGATGATTTCCTGTCCCGGATAGCAGCCTTTTTTGAAGTGTACGCCGCCGATGATGTGCTGGTTGAGCATTTGGGCGACGGCGGTTTCTTTGGTAGCCGCGCATATCCACGGATAACCGCTGCGGATTTCGTGCAGCCGCCACGCGCTTTCGGCGGCGGCATCGTAAGGCGGCAGGGCGTTTTTGGGGGCAATGTGCAAAATGCCCCGATGGGGCAGGACGACGGAACAGATGCCGTCTGAAACGCATTCGGCGGTAAAGGCGAGACTGGGTTCTTGCGCGGCAAGCGGTTCGGCGGATGCTGCCAATTCCGCGCCGACGGCGTAATCTTCAAGGATTTCAAAAACGACTTTGGCACGCAACACAAACATCCGCAGGCGTTTGATCGTTGCTTCAAGCAGGTCTTGCGCCATAATCAGCAGCAAATCGTCTCCACGGTTGACGACAATCATATTGGTGATGACGCGGCCTTTGGGCGTGTTGTAAGTCGCATAACACGCCTGCCCGGTCTGAAGATTATTGATGTCGTTGGAAAGCTGTCCGTGCAGGAAGGTTTGGCGGTCTTCGCCGCTGACGCGCGCCACGCCGAAAAAGGGCAGTAAGGTTTTCATCATTTGCGTACTCTGAAATATAAAGGAAATCTGTTTATGCAGTTGCCGCGTCTTTCTTCACGGCGGTTATTTTGATTTCGACACGCCACTCCGGACGGGCAAGCCGCGCTTCCACGCAGGCGCGGGCGGGCGTTCTGCCGGCGGCAACCCAAGCGTCCCACACGCCGTTCATTTCCGCATAGTCGCCCATATCGCGCAGATAGATGACCGCATCCAAAACGTGTGCCTTGTCCGAGCCGCATTCCGCCAGCCAGCGGTCGGTTTGGGCAAGCACGTCGGCAGTCTGTTCGGCAGCCGTTTCACCGTTTTCGGGAACCATGCCGGAGAGGAAAATCAAACCGCCCGCGCAAACCGCTTCGGAATAGCGGGGCGTTGTGCCGAAATATCGGATATCCATATCGGTTTCCTTCGATAAAGGGGATATATGGTAACATTGCGCTTGACCGATTTCCATGTTTTGCATGACGAAAAATGAGTAAACACACTTATCCGATAACACCTGCCGTACGCGTTTTGCGTGAAAACGGCATCGAATTTGAACCTTTTACCTATGCCTATGAGGAACACGGCGGCACGGCGCAGTTTGCGCGCCTGTTCGGCAAAGACGAACACTTAGTCATTAAAACCATTGTTTTACAAGATGAAAACGGCAAGGGGCTGATTGTCTTGATGCACGGCGACAAACAGATTTCAACCCGCAATCTGGCGCGGCATTTGGGTGCGAAACACATCGAACCCGCCACGCCCGCACAGGCAAACAAGTGGACGGGCTATCTGGTCGGCGGCACAACGCCGTTCGGCATCCGGACAAAATTGGATATTTACGTCGAACAGTCGGTGATGGATTTGGAAACCATCTATATCAACGGCGGAAAACGCGGGTTCATTATCGGCATCCGTCCCGGAGATTTAAATATTTTGAACCCGAAAACAATACAGGCGGCGGTTTGACGGGGAAGTATAAGGAACAATATGGACAAAGATTTGTATGCCGTATTGGGCGTGTCGCCGCAGGCGGGGGCGGACGAAATCAAACGCGCCTACCGCAAGCTGGCGATGAAATACCATCCCGACCGCAATCCGGGCAATCCGCAGGCGGAAGAAAAGTTCAAAGAAATCCAACGGGCTTACGATACGCTTTCCGACCTGTCGAAACGGACGCAATACGACTCGTCTTTCAGAGGGCATGATGAACGCGGGCGGCAAGAAGAGGCATTCCGCCGCGAACAGGCGCGCAGGGAGCAGTTTTACCGCGAACAGATGCGCCGCGAACAGGCGTTCAGACAGGCGTTTGAACGGCAGGCTTCACGTTCGCGCCATACTTACGAACCGTCCGGCGGCGGAAGCGGGCGCAACTATGTCCTCGCCGCCTACATCCTGTTCGGTTTGGGTGCGATCATGCAGTTCATGCCCATAGTCGGCGTGATTCTCGCCTATATGAAACGGAACAGTTTGGACAGTATTGTCTATGCCGCGCATACCGAATACCTGATTAAAACCTTTTGGCGCACATTTTGGCTTTATCTTTTGGGCGCGCTGACTGCCCGTTTCGGCATCGGCGTGCTGATTATTATTGCAACGACCGTCTGGTATTTCTACCGCATCATCGCCGGCTTTATCCGCTTCAACGACGGCAGGGCGGTCGCACCCGAGAAATGGATATAGTATGGTTTACCTGTTAATCAGCATCGTGTTCAGCGTGTCGGTTTCCATTTTGCTGAAAATGGCAAGGAAGAAAAAAATCGACATCGCGCAGGCGGTCGCCGTCAATTATGTGGTCGCGGTCATACTGACCCTGCTGGTATTGAAGCCGGATGTCGGCAATATCGGCGCATTTTTGCCGACGTGGTGGCTGTTTGCCGCTTTGGGCGTGTTGTTGCCGTCCGTATTCGTCATTATGGGCAAATCCGTAGAATCCGCCGGTATCGTCAAATCCGACGCGGCGCAGCGTTTATCGCTGTTTTTGCCGATTGTTGCCACCTTGACGCTGTTTGGCGAAAAACTCAGCGAAGGCAAACTGATCGGGCTGTGCCTCGCATTTGCCGCACTGTTCTGCCTGCTTTGGAAACACGGCGGCGGCAAAAAATCAGGCAGCGCGTGGCGGCAGGCGGCATTGCTGCTGGGCGTGTGGGCGGGTTACGGCATTATCGACATCCTGTTCAAACAGCTTGCCAAAAGCGGAACGGCATTTTCAGGCAACCTGCTGATTGCATTTGTGCTGGCGGGTGTGCTGATGTTTGCCTGCCTCTTTGCCAAATCGGTCAGATGGCGCGTTGAGAGTGTGGTCGGCGGCGTACTCTTGGGCGGTTTGAATTTTATGAATATCGTAACCTACATCACCGCGCACCAAATGATGAAGGACAATCCCACGCTGGTTTTTGCCGGTATGAATATCGGCGTGATTGTTTTGGGTACGCTTTCGGGCGCACTGTTTTTTAAGGAAAAAATCAGCACAATCAATACGGCGGGAATCGTGTTGGCACTGTGTTCCATCGCCTGCCTGTTTTATTGGGCGGAGGTCAAGGCACTATTCGGCATATAATCCGGCCGTGTCCGCATACCGCGCAAACGCGTTTTAAGTAATTGTTTTTTTGTCAATAAATTAGATTTTTGCCCGAATGGAAAAACCGGCTTTTCCCGGCAAACCGCCGGAATCGGACGGCGGTTAAAACAGCCTTGAACGCCAAAATGCCGTCTGAAGCAGCATCCCTGCTTCAGACGGCATTCTTCTGTAACCTTACAGATGAGGATTCATCAGGTTCTCGGGAGAGAGGATGCGGTTGAGTTCTTCCTCGCTCAACAGTCCGCGTTCCAAAACAACCTCGCGCACGCCTTTGCCGGTTTGGGCGCAAATTTTGCCGACCAAATCGCCGTTGTGGTGGCCGATGTACGGATTCAGATAAGTGACCAAACCGATGGAGTTGAAAACGTAACGTTCGCAGATTTCGCGGTTGACCGTAATGCCTTTGACACATTTGTCGGACAGGTTGACGGCGGCATTGCCCAAGAGGGAAATCGTTTCAAACATACATTGGGCGATGACCGGCTCCATTACGTTTAATTGCAACTGACCTGCTTCGGCGGCGAAAGTGATGGTGGTGTCGTTGCCGATGACTTTGAAGCAGACTTGGTTGACCACTTCGGGAATCACGGGATTGACTTTGGCAGGCATGATGGAAGAACCGGCCTGCAATTCGGGCAGGTTGATTTCTTTCAAGCCGGCACGCGGGCCGGAAGAGAGCAGGCGTAAGTCGTTGCAGATTTTGGAGAGTTTGACGGCTGTGCGTTTCAATGCGCCGTGTACCATCACATATGCGCCGCAGTCGGAGGTCGCTTCGATCAGGTTTTCAGTCAGTTTGCAAGGCAAGCCGCTGACTTCGGAAAGTTTCTCAACGACCAAAGCCGCATAGCCTTTAGGCGTATTCACGCCTGTACCGATTGCCGTTGCGCCCAAATTGACTTCTAAAAGCAGTTGGCGCGTGCGGTCGAGGTTGAGGATTTCCTCTTCCAACAACACTTGGAAAGATTGGAATTCTTGTCCTGCCGTCATCGGCACGGCATCTTGAAGCTGGGTGCGCCCCATTTTCAAAACGTCTTTGAATTCTTCGGCTTTGGCGGCAAAGGCGTTTTTCAATACGGTCAGTTTGTCGAGCAATTCGCCGATGCTGTAATACACGGCAAGGCGGAAGCCGGTAGGATAGGCATCGTTGGTGGATTGGCTGGCGTTGACATGATCCATCGGATTGACGATGTCGTAGCGGCCTTTTTCGTATCCCAAGGCTTCCAATGCGAGGTTGGCGATAACTTCGTTGGTATTCATGTTGACCGAAGTACCTGCGCCGCCCTGATACACATCGGACGGGAATTGGTCGAGGCAGCGGTTGTTTAACAAAACTTCGTCGCAGGCTTTTTCGATGGCAGCCGCGATTTCAGGCTTGATTGCGCCCAATTCGCCGTTTGCCTGTGCCGTCGCTTTTTTTACCATCACCATACTGCGGACAAACTGCGGCACGTCGGAAATTTTTTGTGTGGAAATTTTAAAGTTTTCAATGGCGCGCAGGGTGTGGATGCCCCAATATACTTCGGCGGGAATCTCGCGGTCGCCCAATAAGTCGTGTTCGGTACGGACAGTCATGTTTTTACCTTTGTAAGTCGGATAATTAATATTGAAAAAATGCGGTATCGGAAGGATAACGCATGAAGTCGAACACTATACCGGTCGGATGAAATTGTCCATATCGTATGCCGTCTGAAAACGGGAAACGTTGTTTTCGGGCGTTACTTTCCGGACTTTCCGGCAAGCTCTGCCGGCAGCCGAAACATAGCGCGGCGGATTGTATCTCACAGTATCAGGGCGGTAAGGGGATGATTGGGTCGGGCATATCGGCTTACGGTTGATGCGGCGGCTTGATGAAGACGGCACAAATGCCGTCTGAAGGGCGTTCAGACGGCATTTTTATTGACTCGTATCAAGATTTATTGTTTGGCTGCCTCGATTTGGATGTCGATGCGGACGCTTTTGCTCATACCGGCGTTAACGAGGTAGTCCACGCCCCATTTGGTGCGGTCGATGGTGGTGCTGAAGTCGCCGCCGCAAACTTCGGTTTTCAACATCGGGCTTTGGTAGCAGTTGAATTTTTCGGCTTTGAGTTTGACGGGGGCGGTTTTGCCGTGCATGGTCAGGTTGCCGTCAACGGAAACAAGTTTTTTGCCGTTGAAATTGAATTTGGTGGAAACGAAGCGGATGTTCGGATATTGGGCGGCATCGAAGATGTCGGCTGATTTCAGGTGGTCGGTAAAGTGTTGCGAACCGCTTTGCAGGTTGGCAACGGGGATAGTGATGTCGATTTTGCCGTCGCGTTTTGCTTGGTCGAACTCGACGGAACCGGTCAGACCGTAAAAACCGCCGACGTTGGTGCTGGTGTTGAAATGGTCGATGGCGAAACGGGCGTTGGCGTGATATTCGTCCACTTTGTAGGTGGCGGCGGAGGCAGTGCCGATGGCGGCTGCTGCGAGCGCGGCGATGATGATTTTTTTCATGATGATAATCCTTTGTGTGGGCCGATAAAGGCGTTTATCCTAACATAGGCGGGGATTTATGGCATTTCCTGCCGGTAAACGGTGGGTTTGCAGGCGGTTGACGAAAGGGGCTAGCGGAAAAGGGCGGATGAAAAAGCGCGGTGTGATCCGCGCTTTGTTTTTTTACAAGGCGGCGAGTACCGCGTCGCCCATTTCGGAACAGGAAACGAGTTTCGTGCCTTCTTCGTAAATATCGCCGGTACGCAAGCCCTGTTGCAGCACTTTTTGTACCGCGTTTTCGACTTGTTGCGCGCGCGCTTCGTCGTTGAGGCTGTAACGCAGCAACATTGCGAGCGAGAGGATGGTGGCAAGCGGGTTGGCTTTGTTTTGTCCGGCAATGTCGGGGGCGGAGCCGTGGGACGGTTCGTACAGGCCTTTGCCGTTTTCGTCCAGCGAGGCGGAGGGCAGCATACCGATGGAGCCGGTCAGCATAGAGGCTTCGTCCGATAAAATATCTCCGAAGATGTTGCCGGTGGCAATCACGTCAAATTGTTTGGGCGCGCGCACGAGCTGCATGGCGGCGTTATCAACGTACATATGGGAAAGCTCGACATCGGGATATTCTTTGCCGATTTCCTCAAAGATTTCGCGCCACAGTTCGGTGGTTTCCAAAACGTTGGCTTTGCCGACGGAGCAGACTTTTTTGCTGCGTTTTTGGGCGGATTGGAAGGCGACGTGGGCAATACGGCGGATTTCGCTTTCGCTGTATTTCATGGTGTTGTAGCCTTCGCGTTCGCCGTTTTCCAGAACGCGGATGCCGCGCGGTTCGCCGAAATAAATATCGCCGGTGAGTTCGCGCACAATCAAAATATCCAAACCCGCAACAATTTCAGGCTTGAGCGTGGAGGCGTTGGCTAGCTCGGGATATAAAACGGCAGGACGCAAATTGGCAAACAGGTTCAGGTCTTTGCGGATTGCCAACAAACCGCGCTCGGGGCGCAGCGGGCGGTCAAGATTGTCGTATTGCGGGCTGCCGACCGCGCCGAGCAGGACGGCATCGGCTTTACGGCAAAGGTTTTGCGTAAATTCGGGATAAGGATGGCCGTATTCGTCATAGGCTTCGCCGCCCAAAGGTGCGTATTCGTAGCCGGCATCCAAGCCTTGTTCGATAAGTTTGTCGAGTACACGGACGGTTTCTGCAACGATTTCAGGACCGATGCCGTCGCCTCGGAGGATGGCGATATGTTTGGTCATTTTAAGTTTCCTTATGGGTTGATGGTTGAAGGGTTATTTCTTTTTGTATTTATGTGCAATTTCGTGCCAACGGGGTATAGAAATCGATCGGTTGTAGTGTTTTTTATAGGCTTCCTCAAATTTCCTTTTCCATAAGGATGCGTTATGCCGTGTTGCCGGGTTTTGATAAACGGTTTCTTCAATTGCGGAAACAAAATCTTCCAAGCATTCAAACATAGGCATATTCTTTTTATTGATGCTGTACCAAACACCCGGGCGGATTTTATGCACCACGCCTTTTTTGACTTGAAGATTAATTGCCCATCCATCCATACTTCTGGTAATTTGCCATACTTTTTTAAGCCATAAATCCTTGATGGTTACATTGCCGTTGTCGTCCATATCGTAACCGAATATTAAATAATCTACATCCAGCATATAGGGCTTATGAATGATTTCATCAGAATACATTTTAAAATCTGCAATATCAAAACCCGGGCTGGCATTTCGGTTGAACGCCTTTACTTCCAACAATTCTCTGCTGCGGTCTTTTTTATTTAAAAAGAAATCGGGAGGCATTTGGGTATTGGTTGAAACATCAAATTCAATTTCCCTTTTTCTCAACCATCCGCCGAGCCATTCCTGAATGATGTTGCCGACAACATCTTTTTGTTTGACGATAATATCCACATCGCCCAAGAAAAATCTAATTTGACCATTAGCCGATAAGATTTTTTCTTCATCCAACAACTTATCAAATATTTGTTGTGCAGTAAGTTTTATCATTTTATCCCTGTCGGTTTATAAAGTATGCAGGAGTCTTTCGGATACCGCCTTAATCACAGGAACGGCAACGGTATTGCCCAATAAATCGTATTTGTCTTTTTTAGGAATATCAAACGAATAATCGTCCGGATAGCCGAATAAGCGCAAACCTTCTTTTCCGGTAAGTGTACGCAAACCGCCGTTATCAACGACGAAAAGGTGCTCCATATCCATTGCAACTAAGGTTGGCGCAACATCGTTTGGATCTAATATTTTATTGATTTCAAATGATTTTTTACCTGAAACAATATTGTAGCCTTTGGGCAGGGATTCGTCTTTGATTCTTTGCCCGCCAATTTTTTGTTTCGGATGCTCTAAAACCAAATAGCCTTTATCTGTCAGGCTGTCCAAAATATTTTGGAGATCGGGGTGTTTATAGAAAGTTGAAATTTGCGCTTTTGTCAAAGGCATCCCATCCATCCAATCGATACCGATTTCTGAAGCCCATTTTTTCTTCCTCCGTTCTTTTAGAAGGATATTTAACAATTGCTTCTCTTCTTCGGTTACTGCGCCTTTTAATTCAATATCCCAACTGTGGATATTGTTTTTCCCTCCCCGTTTGTCTTTTACTGATTTTCCGTACAGTTCGGACGGGGGAAATTTTTTTAGCAATTTTTTGATGAAAGGGCTGCTTTCGGTAGGCAGTCCCGATTCCAAAATATTTTTTAATTTCGGACTTGGAGTTGTTTCGAAAGATAAATCGGGTTTGGATTTCAAACTGCCTGTCAGATAAATGCGCTTCCTGTTTTGGGGAATGCCGAAATCTTTTGCATTTAAAACTTTCCAAGAAACATAGTAGCCCAATGCTTCCAAGGTTTCCAAAATAACGGTCAGGGTGCGCCCTATTTTTTGTGTCGGATCTTTTCTATCGTGTGTCACCAATCCTTCCACATTTTCCAAAATAAAACCTTTTGGTTTTTTTGCCTTTAAAATCCTTGCCACATCAAAGAAAAGCGTTCCACGCGTATCTTCAAAGCCCAATCTTTTTCCGGCGAAAGAAAAAGCCTGGCAAGGGAAGCCTGCCAACAGGATGTCAAAATCGGGAATATCTCCCGTTTCAATTTTCGTTATGTCTCCATACGGCACTTCATCAGGGTAGTTTTGCTTCAATACTTCCAAAGCTGCCGGTTTGATTTCTGAAGTAAAAACACATTTGCAAGCAACCGACTGTTTCCGACAGGCTTGTTCAAATCCTTTCCTGATGCCGCTCATTCCGGAAAATAAGTCAATAAATTTAATTTGTTGCATATTAAAAATCTAAAAATTTATTTGAAATGGAGAGTTGCATTATTGCATTAATTTAGAGTGTTGCTAAGCCCGCTTAAAAGATGAAAGCAATTTATCACCCCTCTGTTTGTATTAGCCGCAGCAATTATATGTTATCAGGAATGCCGTCTGAACGGCCTTCAGACGGCACAGGTTTAACCGTTAAACAGCCAAGGCTGGCTTTGGCGGCGTTTTTCTTCAAAGGCGTGAATTTCGTCAGCGTGTTGCAGGGTCAGGCCGATTTCGTCCAAGCCGTTGAGGAGGCAGTGTTTGCGGTGTTCGGTAATGTCGAATGTGAACGTTTCCCCGCTCGGTGTGGTCAGGGTTTGTTCGGCAAGGTCGATGGAGAGCCGGTAGCCTTCGTTGGCTTCGACTTCTTTGAAAAGCCGGTCAACCTGTTCTTCTGTCAAAACGATGGGCAAAAGCCCGTTTTTGTAGCAGTTGTTGAAGAAGATGTCGGCGAAGCTGGGGGCGATAATGGCGCGGAAGCCGTAGTCGTCCAATGCCCAAGGGGCGTGTTCGCGTGAAGAACCGCAACCGAAGTTTTTACGCGTCAACAGGATTTGCGCGCCTTGATAGCGCGGCTGGTTCAGGGAGAAATCCGGATTCAACGGGCGTTTGCTGTTGTCCATACCCGGTTCGCCGTGGTCGAGGTAACGCCATTCGTCAAAGGCATTGGGGCCGAAGCCGCTGCGTTTGATGGATTTCAAAAATTGTTTAGGAATGATGGCATCGGTATCGACGTTGCTGCGGTCGAGCGGGGCGACGATGGCGGTGATTTTGGTAAAGGCTTTCATGGGTTTGTGTCTTGTGCTGACGATGCCGTCTGAAACGGTTTCAGACGGCATCGCGAATCGGTTATTCGGTGGCGTTTTCGATTTTTTCGCCGAGATGGGAAATGCCGCGTCCGACGGCATTGCCGCCTTTTTTGACGGCTTCTTTGGTTTTGTCCCAGCCTTTTTCGACAGCGTTGCCGGTTTGTTCGGCGGCGCGTTCGGCGACGGCCTGTGTTTTGTCAAGATTGCGGGCGGTGTCTTGTTTCGCGCCCTGCCAAGTGCCGGCGCAGGCGGACAGGGCGAGGGCGGACATGGCGGTAATGAAAAGTTTGTTCATGGTTAAACTCCTTGATTTAAATATTAAAGGCGTTTCTGCCTTACGGGACGTATTTCAGACGGCATCAGCAGGAAGACCGCCTGAAAATACTTACGCCATCGTGCGGATGTCGGTAAAGCGGCCGGTAACGGCGGCAGCGGCTGCCATAGCGGGGCTGACGAGGTGGGTGCGTCCGCCGTTGCCTTGACGGCCTTCAAAATTGCGGTTAGAAGTAGAGGCGCAGCGTTGTCCCGGGGTCAGGCGGTCGGCATTCATCGCAAGGCACATCGAACAGCCCGGTTCGCGCCATTCAAAGCCGGCTTCGATGAAAATTTTGTCCAAGCCTTCTTTTTCGGCTTGTTCTTTAACCAAACCGGAGCCGGGGACAATCAACACGCGCTGCACGTTGGCGGCTTTTTTGCGGCCTTTGGCGATGGCGGCGGCTTCGCGCAAGTCTTCGATGCGGCTGTTGGTGCAAGAGCCGATGAATACGATGTCGACGGGGATTTCGTTTAATGGCGTACCGGCTTCCAAGCCCATATATTCGAGGGCGCGCTCCATACCGCTGCGTTTGACCGGATCGGTTTCTTCGGCAGGATTCGGCACTTTGCCGCCGATGTTTAAAACCATTTCGGGCGACGTGCCCCAAGTGACTTGCGGTTCGATGTCTTCGGCTTTGAAACGGTATTCTTTGTCGAATACCGCGCCTTCGTCAGACACCAGCGTGCGCCAGTATTCGACGGCTTTGTCCCACGCTTCGCCTTTGGGTGCGAAAGGTTTGCCTTTGACATAGTCGATGGTGGTTTGATCGACGGCGACCATACCGGAACGCGCGCCTGCCTCAATCGCCATATTGCACAGGGTCATCCTGCCTTCCATCGAAAGGCTGCGGATGGCTTCGCCGCCGAACTCGACGGCATAGCCCGTGCCGCCCGCCGTGCCGATTTGTCCGATGATGTAAAGTGCCACGTCTTTGGCGGTAACGCCCGCTTTTAATTTGCCTTCGACGGCAATCAGCATAGATTTGGATTTTTTCGCGGTAATGCACTGGGTCGCCATCGTGTGTTCGACTTCGGAAGTGCCGATACCGTGCGCCAATGCGCCGAATGCGCCGTGGGTGGAAGTGTGCGAGTCGCCGCAGACGACGGTCATACCGGGCAGGGTCGCGCCTTGTTCCGGACCCATAACGTGTACGATGCCTTGCCCTTTGTCCATAAACGGGAAGTAGGCGAGTGCGCCGAATGCTTTGATATTTTTGTCTAAAGTATCGACTTGCAGCTTGGAGATCGGGTCTTGGATGCCTTTGTCCCAGTCGCCGGTCGGGGTGTTGTGATCGGCGGTGGAAACGACGCTGTCGATGCGCCACAGCTTGCGCCCCGCCATTTTCAGGCCTTCAAACGCCTGCGGGCTGGTTACTTCGTGAACCAGATGGCGGTCGATGTAAAGCAGAACCGTGCCGTCTTCTTCTTCGCGGACGACGTGGCTGTTCCAAAGTTTGTCGTAGAGGGTTTGTGCGGTCATGATGTTGTTCTTTTGGATAAATGGTAATGCGGATTGGGCGGATTTTAGACGTATTCTTTATACCGCGCAACAGATTTTGTCTAATTTTTGAGTCGGTGTTATTTTGTAAACAATTTTAACAAAAAAATTAGACATATTGTCTATTTCAGTGAACAGTTATATCTAAAGAATGATTCGATATGAAAGAATACTTGTCGTCATTCTTTCAAAGGCATTATTATCTGTACCTTGTCAAAAAACACACAGAGGCAGACGAAAGATGAAATTACCGGTTATGTCGCCCGAACATTCGGCGCAACTTCAGGCGTTTGAGGCAAAAATCCTGTCCAATCACGCCAAAATCGAGGCGTGGTTCCGCACGCAGTGGAACGCGCACCGCCCGCCGTTTTACGGTTCGGTCGATATCCGCAACGCCGGTTACAAAATTTCGTCTATCGATATGAATTTGTTTCCGGGCGGCTTCAATAATCTGAATCCCAACTTTATCCCGCTGGCGGCGGTTGCCGCGCAAGATGCGGTGCAACGTGCCTGCGAAACGGCGAAATCCGTGTTGATTATTCCCGAAAACCACACGCGCAACACGTTCTACCTGCAAAACGTTTACGCCCTCGGCGAGATTTTGCGTTCGGCAGGGTATGAAGTGCGCTTGGGCAGCCTGAATCCTGAAGTGACTGAGCCAACCGAGTTTGAAACCGCATTGGGCGACAAAATCCTGCTTGAGCCTTTGTTGCGAACCCGCGAGCGCGTGCATCTTGCCGACGGCTTTTCGCCTTGCGTGGTTTTGTTGAACAACGACTTGTCCGCCGGCATTCCCGACATTCTCAAAGACATCAGCCAAACCGTTTTGCCTCCGTTGCACGGCGGTTGGACGACGCGCCGCAAAACCGATCATTTCGGCGCGTATAACCAAGTCGCCGCCGAATTTGCCAAGCTGATCGGCATCGACGAGTGGCAGATCAACCCGTATTTTGAAAAAATCGGCGGTTTGGACTTCCAAGTGCGGGAAGGCGAAGATGCGTTGGCAGAAGCGGTAGAACGCGTGCTGGCGAAAATCCAAGCCAAATACGACGAATTGGGTATTACCGACCAGCCTTTCGTGATTGTGAAAGCCGACGCAGGTACTTACGGTATGGGCGTGATGAGCGTCAAGTCCGCCGACGAAGTGCGCGGCTTGAATCGTAAAAACCGCAACAAAATGTCGAAGGTGAAAGAAGGTTTGGAAGTCAGCGAAGTGATTGTCCAAGAAGGTATTTATACTTATGAAACCTTAAACGGCGCGGTGTGCGAACCCGTCGTGTATATGATGGACCGCTTCGTCATCGGCGGCTTTTTCCGCGTACACGAAGGGCGCGGTGCGGACGAAAACCTCAACGCCGGCGGTATGGTGTTTGTTCCGCTGTCCAACAGCATTCCCACCGGCAACGGCGACAATTCGCAAGAAGCGCCCGAAGCCTGCAAGCGCGTATTCGAACAATGGGATTCACTCGGTATGCCGCGCTCCGAAAAAGACTGCGATGTGGACAACGAACACAACCGCCTCTATGTGTACGGCGTAATGGCGCGCCTGTCGCTTTTGGCGGCTTCAATCGAGTTGGAAGAAACGGCGTAAGACTGTTTTGAAATACAGATGCCGTCTGAAGCGGAAATCCGGTTCAGACGGCATTTCAAATACAAACGCAAACGAAAAGGGATGAGATGAGCATCAAGCAATGGCCGGAGGGGGAAAGGCCGAGGGAAAAGCTGTTGGAACGCGGGGCGGAGGCGTTGAGCGATGCCGAACTTTTGGCAATCCTTTTACGCGTCGGCACACGCGGAATGAGCGCGGTCGATTTGGCGCGCTACCTGTTGCAGGAGTTCGGCAGCTTGGGGAGGCTGATGAGCGCGGAGGTCGGCAAACTGTCGGCATATAAAGGAATGGGGACGGCGAGTTTCACACAGTTCGCCGTAGTCAGGGAAATCGGGCGGCGGATATTGGCGGAAGAATTGCAAGAAGAAATCACCTTATCCGATCCCGATACCGTTGCCGATTACCTGCGCTTTCATTTGGGACAGGAAAAAGTCGAAGTCAGCGTCGCGCTGCTCTTGAACCGCCAAAACCGGCTAATCGGTGTGCGTGAATTGTCCCGGGGGACGGTTGCGGAAAACACGATTTACATCCGCGAAATCGTCAAACTGGCTTTGGACGAGTATGCCGACAGCCTGATTATCGCGCACAACCATCCGGGCGGCTCGCCCGAACCTTCGCACGCAGACATCGCATTTACCCGACGGCTGGCACAGGCGATGTCGCTGGTCGATGTGTCGCTGCTCGACCATTTCATCGTTACCTCGCAAACCGTCTGCTCGTTCAGGCAGCTCGGACTGATGCCCTGACACCCTGTTTTACATCCGGCGGCTCTGATAAAATAGCCGCTTCGACCGTATCCGACAGATATTGTTAAGTTTATGGAAACACAAAACAAACCTACCGTTACCGACATTGACCGCCCCATACTCGTCCCGCCCGGCGGGCATAAAAAAGTTTTGCTGCATTCCTGCTGCGCCCCGTGCAGCGGCGAAGTGATGGAGGCTATGCTTGCCTCCGGCATCGACTACACCATTTATTTTTACAATCCCAATATCCATCCGCACAAAGAGTATATGCTCCGAAAAGAGGAAAACGTGCGCTTTGCGGAAAAGTTCGGCATCCCCTTCATCGACAAAGACGACGATTACGAAAACGACCGTAAAGAATGGTTTGCCAAAGCCAAAGGGATGGAATTCGAACCCGAACGCGGCATCCGCTGCACCATGTGTTTCGATATGCGTTTTGAAAAAGCGGCGCAATACGCGCACGAACACGGTTTTCCCGTCTTCACCAGTTCGCTGGGCATTTCACGCTGGAAAAATATGGCGCAAATCAACGACTGCGGCCGCCGTGCCGCCGCGCCTTACGATGATGTGGTGTATTGGGATTTCAACTGGCGCAAAGGCGGCGGCAGCGCGCGCATGATTGAAATCAGCAAACGTGAAAACTTCTACCAGCAGGAATATTGCGGCTGCGCCTATTCCTTGCGCGATTCCAACGCCCACCGCAAATCACAGGGCAGAATCCCCATCAAACTCGGCGTGTTGTATTACGGGGACGAGTCGACACAATACGAACCTGCACCCATTCGGGTGGACAAATAAACACCCGATGCCGTCTGAAGGTTCAGACGGCATCGGGTTCGGCATCGGCACGGGGAAAGGTTTGCCGGTTTGGCAATCGGCAAGCGGAAACCGCATTGACAAGTTTGCCGTTTTGATAAAACACCCCGTTGCCGCGTCGGGAGGGCGGCATTATGAAATCCCTTTCTATTTGGCTGCTCCTGTTGGGCTTGGCGGCAGGCGTTTTCTACCATATCCGAAACCAATCCCTGCCGGCGGGCGAACTTGTCTATCCGTCCGCACCGCAAATCAGGGGGCAGGGCGATGCGTTGCACTACCTCAACCTTATCCGCGCCCAAATCGGTTTGCACGCGCTGGCACACGCGCCGGTTTTGGAAAATTCCGCCCGCAGGCACGCACGCTATCTCACGCTTAATCCCGAAGACGGACACGGAGAATATCATGCCGAAAATCCTCATTATACCGCACAAAAGCTGACCGAACGCACACACCTTGCCGGTTATCTTTACAACGGCGTACATGAAAACATCAGCACGGAAGAGGAAGCCGCCGAATCGTCCGACAGCGATATCCGCACGCAGCAACGCCAAGTGGACGCTTTGATGAGCGCAATCTACCACCGCCTTTCGCTGCTTGACCGGCATACGGATGAGGCAGGAGCGGCATTTGTCAGGGAAAACAGTAAAACCGTTCTCGTATTCAATCAGGGCAACGGCAGCTTCGAGCGCGCCTGTGCCCGGGGAAGGCGGCAGCCGGAAGCAGGACGGAAATATTACCGCAACGCCTGCCATAACGGTGCGGTCGTTTATGCCGACGAAGTTACGCCCGCAACGGAATGGCTTTATACCGCCTATCCGGCCGGCAGCGGCGCACTGCCTTATTTTTACGGGGAGCGTCCCGACCCCGTGCCGGGATATGAAATGACGGGCAATCCTGCCAGCATTGATTTTTCCGAGGCGGCAGGCAAAATCGTGATGAAAGGTTTTAAGCTGTATCGGGGTAAAAACGAAATCCGTCCCGTCAAAATTTTAACCGCCGGCAACGACCCCAACGGCAGGCTGACGGCGTACCAATTCGCGCTTTTCCCGCTCAAACCTTTGGAATACGGCACGCTCTATACGGCAGTATTCGACTATGTCCGCAACGGACGGCGCGCGCAGGCGAAATGGCAGTTTAGAACCCGAAAACCCGATTACCCTTATTTTGAGGTAAACGGCGGCGAGACGCTTGCCGTCAGAAAAGGCGAAAAATATTTCATCCATTGGCGCGGACGCTGGTGTCTGGAAGCATGTACCCGTTATACCTACCGGCAGCGGCCCGGCAGCCGCCTGTCCATAGGCAGGCACGAGGCGGGCGGCATCGTCTTCAGCGTCGGCGGAATGGTGGGCAGCCGCATCACGCTTGCCCCGGAAGACAGCCAGGGACGCGGCGTAACTCTTTATTTACAGGATTGACAGTATGTCGGGCAAAACAGGACAGAACATTGCCGCACAGGCGCAACCGGAACGCGTTATGTTGGTGGGCGTGATGTTGGATCAGGAAGGAGCAGGCAGCAGTGCCGCCCGTTTGGGCGGGTTTCAGACGGCATTGGCGGAAGCCATCGAGCTGGTCAAAGCGGCGGGCGGCGATCCCGTCCTTGTGAAAACCGCCAAACGCGACCGCCCGCACACCGCGCTGTTTGTCGGCACGGGCAAGGCGGCGGAGCTGTCGGAAGCAGTTGCCGCAGACGGCATCGATTTGGTCGTATTCAACCACGAACTCACGCCCACGCAGGAGCGCAATTTGGAAAAAATCCTCCAATGCCGCGTGTTGGACAGGGTAGGGCTGATTTTGGCGATTTTTGCCCGCCGCGCCCGAACACAGGAAGGCAGGCTGCAAGTCGAGTTGGCGCAATTGAGCCATTTGGCGGGACGCTTGATACGCGGTTACGGACACCTGCAAAGCCAGCGCGGCGGCATCGGTATGAAAGGCCCCGGCGAAACCAAACTGGAAACCGACCGCCGATTGATCGCCCATAGGATCAACGCCTTGAAAAAACAGCTTGCCAACCTTAAAAAACAACGCGCGCTCCGCCGCAAACCGCGCGAGTCGGGCGGAATCAAAACTTTCGCATTAGCTGGTTATACCAATGCAGGCAAATCCACGTTGTTCAACCGCCTGACCAAGGCGGGCGCGTATGCCGAAAACCAGTTGTTTGCCACACTCGACACGACGGCGCGGCGGCTTTATATCCATCCGGAATGCAGCATCATCCTGACCGATACCGTGGGCTTTGTCAGCAATCTGCCGCACAAACTGATTTCTGCCTTTTCTGCTACCTTGGAAGAAACCGCGCAAGCCGATGTGCTGCTGCACGTCGTCGATGCCGCCGCCCCTGGTAAAGAACAGCAAATTGAAGATGTAGAAAGCGTCCTCAAGGAAATCAAGGCCGACCGCATCCCGTGTATCAGGGTGTACAACAAAACCGACCTGATGCCGTCTAAAGCCCGGCAGAGCGGCATTAAACGCGACAGCACGGGTAAAATCACCGCCGTTTACCTTTCCGCTGCGGAAAATACCGGCATCGGCGCATTGCGCGAAGCCATTGCCGAGTATTGTGCCGCCGCACCAAATACAGACGAAACCGAAACACTATGAAAAAAACCTGTTTCCACTGCGGACTGGACGTTCCCGAAAACCTGCATCTGACCGTCCGTTACGAAAACGAAGACCGCGAAACCTGCTGCGCCGGCTGTCAGCTGGTGGCGCAAAGCATTATTGACGCGGGCTTGGGCAGTTATTACAAACAACGCACCGCCGACGCGCAAAAAACCGAGCTGCCGCCCCAAGAAATCCTCGACCAAATCCGGCTCTACGATTTGCCCGAAGTCCAATCCGACTTTGTGGAAACCCACGGCGGCACGCGCGAGGCGGTTTTAATGCTGGGCGGCATCACCTGCGCCGCCTGCGTCTGGCTCATCGAGCAACGCCTGCTGCGTACGGACGGCATCGTCCGCATCGATTTGAATTACAGCACGCACCGCTGCCGCGTCGTCTGGGACGACAAAAAAATCCGCCTTTCCGACATTCTGTTGAAAATCCGGCAGACAGGCTACACCGCCGCACCCTATGACGCGCAAAAAATTGAAGCAGCCAACCAAAAAGAACGCAAACAATACATCGTCCGCCTCGCCGTTGCCGGACTGGGGATGATGCAGACGATGATGTTCGCGCTGCCGACCTACCTTTACGGCGGCGACATCGAACCCGATTTTTTGAAAATCCTCCATTGGGGCGGTTTTTTAATGGTGTTGCCCGTCGTATTCTATTGCGCCGTCCCATTTTATCAAGGCGCATTGCGCGACCTGAAAAACCGCCGCGCCGGTATGGACACGCCGATTGCCGCCGCCATCATTATGACCTTTGCCGCCGGCATTTACAGCCTCGCTACCAACGCAGGGCAGGGGATGTATTTTGAATCCATCGCCATGCTGCTGTTTTTCCTGCTGGGCGGACGCTTTATGGAACACATTGCCCGCCGCAAGGCAGGCGATGCCGCCGAAAGGCTGGTGAAACTGATACCCGCCTTCTGCCACCGGATGCCCGGCTATCCTGCCGTACAGGATGTCCGCGAAGCCGCCGTCGTCAAGCTCCAAGCAGGCGATGTAGTGCTGGTCAAACCCGGCGAAACCATCCCCGTTGACGGCACGGTGCTGGAAGGCGCAAGCACGGTTGACGAATCTATGCTGACCGGCGAGAGCCTGCCCGTCTCCAAAATGCCGTCTGAAAAAGTCACCGCCGGCACACTCAACACGCAAAGCCCCCTGATTATACGCACCGACCGTACCGGCGGCGGTACGCGCCTGTCGCACATCGTCCGCCTGCTCGACCGCGCCTTGGCACAAAAACCGCGCACTGCCGAGTTGGCGGAACAATACGCCTCGTCTTTTATATTCGGCGAACTCCTGCTTGCCGTCCCCGTCTTCATCGGCTGGACGCTGTACGCCGACGCGCATACCGCGCTTTGGATTACCGTTGCCCTGCTTGTCATTACCTGTCCGTGCGCCTTATCGCTTGCCACGCCGACCGCGCTGGCAGCTTCTACCGGTACGCTGGCGCGCGAAGGTATTTTAATCGGCGGAAAGCAGGCAATTGAAACCCTCGCCCAAACCACCGACATTATTTTCGACAAAACCGGCACGCTGACCCGGGGCAATCCCGCCGTCAGCGGTATCTCCTTGTTGGGCGGCACGGATAAAGCCTTTGCCCTTGCCGTGGCACAGGCTTTGGAACAACACTCCGAACACCCCCTTGCCCGCGCCATCCTCAACTGCCGTGTTTCAGGCGGCAGCGTTCCCGACATTGCCGTCAAACAACGCCTCAACCGCATCGGGGAAGGCGTGGGCGCGCAACTGACCGTCAACGGCGAAACACAAGTTTGGGCGTTGGGCAGGGCGGATTATGTCGCCGAAATCGCCGGCAAACCTCCGCAAGACGGACAGGCTTCGGAAAGCGGCAGCGCGGTTTACCTCGGCAGTCAAAGCGGTTTCCAAGCCGTGTTCTACCTGACCGACCCCTTGAAAGACAGCGCGGCGGAGGCGGTGCGGCAGTTGGCAGGCAAAAACCTGACCCTGCACATCCTCAGCGGCGACCGCGAGACCGCCGTTGCCGAAACTGCACGCGCCCTAGGTATCGCGCACTACCGTGCCCAAGCAATGCCGGAAGACAAGCTGGAATACGTCAAAGCCTTACAAAAAGAAGGGAAAAAAGTGCTGATGATAGGCGACGGCATCAACGACGCGCCCGTTTTGGCGCAGGCAGACGTATCTGCCGCCGCAGCCGGCGGGACGGATATTGCGAGGGACGGCGCGGACATTGTGTTATTGAACGAAGATTTGCGTACCGTCGCCCACCTGCTCGATCAGGCGCGGCGTACCCGCCATATCATCCGGCAAAACCTGATATGGGCGGGCGCGTACAACATCATCGCCGTACCGCTTGCCGTTTTGGGCTATGTCCAACCGTGGATAGCCGCACTGGGTATGAGCTTCAGTTCGCTGGCGGTTTTGGGCAATGCCTTGCGCCTTCACAAACGGGGGAAAATGCCGTCTGAAAAAATACCGTCCGAACAATGACGGACGGCGTTGCTTCAGATGTATAGTCGATTAAAACAAAAATGAGACGATGAAGGATCGTAAACTTAAAGTATGCATTGTTACCGCTCAAACACGTTGGCGTTTAAAATTTGAGATCGAATTGCTAGGTATTTGATTTTGATTTTATTAAATAAGAGATTATATTAATGTGGAAAAAAATTAAAAAGTGGATTTATGCGATAAATGGAATAATTATGTCAATATGGATTATTTTTTTCCCAAATACCGGCTCTGTGTATGATGGTGGCAGAACAACCATTTTCAATGAAAACCATCCTTTTCATTTTATTTTCTGCATAACATTTCTTATTGGGACAATTTTTCTTATATATCATGCATATAATGATAACTAATTTTTAACATCCTTATTGTTATATCACGATGAAATGACAATAAGGATGTTTTTCTGCTTTGGCTACTGCAGAACACCGTCATCAGTCTCGCGTAGGGGGGAATCCATATGCTTGGTTTTTTTTTATTTTCAAATACTAATGAAACGGATAGGTCTGGATTTCCGTCTGCGTGTGAATGACGGAAATGTGCATTTCTAATTTTTACCCGCTATAAAAAACCCGAATCCTGATTGGCAGGATTCGGGTTTTTTATCGCTGATACCGTTCAGACGGTATTTTCAAGCAGCTTATTGATCCACAAACGCACGCTCAATCAGGTAATCGCCGCGTACGCCTGTTTTCGGAGAGACGGTCAGACCGAAATCGTCTAGAACTTTGCAGGTGTCTTTCAGCATCGCGGGGCTGCCGCACAGCATCGCGCGGTCGTCTTGAGGATTGATTTTGGGCAGGCCGATGTCTTCAAACAATTTGCCGCTTACCATCAGGTCGGTCAGGCGGCCGTGGTGTTCAAATTCTTCGCGGGAAACAATCGGATAGTAAATCAGTTTTTCTTTAACCAAGTCGCCGAGGTATTCGTGTTCGGGCAATTCTTTGGTAAAGCGGTCGTAGTACGCCAAATCTTTTTTATAGCGCACGCCGTGTACGAGGATGATTTTTTCAAATTGCTCGTAAATTTCGGGGTCTTTGGTGATGCTCAAGAAAGGGGCGATGCCGGTACCGGTGCTCAACAGGTAAAGGTGTTTGCCCGGATTCAGGTCGCCGGCAACCAGAGTTCCGGTCGGTTTTTTGCTGATTAACACGTCGTCGCCGACTTTGAGGTGTTGCAGGCGGCTGGTCAGAGGGCCGTCTTGGACTTTAATGCTGAAAAATTCGAGGTGTTCTTCCCAGTTGGCGGAGGCGACGCTGTATGCGCGCATCAGCGGCTTGCCGTCCACCATCAGCCCGACCATAACGAATTGGCCGTTTTCAAAGCGCAACGATTCGTCGCGGGTGCAGGTAAAGGTAAAATATGCGTCTGTCCAGTGGTGTACGGACAATACTTTTTGGGTATTGAATGCTGCCATTTGGGTTTCCTGTCAGTAAAAGAAATGGATAGTGCTTGTTCGGGACGTGCGGCAGAGTGAAAATGTCTGCCCGATTCGGGATAAAGCCAAAATTCTAAACGAAACGGATGGTTGCGACAATGCTTGATGCGCGTTGGTTATATGCCGTCTGAAGGGCTTCAGACGGCATCGCTGGGCGGGCGGCGGCTTACGGCGGCATATCGGCAAGGGAAATCAGGGAAATCGAGGCTGCCAGCCTGAGCGTGTCCCGTCCCCAGCGGGGGTGTACCAGCCTGCGTATCGGGAGGATCGGTTTGACGGTGGCGGCAATCAGCTTTTGTATTTCGGCAGGCTGATCTGACAATACGCCGCCCCATTTTTCCGCAGCCGCTTCCAGCAGTCCGCCGTTTTTCAATATCAGCGCGGTCGAATGGATGTAGCAGAGCCAATCGCGGGCTTGGCATTGCGCGTGGGTCAGGACTTCGGAAGGGTCGTCTTCAAAATCCAAAAAGCTGATGTTTTTTCCGTCCGACATCATATTCCGCGCAAACGCCTGACTGAGGAACTGCTGTTTTTTATGCACGCGTGTAATGGCTTCCAAACCGGCAAGCCAAGCGTCCGCCTTTCCGGCCTCGGCTTCTTGGCGGATTTGCGTATCGAGCGGGATGCCTTCCAAATTGCCGAACATAAGGGCATTTTTCCGGACGGCGAGCAATTCGGGAACGGCTATCCCCGCCGAGCGCAATTCGTACAGGCGTTTCGACTCGGTTGCAATGGCAGGCTCGCCGCCGAGGCTGGGAACCGGCTTCAACACCCCCAGTTTCAAATATCGGGCAACCATACCGAGCAGCGCGTAACGCCACCGCGCATTGTGCCTGCCTGCTTTGCGTACCCATACCTTTGTTCCGTCGGCAAGCAGGTGGGGGGCGATGGCTGCTTCCTGTTTTGCCGCCAATTCGTCCAACAGTATGGAAAAACGGGTTTCCTGCATAGGTAAGGTCATTTTCTTTCAATCTTAAGCTCGGACGGAATGCCGCCCATACGGAACATCAGGCAAGGGTTTGTTCGATGATGCCTTTTACCGCATCCGCACTGTTCGGCACGGTTTGCACGCGCTGCGGCAATTTTTCCAAACCTTCCAGCGCGGCGGGGCGCGGAATGGCGACATCGCCGACGGCTTCGCGTATGGTCGCATCGAATTTCGCAGCCAACGCGGTTTCCAAACAAACCACCGTTTCCCCTTCTTCGCGCACTTCGCGGGCGACTTTTACGCCGTCGGCAGTATGCGGGTCGATGAGTTCTTGGTTTTGCTCGTAAACCTGTTTGATGGTGGCAAGGCGGTCAGCGTGGGTGGATTTGCCGGAAGTAAAGCCGTATTTGCCGCCGACTTTGTCCAAGGCAAACCGCAGGTCAAAGCCTTTGCCTGCAGCTACTTCCGCCCAAAGCGTATTGATTTCCTGAGGATCGCGATCCATCAGGTCGAACACGAAACGCTCGAAGTTGGACGCTTTGGAAATGTCCATCGACGGGCTGGAGGTAACATAAGTATGCGCGCTGTTGCGCGGGCGGTATGCACCGGTTTTGAAAAACTCGTCCAACACATCGTTTTCATTGGTCGCGACAATCAGGCGGCGGATAGGCAAACCCATCTGTTTGGCGATGTGTCCCGCGCAAACGTTGCCGAAGTTGCCGCTCGGCACGCAGAAGCTGACTTGCTCGTCATTGCTTTGTGTCGCTTTGAAATAGCCCGCAAAGTAATAAACCACTTGTGCGACGATGCGTCCCCAGTTGATCGAATTGACCGTACCGATGTGGTATTTTTCCTTGAACGCGGCATCGTTCTGCACCGCCTTCACAATATCCTGACAGTCGTCAAACATCCCCTTCACGGCGATATTGTGGATATTCCCATCTTGCAGGCTGTACATCTGCGCACGTTGGAACGCGCTCATTTTGCCATCGGGCGACAGCATAAATACGTTTACGCCCTTTTTGCCGCGCAAGGCATATTCCGCAGCCGAACCCGTATCACCGCTGGTCGCGCCCAAGATATTGAGTTTTTTGCCTTCTTTGTTTAAAACATATTCAAACGCATTGCCCAAAAATTGCATTGCCATATCTTTGAACGCCAGCGTCGGGCCGTTGGACAAGGCTTGGATTTTGATGCCGTCTGAAAGCGTGCGGACGGGGGTGATTTCCTTAGTACCGAACGCCGCTTCCGTGTAAGTACGGTTCAGAATATCGCGCAAATCGTCCTCCGGAATATCCGTAACGAACAGGCGCATAATTTCAAACGCCAATTCGGGATAAGACAAACCGCGCCATTTGTCCAAGGTTTCGCGCCCGATTTGCGGATAATGTTCCGGCAGCATCAGACCGCCGTCGGGTGCAAGCCCCATCAATAAAACTTCGCTGAACGGTTTGTGTGCGGTTTCGCCGCGCGTGCTGATATATTTCATGATTTTTCTCGTCTGTCGAAATTGCAGGAAAACGGCTTCAGACGGCATCTACCTCATGCCGTCTGAAGAAGGTTAGCGGTACAGGCGTTTGAAGCAGGCGGAAACCGTTTTGGCGGTAACGGCGGTAATTGCCTGATTTCGCGTGGACTGGTTCAGCATCTGCATCACATCGTTGCCGGTCAGCTGGTTGGGTGCTTCTTCGGTAGCGCAGCCGCAAATCTTGTTTTCCCACTCCGCCTGTTTTTCGGCACTCATCGCCAGCGCGGTCAAACGCCATTCGCTGCGTTTGTCCAATTCCGCACGGCATTGGCTCCCGACCGCCATTTTGACGATGCTGCCGCCCATACCCGTGCCGCCGTCTAAGCTGCCGAATGTGTTGCCGCCGCCGACGGCGCAGCCGCCGAGTAAGATTGCCATCGGCAAAATAGACAAGGTGTTATTCATCTTAATTCCTTTTCGGTTGAAACCCCGCCGTTTTATGGCGATAGGATCTGATTAGCCGCCCCGTTCGGGATAACGCGCAGGGCGGCGTTTTATGCGCCGTTCCGAGTGTTGGAGCAAACCGTTTGAATATCCGGTTGAATCCGGCGACATTATACTTCAATCGGGAAAATAAAAAATCCCGCCGCCGTCATTTTGCCTGTTTGCGAAAATGCCGTCTGAAAGCGGTTCAGACGGCATTTCATTGTGGTTTATCCTAGAGACTTGAATGGATTTAACCTATTGTTGCGATAAGGTTTCAATCATTCAGTCAAACTGATGGGAAATAGATAAGCGGATGTTGTACGATCCTTTTTTCCCGCCGGAAAACTCTTTTTCCGCATCGGCAAAGACATTCGTTTTTTTGCCTGTCCGCGCATTGTAGCCCAATCCGGCGGAATACCAAGTCCCCCTCGTATTCCATTTTTGAGCATAATTGCTGTTGCCTTCAAATGCCTTAAAGGAACGGCTGCCCAAAAATTCATGAAGGATATTGCCTTTGATATAGAAAAGTTTTTTGCCTTCGTCAAATTTTCTCACGACATCCAAACCCAAACGGCCTATCAGGCTGTTTACGTGGCTTAAGTTGACATTTATACCATTGTCGAGCCGGTAGCCCGCACCTCTCAAATAGGAATATTGCAACTGTACTTGCGGTGTAATCCGCCACAATTTATCGTCATCCAAAAATTTACGGCGGCCGTATTCGGTACTGATAGAGAATAGGGTGTTGCTATATTTTCCCTCGCCCCATAATTGCCCCATATGATTTCGTGCAATCACACGGTTACGCAGTTTTCCTATTTTTAATACATTGTCGATATACCCTGTTTCGTCTCCTTCTTTATCTATGTATTGGGTAGTATTGTACAGAGCCAATTCATATTTCCTGATTTTGCCCTTGCCAAACGTATTCCATAATGATGTCCTGCCGTGGCCGTAGTCGAAACTTATGCCCCATTTACGTTTTTTCTCCTGCTCGTTGAGGCTGAAGCGGTCATATCCGATTTCAAAATCGTTGTTATGAAACCTAAACGCATTGGATTGAATCAAACGGGTATGCGTCAGCCTTATCCAATCGCCTTCTTTTTTATCCAACGTTGAAAAAGCCCGCTCCCCTTCGCGTTTGGTATAAGTATCCAAAGTGAACGCATAATGTGCGGTTGAGTCGAACATATCATTGATATTTTTGACATTTCGACCGGGATTGCCCGTAGTTTGTTTGACTAAATAGACATTTTTTCTATGCTCGCTACCATACATCGCATCCACATCTGTGTTACCTGCTTTTTCAGCAGTCATTGTTTCACCATTAAATCTGCGATTGTAATCTTCGTTATTGCTTGGGTCAGTTTTATGGTCAGAATATTCAACCGTTAAAGCCTGCTCTAAAAGATGTGTATCATCAATATATTTCTTACCGTTCACAAATTCATTTTTTGAGTCTGTTACCGTAGCGAAACGCAAACGTTCGCCGTAATTCATACTGTCGAGCACTTCGGACAGATTTTTGACGACGACTTCTTGCGGAGTAGACGTTCCTTTTTTCACATAGAGCATATCGCTGTGAATGCCGTCTTTATTCAGATGCATCAAGAATTTATTGGCACCCGCCAATTCGCCGATATGTAAGGCGCGTCCGCTCGTTTTGCTGTTGCTGTCAAAATCAACCGTACCTTCGCCACTCAATTTATCCAGCCAACTTTGACCTGTCATCGTCCATAATGCGTCTTTGGCTAAATTAAGGTTAATTGTGCCTGCGTTTTTGCTGTCTAGTTCATTAACATATTTTTTAAATAAATCTTTATGTTTGGAATCGGTTAAGCCGCTAAAATTATCCAAACGTCCTGCTAAACGGCTGTTTGGTGTGAAGTCTAATTCCACTTTACCCTTATTTACCGCCAAGACATCGCCAGTCAAACGCATAACATTATCATCTGAATTATCTAACGGCGTAATGGAAACACTGCCGCCATCCGATACAGTTGCCCCATCAATACTGCTGTTGCCTTTGTACCTTAAATTAATCAGGCTGTCATTCTCGGCAATATTTGCCACGTTTACCACGGTGGAATGAATCGTTATCCGTCCGTCTATGCTTACTTCACTTTTGTCTAATGACCAAATGGCGGGATGACCCGCACGAATTGTATTGCTCGCGCCGGTTAAGGCTATTTTTGCACTATTGCTAGCATGAATTCCTAAGCTTTTTGAACTAATCTGGTTTGTACGGCTTGCCCGAATGTTTTGACTTCCACCTTTTCCCACTAAGGCAACCGCGTCGCTTTCAATAATATTATCCTTCCCATCTACATTTATTGAACCTCCGGCTTCAGAATACAGCCCAACTTGGGTGCTTTTTACCTCATTTTTATCTTTTGAAGACAAATTGACCGTACTTGTTGCACCGTAGGCATACACGCCAAATTCCGCATCTGATAATGTGTTTTTATTTTCGGCAGTCAAATCCACCTTTGCCTTGTTGTAGGCAAAAACATTATATTTCGGGTTTGAAATCGCATTATTTTTACCCTCGAGGACGATTGAGGAGTCGCTTGAACGCAAACCGCTTATTCCGCCTTGTACGATATTATCGTTCTTCGCAGACAATTCGACTTTTGCCTTATTCCGAGAATAAATGCTGTTATGGTCAAATCCCCCATTTAATGCTTTAGACTTTTCACTGATTTCACTCTTAACGATATTATTCTCGCCAACCAGTTTGACCAGCGATTTGTCGCCATAGGAAAAGATGCCGTTGGAACCTCGTTTGCTTTGATAAGATGGTGTCTCCGTTAATACTTTGGATTTGTTTACATAATCCGCATCCGCATCGCCGGATTTCATGGTAACAATATTATCGCCGCCGGCTTCCAGTATGATTTTGTTTCCGTCATCCCTTGTTCCGGGCCTTGCCCCCGTTCTGTTAATCAGAGTCGAAATACCGTCGCTGCTGTATGCGGCATTTTCCACGGTAATTTTATTGTTTTCTTTCGCCTTGAGGGTAATCGTGGCATTTCCGTGAGCGGTAATCCCTTCTTGGTTCATCGGATTGCCTCCTACTTCAACGATATTGTTTGCCGCATCCAAAACCACATCGCTGTCAGTCGTGGATTGAACCCCTATCCTGTATAGTTCTTTCGAAGCATTGGGGTATTGTTTTTTCAAAGCATCGATTAAAGCCGTACCGGTATCCGGATTTTTAACCCGGACAATATTATCCCCTTCGGCTTCGAGCGTCGCTTTTGCAGAATGCGACGCGATAATGCCTTTTACGGAGGCGTGGTTTTTTACATTTAAATCAACTTCATTATTTCCCTTGACCGCTTTGAGCTTGATGGTGCTGATGCCGTCAAGGGAAGGTTCGGTAGTATTGTTTGGTTGATTATTGACGAAAATGCCCGTCGTGTGTCCGGAATAGGGGGATTTTGAATCGAGACCTTCTACCCCCAATCCCAAGCCGTCGCCCTCAGTGGTGATGGATATTTTATTGTTATTCCCCGTTAATACGGTATTGGATTTAAAAGCCGTTTCAATACCCCTTAAAAAACTTGTACTCTCAACATTTCCTGTCGGCATAGTGTCGGCAAGTTCCCCTTTAATCGCAATCACATTATCGCCGTCTTCGGCAGTCAGATGAACATCGGTATTGCGGAGGTTGTGAATACCGTAATGGCGTGTGTCTTTATGAACGTTAACGTTCATATTGAACAAATTACCTGTTTTTGAATGAAAGGATATGCTGCCTTTGTCATTTTTTTCATCGGGGGGGGTGATAGTGTTGACATACCGCACTAAGGCACTATTGTTTGTCGGTATTTTTTTTCCACTGGCTGCATCTTGTACCCCATCAACATCGGGAATATTCAAATCAAATTGAATTTTTCCTTTGGCATCCAAATGGATATTTCCGGAATAGGGCTTCACGTCAACAGATTGGAGGTTATTTTTAAATAGAATGTCATTATTGCTTTTAAGTAATAGCTCCGGTTTGTATTTTAGATCTTTGTCTGCAAAAGATTGGATGCCGTAAATTCCATTTACCGTTAAATTTCCATTATCATTTTTACCAGTGGTAATGAGTTCTAATTTTCTAAAGTTTTTACCTTTTTCCCAATAAGGTAAAATGTAGTTTTTTACAGTGATTTTTTCATCTTTAAAGGTTATAAGACTATCATCGTCTCTTTGCGGATCAGGAAATAAAGACACCCATTGCATCTCTTGGATATTAGTATATTCATAGGCTTCCGCCTCAAAACATAATGCCGATTGAATCAACAAAGCAATGGTAGATAAAGCGAATTTTCTATTTTGTTTCATCAAAGTCTCCTTAATGTTTAATTGAAACTCTGATTTGGGTATTGTTATGACGGTGCGGAATCTGTCTCCGTGCCGGATATATCTGTGTGAAGTCTCTCGTCTTTTTCAGTATGCGCCTAATATCGGCTTAGTGCAAACGGCGGGGCGGTATCCGTATGCGGCACGCCGCCTTTCCCTGCCGTATAATCATATTGTTTGAAAACCTGTTGACGGAGCCGTTATGACCGATTTGTTTGTCCGAGAACCCGACGCGCCGCTTGCCGAACGATTGCGTCCGCATACGCTTGACGACGTGGTGGGGCAGGAACACCTCATCGGCGAAGGTAAACCTTTGCGCGTGGCGGTGGAGGGCGGCAAGCCGCATTCTATGTTGCTGTGGGGGCCGCCGGGCGTGGGCAAGACGACGTTGGCGCGGATTTTGGCGCAGAGTTTCAATGCCCAGTTTCTGCCGGTTTCCGCCGTGTTTTCCGGCGTAAAGGATATACGCGGGGCAATCGATAAAGCCGAAATCGCCTTGCAGCAGGGACGCGCGACGATTTTGTTTGTCGATGAAGTCCACCGCTTCAACAAGGCGCAGCAGGACGCGTTTTTGCCTTATGTGGAAAACGGTTTGCTGACCTTTATCGGTGCGACGACGGAAAATCCGTCGTTTGAAGTGAATCCCGCGCTGTTGAGCCGCGCGCAGGTGTATGTTTTGCAGCCCTTGTCTTCAGACGGCCTCAAGAAGCTGATTGCCAAAGTGTCGGCGTTGCCCGAATACCGAAATTTCACGATTGAAGCGGACGCGCAGGAGCTGCTCGTCAATACCGCCGACGGCGATGCGCGCAGGTTGTTGAATCTGTTGGAACAACTTTTACGCGCCGTCGACACGCGCCGTCTGAAAAACTTAACCACCGAATTTCTCGCCGACAGTCTCGGGGCGCAAATCCGCCGTTTCGACAAAGGCGGCGAGAGTTTCTACAACCAAATCTCCGCCCTGCACAAATCCGTGCGCGGTTCGCATCCGAACGCCGCGCTGTATTGGTTCTGCCGTATGCTCGACGGCGGCACCGACCCGCGCTACCTCGCCCGCCGCATCGTGCGTATCGCTTGGGAAGACATCGGGCTTGCCGACCCGCGTGCCTTTCAAATCGCCAACGATGCCGCCGCCACCTTTGAACGCTTAGGCTCGCCCGAAGGCGAACTCGCTTTGGCGCAAGCGGTGTTGTATCTTGCCGCCGCCGCAAAATCCAACGCGGGCTACAAGGCATACAACCAAATGCGCCGCTTCGTCAAAGAAAACACCAGCGACGAAGTGCCCGTCCACCTGCGCAACGCCCCGACCAAGTTAATGAAGGAATTGGGCTACGGACGCGAATACCGCTACGCCCACGACGAACCGAACGCCTACGCCGCCGGCGAAAGCTATATGCCCGACGGCTTGGACGAACCCGATTTCTACCAACCCGTCCCGCGCGGGCTGGAAATCAAAATCGGCGAAAAGCTGGAATGGTTGAAATCGTTGGACGAAGAAGCATTAAAGGCAAAATGAAGCAATGCCGTCTGAAGCAGAACAGTATGGCAAAGCCGGTACGCCGAAAAGGCGTATCGGGTTTTTCAGGTGTTATAATCCGTTTCAATAAATTTTGATGAATCATTACGTTTATGTCCCAAACTCACAACGAAAATTCCCGCGTCAAAATCCCCGCCGTTTTGCACCTGATGCGCTTGGGCTACGACTACCTCTCGCTCAAAAACGAAAATTGGGATAAACCAACCAACATCTTTCCCAAAATCTTTATAGAAAGCCTCTGCCGCATCAATCCCGATTTGTCGCCGGACGATGCACGCCGTTTGCTGACCGACATACGCTTAGAACTGGACAACGAAGACTTGGGGCAAAAGTTTTACGAACGCCTTACCAATCAATCCGGCGGCAAGAAACTGATCGACTTCCAAAATTTTGATAACAACAGCTTCCACGTTGTAACCGAATTGCCCTGTATCAACGGCGATGAAGAATTCCGCCCCGACATTACCCTGCTGGTAAACGGCATGCCTTTGGTTTTTATCGAAGTCAAAAAGCCCAACAACAAAGGCGGAATCGGCGAAGAGCGGGAGCGCATGGGCAAACGTGCGAAAAATTCCAAATTTCGCCGTTTCATCAACATCACCCAATTCATGATTTTTTCCAACAACATGGAATACGACGACGGCGCAACCGAACCGGCACAAGGCGCGTTTTACGCTTCGTCTGCTTACGGTAAGCCCGTGTTTAACTACTTCCGCGAAGAACATAAATTAAATCTTGCCGAATTATTGAACACGCTTTCAGACGGCCTCGAAAACAACGTCCTGCAAGACAACAACCTGCCCGTTATCAAACACAGCCCCGAATTTATCAGCAATAAATCGCCCGATACGCCGACCAACCGCATCCTGACTTCGCTGCTTTGCCGCGAACGTCTTTCTTTTCTTCTGCAACACGGGCTGACTTACGTCAAAGCAAGTCAAGGCTTGGTGCAAAAACACATCATGCGGTATCCGCAGCTATTTGCCACTCTCACCATTGAAAAACATTTGGCAAACGGCGGCAAAAAAGGCGTGATTTGGCACACCCAAGGCTCTGGCAAAACCGCGCTTGCCTATTACAACACCCGCTACCTGACCCACTATTATGCCAAACAGGGCATCGTGCCGAAATTCTATTTCATCGTGGACAGGCTTGATTTATTGAAACAGGCGCAGCGCGAATTTACTGCCCGCGATTTAGTCGTCCATACCATCGACAGCCGCGAAGCCTTTGCTGCCGACATCAAATCCGCCCAAACTTTGCACAACCACGCAGGCAAAGCGGAAATCACTGTTGTTAATATCCAAAAATTCCAAGACGACCCCGATGTCGTCGCTCGTAACGACTACGACCTCGCCATTCAGCGCGTCTATTTTCTCGACGAAGTACACCGCAGCTACAACCCCAAAGGCTCATTTCTTGCCAACCTTAATCAGTCCGACGTAAACGCCGTCAAAATCGGGCTGACCGGCACGCCGCTTATCGGCGTAACCGCAGGCAACGTCAACACCCGCGAACTCTTCGGCGACTACATCCACAAATACTATTACAACGCCTCCATTGCCGACGGCTACACCCTGCGCCTGATACGCGAAGAAATCGGCAGCCGATACAAGGCGCAATTACAAGAAGCACTGGCGCAACTTGAAATCGAAAAAGGCAGCTTTGACCGCAAAGAAATCTACGCCCATCCGCACTTCGTCCACCCGATGCTTGACTACATCTTGGACGACTTCGCCAAATTCAGAAAAACTAACCAAGATGACAGCCTCGGCGCTATGGTTGTTTGCGACAGCGCGGAACAGGCACGTCAGCTTTTTGACCATTTTCAGATAGCCTCAGACCATAATTTCACCGCCGCGCTGATATTGCACGACGTCGGCACTAAGGACGAACGCGACCAATGGGTTAAAGATTTCAAAGCGGGCAAAATCGACATCTTGTTTGTGTACAACATGCTTTTGACCGGCTTTGACGCGCCGCGCCTGAAAAAGCTCTATTTGGGCAGACTGATAAAAGCCCATAACCTTTTACAAACCCTGACCCGCGTCAACCGCACCTACAAATCTTACCGCTACGGCTATGTTGTCGATTTTGCCGACATCGAGCGCGAATTTGACAAAACCAACCGCGCCTATTGGGACGAACTTTCCAACGAATTGGGCGACGAAATCGGCAGCTACAGCCGGCTTTTCAAAACCGCCGAAGAAATCGAACAGGAAATTGCCGACATTAAAAACGCCCTGTTTGATTTCGATACCGAAAACGCCGAAGAATTTTGCAGCCAAATTAGCCAAATAGCAGACAAAAAACAGCTGCTCGCCCTAAAAAAAGCCCTGCAAACCGCCAAAGAGCTGTACAACGTCCTGCGCCTGCAAGGCAGCCACGAATTTCTCGCCCATCTCGATTTTGACAAACTCAATCTTTTGTACCGCGAAACCGCCGCGCGTTTGGAGACCTTAAACCTTGCCGAAAAACTACAGCAAGGCGACACCGCCCATTTGCTCAATGAAGCGCTGGAAGATGTTTACTTCCAATTCGTCAAAATCAGCGAGGCGGAACTCAAACTTGCCGACGATTTGAAAGACATCATGCGCAAAGTCCGCGAAGGTCTGGCGGGCAACTTCGATCAAGAAGACCCCGAATACATCAGCCTGCGCGAAGAACTGGAACGCATCTTCAAGAAAAAGAACCTCGCCGAAGTCGGGCAAGAAGAAATGCAGGCAAACATCGCCATACTCGAAACCGTCTATGCCAAAATCAAAGAGCTGAACCGCCAAAACGACCTCTTGCGGCACAAATACGGCGGCGACGCCAAATATGCCCGCATCCACAAACGCCTGCGCGAAAACCCCGCCCTCTACGGCGACAAACTCAAAGTCTTCAATGCGCTAAACGGCGTAAAAACCGATGCCGACCAAAAAGTGCTGGATATGGAGCAAATTTTGGATAACCAAAATTACTTCGAAAAACAAATGCAGGGCATCGTATTAAAACGCTTTAGAACGGAACAGCAATTTCCCGTTCAACCCGCAGACATCCAAGCCATCAACCGCCTGTTGGTGCGGGAATATTTAAAAGAAAGTGGGCGGATTTGAGGAGTAGATTTTCAGGCTGCCTTAACCATTTATAAATACAGGAAAGCTATGCACAACAACGACATCATCATCTACACCACGGAAGACGGACTATCCGAATTTACCCTGCGCGAGCTTGACGACGAACTATGGCTTACCCAAAAAGAAATTGCCGAACTCTACCAAACCAGCAAACAAAACATCGGTAAACACATCAAAGCCATATTTGCAGAACAAGAACTGGACGATTCAGTTGTAAACTTTCAGTTTACAACTGCTGCAGATGGCAAGAACTACCGCATGGGGCTTTATCCCCTCTCCCTAATCATCGCCGTCGGCTACCGCGTCCGCTCCACACGCGGTACACAATTCCGCCAATGGGCGACACGGACATTGGGCGAATACATCAGCAAAGGCTTCGTATTAAACGACGACCGGCTGAAAAACCCGCCTGTCGGGACAAACCGTGCCGAAGATCAGTTTGAACAGTTGCTCAACCGCATCAGGGACATCCGCAGCAGCGAACGGCGGATGTATCTGCGCGTGCGCGAAATATTCGCCATGGCGGCGGATTACCAGCCCAGCTTCAAAGAAACCACCCGGTTTTTCAAAATCATACAAAACAAACTTCATTACGCCTGCACCCGTCATACCGCCCCTGAAATTATTTACCAAAGGGCGGATGCGTGGAAACCCAATATGGGTCTGACCCATTGGCGGGGCAAAGAAATCGCCAAAGCCGATGTAACCGTTGCCAAAAATTACCTGAACGAGGCAGAAATCGACGCCCTCAACCGCATCGTTTCCATGTGGCTGGATTTTGCCGAAGACCAAGCAAGCATGAAAAAACAGATATTCCTGCAAGACTGGGCGGAAAAACTGGATGCCTTCCTCACCTTCAATGACCGCCAAGTCTTACAAACGGCAGGGACAATCAGCAAAACGCAGGCAGACGAAAAAGCCCGCATCGAATACGAAAAATTTGCCGCCGCACGCAGACTGGAAAAAGAACAGGAAGGCGAACGCTATATTGCCGAACTGCTGAACCTGAAAAAATAGCAGGCATCGATGCAGGCTGCTTAAAAAAGTGCGGTCGGATTTTGAAATGTTTTTTCAGACGGCCTTTGAAGAGTTTTTAGAGATACAGTTGAGATGAAACGACAAATTAAAATTGGTGAAATCGCAGAAATAAATGCTAATTCCCTCACTCAAAAAGACATGTTTCAAGAAATCATGTATTTGGATACTGGCAATATTACTCGAAATGAAATAGACAATATCCAAATTTTGAACATCACTATGGACAAAATCCCTAGCCGTGCAAAACGAAAGGTAAAAGATAAAACAATTATCTATTCAACAGTTCGCCCCAATCAAGAGCATTACGGTTTCTTGGAAAACCCTAGTGATAATTTCATTGTGTCAACAGGATTTAGTACAATTGATGTTTATGATGACAATACAGATGAAAAATTTATTTACTATTTATTGACTCAAAAGCATGTCACTGATTATTTACATACAATTGGTGAAAACAGTGTTTCATCATATCCATCAATAAATCCTGATGATATTGCAAATCTAAAATTCACAGTTCCCTACCTCAAAACCCAACAATCCATCGCCGCCGTCCTATCCGCTTTAGACAAAAAAATCGCCCTGAACAAACAAATCAACGCGCGCTTGGAAGAGATGGCGAAAACCCTTTACGACTATTGGTTTGTGCAGTTTGACTTCCCCGACGCCAACGGTAAGTCTTACAAATCCTCAGGCGGCGAAATGGTGTTTGACGAAACCTTGAAACGGAAAATTCCGAAGGGGTGGGAGGTGAAGCAAATATCTCATTGGATAAAAGCCGACAAATCAGGTGATTGGGGGAAAGAACAGCAAGAGGGAAATTATACGGTAAAAGTGAATTGTGTTCGTGGTGCAGATATTAATGCAATAAATTCACAGGGAAATATTGAAGCCCCAATCCGTTTCATTTTGGCAAAAAATGAACATAAATTGTTGTCGCCTTTTGATTTTGTTGTTGAGATTTCAGGCGGAAGTCCTACACAATCAACAGGAAGACTTGCTCCAATCAGCCAATATGTTTTAGACCGTTTTGATTTGCCTTTAATTTGTTCTAATTTCTGTAAGGCTATTTCCCTAAAAGATACAAGCTATTTTTATCAATTTGCCTTTATGTGGAGTGATATTTATAAGAATAATATTTTATTTGGCTGGGAAGGGAAAACTAGTGGTATCAAAAACTTGTTGTTTGATAATTTTGTAAATGGTTATTTTGAGTGTTTCCCTCCAAAGGAAATAGCAGAACAATTTTTTAAAATTATAGATAAAAATCACCAAGAACAACAATTACTGCTAAAACAAAACCACCAACTAACCCAACTACGCGATTTCCTACTGCCTATGCTGATGAACGGGCAGGTATCCGTGGCGGAATAATCCGGATTCAAGAATCCGACCGATGTGATAAAAAGAACGAGATAAAAAATGACCGAACAACACTTTACCGAACAAACCAAAGCCCTGATTGACAGCTTAAAAACCATTTGCGCCCACTGTGGTTTGGGCAATGACGGCAACGAATTTAAAATCATCAGTCAGGCGTTTTTGTATAAATTCCTAAACGACAAATACGATTTCGAAGTGAAACAAATTCGCAAAGAAAAGCCCGACGAGCCAATCGAGTTCGTCAATATGGATATTGAGGGAAAAACGGCCGTTTTGAAACCTGAGCATTCCATCAAGTATTTGTCCGAGCGACAAAACGGCGCGGACTTTGCCAAACTCTTTGACGATACGCTCACCGATATTGCCGCCTGTAATGCGGAACTGTTTTCGGTGAAAACCGAAGGCGGGGCGAAAATCGTCTTGTTCGAGCGTATCAGTCAATATATTACGGACGAAGGCCGCCGCGACGATTTCTGCCGCGCGCTGATTTCCAAGCTGGCGGGTTTTAGTTTCGAGGCGATTTTTGCGCAAAAATTCGATTTTTTCGCCACGATTTTTGAGTACCTGATTAAAGACTACAACAGCAATTCGGGCGGCAAATACGCCGAATACTACACGCCGCACGCGGTGGCGCGGATTATGGCGGATATTTTGGTGCCGGAAGAGGTACGCGGGCAAATCCGCAGTGTGGACGTTTACGACCCGTCGGCCGGTTCAGGAACGCTGTTGATGAACGTCGCCCATGCCATCGGCGAAGACAAATGTATGATTTATACGCAGGATATTTCGCAAAAATCGTCCAATCTTTTGCGGCTGAATCTGATTTTGAATAATCTGGTGCATTCGCTGAATAATGTGGTTCAAGGCAATACGATTTTGTCGCCTGCTCATAAAGACGCTTCAGGCCGTCTGAAAAAATTTGATTTCATTGTTTCCAATCCGCCGTTTAAATTGGATTTCAGCGATTTCCGCGACCAACTGGAAGGCGAGGAAAACCGCGAACGCTTTTTTGCCGGTATCCCGAAAATCAAGGCAAAAGATACGGATAAGATGGAAATCTACCAGCTTTTTATCCAGCATATCTTGTTTAGCCTGAAAGAAAACGGCAAAGCGGCGATTGTGTTGCCGACGGGCTTTATCACCGCCCAATCGGGTATCGACAAAAAAATCCGCGAATATCTGGTAGAAAACAAAATGCTCGCCGGCGTGGTTTCCATGCCTTCCAATATTTTCGCCACCACGGGAACCAACGTTTCCATCCTGTTTATCGATAAAGCCAATAAAGACAACGTGGTATTAATCGACGCATCGGGCTTGGGTAAAAAAATCAAAGACGGCAAAAACCAAAAAACCGTACTTTCCCGCGAAGAAGAACAAAAAATCTGCAATACTTTCACGCACAAACAGGCTGTGGAAGATTTCAGCGTGGTGGTCGGCTACGATGAAATCAAAGCCAAAAACTACAGCCTGTCGGCGGGGCAGTATTTCGAGGTAAAGATTGATTATGTGGATATTTCCGCCGAGGAATTCGAGCAGAAAATGGCGGGATTTTCGGCGGATTTGGACAAGCTCTTCGCTGAATCTGCCGAATTGGAAAAAGAGATTAAGGATAGGCTGGCGATGTTGAAATTCAATTCATAAATACCGATGAATGAAACCGGTCAAACTTAAAATGCCGTCTGAAAGCCTTTCAGACGGCATTTTGTTTGGTTTGGAAAATACTTATGCCGTTATTTCCCCGAAAGAGAGAATCCAAAAAACCAAAGCCACAGGAATTTATCGGAAATGACAAAAACCCGACGAACCGGATTCCCGCCTGCGCGGGAATGACGAATTAGAAGTTACCCGAAATTTGAAAAAACAAAATCCAACCCAACAGACCGGGTTTTCGTTTGCACGGAAATAATGCAATAAATAAAGAAAATATAAAGTATTTGAATTTACTATATTATTTTTCCGCTTCTTCAAAACTGACGACTTCCAAACCGAAGCCGGTCAGACCCGTGAAAGATGAGGGCTGCCCGAGGACGCGCAGTTTTTTGACGTTGAGGCCGGCGAGGATTTGCGCGCCTATGCCGTAGCTTTTGCTGTCCCATTTGTAGGCTTGGTTTGCGCCTTTAGGCAGGGTGCGGTCGAGCAGGGATGCGCCGTCTTCGGTGCGGTGCAGAAGGATGACGACGCCGCTTTCTGCCTGTTGGACGCGCTCGAGTGCTTTGGGCAATGACCATGAATGGCGCGGGTTGGCTTGAATGAAGTCCATCACGCTGAAGGGTTCGTGGACGCGGACGAGGGTTTCGGTGTCGGCGGAGGGTGTGCCTTTGACGAGGGCGAGGTGGGTTTCGCCGGAGAGTTTGTCGACGTAAACGTGTTGCTGGAACTCGCCCCACGGGGTTTGTACGGGCGCGTCGCCCATATCTTCGAGCAGGCTTTCGGTACGGCTGCGGTATTCGATGAGGTCGGCAATCGTGCCGATTTTGAGCTTGTGTTCTTCGGCAAACTTCATCAGTTCGGGCATACGCGCCATCGTGCCGTCGTCGTTGATGATTTCGCAGATGACGGCGGCGGGAATCAATCCGTTCATTTGCGCTAAATCGACACCGGCTTCGGTGTGTCCGGCGCGGACGAGTACGCCGCCTTTTTGCGCGCGAAGCGGGAAGATGTGGCCGGGTTGGACGATGTCTTCGGGTTTGGCGGTCGGGGAAACGGCGGTTTGAATGGTCAGGGCGCGGTCGGCGGCGGAAATGCCGGTGGTAATGCCGTGTGCGGCTTCGATGGAGACGGTAAAGTTGGTGCCGTATTGCGCGCCGTTTTTCTGGGTCATCATCGGCAGTCCGAGTTTTTCGACCATTTCGCCCGCCATCGGCAGGCAGACCAGGCCGCGCGCGTGTTTAATCATAAAGTTGACGGCTTCGGGGGTGACGAATTGCGCCGCCATCAGCAGGTCGCCTTCGTTTTCGCGGTCTTCGGCATCGGTGATGATGACCATTTTGCCGGCTTTGATGTCGGCCAGGATTTCGGGGATGGGGGAGATGTGGGACATAGTGCGCCTTTCTTGATGGTCGGTTTGTGCGGCGGGGTTTGCCCGATCCAGCCACATAGCGGGCATATTCGCCGCCTGTTCGATTTTTCTGGCTTTTTTCTCGCCGAAGGATTTGTTTTTTAAAAGGGCGGAGAGTTCGCCCGTATTGAGGCAGACGGCTTCGGCAAAACGGGTTTGCAAACCGCCGTAATGTTTTTCTATCCACTGCCGCAGGTTGCGGCGGCGCAGGTCGGCTGTGTCAGTCATTGTTTTTCCCTTTGCGGAAACCGAATGTAGCGGATTGTAATCTCGTATTTACCAAAAGGCAAATCTGTTTTACCTGCCGGATTGTTTGCCTTTTGGTAAACCGATGCCGTCTGAAGCCTGATTCGGGGCTTCAGACGGCATTGCCGCAATCCTTGCCGGCCGGGGGCTGTTTGTCCCAACTTCCCGCACACTTCTGATTTGGGGTTTGCCGGAAGGTTATTCCGAAAAAAATTTCTGATAAACAGCCTTGATTGCCGGGTACAGCATAGGCGGTACGAGCAGGCGCAATATCGGCAATCCTATGATGAATGCGGTCTTCCCGATAAAAATCGGATGCATCGTCTTCGCGCCGAATATCTTTCTGCATTTTTCTTTAAATGAAAAATATTTCCGGTAGATGAGGATAATGTTTTTGGAAAAATAAAGCCTTACCAATATAGACCTCAGATAGCCGATATTGTCGAAGACAAATTTTTGCAAACCGCCGTAGATGGGGGAATTTTTGTTTTCGACTAAAAAATCCACACCCCGGTCGAGATGCGTCAGCACATCGCTGAAATTTTTGTATTTGACGTTGTGGCTGATAGAGTTGCCGAGAACGCGGTACTGGTAAAAAGGGTTATCGTAAAAGGCAAAAGTCTTGATAAAACGCGCCAATTGCAAACTGTACGGGAAATCCTCGTGAATGTATCCTTTTGGGAAAAACAGATTGTTTTTAATGATGATTTCCCGCCTGACAATCTTTGTCCACGCGTTGGCGATATAGTACCGCCCCTCCACCAGCGTTTCAAAATGGCGGACAAAATCATTATCCGAAAAGTCCGCCCCTTTGGGGATGTCGCGGTAATTGAAGGACGAGGGATGCAGGATCAAATCAACCTTTTTGTCTGCAAGTTGTTGTAAATCAAAGAGAATCCCCCCCCCCGCGTTTTTTGAACGGTTGGTATCGGCCCAATAATCGTCGCTGTCCAAAAAGATTAGGTAATCGCCTTTTGCCGCCCGGATACCGGCGTTGCGGGCATCCGACAGCCCGCCGTTTTCTTGATGAATCACTTTTATATGCGGATATTTGCCTGTATATTCGTCGCAAATCTTCCCGCAGCCGTCCGGCGAACCGTCATCGACCAAAATCATTTCATAATCGGCAAAATTTTCGGCAAGCACGGAATCCACGCAGCAGCGGAGGTATTTTTCCACATTGTAAATAGGGACGATGATGGAGAAAATCATAAATATCAATCCATTATATTAAGATGTTTGCGCGTATGCCTCAAACCCGCACCCGCAATGCGTTTGCATCCGCACCCTGTAACTTTATATAGTGGATTAACAAAAATCAGGACAAGGCGACGAAGCCGCAGACAGTACAAATAGTACGGCAAGGCAACGCTGTACTGGTTTAAATTTAATCCACTATAAAACTTATTGCTTTATCAAGGTATGGGAAACCTGTTTCCCGAAAGGCGGCGCAGGATGCCCGTTCCCTGCATCTTTGCCTTATTCCGGCATCAGATGTCCCAGCTTGTCTGCTTTGGTTTGGAGATAACGCTCGTTTTCCAGATTTTCCCCGACGTGCAGGGGGATGCGTTCGACCACGTTAATCCCCGCATCTTTCAGGGTTTGGATTTTTTCGGGGTTGTTGGTCAGCAGTTTGACCGAGCGGATGCCCAGATATTCGTAGATAGATTGCGCCAAACGGAAATCGCGGGCATCGACGGGCAGACCGAGTGCCACGTTCGCCTCAACCGTATCCATACCCTGATCCTGCAAATGATAGGCGCGGATTTTGTTAATCAGCCCGATGCCGCGCCCTTCCTGACGCAGATAGACGATGATGCCGCGCCCCTCTGCCTGTACCGCTTTCATTGCCGCTTCCAGTTGCGGCCCGCAGTCGCATTTTTTTGAAAACAGCGCGTCGCCCGTCAGGCATTCGGAGTGGATGCGCGTCAGAACCGGATTGCTGTCTGAAAAATCACCGACGGTCAGCGCGACGTGTTCCTGCCCGTTTGCTTCTTCAAAACCGTGCATCGTAAATACGCCCCATTCGGTCGGTAGGCGGCACGAAGCGACATAGTTTAATAATTCAGACATTTTCATCTCCTTCTGCGGCAGTGATGCCCAAAAGCTGCTTCAAAGGTTCGGACAACGCCAGCGCCAATGCAATCCATTCCGCCTGCGCCGCCTCGTCCGCACAACCGGCTTTTTCAAATTCGACGTGAACCACGCCCAGCACGCCGCCGCTCTCCGTACAAACGGGAATGGAAAGTTGCGCTGCCGAATGCCGGTTGCGTTCGCCGGACAGCTCGCCCAATGCCAGCCAACGGCCTACATCCGAAGCAATATTCATCCAACCGCTTTGAGCGCAACGGCAGGCAAGCGAAACATCGGCAACATTTTCATCCGGATTCCATATGTTTTCCAAACCTTCTCCCTGTTGGGACAGGCAAACCAGCCGAAAGGCGGCGTTTTCAGACGGCATCAGGGCATAAACGGCTGCGGCGCGCACGCCTTCGCAGCGCGAGAATACCGAATCCAGAGCCATAAAAAGCCGTTTCAGACCATCTTCGCGACCATCATCGCACGGCAGGTAATCGGCAAGTTTCCAATCTTCATAATTGCGCCACAAAACCGAACGGTCTATCGAAGCCATCCCCATATCCATCACCGCCTTCACGGTCAGATACGCCGTCCGTACCTCGTCTGGCGGCAGCTTTAAACCTTGGGTTAGTAGAAAATCTTTAATCAAAGCAGCAGGCATACTCAAATCCCGTCAATAAAATAAAACCGCCGGATGCCGATGCGGGGCGGGCGAAGGGCGGATTTTACCGCTGCAAAGCATAAGCCTCAACTATCGCGCCCAAAGCCTTGCAGAAACAGGCAAAATCGGTATAATTGCCCAACTTGCGCGGACGTGGCGAAATTGGTAGACGCACCAGATTTAGGTTCTGGCGCCGAGAGGTGTGAGAGTTCGAGTCTCTCCGTCCGCACCAATAAAAATATATGAATCATATTGTTAATGCTTATTGGGACAATTCGGTGGCACAAAACATAAGCCGTCTGCTTTTCAGCGGGCGGCTTTTTATCTGCCTATGTGTTTCAACACACAAAACGGCACATAAAGCACCGCCATTTGTTCCGCACCGAATCGGAAGCGGGTGCTTCCGTCCCGCAATCAGATTTTTCCGGTCCGGATGCCGGGGTTTCAACCGGAAAGAAGAAAATATTGATTTTGATGATCGCATCAAAAAAACCCTTCCGCCCGTCCGCCAAAAGAAATGGTTAAGAAAAGTAATGCGTCTTTTGATGGAACGCAATATATAAGGAATTAAAGGAGAGGGTAGGCAGATTTTTGTCCGTTAATCCTGCAGACGAATCCGCCAAACCCGACACGCACAGGCATATGGAGAATTGTTTACAATATCGTCTAAAAATCCAAACCGGCAAACGCGAAATAAGGTAGAATACGCCCCGTTATTTTTACCGTCCAATCCCCATTTACCAAGGAAAAATGATGAGTACTTCATTGAGTTACCGCGATGCAGGTGTCGATATCGACGCAGGCGACCAACTGGTCGAAAACATCAAACCGTTTGCCAAACGCACGATGCGCCCGGAAGTATTGGGGGATTTGGGCGGTTTTGGCGCATTGGTCGAAATCGGCAAGAAATATAAAAACCCCGTATTGGTCAGCGGTACGGATGGAGTAGGAACCAAACTCAAACTTGCCTTCGATTGGGATAAACACGATACGGTGGGCATTGACCTTGTTGCAATGAGTGTCAACGATATTTTGGTTCAAGGAGCTGAGCCATTGTTTTTCTTGGATTATTTTGCCTGCGGTAAATTGGATGTTCCGCGCGCGACCGATGTCATCAAAGGCATTGCACAAGGTTGCGAAGAATCCGGTTGCGCCCTGATTGGCGGGGAAACTGCCGAAATGCCGGGCATGTATCCCGTTGGCGAATACGATTTGGCGGGTTTTGCCGTCGGCGTGGTGGAAAAAGAGAATGTCATTACCGGCCGCAGCATCGGCGCGGGCGATGTGGTATTGGGTTTGGCTTCCAACGGCGCACATTCAAACGGCTATTCCCTTATCCGTAAAATCATCGAACGCGACAATCCCGATCTGGATGCCGAGTTTGATAATGGCAAAACCTTGCGTGAGGCCGTTATTGCGCCGACCCGTCTGTATGTGAAACCGATTCTTGCCGCTTTGGAAAAATTTACCATTAAAGGTATGGCGCACATTACCGGCGGCGGCATTACTGAAAACGTGCCGCGCGTGTTGCCTGAAAACACGGTTGCACAAATCGATGCCGAATCGTGGGAATTGCCCAAGCTCTTCCAATGGCTTCAAAAGGCGGGCAATGTGGAAACCCAAGAAATGTATCGAACCTTTAACTGCGGTATCGGTATGGTCGTCATCGTTGCTGCCGAAGATGCCGATGCGGTTCGGTCATTCCTGAGCGGGCAGGGCGAGACAGTTTACCGTTTGGGTTGTATCCGAGAGCGTCAAGGGAACGAGCATCAAACCCAAGTTGCCTGACTTCCAAGCATCAAATGCCGTCTGAACCTGTTTCAGACGGCATTTTCATTATGCTAGCATTTTTTTGCTTGCCATATTCGGGGGGGGGGGTAAACTCTTAATAAAGTTAATCCTTATTAAAATAATTGACATTAATTTTTACTTATCTTTATGTTCTGAAATTACGGGCCTCCTTATGAAACCATTTCCCTATCACAAAACGCTTTTGAGCATTTTGATTTCTTCTCTTTCCGCAACAGCTTTTTCAGCTGAATATACCAGTATTAATGAAAATAAACAAATTTCAGGTGAAACGCCTATTGGCCACGAAGTTACCGATGCTACAAACACCGTTACCGGTGATGTAAATATCACGGTTACGCCTGCAAATCCTTCAATACATACTTATCCAAAAGCCATTATCATTCGTAGCGATCGCAGCGAAGAAATTCAAGGAAAAACCAATATTGCTGTTACTTTAGCCAGTGAAGGAAATCCTAATAAGTCCCCAGATTCCAACGCCGCTTATGGCATTGCGGTTGGGTATGATCATAAGGGTGGTGGTAAAAATGAGACTGTTTTAACATTAAAAGATGATGCAACAATTACAGTAGATAATACCCCGGGTACTATTCTTGGTTCTATGAGCTATAGCGGTGCCACAGCTAACACCGGTCATCAACTTTCAGGGATTAGGATCTATCGAAAATCATCCGATTATTCAACCCCTATTTTAAATTCTGAAAAATTATTAACCATTGACGTTGAAGATAAATCAACCGCAAAAATTGGCGATTATTTAGTGGGTATTTACATTGCAGGTGATGGTGCTGAAGCCAATTTAAAAGACAGCAATATCACTGTAAAAGCAAATGGTAAACATTCCGCAGCACTGAAAATTGGTAAACCTGAATTACCTAACGTAGATAAATCTGATGATTACAAAGGTGCGGCAATCAACTCGACAGGCAATATGGTGCTTGATACTTCAGAAACAAAAGATTCAGCTACGGTGCGCTTATTCGGCACAAAATCCCGTTTAATCGCAGATAGTGAAACCAGTACAGGAACAATCAAGTCGGGTAATTCCGCTATTGTATTTGATACGCAAGACTATGAAACGAGAGTAACTTATCGTGGTTTCGTTTTTCCGATTAGTGATGACGTATCTCGTAACGAACCAAACAAAGATCAAGAAGTGCGCTTAAATAATACCAAAATTTCAACCACTTCTGAAAATGCCTCATTGATTGTCGCGGATGCCAAGAATGTAACCAGCCTTGCCGTACAGGTTGCAGGAAGCAAAGTCGCCAACTGGTTTAACACTGGGGAATTTGTTGCTGAAAATGCAAAATTCCTATTAAAAGGTGATCAATCTGAAGCAAGGGCGGCAAACAAAGGTTGGTTGGCTGAAACAAAATTAGCAAAAACCAAAGCCTCAGATCTCACTTTTACGCTGGATAATAAAGCCAAAGCGATTGGCTTGACGCATCAGCATTCCAGGGCGGGCTTAAGCTCTAAGCTTAATGTTGTCGTTGATCATAACGCAACTTGGGAATTGGCACCGAAAGCCGATGAAGCTGTCCAACGTGCGACCGCTTATGATGTGAATCTTGCCAATGGTGGGGTACTGGATGCTTCAAAAAATGCAACTGGGGCAGGCACCGACTATAAAATTCAATTGGTACATAATCACAGCAATTCAAGCATCAGTAAAACAATTACCGATGGAACTATTACCGTTCCCGAAGGATTGTTATTTAACGCAGCCGGTACGCTCATCAAGCCTGATGGGACAGAAAAACCATTTAATTTAAGACTCCCTATTACAGACGGCGTGCTAAAAATTGCGAACGGGACAATAGAATACACATCGGATATTGGAACGATAAAACTGACAAAGGCAAAGTTTAACCTTGAAAAAGGCACATCATTAACAACGCCCGAAGGGACTACGTTGTTATCAAGCGGCACGCTGACCCTATCTAATACAGGCATTTCTTTATCGGGTACAACTTCTGTATTTGAAAAGGGAACATTCACCAACGGCGGTATTATTACCCTCGCGAATCAATCCTATGCAGACAAACTGACCATTGAAGGAAATTATGTCGGCAATAATGGCGTGTTAGAAGTAAACACCAAATGGGATACCCCGGGCGATTATTCCGGCGCACATTCAGAATCGGATTTATTAACGATTACAGGTGATGCCTCCGGTAATACGACTGTTAAAGCCGTTAAAACAGATGGTACTGAAAATGTTATTGATGGCTCAATCGGCGAACTTGCCGATCGCTACAAACGTAGTGTCCCTGTTATTAAAGTTTTAGGCGATGACAAAGGAACAGCAAACGGTGAAATAAATTCTACGGATGCAGCTAAACCTTACGCTTACAATACACGTTCAACCTTTACTGGTACAGCAAAAACCACAGGGGCAGGGGAATTACAATTAGTTTCTCATAAAGATGACAAAGGTGTAACAGAATACTTCTGGACGTTAACCACTCCAAATCAAGATAAAACCATCATCACGCCAAGCGCACCGGCTTATACGCTCGTTCCGCGTCAAAACTTGGAATCAGGCTATGCGATGCTGGATACGCTTCACCAACGCCGTGGCGAAAATCAAACCCTTTCTTGGGATAAACAAGGCAGTTATTGGCAAGATGTGGAAAAACAATCTTGGGGACGTGTGATTGGCAAACACCTTAAACTTGATGGCAAAGAACGCTTTGGTTTAAAAACCAATATGTATGGTTTCCAAGTGGGGCACGACTTTGATGTTAAAACCAAACAAGATGATGAGGGCAAACTCACTCGTCGTTTTACTGGCTTGTATTTCGGCGCGTTACGTTCTCACAGCAAATTCTATGATGAATACCGCGCGAAAAACGGTGTCGTGATTGCAGATAAATTAACTTCTCGCGTAAAAACTACCGCACTTAATCTTGGTGTAACTGACACACGTTACAATGAAAATGGCACTTACATTGACTGGGTGGGACAACTCTCTTGGTTAAATAACCGTTATTCATCCGTTGATGGCACACAAGCGAAAAATCACGGATGGGGTGCTGCCCTTTCAGTGGAAACTGGTCGTCCTTACGCCTTAGGTAAAGATAAAACCAACAACGGAGATAGCTGGATTTTAGAGCCGCAAGCACAACTTATTGCTCAATACTTGCGCTTAGGCAACTTTAACGACGGCACTCGTTCCGTTTCGCAAAAAGGTTATGGCTTGCGTGGTCGTGTTGGTTTCCGTTTGGCATATAACAAACCAAATGATAAACAACGCACTCGCACCTATTATTTCATCGGTAATATTTGGCACGATTTTAAAGCAACTGGCAATGCATTAATTGGTCGTGACAAATTAACCGAGAAATTTGACCGCACTTGGTGGGAATTAGGCTTAGGCTCTCAATTCTCATTAAGTGAAAACACTTACCTTTATGCGGATGCCCGTTGCGAAAAATCATTCGATAGCAACAAACATCACGGCTGCCAAGGCACAGTGGGGATGAAATATTCTTGGAAATAAACCGCCCAAGCCATCCCGTCCGGGTTGGCGGCGGTAATGATGCACTTAAAGGGACGGCACACCGGATGCCGTCCCTTATATATGCACCCCGTCAAAGGGGCGCATTGCTTTTATTCCTTGCCCGATGCCGTCTGAACGCCTATTCCAATACGGGTTGGGGGACGTTGTGCCGGATGGCGTAAACGGCGGCCTGCACCCGGCTGCTGAGGTTGAGTTTGCGGAGTAGGTTTTGAACGTGGACTTTGACGGTGGATTCGGCAAGGTTGAGGTGGCGTGCAATGATTTTATTGCTGTGTCCTGCGGCAAGGTAACCCAGGATTTCCATCTCTCGGGGGGTGAGGGAGGAAAGTGTCTGAGTTCCTTGTGCGGGCTGGGGGGAAATCAGGCTTTTGACGAGTTTGGCAGTCATCTCGGGAGAGAATACATTATCGCCGTCGGCGGCTTTGCGTATGCTTTCGAGCAGAAAGTCGGCGTTAATGTTTTTCAGCAGGTAGCCGCGCGCGCCGATGCGCATACATTCGGTCAAATCGTCGCTGTCTTCGGAAACGGTCAGCATAATGACTGCCTGTTGCGGATTGATGCTGATGATTTGGGAAAGTGCTTCGCGTCCGTTCATACCGGGCATATCCAAGTCAAGCAGGACGACATCGGGTTGGAGCCGGTTGATCATTTTAATGCCCGAGAGGCCGTCTGCGGCTTCGCCGATGACCTCAAAATCATGTTGGCGCGACAAAAGTGCCTTGATGCCGCTGCGGAAAAGGGTATGGTCGTCTATCAGGATAATTTTAATGGTCATTTCAAGCTTTCTTCAGATACACCCGCCAATGAGACGGTGGTTCCCTGTTGGGGTTGGGAATAGATTTTCAATACGGCGCGGATACGTTTGGCCCGCTCCTGCATGATATGCAGTCCGACATGGCTGCCCGATGGTTCTCCAATGTTTTCCGTGTCGAAACCCTGTCCGTTGTCTTGAATGGTCATTGTAAAACTTCCATCCTGTTTGAGCAGTCTGAATTTGATATGGGTGGCACGGGCGTGTTTTCGGATGTTGGAAAGGCTTTCCTGCAGGATAAAAATCATTTGGAGCTGCGCTTCCTGAGGCGGCAGGAACGAACCGTTTTCCCAAGCGGTTTCGACCGTTATCCCGGTTTGTTGCGTAAAGCGGGCGAATAGGTCGGCAACGGCTTCGGGAAATTCTTTATTGCTGATTTTGGTACGGAAATTGAGCAGCAGTTCGCGGACATCTTCATAACATTCCTGTACGCCTGTTTTGATGAAGCCGATGTTTTCTGCGGCTTCTTCTTTTTTCCCTTCGGCAAAGGCACTCTCCAACATTTGTACTTGCAGGTTTAGGAAGGTTAATGCCTGTGCGATGCTGTCGTGCAGCCCTTGGGCAATCAGGCTGCGTTCCTGCAACACGGCAAGCAGGCGTTTTTCCTCTTCGCGCTTCGCGCCGGCAAGCGATACGCCCAATTGGCGGATCAGGGTTTGGAGCAGGATGCGGTCGTTTGGATTCAGGGAAACGCCGTCTGAAAAAACAAGGGAAAGCACCCCGAGTTTTTCGTTTTGATATTCGATGGGGAAGGTTTCGTTATGATGTTTTTCCAAAGGGGGCTGCGTTACGCCGTATTCCGCCGTATGGGCGGAAACGCCGGCATCGGGGTCGTTTTCCATACAGATGCTGCCGGAGTGCGCGCCGACGGCGGACGTAATGCGCTTCAGAAACTGTTCGGCAGCCTCTTGCAGGGTATAAGACTGATGCAGGTCGCGTATGGTCCGGTACAGCAGGGTCAGGTTGTGGTTTTGTTTTTCAAGGCTGCGGGTCTGCTCGGCAACCTGTCCTTCCAAATCATCGTATAAAGTTTTCAGCCTGAGCGCCATTTGGTTGAAACACCGCCCGACCTGTTTGAATTCCGGCGTACCGCCTTCGGGAACGGGAATATCGAAACACCTCCGTCCGATGCGTTCCGCACCTTCCCTTAACGCCTGCAGCGGTCGGATAACCCAAATCTGGTGCCAAAACAGCATCAGTACGGACGACACCAGCGTCATCAGCATAATGACCCATTGAAAACGCCTGAGCCACCACGTGTTTTTTTCGTTGGCATTTTCCAATGCCTGCAAAAACAATTCGATATTGCCGGCAAAGCGGTAAAGCTCGATTTGCGTGGGGCGGCGGTATGCCTGCAACGGGGGGAGGATGTTGGCCTGCCAGTCGATAATCAGCATAGACTGTATCAAATCGTAGGCAAGGGGGGTACCGGAAGGGATGAGCGGATGGATGGCATCGCTTTGGGAAATGCGTTTCAGGCTTTTTTCAAATTCGGCAATCTGATTGTCGATTTGCGCGCGGGGCGAACCCTCGCCCGCCATATAGGCAAGCCGGTATGCCTGCATCCTCAAGTTTCCGGCTTCTTCGATGACGGAGGCGGCATTTTCCAGACGCAAAGAGAGCAGCAGCGTTAAAACGACAGACAGTGCCGCCAAACCGACCCACAAGCCGGTCAGGAGTTTCAGGCGCAGGGAAAGGGAGATGCCGTCTGAAAATCGGGTTGGCAGTATCATATTCGGAGGAAAGTCGTTTTAAACGGTGCAAACAATATCATTCTTTGGAATTAGAAACAACTGCTCAGAAAGGACAGGTTAAGGAAAACTCAAGCCGCAACGCTTTCAGTGTTAAATCACGTTATGATAAAATTCAGATAACATGAATTTATACGGCGCCGTTTTCAAACGCGCTTCTAAAATATCGGAAACGTCAGACTGAAAAACTATGAAAACCTCAAACTTTCCCCAAAGCCCGCCCGCATTAAAAACTTTCGCATTGATTTTGGCAGGCGGCCTCGCCGACCGTATGGGCGGGGAAGACAAAGGGCTGGCCCTTTTGGATGGCAGGCCGCTGATTGACCACGTTATCGGTAAAATCAGGCCGCAGGTCGGCCATATCGCCATCAGTACCAACCGGAACTTGGAAGAATACGCCCGCCGCAGCCCCCACATTTTTCCCGATGCCCGGCAGTGGCGGCATTTCGGCCCGCTTTCGGCCTTGTGTACCGCAGCCAACGATTTGCAGCTGGCGGCGGCCGATTGGCTGTTGATTGTGCCTTGCGATATGCCGTACCTGCCGGACGATTTGGTGGCTAGGTTTGAAACCGTGTCGAAACGCACACCGCTGTGCAACGCGTTTTATGTGGAAACGCCGGTAACGATGCACTACAACATTATGTACATCCGCCCGCAGATTCTGCAAAGCGCGATTCCCTATCTGTTTTCGGGGATGAAAACATTGAGGAGCTGGTTGCAGCAGCAAAGGGCGCGGCCGGTCAGATTCGAATTTGACGGGCATTTTACCGACTTGAACACGCAAACCGATTTGCAGGAGGGATAAGGGCAAGCCCGCCGGCCGGCGCGGTGCGTAAAGGAAAGCCAAAGCCGTACCGGGCGATTTCTGCCCGAACCGGAGGCAAAATGCCGTCTGAAGGCGTTTCAGACGGCATTTTTCGCGGAGAAATGCTACAATTTGCACCATTTTACCGACACAGGAAAACAGGATTATGTTTACAGGCATTGTTCAAGGCTTGGGCAAACTGATCAAGATTGACCGGCTCTCGCCGGCATTCCACACCTATACCGTCGAGCTTCCGCCGAAAGCGGCAGAAAACCTGCAACGCGGCGCATCGGTCGCCAATAACGGCTGCTGCCTGACGATTACTGAAATCGAAGGAAACCGCGTCAGCTTCGATTTGATGGCAGAAACATTGGCAAAAACCAATTTGGGACTGCTGAAGGAAGGCGATTGCGTCAACATCGAGCGGGCGGCGCGTTTCGGCGACGAAATCGGCGGACACCTGATGAGCGGACACGTTATGGCAACCGTGCCCATTGTCGAAATCGAACGGGACGGGTACAACCGCACGGTTTGGTTTGCACTCCCGCACGAACTCAAACCCTATATCCTGACCAAAGGATTTGTCGGTTTGGACGGTTGCAGCCTGACTATCGGCGAAGTCGGAAACACGCGTTTTTGCGTGCATCTGATTCCGGAAACCCTGGAGCGGACGCTTTTCGGCAGCAGGCAAACCGGCGACCGGATCAATATCGAAATCGATCCGAACACACAGGCAACCGTGGACACGGTCGAACGCCTGATGGCGCAAAGATATGCAAAGTGAGGTAGAGATGGAATTGAACGAATTTCTCGACAAAGCCTGTTCCGTTTTACGGCGGTTGGATGCCGTACTTCCGCCGGAACCCGGGCATACGGATTGGAACGCCTTAGCATTCCGTTGGCAGAGCGCGGGTAAAAAAGGGTTTTTGGAGCACTTGCCCGATCCGCACACCTTCCCCTTGGCAAGGCTGGCGGGAGTCGGCAGGCAGACCGGTTTGCTGGTACGCAATACCGAACAATTCATTGCCGGCCGGCCGGCGAACAACGTATTGATGAGCGGCGCACGGGGGACGGGCAAGTCATCGCTTGCCAAAGCATTGCTGCACGAATACGCGGATAAGGGCTTGCGCCTGATCGAAGTCGATAAAAGCGATTTGATCGGCCTGCCGTATCTGTTGACGCTTTTGAAGGAACGCCCGGAAAAATTCATTGTGTTTTGCGACGATTTGTCATTTGAAAGCGGCGACGAAACCTATAAGGCATTGAAAACCGCGTTAGACGGCGGTTTGTCGCAGCGTTGCGCCAACGTTTTGGTTTACGCGACTTCCAACAGACGGCATCTGATGCCCGAATATTTGGATGAAAATGCAGGTACGACAGGCGTGCGCGGAGAAATCCATCAGAAAGAAGCGGTGGAAGAAAAAATATCCCTGTCCGACCGATTCGGATTGTGGCTCAGTTTTTATCCGTTCGATCAAAACGATTATCTGGCGGCGGTGCAAAATTGGCTGGAAGATTTCGGCGTGCCGTATGATGAAACCGCACGGATGGCGGCATTGCAGTGGGCGCAGACGCGGGGCAGCCGTTCGGGACGTTCCGCGTGGCAGTTTGCCTGCGACTGGGCGGGCAGGCTGCCGGAACAACGGGCGTTGTGAGCGTTTCGGGGATTATTTGAGGCAGGAAGAAAGCCACATTTGCTGCTGTTGAGGTGTGAGGATATGGAAGAACCGGTGTTGGATTTCCAACTCGTCCACCGCAAAATCCATACCGGACAAATAGCGGCTTTCGACATAATCGCGTGCCTCGTTCCGATTAAAAACATCCGAAGAAATGATTTCGACGACAGAGCGGCGGCGGCTGTGTTCGGAATGCATAACCTTTAACCGCGCCCTGTCGCCCGCCATTTTGAAGGCGGCGCGGATTTTACGCAGCTCATTGTGCTGCCCCTGGGTCAGCCCGAGCCGGCGTATGTCGCAGTTCGCTTGAAAATCGTTCGGGGGGATATAAGCCTCAGCGGCGTGGGAAAGCTGGCAGGAAAGCAAAGCTACCCCTAAAAAAGAGGCGGCAGGCTTGGCAAAACGGCTGGGAACAGGCAGTGGCACGGCTTTTCCTTTAATCCGGATATTTCGGACAATATACTTGATTGCCGTGTGAAAGATGGTATTATGGCAGTTAACTTTTGTTAATAATGCTGTTTCGCGCACTTTCCCGCTTTGTGATTGCCCCATAAAGGCATTAAAGGAAAAAATATGACCGCCTACCGTATCGCACCCAGTATTTTGTCGGCAGACTTTGCCCGCCTCGGAGAAGAGGTGGCAAATGTCATTTCGGCAGGTGCGGATTTGATTCATTTTGATGTGATGGACAACCATTATGTGCCGAACCTGACCTTCGGCCCTATGGTTTGCGCGGCGTTGAAGCCTTATGCAAGCGTGCCGATCGATGTGCATCTGATGGTCGAACCCGTTGACGATCTGATCCAATCGTTTGCCAAAGCAGGGGCATCAATCATCACGTTCCATCCGGAGGCAAGCCGCCATATCGACCGCAGTTTGAGCCTGATTCGTGATATGGGCTGCCAGGCCGGGCTGGTATTGAATCCGGCAACGCCCGTATATCTGTTGGAAAACGTATTGGACAGGCTGGATATGGTCTTGCTGATGTCGGTCAACCCCGGGTTCGGCGGTCAGGGATTTATTCTGCATACCCTTGAAAAAATCCGCCGGGTGCGGGCGATGCTGGATGCTTACGAAGCGCAAAGCGGTCGGCACATCGCCATCGAAGTAGACGGCGGCATCAAAACCGACAATATTGCCGCCGTTGCGGCGGCGGGCGCAGATACTTTTGTGGCAGGTTCGGCAATTTTCGGCAAACCGGATTACAAAGCGGTAATCGATGCGATGAGGGTTGAATTGGAACAGGCGGCAGGCTGAACCCATACCGGACTTGTGAGATAAAAACCGTGTGCCTGTCGTCGATCGGTTTCAGCCGTTTGTCAGGAGGAGCCGGTTATTTTCATTGGGGCGAAAACCCGTCCTGCCGGATAAAAAGTTTTCTGCCAAGAGGTGAAACCGATGCCGATACCGGTGCCAACCCCTGATAAAAATGCCGTCTGAAACTTAGCTCTGTTTCAGACGGCATTGCGTTATTCCCCGACGGGCAGCCCGAAATGCAGGTAGGCGCGTTCGGTCGCCATTCTGCCGCGCGGGGTGCGTTGCAGGAAGCCTTGTTGGATGAGGTAGGGTTCGATAACGTCTTCGATGGTGTCCGTAGATTCGCCGATGGCGGCGGCAACGTTGTCCAAACCGACGGGGCCGCCGCCGAATTTGTGCAAAACGGCTTCGAGGAATTTCCTGTCCATCACGTCCAGCCCCTGCGCGTCCACATCCAGCATACTTAAAGCGGCATCGGCGATACCGCCGTCGATCGTGCCGTTGTTTTTCACATCGGCAAAATCGCGCACGCGGCGCAACAGGCGGTTGGCGATGCGCGGCGTGCCTCGGCTGCGTTTGGCGATTTCTTCCGCGCCTTCTTCGGACATATCGAGTTGCAGGAGTTGTGCCGAACGGCTGACGATGGTGGCGAGGTCGCGGTTTTCGTAAAACTCAAGGCGGGAGACGATGCCGAAGCGGTCGCGCAACGGATTGGTCAGCATACCGGCGCGGGTGGTCGCGCCGACGAGCGTGAAGGGCGGCAGGTCGATTTTGACGGAACGGGCGGCGGGTCCTTCGCCTATCATAATGTCGAGCCGGTAGTCTTCGAGCGCGGGATAGAGGATTTCTTCGACAACGGGGCTGAGGCGGTGGATTTCGTCGATAAACAATACGTCGTGCGGATCAAGATTGGTCAAAAGGGCGGCGAGGTCGCCGGCGCGTTCGAGGACGGGGCCGCTGGTTTGGCGCAAATTTACGCCCAATTCTTTGGCGATGATGTGCGCCAGTGTGGTTTTACCCAGCCCAGGCGGGCCGAAGAGCAGGACGTGGTCGAGCGCTTCGCCGCGCTTTTTGGCGGCTTGGATGAAGATGGCGAGTTGCTCTTTGGCTTTATGCTGCCCGATGTAGTCGTCCAGTGTTTTGGGACGGAGGGCGCGTTCGAGCAGTTCTTCCTGTGCGGAAGCGGTTTGGGCGGCAACAATGCGTTGCGGTTGCGCGGCGGTCAGGTTGTCGGTTTGCAGCATAGTGTTCCCTTTGTCGGGTATGCCGTCTGAACGGTCGGCGGCGTTTCAGACGGCATTGAAAAGATAACGGTCAAAAGCGTTTTACCCGCGCGTCTCGCGCCAAACGAGATAGTCGCGCAGGGGCGGCATAGGCGGGTTGATGCAGTGTGGGCAGATGCCGGTGGTGTCTTCGTCGTCGCTGTCGATGTGGTAGGCGTTGGGGTCGAAGCGCACCTGCTGCATCACCGCCTGCGCCAATGCCTGCGCCTGAACGACATCAAAGGCGAATTTTTCGAGGATTTCGTTCAACAGGCGGATTTCGCCCTCGCTGAATTCCGCACTGTGTTTGAGGATGAGGCGTTGGTAATCTTCGTTGTTGATTTTAGGCAATAAATCGGTTTTCAGGGTCATGATTTTATGTTGGGGCGGGATGGCTGAAGCGTGAATTATAGCGAATATGGCGGCGGCTGTTTTAAAGCTTGGATCGGGTATCGTCCTCAAAACTTTAAAAGTGGCTGCATTGGGCGTTTTAATGTTTTTCTGTTTTGTCTTGCGCCGCCCGGAACGCTTTTTGCAGCGGGGCGATTTGTGCCAGCCGCGCCCGGTCGATTTGTTCGGCGATAAGGTGCGCTTTTCCATGCGCCCGGCATTCGGCGGCGATTTTGCCCGAATCCGCCTGATTGGCGACTTCGAGCAGGGCGAGCCAGTGCGCGCGCTGGGGGTAGGGCGTGTGTTCTCGGTTCAGACGGCCTTGCGTATCGGCAATGCAGACGTTCAATGCCGTCTGAAAACGCTCGGGACGGCGGAAGGCATCGGTTTTTTTCAAAACGTTCAGAATGGTTCGGCTTTTAAGCTGTCCGACTTGGTGGAAAATAATGTGCCAACGGCAGACAAGTTCGGCAAGCTCGGCGCAATATTTCGGCGCACGCAGCCGCCGATTGACTTCGCGCACGGGTTCGACACCGTTGATGTCGTGTCCGTAGTGGCGCGGCAGGATGTCGGGCGGCGTTTTGGCTTTGCCCAAGTCGTGCAGCAGGGCGGCATAGCGTTCGGGCAGGCTCAAACCCATATCGGCAGCGCGTTGCAGCGTCATCAGGGTATGGATGCCGCTGTCGATTTCGGGATGGTAGTCGGCGCGTTGCGGCACGCCGAAGAGGGCGTCGACTTCGGGCAGCAAGACTTTGAGCGCGCCGCATTCGCGCAACACTTCAATCATTTTGCGCGGATTTTTTTCCATCAAACCTTTCGCCAACTCCTGCCAGACGCGTTCGGCGACCAAAGCGTCCGCTTCGCCGTTTTCCACCATCTGCCGCATCAGCTTCATGGTTTCTTCGGCGATTTCAAAACCGTAGCGCGCGGCAAAACGGGCGGTACGCAGGATGCGGACGGGGTCTTCGGCAAAGGCGGGTGAGACGTGGCGCAAAATGCCTGCCGCCAAATCCCGTTGTCCGCCGAAAGGGTCGATGATGAGGCCGTCTGAATCCTGAGCCATCGCGTTGATGGTCAGGTCGCGGCGCATCAAGTCCTGCTCCAGCGTAACATCTTTGTCGGCGTGGAAACTGAAACCGGCATAGCCCTTGGCGGTTTTGCGTTCGGTGCGGGCGAGGGCGTATTCTTCGTGCGTTTCGGGATGAAGGAATACGGGAAAATCTTTGCCGACAGGCCAGAAGCCTTGCGCCAGCATGGTTTGCGCGTCTGCACCGACGACCACCCAATCGCGGTCTTTGACGGGCAAGCCTAAAAGATAATCGCGGACGGCGCCGCCGACGAGGTAAGTCTGCATATGCTTTGTGTTTTAAAGTTATCAAGAATGCCGTCTGAAGCGGCTTCAGACGGCATTGTTCCAATCGGCGGGGTTGCGCTTACGCCACGCCTTTTTTCTCCAAATAGCTTTCGTAATCGCCCAGGTAATGTTCGTAACCGCCCTTGCCGTCCAGTTCGATAATCTGCGTGGCGAGCGAGGAGACGAACTGGCGGTCGTGGGAGACGAAAATCAGCGTGCCCTTATATTTTTCCAACGCCATATTCAAGGATTCGATGCTTTCCATATCCATATGGTTGGTCGGTTCGTCCATCACCAAAACATTGGGTTTCAACAGCAGCAGTTTGCCGTAAAGCATACGGCCTTTTTCGCCACCGGAAAGAACCTTTACTTTTTTCACGACATCGTTGCTGCCGAAGAGCAAGCGGCCCAAAGTGCCCCGGATGACTTGTTCGTCGTCGCCTTCCTGCCCCCATTGGCGCATCCATTCGCTCAAATCCATATCGACATCGAAGTCGTTTTCGTGATCTTGCGGATAGTAGCCGACGCTGGCTTTTTCCGCCCATTTGATGCTGCCTTCGTCCGGCAACAGGCCGTCTGAATATTCGGGGTTGTACGCGCCGGCCAAGAGTTTCAGCAAGGTAGATTTACCTGCGCCGTTCGGGCCGATGATGGCGAGACGTTGTCCCGCTTCGAGAATGAAGTTCAGGTTTTTAAACAACTGGGTTTCAAAGCGTTTCGCCAGTTTTTCCACTTCCACAGCCTGACGGTGCAGCTTGGCTTTTTCGTCGGCTTCAAAACGGATATACGGGTTTTGACGGGTAGACGGTTTGACTTCGACCATCTCCGATTTGATTTTGTCGGCCTGTTTCAGACGGCTGGTCGCCTGACGGGCTTTGGATTTGTTGGCACTGAACCGAGCCACAAATTCTTGCAATTCCTGCAATTTTTCCTTCGCCTTGGCATTGTCTTTCAGGGCGCGCTCGCGCGATTGGGCGGAAGCGAGCATATAGTCGTCGTAGTTGCCCGGATAGATGGTGATGGTGTTGTAGTCCAAATCCGCCATGTGGGTGCAGACTTCGTTCAAGAAGTGGCGGTCGTGCGAGATGATAATCATCGTGGAATCATATTGGTTTAACACGCCTTCCAGCCAGCGGATGGTGTTGATGTCCAAGTTATTGGTTGGTTCGTCAAGCAACAACACATCGGGTTTGGAGAACAGGGCTTGCGCCAGCAATACGCGCAGCTTGAAGCCTGGTGCGACTTCCGCCATTTTCGCATTGTGCAAATCTTCGGAAATGCCCACGCCGCTCAACAGTTCGGCGGCGCGTGCTTCGGCGGTGTAGCCGTCGTATTCGGCGAACTTGGCTTCCAGTTCGGCGGCTTTCATGTAGTCGTCTTCGGTGGCTTCGGGATTGGCGTAAATCGTGTCGCGTTCGGTCATCGCCGCCCACATTTCGGTATGCCCCATCATCACTACGTCCAGCACGCGCATGTCTTCGTAGGCAAACTGGTCTTGGCGCAATTTACCCAAACGCACGCCGTTTTCAATCGCCACTTCGCCGGCCGTCTGTTCCAAATCGCCGCCGAGGATTTTCATGAAGGTGGATTTGCCCGAGCCGTTCGCGCCGATCAAGCCGTAGCGGTTGCCTTCGCCAAATTTGACGGATACGTTTTCAAACAGCGGCTTCGCGCCGAACTGCATGGTAATGCCGTTGGTAGAAATCATTACTGGTAAAACCTTATATTGGACAATAGATTAAATTTGTTGAATTTTCGGATTGTAACATAACCCCCTTGCCGTCTGAAACAGACGGGCAAATTTTCAGACACTTATAGTAAAATATCCGTTTTATTATTTCAGGCAAAAGGTTTCCAAATGATAATCCTTCACGGCATCCCCAATTGCGACACGGTCAAAAAAGCCAAAAACAGGCTTGCCGGATACGGCTTGGAGTTTGAATTTCGGGACTTCAAAAAACGGATGCCGTCTGAAGCGGAAATCTGCTCGTGGCTGGAACAAGTGCCTTTGGAAACCCTGCTCAACAAACGCGGGACAAGCTGGCGCAAACTCGATGCCGAGACACAGCAAAAAGCCCTGTCCTCGACGGCGGAGGCCGTCAAACTGATGTCCGAAATGCCGAGCCTGATCAAGCGTCCCGTATTGGAGTGCGGCGGCAGGGTTTACGCCGGCTTCAGCGAAGAATCTTATCGGGAGATATTCAAACCTTAACCTTCGTGCAGACGCGTATAAAAACCGTTACAATACGCCGCTTGAATTTCCCGATTCCATTCCATATTCCGATTTAAAATATGTTCCATTCCATCGAAAAATACAAAACGCCCGCCCAAGTCCTTTTGGGGCTGATCGCATTAACCTTCGTCGGCTTCGGGGTCAGCACGGCATCCCGTCCGGGTGCCGACTACATCGTCCAAGTGGGCGACGAAAAAATCAGCGAGCAGTCGCTTAACGCCGCCGTCCAAAACGAACAGGCGGACGGCGGCAGCCCTTCGCGCGACGCGGTGTTCCAATCCCTGCTGCAACGCGCCTACCTGAAACAGGGTGCGAAGCTGATGGGCATTTCCGTTTCTTCCGAACAAATCAAGCAAATTATCGTAGACGATCCTAATTTTCACGATGCGGGCGGCAAATTCGACCACGCGCTTTTAAACCGCTACCTGTCGCAACGCCATATGTCTGAAGACCAGTTTGTCGAGGAAATCCGCGATCAGTTTGCCTTACAGAATTTGGTAAACCTCGTCCAAAACGGCGTATTGGTCGGCGACGCGCAGGCGGAACAGCTGATCAGGCTGACCCAGGTCAACCGCACCATCCGTTCGCACACTTTCAACCCCGACGAATTCATCGCCCAAGTCAAAGTGTCTGAAGCCGATTTGCAGAAATTTTATAATGCGAACAAAAAAGACTACCTGCTTCCCCAAGCGGTCAAATTGGAATATGTCGCATTGAATCTGAAAGACTTTGCAGACAAACAGGCCGTCAGCGAAACAGAAGTGAAAAATGCGTATGAAGAGCGCGTGGCGCGTTTGCCGGCAAATGAAGCCAAACCTTCTTTCGAGCAGGAAAAAGCCGCCGTTGAGAACGAATTGAAAATGAAAAAGGCGGTTGCCGACTTCAATAAGGCAAAAGAAAAGCTGGGCGATGACGCGTTCAACCATCCTTCCTCGCTTGACGAAGCCGCCAAAAACAGCGGTTTGAAAGTCGAAACCCAAGAAACTTGGCTGAGCAGGCAGGACGCGCAAATGTCCGGTATGCCCGAAAACCTGATCAATGCCGTATTCAGCGACGACGTATTGAAGAAAAAACACAATTCCGAAGTGCTGACCATCAACAGCGAAACCGCGTGGGTCGTCCGTGCCAAAGAAGTCCGCGAAGAGAAAACCCTACCGTTTGCCGAAGCCAAAGATGCGGTGCGTCAGGCTTATATCCGTACCGAAGCCGCCAAACTTGCCGAAAACAAGGCAAAAGAAGTGCTTACCCAACTGAACGGCGGCAAGGCAGTTGACGTGAAATGGTCGGAAGTGTCCGTTTTGGGCGCGCAGCAGGCAAGGCAGTCTATGCCGCCCGAGGCTTATGCGGAACTGCTGAAAGCAAAACCGGCAAACGGCAAACCCGCCTATGTCAGGCTGACCGGCCTGCCGGCTCCCGTGATTGTCGAGGTGCAGGCAGTCACGCCGCCCGATGATGCCACCGCGCGCATCCCGCTTGCAAAACAGGCTTTGGCGCAACAGCAGTCTGCCAATACCTTCGACCTGCTGATACGTTATTTCAACGGCAAAATCAAACAGACCAAAGGAGCGCAATCGGTCGACAACGGCGACGGTCAGTAATTGACACTTTTGTTGACAACATAACGGTCGGAATATTCCGGCCGTTTTCCCATACGGCGGAATATGATGAGCCACAAAAAACAAGATGCCTTCCAAGGATTGATCGACGCGCTGAAGGTTTTACCCAACGTCGGGCCGAAATCGGCACAACGGATAGCGTATCATTTGCTCCAACACAAGCGCAAAGAGGCTGAAAAACTGGTGGATGCCTTGCAGACGGCATTGAAGCAGGTCGATCATTGCGCGAGGTGCAACACGTTTTGCGAAGGCGGATTGTGCGATATTTGTGCCGATGAAACACGCGACGGGCGGCGGCTGATGGTGGTGCATATGCCTGCCGACGTGTCGAATATGGAAGCGGCAAATTGCCACGACGGGCTGTATTTCGTCCTGATGGGGCAAATCAATACGGCACTGGGAATGGACGTATCGGCCATCGCATTGGACAGGCTGGCGCAACGGCTGGGCGGCGGGGAAGTCGAAGAAATCATTATTGCAACCGCTTTTACCGCAGAAGGCAATGCGACGGCGTATGTCCTGTCCGAGTTTTTTAAAAACCTGCCTTACAAAGTCAGCAGGCTGTCGCAGGGCATCCCCTTGGGCGGCGAATTGGAATATGTCGATGCGGGAACGCTGGCGCAGGCGGTGTACGAACGCCGCCTGATTAAAGAAGGCGGGGCGTAACGCCGCCAATGCAAAATGCCGTCTGAAGCCTTCAGACGGCATTTTTCCGGACGGTTTACTTGCAGTTGAGCCCTTGAATCTGCAACGCGCCTCCGTTGCCGACTTTGAACACGCACTGCGTCGCGCTGCTGCCGGAAACGGTAATGCTGCCGCTGCCGCCGTTCAGGCTGACGGGTTCTTTAACGCCCATACCGACTGCCGTTGCCGCCAGCTTTTGCGCGTCGGCTTCGGAATAAGGCGTGTTGTTGGCATCGATTTTGATTTCTTTGGCGTAGGCAGCCGCAGCGGCGGATAAGGCGATGGCGCACAAAGCAAAAGCAGTTCGGATATTCATTGTTTTCCTCAAGAAACGGTTTTTCTGAAGGAAAGGATAGGGCAGTTTGACGCGTTGTGCAAGTTTTCCGCCCGCTCTGCCGCCCCGTCCCCCGCACTCGGGCGTTCGGACACTGCCGGGGTTTTACGGTACAATAAACTTTTGCCGCCGCCCCCAAACCGCCGTCCGGGGCGGCACGTTTGCAGACATTTTTAAGGTAGCGTTATGTTTTCTCTAGAGGCTTGGATAGGCTTGAGGTATCTCAGGGCGAAAAAGCGCAACGGCTTTATGTCGTTTATTACGATGGTTTCGATTGCCGGAATCGCCTTGGGCGTAACCGCGCTGATTGTTGTCTTGTCGGTTATGAACGGCTTTCAGAAAGAAATACGCGGGCAGCTCCTGAATGTCGCGCCGCACGCCGAAATCGGCTATATCGACAATACGGGTACGGATTGGCGCAACCTGCTTCGGTTTACCGAAAACCGCAAAGGTATTTTGGCTGCCGCTCCCTATGTTTCCAATCAGGCTCTGCTGGCAAACGCGGGCGAAATCAGGGGCGTGCAGATGCGCGGCATTTTGCCGTCTGAAGAGCGCAAAGTGGTGGAATACGGCGACAAAATGCCGGCAGGCAAGTTTGAAGACCTGATTCCGGGCGAGTTTGACATTATCCTCGGTGTCGGTTTGGCTGAGGCACTGGGTGTCGAAGTCGGCAATAAAGTTACCGTTATCACGCCGGAGGGCAACGTTACCCCCGCCGGAGTCGTACCGAGGTTGAAACAGTTTAACGTGGTCGGGCTGGTTAAGACGGGCGTTTACGAAGTGGACAACTCATTGGCGATGACGCATATCCAAGACGCGCGCGTACTGTACCGCTTGGATAAGGAAGTTGCGGGGCTGCGGCTGAAACTCGCCGATCCGCAAAATGCCCCTGCCTTGACGGCAACACTGATTCCGGAGGCGCAAAGGGATACGGTTTGGGTACGTGATTGGACGTACAGCAACCGCAGCTATTTTGAGGCGGTCGAGTTGGAAAAACGGATGATGTTCATCATCCTGACGCTGATTATCGCCGTGGCGGCGTTCAACCTTGTCTCTTCCTTGGTGATGGCGGTTACGGAAAAGCAGGCGGACATCGCGATTTTGCGGACTTTGGGTCTTTCCCCTGCCGGCGTGATGAAGATTTTTATGGTGCAGGGCGCGTTTTCAGGCTTTTTCGGTACACTGGCGGGCGTAGTCTGCGGCGTGCTTTTGGGTTGGAACGTCGGCAGGGTCGTGGCGTTTTTTGAAAACCTGCTCGGTGTCCACCTCATCAATTCGCAGGTTTATTTTATCGACTACCTGCCCAGTGATGTCGATATGGGCGACGTTGCCCTGATTGCCTGCATTTCCTTGGGACTGTCTTTCGTTGCCACGCTCTACCCGAGCCGGCGCGCGTCAAAAACCCAACCGGCGGAGGCTTTGCGTTATGAGTGAGTTGATTTTGAAATGCGAAGGCGTGGGCAAACGCTATCGGGACGGCGGTTTGGACGTTCGGGTGCTGCACGGCTTGGATTTGGAAATCCGCGCGGGGGAAAGCACCGGCATCATCGGTTCTTCGGGCAGCGGCAAATCGACGCTGCTGCATATTTTGGGCGGGCTGGATATGCCGTCTGAAGGCAGGGTGCTGCTGATGGGCGAGGATTTGCGTGCCTTAAACCAGCGGCGTTTGGGCGATTTGCGCAACCGCCATCTCGGTTTCGTGTACCAGTTCCACCATCTTCTGCCTGAATTTTCGGCACTGGAAAACGTGATGATGCCGCTTCTGATTGGCAAAAAAAACCGTGAAGAAGCTGCGGAGGCGGCAATGGCGATGCTGGAAAAGGTCGGACTGAAACACCGTTCGACGCACCGCGCAGGCGAACTTTCAGGCGGCGAACGCCAGCGTGCCGCCATTGCACGCGCCTTGGTTACGCAACCAAAATGCCTGCTTGCCGACGAACCGACCGGCAATCTCGACCGTGCGAACGCCAGGAATGTTTTGGATATGATGCTGGAACTGAAAACAGAATTGGGAACGGGGCTGGTGGTCGTAACGCACGACGACGAACTCGCCGGCCGCTTCGGGCGCGTGATGGTCATGAAGGACGGCAGCCTGCACCCCAAACAGGGCGCAAACGCCTAAACAGCCGAAACAACACGCGCCGTCTGAAGCCCCGCGCCTTCAGACGGCATTTGGATAAGGAATACGATGGAACGGCAGACAGATGAATTTGCCCAAGCGGCGGCAAGGGCGGCAATCCGTTTTTTGGAACACTATGCGGGTTCTGGCGACGAAGTGCTTGCAAACTGTACCGAACGCCTGTTTCAGGCATTGCAGAACGGTCATTCGTTTATCCGTTTGAGCGGTGGCGAGGCTGACGCGCTGTCGGCACTCGCACCCGTGGTCGGAACATCCGCCGCGCCTTTGATTTTGGAAGGCAGAAGGCTGTTTTTGGGCAGGATGTGGCAGTTGGAATACGATTTGGCTGCCGAGATAAAACGCTTGGCGGCAGCCGGCACATCCGCCCCCGACGCGGCAGGTGTGCGGCAAAACCTCGCAAAATGGTTTCAAGGCACGGGCGGCGAAGGGCAGCGCGATGCCGCCGCCTTGGCACTGTTGCAGTCTTTTATGGTGATTACCGGCGGACCCGGGACGGGTAAAACGACGACGGTTGCCAAACTGCTGGCACTGATTTGCGGTGAAGACGAAAATCTTCCCAACATCGCGCTTGCCGCACCGACGGGCAAAGCAGCGGCACATATGGCACGCGCGCTGCACCGTGCAATCAACAGTTTTGACGCGCCCGAGACCGTCCGCCGCCATCTGCTTAAATTGGAAGGGCAAACCGTCCACCGCCTGCTGAAGCTGCGCCCACCCAAAATGCAGCCGGCGTTCAACCCTGTTTACCCGCTGCCGTTTGACGTATTGGTTATCGATGAAGCCTCTATGCTGGATACGGCATTGATGTTGCAACTTTTAAAGGCGGTCAAAACCGGCGCGCGCGTGATTCTGCTGGGGGATGAAAACCAGCTTCCGTCCGTCGGAATCGGGGCGGTGCTGTCCGTTTTGTCGCAAAAAACCGTTTTGGACGGAGAAACGCACCAAAGGCTGGCCGGCTTTCTTCTGGAACACGGTTTCAGCGTCAGCGCAAATCCGCCCGTGTTGGCGCAAAACACCGCCCATCTGTCGTTCAGCCACCGCTTCGGCGACAACAGCGGCATCGGCTGCCTTGCCCGTGCCGCCGTATCGGGCGATGAGGGGGCGTGGGCATTGTTTGACCGGTTTCCGGACGAACTGGAACATTCGGAATGCAGTCCGAACGCCCAAGTCGAAAGATTGTACCGAGCGCACAAAGCCTATTGGCAGGCGGTAAAAGACGGCAATATCGAAGCCGCATACGCGGGCATTTCGGATATCGTGGTTCTGGCAGCTTGGCGGCAGGATGCGGAAGACTTCAACGAAGCCTATTGCCGCCATGTACGCCGCAAAATGAACATACCGGAACATTTGGCATATTTTGCCGGAGAGCCGATTATGATCAGGCAGAACGACTACGCGCTTGAGCTGTTCAACGGCGACATCGGACTGATTATGGAAGATGTCGGACGACAGGGCAGTCTTGCCGCCTATTTCCCCGATACGAACGGATTTAAAAAGGTTGCGGTAAGCTGCCTGCCCGATTTCGAACCCGCTTTCGCGCTGACCGTCCACAAAAGCCAAGGTTCGGAATATCGTGAAGTTTGGCTGCTGCCGCCCTCCGCCGGCAGTTCGGACGACGCGGACGACGCGCTTTCGGGCTTGAGCAGAGGGCTGCTTTACACAGCCATTACCCGCGCGAGGGAAAAGTTCGTATTTTTCGGCGGGGAAGAAGCCTTCCGGCAAGCCGCCGCCACCGTCAAAGCGCGTCAGACGGCATTGGGCAGTATGCTTGGGCGGGTATTTTCACAAGAATAATCCGCCCGAATGCCGCGCCGCCGCCCCTTATGCCTTTTTCAAAAGGTATAGGAAAGTGGTTTCCCGGGTTCGCGCAAAAGCAAGCGGATCGCTCGGATTCGCGGCTTTTTTGTGCTTCGGCTTGGTTTTCATCATATCGGCAACACGCAAACCCGCCCGGATAAATGCCTTTTCCAAAAAATCGGCAGGACGCAGCCCCAAATGCTCTGCAAGGTCGGAAATAATCAGGCGGATTTCGCCGTCGGGATTCAGATGTTTCGGCGCATCCCTTAAAAACGCGGCCAACATCGCAGAATCGGGGTCATATAATGCGGATTCGACGGCGGAAGTCGGCTTGGCGGGCAGCCACGGCGGGTTGCAGACAATCAAATCGGCACGCATATCGGGGAACATATCGGTTTCCCGTATTTCAACCTGTTTTTCCAAACCCAGCCGGGCGATATTGGCCCGGGCGCAGGCAACCGCCCTCGGATTGGTGTCCGTCCCTATTACGGAAGGAATCCCCTGTTTTGCCAATATCGCGGCAAGCACGCCCGAACCCGTCCCGATGTCCAATGCCGTCTGAAACCCTGTTGACGGCGCTTGGGCGAGCAAATCGAGATATTCGCCGCGCAAGGGCGAAAATACGCCGAAAGGGACATATATCCGCCCGCCGGCTTGGGAAACGGCAACGCCCTTTTTATGCCATTCGTGCGCACCTATAAATCCAAGCAGCAGGTTGAGCGGGAGAAAAAAAGGCTTGACGTTAGGCTTGCCGTACACATCCGACAGGGCAGCGCATATATCGGGCGCGCGTTTGTTGTCCAACACAAAACCGGGGCGGATTTCAACGGCAAGCATATTCAGAATACGGCTCTGTTGCGCCTGCTTCATACGGTGGGCGTGGAAAAGGGCGGCGATATCCGCATCGGAACGGACGGCGGCAGGTTTGCGGACCGTCTTCTTCATTGCCGAAAGCACCTGTTTCGCATTGTGGAAATCGCCCTGCCAGACAGTTGCAATATTTTGATGGGCGGCTTTCAAAACAGCGTCCGCGCCGCACTCCCGGACACAAACCCGGCCTTTGGGCGGCTTTTGCACACTTTCGTTGCGCCATTCGGCCCCGTCGTCCGGAAAAATAAAATGAGACATAAAATCTCCGCGTGTAAATGATGATGGAACGATTCCCGACGAAACCGGCCTACCGGCTTTCCCATCGGTTTGCCCCTGCGGCTCAAACAATCAATAATCCCTTATGCCCGCCGCCATACAGGGGAATTGACCGCCTTATCCGATGTTCCGAAACAGGGCGGCAACCGGGAAACACCGATCCGCACCCGATGCCGTCTGAAGCATCCGGGGCTTCAGACGGCATTTTATCCGAATCCCCGACCTTACAAATATAGTGGATTAACAAAAATCAGGACAAGGCGACGAAGCCGCAGACAGTACAAATAGTACGGAACCGATTCACTTGGTGCTTGAGCACCTTAGAGAATCGTTCTCTTTGAGCTAAGGCGAGGCAACGCCGTACCGGTTTTTGTTAATCCACTATAAAGCGCGTATGCTTGAAATAATACCTTCAACCCCAATGTACGCGAAAATCGGCAATCTGTCAGACACAAGAGAGTACCTATGACACAAAAAGAAAAGCATTTTGAGGAATATGCCGCCCTGGCAACCCTTCCTTTGCGGGATGTCGTCGTTTACCCGCATATGGTTCTGCCGCTGTTTGTCGGCAGGGAGAAATCCATCGCCGCGCTGGAAAACGCCATTACCCGCGAGGAATCGGTTTTCCTGTTGGCGCAAACCGATGCCGCAGTGGAAAACCCCGCAGCCGCCGACCTGTATCAGACCGGTACCGTCGCACAAGTCTTACAGGTATTGAAACTGCCGGACGGCACGGTAAAAGTGCTGGTCGAAGGGCTGTATCGCGGACGCGTCCTGACCATTGAAGACACAGGCGGGCTGTTCGTTTCCCATATAGAGGCGGTCGTGGAAGAAGACACGGGCGGCAATACCGACCTCGAAGCCGTGCGCCGCACCCTGTTGGCGCAGTTTGAACAATACGCCAAACTCAATAAAAAAATCCCTGCCGAAATCATCGGCAGCATCAACGGCATTGCCGAAAACAGCCGGCTAACCGATACGGTCGCGGCGCATTTGCAGTTGAAACTGGCGCAACGCCAACAGATTTTGGAAATTCCCGAAATCGGCAAACGGATGGAATTCCTGCTGGCACAGCTGGAATCCGAACTCGACATCATGCAGGCCGAAAAACGCATACGCGGACGCGTCAAACGCCAAATGGAAAAATCCCAACGCGAATATTATCTGAACGAACAGATTAAAGCGATACACAAAGAACTGGGCGAAGAAGACGAAAACGGCGAACTGGATGCCTTGGAAGCAGATATCAAAAAGGCGGGTATGACCAAAGAAGCGGAAGAAAAATGCCTGTCCGAACTGAAAAAGCTCAAAATAATGCCGCCGATGTCTGCGGAATCCACCGTCGTACGCAACTACATCGACACTTTGCTCGAGCTGCCGTGGAAGAAAAAATCCCGCGTCAGCAAAGACATCGCCAAAGCCGGACTGGTGCTGGATACCGACCACTACGGCTTGGAAAAAGTCAAAGAACGGATTTTGGAATACCTCGCCGTCCAAAAACGTATGGACAAACTCAAAGGCCCGATTCTGTGCCTGGTCGGTCCTCCGGGCGTGGGCAAAACCTCTTTGGGCGAATCCATCGCCAAAGCAACGGGGCGGAAATATGTCCGCATGGCTTTGGGCGGCGTGCGCGACGAAAGCGAAATCCGGGGACACCGCCGCACCTATATCGGCTCTATGCCCGGTAAGATTTTGCAGAATATGGCAAAAGCCGGCGTGAAAAACCCCTTGTTCCTGCTCGACGAAATCGACAAATTGGGCAACGACTTCCGGGGCGATCCCGCCAGCGCGCTGCTTGAAGTGCTCGATCCCGAACAAAACAACAAGTTTGCCGATCATTATGCGGAAGTGGATTACGACTTGAGCGATGTGATGTTTATCGCCACATCCAATAGTTTGAATATTCCGACTCCGTTGCTCGACCGTATGGAAATCATCCGCCTGTCCGGCTATACCGAAGATGAAAAAATCAATATTGCGATGCAGTATCTCGTGCCGAAGCAAATGAAACGCAACGGCGTGAAAGAAAGCGAATTAATCGTCGAAGAAAGCGCGGTGCGCGATATTATCCGTTATTACACCCGTGAAGCCGGTGTGCGTTCGCTCGACCGCGAAATTGCCAAAATCTGCCGCAAAGTGGTGATGCAGATTACCTTGGACGAAGACGCAAAAACCAAAAAAACCGGAAAAGCCAAGCCTAAGGCGGTTAAAGTCAATGAGAAAAACCTGCACGACTATTTGGGCGTGCGCCGCTTCGATTACGGCGTTGCCGAAAGCGAAAACCGCATCGGGCAGGTTACCGGTTTGGCGTGGACGGAAGTCGGCGGCGAATTGCTGACCGTCGAGGCTGCGGCCTTGCCGGGCAAAGGCGTGATTCAGTGTACCGGCCAGTTGGGCGATGTGATGAAAGAATCCGTGTCCGCAGCGTGGTCGGTTGTCCGTTCCCGTGCGGAATCAGTGGGTTTGGCTCCTGATTTTTACGAGAAAAAAGACATCCACATCCACGTTCCCGAAGGCGCGACGCCGAAAGACGGTCCGAGTGCGGGTATTGCGATGACCTTGGCGGCGGTATCTGCCTTTACCAAAATCCCGGTACGCGCCGATGTGGCGATGACGGGCGAAATTACCCTGCGCGGCGAAGTTTTGCCCATCGGCGGTTTGAAGGAAAAACTGTTGGCAGCCTTGCGCGGCGGCATCAAACACGTCCTGATTCCGAAAGACAACGTCAAAGACTTGGAAGAAATCCCTGAAAACGTGAAAACCGGCCTGGCCATCCATCCGGTCAAATGGATAGACGAAGTCCTCGCTTTGGGCTTGGAAAGCCCGCCGACACCCCGGGTTGCGCCTTTCAGTGCCGAAGGAGTGCCGCTTGAAGCCGCCAAGCCTAAGTCAAGGGCGAAAGCGGCCAAACACTGATTTTGTAAAAAATGTGTTGCAAAAGATGCGGGTTTGCCCTGAAAGCCCGTAAAATAGGGCAATTCCGTATTTTCTGCTTGACACGGTATTTTCAGAATTGCTATAAAGCGCAAAGGTACTCAAAAGTACGAAGCCCCGAATATTCGGGCATTTCATCATTTTTTAGATAAGAAGGGACTGATTGTGAACAAGTCTGAATTGATTGAAGCGATTGCTCAAGAAGCCGGCATTTCCAAAGCCGCCGCACAAAAAGCTTTGGATGCCACTACCAACGCCGTAACCGACGCGCTGAAAAAAGGCGACACGGTGACTTTGGTCGGTTTCGGTACTTTCTACGTCGGCGAACGTGCGGAACGCCAAGGCCGCAATCCCAAAACCGGCGAGCCTCTGACCATTGCCGCAGCCAAAACGCCTAAATTCCGTGCAGGTAAAGCATTGAAAGACGCACTGTAAATTGTTTGTCTTTGATAAAAAGCCGATTTTTGAAGAATCGGCTTTTTGTTTGCCCCGCCGAATCCGGATGAGGGTCTGTCTGTCGGATTCTGATGGAAAAATGCCGTCTGAAATGCTTTTCCCGCGTTCAGACGGCATCCCGGTCCGGCAGTTCAATCGGCTTTCAAATCCGCGACACACTGTTTGTCGCGCGCTTCAAAGGCATTTGCGCCGCCGAGCAGGTCAAGCTGTTCTTGTGCGCCGAGTTTGCCGAAGGAGCTAATCTGTTTCTCGCTCAACCTGTCCAAAGGCCGTTCCCACATACATTTACAGTAATCGACGGCGAGGCGGGTATTGTTTGAATCCAAACCGCGTGCTTTCAAATCGTTCTGCCATTTTTCGGCAAACGGAATATTCTTCACGCAAGATTCGACAATTTTCTGCTTTGCCTGCGGTTTGGACATCGCGCATTGGGAGAGCAGGGCGGTTGAAGCGAGCAACGCCAAAATGACCCACGCCCAAATGCGGATGGTGCGGATTTTGGCTTTTGCTTTTTTGCGCGCGGCAACCTGCTCTTCCGTCGGCATTTCGTGTTTCGGCTCAGTCATGCAGGCTTTCCATTCGGATCATCGTAACCGGCTTATCGACACAAACCAAGGCTTCGATGCCCGCGATTGCCGACTTGATGCGCTTCTCGACCGTGCTGTGGGTCAGAATCACGATTTCGGCGGTGGTTTGATCGATCACGCCTTTTTGGATTAAGGCTTCGATAGACACGTTTTCTTTTGCCAGAAGCGCGGCGATTTGCCCCAGCGTACCCGGTTCGTCTTTGGCTTGGACGCGCAGGTAGTAGCTGCTGGTGATTTCGTCCATAGGCAGAATGTTTTGCGCTTGGACTTGCGCGGGTTGGAACGCCAGATGCGGTACGCGGTGGCCGGTATCGGCTTCAATCAGGCGGGCGATGTCGATGATGTCGGCAACCACGGCGGAAGCGGTCGGCAATGCGCCCGCGCCCGCGCCGTAATATAAGGTTTCGCCGACCATATCGGCGTTGACGCGCACGGCGTTCATCACGCCGTCGACGTTTGCCAAGAGACGGCTTTCGGGAATCAGGGTAGGGTGGACGCGCAATTCGATGCCTTTGCCGGTTTTGCGGGTGATGCCCAGAAGTTTGATGCGGTAGCCGAATTCTTCGGCGTATTTGATGTCGCGGCTGTCGAGTTTGCTGATGCCTTCGAGATAGCAGGCGGAGAAGTTCATCGGCGTACCGAATGCCAGCGCGCTCATAATGGTGATTTTATGGCCTGCGTCGTTGCCTTCGATGTCGAAGGTGGGGTCGGCCTCGGCGTAGCCCAATGCCTGTGCTTCTTTCAATACGTCGGCAAACGCGCTGCCTTTTTCGCGCATTTCGGAGAGGATGAAGTTGCTGGTGCCGTTGATGATGCCGGCGATGGATTTAATCCTGTTTGCCGCCAAACCTTCGCGCAGGGCTTTGATAATCGGAATACCGCCCGCTACTGCGGCTTCAAATTGGACGATGACGTTTTGTTTTTCCGCCAGCGGGAAGATTTCGTTGCCGTATTCGGCGAGCAGTTTTTTGTTGGCGGTAACGATGTGTTTGCCGTTTTCAATGGCTTTCAACACCGCGTCTTTGGCGATGCCCGTGCCGCCGAACAATTCGACGACGACATCCACGTCTTCGCGCGCAACCAGTTCGAACGGATCTTTGACAAAGGCTGCGGACGGGCAGGTTTGGCGGGCTTTTTCTTCGCTCAAGTCGCATACGGCAGAAATACGGATTTCGCGTCCCAAACGGCGGCTGATTTCCGCCGCATTGCCCTGCAACACGGCAGCCGTGCCGCCGCCGACCGTACCCAAACCTAAAAGACCGATGTTTACTGGCTTCATTGTGCCTCCTTGCAAGCCGATTGAATGTGAATATAAAAGACGAAAATATCTGCCGCCGATATAATGGTGCCGCACTTTGAATCAAATGCCGTCTGAAACCGGCAGGCGGGTCAGATGAAATCTGCCCATCCTACATTAATTTGTCTGATTTTGCACCCCTTGCGGGGCAGATGATGCGGCAACGGGATAAAAAATGTTGTTTGAAGAAAATCCGATAGACGGACAATTTGCGGAATATGGCTTCGGCGCGGGTGAAATCCGGCTGTCCGGCAGGCATTTCAATAAGCCTGTGCTGCTGCGGCAAGGTTCGGCAGAGCCATCGATATGCCGGTCATTGTCCGATTTGATGCCGGATAATCTGTTATCTGATGTCAAAGCGGATGACTATCCGGAAATATTGATTATCGGGACGGGGGCGGTACAGAAGTTTATCCGTCCCAAAATTATGGCGGATTTTTCCCGAATCGGAATCGGCGTGGAATGTATGAATACCGATTCGGCATTCAGGACACTGGTTTTCCTGCACTCGGAAGGGCGCAGGGTTTGGGCGTGGCTTCAGCCGTAAATTTCCTGTTTCAGACGGCATCGGAACTGACTTTCAGGTAGAATACAGCCCTTTTCCGCCCAATGATGCTTCGTTATGATTGAAATCAAAAACCTCACCCTGCAACGCGGTTTGAAAGTCCTGCTCGACAAAGCCAACGCCACCGTCAATCCCTGCCAGCGCGTCGGTTTGATCGGTAAAAACGGGACGGGCAAATCCAGCCTGTTTGCCTTAATCAAGGGCGAAATCACCCAGGACGGCGGCGATATCTCGATTCCGAAAAACTGGCGGATTTCCTCCGTTTCCCAAGAAACGCCCGACTTGGATATTTCCGCATCGGACTACGTTTTGCAGGGCGATACCGAGTTGCAGGCTTTTCAGACGGCATTGGCGCAGGCGGAAGCGCAAAACGACGGTATGAAACAGGCGGAATATCACGCCAAATTGGAAGAAATCGACGCTTATACCGCTCCGGCGCGTGCGGCAAAATTGTTGGACGGGCTGGGTTTTTCGCAAGAAGAACACAGCCGCCCCGTCAAATCCTTTTCCGGCGGCTGGCGGATGCGCCTGAATCTTGCGCAAGCGCTGATTTGCCGTGCCGATTTGCTGCTTTTGGACGAACCGACCAACCACTTGGATTTGGAAACCGTCTTGTGGCTGGAAAATCATCTTGCTTCTTTACCCTGCACGCAAATCATCATTTCCCACGACCGCGATTTCCTCAATGCGGCTACCACCCAAACCATCGAATTGTCCCAGCAAAAGCTCACGCAATACGGCGGCAATTACGATTTTTACCAAAACGAACGCGCGCAACGTCTGGCGCAACAACAAGCCGCCTATGTCAAACAGCAGGCGCAAATCAAACATCTGCAATCCTTTATCGACCGCTTCAAAGCCAAAGCCACCAAAGCCGTTCAAGCGCAAAGCCGCATGAAGGCGTTGGCGAAGCTCGAACGCATCGCCCCCGCGCATCTGGACAGCGAGTTTTCCTTTGAGTTTTACAATCCCGAGCATCTGCCCAATCCTTTGCTGAAGCTGGAACACGCAGATTTGGGTTACGAAGGCAAAACTGTTTTGCACGACATTACCCTGTCGCTGGAAAGCGGCGCGCGCTATGGTTTATTGGGTGTCAACGGCAGCGGTAAATCTACGTTTATCAAAGCCTTGGCGGGCAAAATCGATTTGCTCTCCGGCAGCATCGTCCGTTCCGAAAAACTCAATATCGGCTATTTTGCCCAACACCAGCTCGACACCATCCGCGCCGACCAAAGCCCTGTTTGGCACATTCAGCAGCTTTCGCCCGAAGTGCGTGAACAAGAAATCCGCAACTTTTTAGGCGGCTTCAATTTTGTCGGCGATATGGCGTTGCAGAAAACCGAACCTTTTTCCGGCGGTGAAAAAGCCCGCCTCGCCCTTGCCATGATTATCTGGCAAAAGCCGAACCTGCTGCTCCTTGACGAGCCGACCAACCATTTGGATTTGGATATGCGCCACGCCCTGACGCTCGCACTGCAAAGTTTCCAAGGCGCATTAATCGTCGTTTCGCACGACCGCAGCCTGCTTGAAGCCACGACCGACAGTTTCCTCTTGATAGACAAAGGCCGTCTGAAAAACTTTGACGGCGATTTGAACGACTACCGCCAATGGCGTTTGGCACAGGAAAACGCCGCAGCCGCACCAGCCGCTTCCGCACAAAGCCAAAGCCGCAAAGACACCAAGCGCATCGAAGCACAAATCCGCCAAGAAAAAGCCCGACGCGGCAAGCCGATACAGCAGAAAATCGACCGTGCCGAAAAAGAAATGGCGCAGCTTTCCGACGTTCAGACGGCCTGTGAAACATTTTTGGCACAAGAAGACGCTTACCTTGAAGCAAACAAAGAAAAATTGCAAAACACCTTATCCCAGCTGGCAAAAGTCAAAACACAACTTGCCCAAATCGAAGAGGTTTGGCTGGCTTGCCAAGAAGAATTGGAACAGATTGAAACTGAAATCGAGAGACAGTTTGCCGGGCAATAAAGAAGCGCGGGCAGGGTGCTTATCTTTGTCTGCCAAGAACGGTATAATCTGCACCTTACCATCGCCTTTTTACTTTACCGGTATGAAAACCAGACTTTTTGCCGCCTTCATCTTCCTGTCCTTTGCCGGTACGGCAGCGCAAGCCTCCGTATATAATTGCAGCTCAAATGGCAAAAGCGTATATACATCAGACCCGTCAGGATCGTGTACCGGCGCGGACTTACCTAAAATCAGCAGCCATCAGGGAGGCGGATACCGCCTGAAAATAAAAAAACTCAGTCAAGAAACCCAAATACACACGGAAAACAAAAAGAAAAGCAAAAAACCTGCCGGGAAAAAGAACAGGCAGGCTGCCAAAGCCCCGAAAGAAAATCAAAAGGAAACAAGCGGAAAGAAAAGCCCGTAAAATGCCAAAAAACCCTTAAAAATCAAATCATCACCTGAGTATCAAACACATTATGAAATCAAAACTCCCCTTAATCCTAATCAACCTTTCCCTAATTTCAACCCCATTGGGCGCAAATGCGGCCAAAATCTATACCTGCACAATCAACGGAGAAACCGTTTACACCACCAAGCCGTCTAAAAGCTGCCACTCAACCGATTTGCCCCCGATCGGCAACTACAGCAGCGAACGTTATATCCCGCCCCAAACGTCCGAACCGGCACCATCACCGTCAAACAACGGATCGGCCGTCAAATATAAAACCCCGGTCAAAACAGTATCCAAACCGGCAAAATCCAATACGCCGCAGCCCCAACAAGCACCCGTAAACAACAGCAGGCGCGCCATTCTCGAAGCAGAATTGAGTAACGAACGCAAAGCCCTGAGCGAAGCCCAAAAAATGCTATCGCAAGCACGTTTGGCAAAAGGCGGCAACATCAACCACCAAGAAATAAACACATTACAAAGCAATGTGTTGGACAGACAGCAAAACATCCAAGCCCTGCAAAGGGAACTGGGGCGTATGTAAGCCTTTTAACCTATGCCTGACCGATGAGAATGTGAAGGACGCACAAAAGCCGGAGAATGTCCTAAAGCAATACAACAAGATTCCCGCATAAAAATAATCCGCCCTTCATCCAAGTTCGTAAAAATAGATGAAGACGGAAGAATTACGATAGGTAGCTGCTGATATGAAAAAAGCCCTGAAATGGATTTCTACCATTATTATTTTTACCATCTTGACATTTTCCATATTTATTTATGGGTATCAAAGAGGAAAAGAAGACGGCATCAAATACGCCGAAATTAAAAATGAGAAAGATGATAAACAAACCCTTTGCTTGCAATCAATATGGGAATTTAACGATGAATGCAACGAAAAAGAATCTGATTCTATTCATTATATAGACATCCCCGAAAGCAATCCCAAAGACATAAAACAATAAGGAGCATATGCTCAAATAGAGAGCCTTTGCAAAAATCTGTATCATTAAATTACAGGTTTTCACAAAGGCTTTGATTTTATTATGCTTTCACAATCTCAATGGCTGGATGCCGTCAAAGGGCGGTTACGGGTGCGTTCCGATTACGCGCTTTCCAAAAGATGGGCGGTTACACCGTCAGAAGTGTCCCAATACCGGCGCAACCGGCTTAGGTTTCCTTTTGCCGTCGTCTTGGATATTGCCGACGTGATGGGTATAGATCCGATTGAAATTATTGCAGGTTTGGAATATAGGCGTTGCAGGGAAAGGGACAGGGAGCGCGTAAAAAGGGCGTATTTCAAAGCCCATTGCGCCCATTTTGTCTATCCGAACAATCCGGGCTTTTTCCACCGTAAAAAACGATTCTTCGGCTAGTTCGCATAATGTATATTATGTTAAATTATATTATTGTGCAAACGCGGTTGCGCCATAAAACGGGCATTGTGACGGCGTTCGAGCAAATGGATCAGTTCGTGGACGACGACGTATTCCAAGCATTCCGGCGGTTTTTTTGCGAGTTCCAGATTCAACCAAATGCCGGCAGTGCCGGTATTGCAACTGCCCCAAAGGGTTTTCATTTTTTTCACGCCGAAACGCTTGGCGGGATTAATTTTGCTGCCGCCCGATAAAACGCCAGGCGTTTGCCCTGATATTCGGTTTGCAGGTTGATTTTATCGTCCGCGCCGCAAAAATAGGCTTTGTACTCGGGAAAAGTTTTCGGCACCGGTACGTTTTCCGCCATCATCTGCACCGCTTCCCAAGCCGTTTCCAAATCTTCTTTTGCCGTGCTCAGGCGGTCTTTAACCGGCCCTTCCACATCGGCAGGCTCGTAGCCTCCAAAGGCTTCTCGGGTGAAATCTTTAAACGCCTTTTCCAAGGATTTGAACAAATCCCGATAATCCACCACATAACCGTAAGTCTTCGACTCGCCGTCCAAACGGCTCACCCGGCAAATGGCTTGGAAAAGGTTATGGTCTGCCATTTTTTTGTCGATATAGAGATAAGTTGCCGAAGGCGCATCAAAGCCTGTTAATAATTTATCCACCACAATCAACAGCTTCATTTGTGCGGGCTGCCCGATAAAGCGTTTTTTACATCAATTTCAAATTGTTCCGCCATAACCGCCGCTTTGTCTTCGCCCACCCGGTAATAATCGGCAATCATCTTGCGATAGGTTTCATATTTGAACAGCTCTTCATTTTGCGCTTGGGTGGAAACCGCATTTTTGGCAGCCCGGGCATCAGGCTTGAAGCTGCTTACAATCGCCACCTTGTTTTTCAAGCCGCTTTGAGCAAACAGTTCATAACACTGGCACGCCTGATAGACGCTGGCGCAGACCAAAATCGCATTGCCGCTGCCGTCTGAAAGCCGGGGCTTGGTTTCCATATCCAGCAAAAAATCGTCCGCGATTTTTTCCAGGCGGTTTTTAGACGGCAGCAATTTCTGCATTGTTCCCCAACGTTGTTTGAGTTGGGTTTTGGCAATATCGGTCATACCGCGCGTTTTGGCTTCAAACCAATCATCGACACACTTGCGGAAAGACAGGGACTGCCCAATATCGCGCGCTTCATAAAGCAAATCCAACACCACGCCGTCCTTAACCGCTTCGTTAAACTTATAGGTATGGATAAAGCCGCCGAATACCTCGACAGACTGTTTTTTGTCCGTTTTCAGAAGCGGCGTACCGGTAAAGCCGACAAATATCGCATCGGGCAACAGGGATTTCATCGCTTCGTGCAGTTTGCCCGATTGGGTGCGGTGGCATCCATACCGCCGCGCAATTCGTCGCAGCCCGCCCAAAGCGATGCGTAAAGCTGGTTTTTTTTGATTGCCATAAGGTTTGCCCGATAAACAAAAATTACAGATTGGGCGCGATTTTAACACGCCGGCGGCAACGGCTATATCGGCATTACAGCTTCCAGTTTATCGGTTCGATACCGTGCCGGCCCAAATAGCTGTTTGCCTGTGAAAAATGGCGGCAGCCGAAAAAACCGCGATATGCCGACAGAGGAGACGGATGCGGCGCGGTCAATATCAAATGGTTTTGACTGTCTATCAGTTTCCTTTTTTGTTGTGCATACCCACCCCACAGCATAAAGACAAGATGCTTGCGGTGTGTCGCAAGCTGCCTGATGACGGTATCGGTAAAGCGTTCCCAGCCTAAAAGGGCGTGCGAATGCGCCTGTCCTTCGCGTACGGTCAAAACCGTGTTCAGAAGCAATACGCCCTGCTCCGCCCACGCTGTCAGACAGCCGTGCGCGGGAATGGAAAAGCCTTCGATGTCGGTTTCCAACTCCTTGTAGATATTGAGTAAAGACGGCGGTATGCGGATACCCTGCCGGACGGAAAATGCCAAACCGTGCGCCTGCCCTGCCCCGTGATACGGGTCTTGTCCGAGAATAACGACTTTGACCCGGTCGAACGCTGTCAGGCGGAATGCGTTGAACACATCTGTCTCCGGCGGATAGATGATTTGTCCCGACAAACGTTCCTGCCGGACCGCATTTAAAATTTCCTGAAAATACGGCTGCTGTTTTTCGCCGCCGAGTGCATCGTGCCAAGTGTCCATATCTGCCCTATCCTTTCAAATTCGGCTATACTGCTGATATCGCGTGATTTTGTCAAACGACACGCTTTGTGGGGAAATGTATGACTGTATGGTTTGTTGCTGCTGTTGCCGTCTTAATCATCGAATTATTGACGGGAACGGTTTATCTTTTGGTTGTCAGCGCGGCTTTGGCGGGTTCGGGCATTATCTACGGACTGACCGGCAGCACGCCTGCCGCCGTCTTGGCCGCCGCCCTACTTTCCGCGCTGGGTATTTGGTTCGTACACGCCAAAACCGCCGGGGGAAAAGTTGAAACGGATTCATATCAGGATTTGGATGCCGGGCAATATGCCGAAATTCTCCGGCACACAGGCGGCAACCGTTACGAAGTTTTTTATCGCGGTACGCACTGGCAGGCGCAAAATACGGGACAGGATGTGTTTGAACCGGGAACGCGCGCTCTAATCGTCCGCAAGGAAGGTAACCTTCTTATTATCACACACCCTTAACACTCGGAGGAATTATGGAATTTTTCATTATCTTGTTGGCAGCCGTTGCCGTTTTCGGCTTCAAATCCTTTGTCGTCATCCCACAACAGGAAGTCCACGTTGTCGAAAGGCTGGGGCGTTTCCATCGCGCCCTGACGGCCGGTTTGAATATTTTGATTCCCTTTATCGACCGCGTCGCCTACCGTCATTCGCTGAAAGAAATCCCTTTAGACGTACCCAGCCAAGTCTGCATCACGCGCGACAATACGCAGCTGACTGTTGACGGCATCATCTATTTCCAAGTAACCGACCCCAAACTCGCCTCATACGGTTCGAGCAACTACATTATGGCGATTACCCAGCTTGCCCAAACGACGCTGCGTTCCGTTATCGGGCGTATGGAGTTGGACAAAACGTTTGAAGAACGCGACGAAATCAACAGCACTGTTGTTGCGGCTTTGGACGAGGCGGCCGGGGCTTGGGGCGTGAAGGTTTTGCGTTATGAGATTAAAGACTTGGTGCCGCCGCAAGAGATTTTGCGTGCGATGCAGGCGCAAATTACCGCCGAACGCGAAAAACGCGCCCGTATCGCCGAATCCGAAGGCCGTAAAATCGAACAAATCAACCTTGCCAGTGGTCAGCGCGAAGCCGAAATCCAACAATCCGAAGGCGAGGCTCAGGCTGCGGTCAATGCGTCAAATGCCGAGAAAATCGCCCGCATCAACCGTGCCAAAGGTGAAGCGGAATCCTTGCGCCTTGTTGCCGAAGCCAATGCCGAAGCCATCCGTCAAATTGCCGCCGCCCTTCAAACCCAAGGCGGCGCGGATGCGGTCAATCTGAAGATTGCGGAACAATACGTCGCTGCGTTCAACAATCTTGCCAAAGAAAGCAATACGCTGATTATGCCCGCCAATGTTGCCGACATCGGCAGCCTGATTTCTGCCGGTATGAAAATTATCGACAGCAGCAAAACCGCCAAATAAGCCGTGATGAAAATGCCGTCTGAAGTCCAGTTTTCGGGGTTCAGACGGCATTTTTATTTAAACCCGGGCAAGGTTGTATTCCGCTTCAAATATAGTGGATTAACAAAAACCAGTACGGCGTTGCCCTATTTGTACTGTCTGCGGCTTCGTCGCCTTGTCCTGATTTTTGTTAATCCACTATATGTTTCGGAACCGCCTACCTGCCCCGGTAAAAACTGCCGGCAAAATATTTCTGCACGCCCTCGCGAAGCAAGACCAAGGTTACGGCGGCCAAAGGCAATCCGGCCAACATTCCGACAAAGCCCATCAGCTGCCCGAACGCCATCAGCGAAAAGATAACCCAAAACGGCGACAGGCCGATACGGTCTCCCACGATTTTCGGCGTAATGAAAAAACTTTCGAGAAACTGTCCTACGGCAAAAACCGCCCAAACAGCCAAGATGCCGTTCCACGAACCGAACTGGAGCAAGGCGGCGACGGTTGCCAGCAGCAGTCCTGTAAACGCGCCCAAATAGGGAACAAAAACCAAAATACCGGCAACCATACCGATTGCAAACCCCGAATCCAGCCCGACCAGCACCAACCCCAAGCCGTAAACCAAACCCATAATCAGCATCACCAAAAGCTGCCCGCGCAAAAATTCGCCCAATACCTCGTTCAAATTGCCTGTAATGCGCGTATAAGCACCGGCAAAACGCCTCGGAACCAGTTTGGCAATGCCGCACGACCACCGCTGCCAATCCAGCAGGAAATAGTAAAGCAGCAAGGGAAGCAGCAGCAGGTTGCCGATACTGCTGACAATATTGCCGCCCTGCCTCATCAAAACGGGAAACCACGCCTTAAGCGCGTTGCTCAACTCTCCCGTATGCGCCTGAAGCCACGCAATAATAGATGCCTGATCGATTTCCACATATCCGCCGATTGTATTTTTCAACCACGGCAGCAGCGTGTTCTGCATAAAACCGATTAATTGGGGCAGGCGCGATGCCAAATTGTTGAACTGCCCGACCAGCATAGGGACGATAATCAACAATAATGCCAACAACAAAATCAAGGAAAACACCATCACAGACATCGAAGCGGATGCACGGTTCAAACCCTTTTTCTGCAACCATTCGACCAAAGGGTCCAATACATACGCCAGCACCGCCGCAACCGCAAACGGAGTCAAAGTATCGCCGAGCGCGAAAACCAGCCAAACCAAGGCGGCAAACGCCGCACCGGCACCCATCCACGGCTTGATGCCCCGCCCTTTCCTCCGATACATAAAAACCACCCTTCTAAAAATAATATTGCGCGCCAGTATAGCAGAACCGCCGCGCCGTCAAAAAAGCCTCCGCCTTCCCGATAGCCTGTTATCGCGGTTTAGGCTAAAATAACGCACATCCGATGCCGTCTGAAAGGCAAACCCGCCTTCAGACGGCATACCGTACACGACAAGGCAGCACATCATGACCGAACAAAAAAACAAAACATCCCTCATCGACTTTCCCTGCACCTTCCCATTGAAAGTGATGGGCGCGGTGCATCCCGAGTTCGAGCAGGCGGTATTGGACACCGTCCGCCTTCACGCCCCTGAAACGCAGGCGCACCACATCACCACGCGTCCGAGCAGCAAAGGCAACTATACCGGCGCCACCGTTCAGGTAAAGGTTGAAAACCAAGAACAATTGGACAACATCTACCGCGCGCTGACTTCGCACGAACTGGTCAAAGTGGTACTTTGAGATGAAAATCATACACAAAGGTTTGGTCGAATATCTGCCGACTTTCGAGGCGATGAAAACCTTTAATGCCGGACGGAATGCCGACACCGAAGACGAACTGTGGGTTGTCGAGCACCCCCCCGTGTTCACACAAGGATTGGCGGGCAAACCCGAACACCTGCTGATCCGCGACGACATCCCCGTCATCCAGATTGACCGGGGCGGACAGATTACCTATCACGGGCCCGGGCAATTGGTCGTTTATACGATGATTGATTTCAAACGGCGCAAAACCAGTGTGAGAAACATCGTTTCCGCGCTTGAAAACAGCATCATCGCCACATTGGCGGAATACGGCATCGAAGCGGCGGCAGACCCCAAACGCCCCGGCGTTTACGTCGGCGAACGCAAAATCGCCTCACTGGGGCTGCGTATCAAAAACGGCTCCGTCTATCACGGGCTTGCGCTCAACGTCAATATGGATTTAAGTCCGTTTACCCATATCAACCCCTGCGGTTATGCAGGTATGGAAATGACGCAGATTGCCGACCTCGTCTGCCCCTGTCCCACTTTGGACGAAGTTGCCGCCAAACTCACCGCACACCTTGAAACACAACTCACACCGAAAGCAGACAACAATGAGTGAAATCAAAACCGACGACCCCAAACGCGGCATCAAACTCAGAGGCGCGGACAAAACCGCCCGCATCCCCATCAAAGTCGTCCCCCTTCAGGAAAAATTGAAAAAGCCCGAATGGATACGCGCCAAACTTCCATCGCGCAAATTCTTTGAAATCAAAGACATTTTGCGCGAACAAAAAATGCACACCGTTTGCGAGGAAGCCTCCTGCCCCAACATCGGCGAATGCTTCAGCAAAGGCACGGCGACCTTCATGATTATGGGCGACATCTGCACCCGCCGCTGCCCGTTCTGCGACGTGGGACACGGCCGCCCCAATATGCTCGACCCCGACGAACCGAAAAACCTCGCCGAATCCGTCAAAGCCATGAACCTGCGTTACGTCGTCATCACCTCCGTCGACCGCGACGACCTGCGCGACGGCGGCGCCCAACACTTCGCCGACTGCATCAAAGCCATCCGCGAGACCAGTCCGAACACCAAAATCGAAATCCTCGTCCCCGACTTCCGAGGCCGCTTGGACATCGCACTGAAAATCCTTGCCGAAACCCCGCCCGACGTGATGAACCACAACCTGGAAACCCATCCCAGCCTGTATAAAAAAGCCCGTCCCGGTGCCAATTATCAACATTCTTTAGACTTATTAAAACGTTATAAAGAAATGATGCCGCATATTCCCACAAAATCCGGCATTATGGTCGGCTTGGGCGAAACAGACGAAGACGTGCGCGAAATTATGCGCGATATGCGGGCGCACAATATCGAAATGATTACCATCGGGCAATACCTCCAACCTTCAGACGGCCACCTGCCCGTCTTGCGCTACGTTACGCCCGAGCAGTTCAAAATCTTTGAAAAAGAAGCATACGAACTGGGCTTCAGCAATGCCGCCATCGGCGCGATGGTGCGTTCCAGCTACCACGCCGACGAACAGGCTGCCGAAGCCTTACGCGAAAGCCACGGCGGTTGCGGGCATCATTAATGTGTGTGAATTCTGACGCTATTTGAGACTGAACTACGCTATTTGCGACTTTATAACGCTAAGTTCGACTGGGCAAATATGGATCAACAACCAGTTATTGAAATTGCCGAATTCCCACATGATAATAAATTGTGGCGAATTGATGGGTTAGGGAAGATTTTTTCCCAATTGAAAAATAACAATAACCTGTTTATTGAAGTCTATTTACGCCCAGTTAACTTTCACGATAATTCTGTATATAACTTTGCTAAATTTGATAGTTCTGGTAGAGAAATTCCAGAATATAATCAATTGAAAAAGATTCCTGTTAATATAGGCTTGCTTCCTATTTTAAGAGTGGGATCTCTTTGGATAAAAGGAAAACTTCAAAACAATAATGCAGTTACAGATATAGCCACTCTTAAAAATATTGAAATAAATGCAAATACAGTAGAAATAATTAATAGCAATTACAAAATAAAATATTTAGATTCAAGCGGAAGAGAACAAGAGTGCAAACTATTGTTGCAGAAAAATTTTGCAACGGATGCAAAAGTACCTTTTTCTTGCTTCAAAATTCAAAATGAAAATTACAAAAATGGAATAATTATTCCAGTAATAGAAATTATCCGTTTTTACTATGCCTGTTCAACTAGACTAGCTCATTTAACATTTTCTAATCCAGAAGAAATTACAAAAATTTCATATGCGATAGATAATGAAACAGATAAGGTAGTCATTAAATTACCACAGCAATATACAGATCAAGAGGCCTTTATTTTAGCAAGAATATTGACTTCAGATATTGCATTGCCTGGATTCTTTCAGATTAAAAACTCCCTAATAAAAATAGGAGTTAACAAACAACCAACTACATTATTATCTACCAATTTCCCATTTATCAATCCAACCAATTTAATGGTTCGCGGTATTAAAATTGTTGATAGATTCTTAGTTACGGAGATTTGTTCTTGTTCGGCTCCTTTTCCCAATATTTCTGTTGATAGGAATAATGACAATCGAAAGGGAGATAAAAAAACAGATATACCTGATGATAAAAAGAAAGAATATCGAAGAGAGGGACAAACTCCCAGTCTCAAGGGAAATTCCACTATTCAAAATCAATATGAATCAGTCAATTGCGTATCAACATTACAATTTAACTTAAACATAAATTGCTTTTCAGATTTGATCGGTAAAAAGATTGAAAAACCCCAAAAGCCCTTTAATGAATACAAAGCACAGAAACTTGCCATAAATGAAAAAATTAATGTAACTAGCTTAGGAGTGGATTTAGGTACATGGAGCCAAACTACAATTGCACCTGCGTCCATTAGCACTTTTAATACCCAATCCGAAAAACAAAATAGGGCTGCCTTAGCTGCGACTTTTGATAATTCCGTACGGGCTATCGAACATTTGAATGAAGAATATTCAGATATTCAGGCTGCTATCCATCTATTTAATAACGAGAACTGTGATTTTGTTCCTTTTATTGCCCCAAGAAATAAAGCTCAATGGTCTTATTTGGATTCCAAAAGTAAGACAAGACGTAAAGTCTTATTTGGTAAAATTGAATATTGCGGAAAAACATTTTGGCTAATTGAAATTCAAGCGCGAGATAATGAACATTTTGTTACCGCTATTCTTCATTTAGATACGAATAATGAAATAGATTATTTTGCTAATTTATTACATGAATTGGCGAAGAATAAAGGTATTTGGGGTAAACTTGTAGGCATACAAAATATGAAAACTTTTAAGCATACGCATACAGATATTAAAAGTTTTGCAGAGAAGATTTATACTAAGATTATTAACTTTAACAAGTAAGGATTTCCAATGATAGATAGTAAAATTCAAGACCAATGAACCAAAAGGCGCACATTTGATAGCAACAGATTCTTGGAAACAAGATTTCTTAAATGCGATTACCACACGATACGGTAAAAATAGGATTTTGCAAAAAGATACACCGCATTATCGTTTGATTGGCTTGCCGTTTTTTGCTGATAAAGAGAAAAATCCTAAACAATATGATAAGTTTGACCAGTTATTTCCATTGAGTTGATTTACCTGACAATTAGCATAATTTCAGGCTGCCTGAACAAGTAACAGGCAGCCTAAAAATCATAATTTGAAAAACAATCGCAATGGTTCATCAATCAATGCTTGAAAACCCATTTTTTCGTAAAACAATTTAGCTGATTCATCTTTTGCTTCTACCATCACAGCAAACGCAGCAATATCAGAACGGCTCACGCGCTGAATTGCATCAACCAACAATACTCGCCCTAATCCTTGTCCTATAAATCGTTCATCAACTGCTAATCGTCCCAACAATACACACGGAATAAGCGGATATTTCGGCAATTTTTTGGCTTCGCTTTCAGGCAACAAGTCAAGGCAAATACCTGTCGCTGCCAACGTGTAAAAGCCAACTATCTCGCCTTGTTCATTTTCCGCCACAAAACACGAACTCAATTTACGTTTTACATCTTGGCTAACGGTTTTCTGAAAATAGTGATTAAGCGGTTCTGACGTGCAATGAAAAGTTTTGCGATTGATGGATTTATCAAATGCTTTAATTTTAATCATGACTGAACCATTTTTTCGTGCAGTTTCATTGCTTCTTGCATGGCTACGGTAGGTTGGTTAGACGATCGCATTATTTCTACAAAACGCTGTTGGTCTGCCATAGATAATTTAACCATTTGATTTTCTCCAATGGTTTGTTTAGCTGCTTCTGATAGTGCTTTAATCATAAAATCGGTTAGTGTTCTTCCCTCCAAATTAGCAGCTTGTTTAATCATTTGCTGAATTTCAATAGGAATACGCGCTTCAATTCGGGCATAAGTCGTGGACATTTTCCTTATCCTTTTACTGATTAAGAAAATTCTATTTTACGGCAAATTGCCACATTTTGTGAAATGTTTTATTGTGAATTTGAAGACATATACAACTCTTTATGCACATTCCGATTCATTTGCGACACTATTTCCCGAAAGCTATCAGGACAATCCCGAAAATCTTTTAGTAAATGGTTGTAGCGAACCGCTTTATCCTGCCATGCCTGAATTAGGTTGTTGGGATAATCTTGCAGCAACCATAAGCAAGCGTGAATGGTGCTGTGTCGCTCGGCTAGGCTACGGCTTTCCCAAATTAGGCGTTTGCTGCGGTCTAGATTGAGTGGTTGCTGTTGAATTTGGTCACATAAATAGGCGTATAGATTGGGCGCAAGTCGTTGTGATGTAGCAATCACAACGAAATGGTGCAAAATTTTCAGCCAATCTATTTCAGGCTGCCTGAAATGATAATGTGGGTCGGCAATTTGGTTTAACCACGTTTGCCATTGTTGCCCTATTTTATCGTTGGTAAATACAACGCTTTCACTTAGGCTTTGGCTTAAATCGTATTGGCAATGCCAACAGTATTTTAATGCTGTGAAATGGTGCAAATTCGGTCTGCCTAATTCTTGGCGATGAAAGGCAATGTATGCACCGCATTCAGGGCAGCAGTCGTGTAACATGGTTAGATGTTTGGGGCAAAAGGTGTGCAAAGCTACGCGCCATGATTTGCGAAAATACGATTCTTGGTCTTCTGCAAAGCATTTGGGGCAATAGGCAATGGCGTTGTTGTCGCATTTGCGATGATTGGCTTTCAGGCTGCTTATCCATGCTAATTGGCTGAAAATTCTATTGTATTCAAATAATTTACCTTTTAGGCTGTCTAGCGTTGTTTCATGAATTTGAGCAATCGGGCAGCCTGTTTTTTCGGCTAGCGCGTGGATTAACCAATCGGGTGCGTGTCGGTCTATATCTCTATTCCAAATTTCGTAATCAGGAAACAGCAAATGGTAAAAAGTTTGCACTTTCAAACCATTGGCATGAGCTAACCGAATCAACCACGATGTAAACAATTCATCAGGATAAGGTTTCGGATGAGCGGGTAGAATCATCTGAGTTTATCCAATTGACGTTTACGTTGGCTTGGGCTAATCCAGTTGATTGAATTTAAGATTGTTTCGTTAATACATTCAGTTTGTTGTTGAATAGCGGCTACAGCAGCTTGTGTCAGCAAACGAGAAAGCTCTCCAATATATCCTTCACTCATGGCATATAACTTTGTAGCCAACGAAATTTCATGTAAATCCGACGGCTGACTAAGCGGCAGCATCCGTTCAAAGCTCATCAATAAACGCATAAAATCCTTATTTAATTCCCAACGAGGAAGCACCGCAGGTTCAAAACGGTTGGCCAACTGTGCATCAGTTTGAATGGCTCGATATGCGTCTTTAATACCTACACCTACAATCGGAATTTGTAATTCATTTCCTAAGTATTTAATTACATTTAAAAACGTTTTCTGCTTATTCAAACTCCCGGAAAGGATATGGTGGATTTCATCAATAATCAACATTTTAGTATTAACGTATTTGAGCAAATGAAGCACTTGGGCAAGTTTTTTATCTGTCCTGTCATGAGTTTTATAGGGGGCAAACAGTAAGTCTAAAATAGCATTGTAAAAACGGCTTTCATCAGGTATAGGCGGTGCTTGAATAATCACTACTGGTGCGATAATACCATTTCCATGTGGATTATCATGGGCTGGATGTTGCCGCAAAAAATGTTTAATCAACATGGTCTTACCGTTATTAGTATCACCAACCAACAACATATTAGGCATACGGTTTTGTTTCGGGAAACTTAGCAAATCTTCCAGTTTTACCAAAATCTGTTGAGCCTGCGGATAATCTATCCAACGAGGGGAACGTATGTATTCGATGCGCTCAATATCGCTATACTTTAGTTGTTCTTTTGCTTTGGGAGAAAGGTGAGGATAATTCATGATAAATCGTCCAAATCATCAAAAGGCTGAATATCATCAAACATATTTTCCTCATTTTCAGACGATATAATATTCCTCTAACCGGATTCGAACTGTTCCGATAAGGTATTGGAAAATACATCAATAAATCTGGGTCATAAAACCAAATCACGCTTAAATCACGTGGATCTATGCGAAAAATGAACTGGCGAGCCTGTCTAGGATTAGTCGGATTAGTTGCTGCAATCCACGGTCGTAAAACGTCATGCCAATAAGTGATTTTATGGATAACTACCCCATATTGCTGCACCGTTCGCATTTCAAACGGCATAAAGGTCAAGCGCAATAGTGTCTCATCAACCACTTTATCAGGTAGTCCTGTTCCTAGAGAAACATTATCTCCTAATACACCTGATTTCCATTTGGCTAACGGTGAGATTCCCAATCCAGAATGAGTACGCTGATGATAAACATCACAAATAAATAGTGTTAACCACGTTTCAAATTCAGTTAGCGTTAATGCCGACTTGCTTTCGGAAGCATAATCTTTTCTTTGTTGTGTATTTGCAAAAGTAGTACCAGTTAAACCGTGGACTTCATCCAAAATCGTACCCAGTAAACGCTCAATGTATCCTCCGAAATGAGGACGTGCCACAGGCCTCCACTCAATTTCAATACCGTATTGTTTACACGCCTTTTCCAGCATTTTGCCACGGAATTCTTTTGCATTATCCAAATGAATTTTGCGTGGCAAACCCCACACAGGCCACCGCCCTTTCACTCCATGTTTTGCCAACCAGCTTTCTTTAGACAAAATACTATGTGCTAAACACAAACCTGTAGATAATGCACTTGGTGGATCGAATGACACATAAAATCCCGTAACCATTCGGCTGAACACATCAATCGCCAGCGTAATCCACGGCCTACCAATAGGCTTACGATATACATCGTCAACTAAAATAATGTCTAACTTTGTATGATCTATTTGCACCACTGAAAGCGGGTAATCGGCATTTGGAAAGCTACCTTGTAAAGGAGAAAATTTCATTTCTGCTGCTTTATGGCTTAGCCGTTTAGCAGTTTTAATTTGAGGTGCAATATTTTTGATTCGAGAACGAATGGTATTAGCATGAGGAGCTGGTAAATTTTGTTTATGGCAACGCCGTGTAATTTCTCTAATGATTTTCTGTATTGATTTACGTTGTGTGCTTAAATAATCCACTTCCAATACTTGCCTGATAAGCTGTTCTACATCATCAGAAAGCTGTGTTTTACCACTATCACTACGCTGCTTACGTGTTAAAGCAGTCAGAACGCCGCTTTCCTTATAACTTTTTAACCAGCGATAAACCGTACTGATATGTACACCGCATTCGGCAGCTCTCACTTGAACATCAGATTTACTACGTTTTGGATTTCGGATAAGTGGCTCAATTACATCGAAATGTTGTTGAGCTAATTGCCATTTTTGCTCAGGAATACTATCTAAGTGGGTTAATTCAGCACTCTGGACTGTTGATAGATCCGCTAATTTTGCTTGGTAATCTGCACCGGTTACACTATCGCGTAACTGATATGTTTCTAAATCCAGGACTGCTGTAATTACACAGATTTTGTTTTGAAACAAAACCATTGCACCGACATTCACATTTAAAGTTGCTTTCATTTTTTAAACCATATAGAGGATTGCATAGTGAGTGGTTGATTTAAATCTGCGCCAATTTTTCGTTCTGCAATTAAGTACCACAATACAGGCAATAATTTTGCTTGATTGTATTCATCCTGAAAAGTCTGTTGAATAAGCTGTTTAGGTGTGGATTTTTTCAATTCGCGTAACGATTCATCCAATAAAGTCATATATGCTTCGCTGTATTCGCCAGATAAGCCATTTTGTTGATATGGCAATAAAAAGCGTACGTTGCATAAATAATCAGTATGAATCTCTAACTCTGTAATCAGTTTAAAATGCCAACCGTGTGATTTGCAAAAATGTAAGGCAGCCTGAAATTTAGGTTTAAGTTCACGCCAGTTTTTACGTAAATCGCTACGATATTTTACTTCGTAAATAATTACATCATTTTGATAATGAACCAAAACATCAGGGGTATAGATATGCTTCTTTCCTACTGGGTCAAACCACTCAATCGCGATAGGCTGTACTTCGAAATGCTGTACATTAGAATCAAATTCCAGCAGAGTTAAAAAATCACGCTCCAAAGATGACTCATAAGCTGCAATGCCTACAGCTTTGTTATATGGAGCGATGCCTGTAATATTTCGATAGTTTTTAGGAATTTTACGGATTGGCATAGTTTTATATGTGTAGTAGAAAAAGGATTAAAAGGAAGACAATCTTAATGAGTTAATGCCCTTTATCAATAACCCAAACTCAATTAGCTTTCTTATAATTTAGTCTCAAATAACAATATTATTTTCAAATCTTAGTGCAAAATTTTTGTTTTCAGTCGCAAATAACATTATTAAAAGTATAAGATTTTGCATATTCTAGTAGCAAACAACGTTGGAATTCACAGCGAAAGCCACGGCGGTTGCGGGCATCATTAAACTCAGGATACCGTTCCGAAGTAAAAAACGATTCCCTGCGCCTGCCGCTCCGTTTGGCGCAAGCTGCACCCGCGTTAGCCGCCTATGCCGTCTGAAAGCCCTTCAGACGGCATAATTTATTCTCCGAATCCGATGTAAATTCGGACACTATTTGCAACTTTATGACGATAAGCACGACCGGGCAGATATGGATCAACAACCGGTTATTGAAATTGCCGAATTTACACATAATAAATTTGTGGCGAATGGGTGGGTTAGAGAAGATTTTTTCCCAATTGAAAAATAACAACAAGCTGTTTATTGAAACCTATTTACGCCCGGTTAACTTTGCCGGTAACAATCAGGGTACGTTGTCAGTTTTTTATTGACAATTTAATTCAAATTTTCTATATTTTGTCCTTAACTATTCCTTACATTTCATCTAAGAAAACCCATCATGAACAAGCAATGCTACAAGGTTATCTTCAACAAGAAACGCAGTTGTATGATGGCTGTGGCAGAAAATGTTCATCGTGACGGCAAGAGTATGCAGGATAGTGAGGCGGCTTCGGTTCGAGTGACCGGCGCCGCTTCTGTTTCTTCTGCCCGGGCAGCCTTCGGTTTCCGTATGGCTGCCTTTTCTGTCATGTTGGCTTTGGGCGTTGCCGCGTTTTCCCCTGCCCCTGCTTCCGGCATCATTGCCGACAAATCCGCCCCTAAAAACCAACAAGCCGTTATTCTTCAGACGGCAAACGGTTTGCCGCAAGTCAATATTCAAACTCCGTCCTCCCAAGGCGTTTCTGTTAACCGGTTCAAGCAGTTCGATGTTGGTGGAAAAGGCGCAATACTGAACAACAGCCGCAGCAATACGCAAACGCAACTCGGTGGATGGATTCAAGGTAATCCCTATCTGGCACGCGGCGAAGCGCGGGTAATTGTGAACCAGATCGACAGCAGCAGCCCTTCGCTGTTGAACGGTTATATCGAAGTTGGCGGCAAACGTGCCGAGGTAATCATAGCCAATCCGTCGGGCATTCGCGTGAATGGCGGCGGATTGATTAATGCCGCTTCGGTTACGCTGACTTCGGGCGTTCCTGTTTTGAATAACGGCAATTTGACGGGCTTTGATGTTTCTTCGGGTAAAGTCGTGATTAGGGGCAAAGGTTTGGATACCTCCGATGCCGATTACACCCGTATCCTTAGTCGTGCTGCTGAAATCAATGCGGGCGTTTGGGGTAAAGATGTCAAGGTAGTTTCGGGTAAGAACAAATTGGATTTTGACGGCTCTCTTGCCGAAACAGCTTCTGCGCCATCTTCTTCGGATTCTGTTACTCCTACCGTTGCCATCGACACCGCCGCACTGGGTGGGATGTACGCAGACAAAATCACTTTAATCAGCACCGACAACGACGCCGTAATCCGCAACAAGGGTCGGATTTTTGCCGCAGCAGGCGGCGTTACGTTAAGCGCAGACGGCAAATTGAGCAACAGCGGTTCGATTGATGCTGCCGAAATCGCCATTGCCGCTCAAACCGTTGATAACCGCCAAGGCTTTATCCGCAGCGGTAAAGGCAGTGTATTGAAGGTCTCAGACGGCATAAATAATCAAGCAGGCTTAATCGGCTCGGCCGGTTTGCTGGATATTCACGATACAGGCAAAAGCAGCCTGCATATCAATAACACAGACGGCACGATTATTGCGGGCAAAGATGTCTCCTTACAGGCAAAATCACTGGACAACGACGGCATATTAACCGCCGCACGCGATGTTTCCGTTTCTCTTCATGATGATTTTACCGGCAAACGCGATATTGAAGCCGGACGCACACTCACGTTCTCCACCCAAGGCCGTCTGAAAAACACCCGCATCATACAGGCAGGCGATACCGTATCACTGACCGCTGCCCAAATCGACAACACTGTCTCCGGCAAAATCCAATCCGGAAACCGCACCGGGTTAAACGGCAAAAACGGCATCACCAACAGGGGCTTAATCAACAGCAACGGTATAACGCTGCTGCAAACCGGAGCCAAGTCGGACAATGCCGGCACGGGCAGAATTTACGGCAGCCGTGTGGCAGTTGAGGCAGATACCTTGTTGAACCGGGAAGAAACGGTCAACGGCGAAACCAAAGCAGCGGTGATTGCGGCGCGGGAGCGGTTGGATATTGGAGCCCGGGAAATTGAGAACCGAGAGGCGGCATTATTGTCCAGCTCCGGCGATCTTCATATCGGTTCTGCATTGAATGGAGGCCGACAGGCGCAAGGAGCAAATACATCACTGCACAACCGCAGTGCGGCAATCGAATCATCAGGCAATATCCGTATCGCTACAAAAGATTTGCAGAATACCAATGAGCATCTGCGTTTCCATACGGAAGAAACCCATCGCGAACACCGTATCGAATATCAGGCGGAAGGCAGAACAGAACGCTATCTGGAAGGTTCTCAAAAAGAGTCGGGCTGGGAAATATTTGAAGATGAGTCTTTACATATGCGGACTCCGGACGGCATCCCCCACTCTGTCTGGTACAAATACGATTACGAACGAATCACCGCCGAGAGCAAAATTACCGAATCCAAGCCCGGTCAAATCATCAGCGGCGGCAATTTGGTTTTAGATGCCGCCAAGCTGAAAAACCATAACAGCCGGATTATTGCCGGCGGCAGATTGATCGTCGGTACGCCCGAATCCGCATTGGACAATGATGAAACTTTGGGAACAAAAACCATAACCGATAAAGGGGACTTGCACCGTTACCACCGTCATCACAAGAAAGGGCGGGATTCTACTGGACACAGTCGGTCTCCCTACGAACCGGCTCCCGAAGTCAGCTCTATCCGTATGGGTATTTCAGCCTATAAAGGCTATGCACCCCAACAGGCATCTGATATATCCGGCACTGTTGTACCCGCTGTTGCCGAAAACGGCATCCATCCTACATTTACTCTGCCGAACAGCAGCTTGTTTGCCATTGCGCCAAACAACAAAGGCTATTTGATTGAAACCGACCCTGCCTTTACCGACTACCGCAAATGGCTGGGCAGCGGCTATATGCTCGCCGCACTGCAACAAGACCCGAACCATATCCACAAGCGTTTGGGCGACGGCTACTACGAGCAGAAACTGGTAAACGAACAAATCGCCAAGCTGACAGGCTACCGCCGCTTGGACGGTTATACCAATGACGAAGAGCAATTCAAGGCTTTGATGGATAACGGCATTACCATAGCCAAAGAATTGCAGCTTACTCCGGGTATTGCCCTGTCTGCCGAACAGGTTGCCCGTCTGACTTCCGACATTGTTTGGCTGGAAAACGAGACCGTTACCCTGCCCGACGGAACAACTCAAACCGTATTGAAACCCAAAGTCTATGTCCGCGCACGCCCTCAAGATATGAACGGACAAGGGGCGTTGCTGTCCGGCGGTGTTGTTGATATCGGCAGCGGCGCCATTGAAAACCGAGGCGGCTTAATTGCCGGTCGCGAAGCACTGATTTTAAACGCACAGAATATTAAAAATCTGCAAGGTGATTTGCAGGGCAAAAACATCTTCGCCGCAGCAGGCGGCGACATTACGAATACCGGCAGCATCGGCGCAGAAAACGCCCTGCTGCTCAAAGTGGGCGGCAATATCGAAAGCAGCAGCGAGACCCGCAGCAATCAGAATGAGCAAGGCTCGGTACGCAATATCGGCCGGGTGGCAGGCATTTATCTGACCGGCAGACAGAATGGAAGCGTCTTGCTGGATGCAGGCAACAATATCGTCCTGACGGCTTCCGAATTGACCAATCAATCTGAAGACGGTCAAACCGTACTGAATGCCGGCGGCGACATCCGCTCGGATACGACGGGCATTTCCCGCAATCAGAACACTATCTTTGATTCCGACAACTATGTGATTCGCAAAGAACAAAACGAAGTCGGCAGCACCATCCGCACACGAGGCAATCTCAGTCTGAATGCCCAAGAAGACATCCGTATCCGTGCAGCAGAGGTCGGCAGCGAACAAGGCCGTCTGAAACTGGCAGCCGGACGGGATATCAAAGTCGAATCCGGCAAAGCCCATACCGAAACCGAAGATGCCCTGAAATACACCGGTAGAAGCGGGGGCGGCACCAAACAGAAAATAACCCGCCATCTCAAGAACCAAAACGGACAGACCGTATCCGGCACGCTGGACGGCAAAGAAATCATACTGGTTTCAGGACGCGATATTACCGTTACCGGCAGCAATATCATTGCAGACAACCATACCGTCCTCTCGGCAAAAAACAATATCGTCCTTAAAGCAGCCGAAACACGCAGCCGCAGTGCCGAAATGAACAAAAAAGAAAAATCCGGTCTGATGGGCAGCGGCGGCATCGGCTTTACGGCGGGCAGCAAAAAAGACACGCAAACCAACCGATCCGAGACCGTCAGCCACACAGAAAGCGTCGTCGGCAGCCTGAACGGCAATACCCTGATTTCGGCAGGAAAACATTACACCCAAACCGGTTCGACCGTATCCTCGCCCCAAGGCGATGTCGGCATTTCCTCCGGAAAAATCAGCATCGATGCCGCACAAAACCGTTACAGCCAAGAGAGTAAGCAGGTTTACGAACAAAAAGGCGTAACCGTCGCCATTAGCGTTCCGGTTGTGAATACCGTAATGGGCGCGGTTGATGCCGTAAAAGCAGTCCAAACCCTCGGCAAAAGCAAAAACAGCCGGGTCAATGCGATGGCTGCCGCCAACGCCTTGAATAAAGGAATAGATTCCGGCGTGGCGCTCTATAATGCCGCCCGAAATCCCAAAGAAGCAGCCGGTCAGGGCATCAGCGTCTCCATTACCTACGGCGAACAGAAGAACATCTCCGAAAGCCGCATCAAAGGCACGCAGGTGCAAGAGGGCAAAATCACCGGCGGCGGCAAAGTTTCCCTGACTGCTTCAGGCGCAGGCAAAGACTCCGACATTACGATTGCCGGCTCCGATGTGTACGGCGGCAGAGGAACACTCCTCAAAGCAGAAAATGCCGTTCAGATTGAAGCCTCCCGCCAAACGCATCAGGAACGCAGCGAAAACAAATCCGCAGGCTTTAATGCCGGAGTCGCCATCGCCATCAACAAAGGCATCAGTTTCGGCTTCACAGCCGGAGCAAACTACGGCAAAGGTTACGGCAACGGCGACGAAACCGCCTACCGCAACAGCCATATCGGCAGCAAAGACAGCCAAACCGCTATTGAAAGCGGCGGCGATACCGTCATCAAAGGCGGGCAGCTTAAAGGCAAAGGCGTTGGCGTAACGGCAGAGAGTCTGCATATCGAAAGTTTGCAGGATACCGCCGTGTTTAAAGGCAAACAGGAAAATGTTTCCGCCCAAGTTACGGTAGGCTACGGCTTCAGTGCCGGCGGCAGCTATAACCGCTCGAAAAGCAGCTCGGATTATGCATCCGTCAACGAGCAAAGCGGTATCTTTGCAGGAGGAGACGGCTATCGGGTTCGCGTAAACGGCAAAACCGGATTGGTCGGTGCTGCCGTTGTTTCAGATGCCGACAAATCAAAAAACCTGCTGAAAACAAGCGAAATCTGGCATAAAGATATTCAAAACTATGCTTCGGCGGCGGCTTCCGCCTTGGGCTTGAGCGGCGGTTTTTCATACAGCCCGAAGCCTGCCGGCGGACAATATTCCACCAAAAAAGAAGCAGAAATCGGTAAAATCGGCGGCAAACCAGTCAGCCTGATGCGTTTTGACCAGGTTTCGGCGAAAGACGACGAGTTGAATGAAAAATATCGAAGTGAGCGTATTGAAAAAGGGGAAACCTTTAAAGAGGCAAATTTAAATCAAAACAACGCCGGCGGCTTGAAATTCGGTTTGAAGCAAAACGATATACACAGCAACGACAAATACGCCTTGGCAAAAATGGGTTTGGGCAATCTGTTGGGCAATGCCAAAGAATCAGAAAGCCGCCAATCCATTACCCGCTCCGTCATCAGTGAGGGAGATTGGCAAATTGTTTCCGCGCAGGGCAGGAAAAATATTGCCGGTATTGAAAAAGGCACTTCATCCGCACATAGGGCATTGGCAAAAGCAGACCGCGAAGGCTTGCTGAAAGAAGTCGAACTCAATAGGGATATTGCCAAAGAGTTTGTCAATGAGACGCTGATCGGCGGCATTGCAGACGAGGCCTACCGCAGCCAGTTTATTGCAGAACACCGCCTGATGACCTTTAAAATGGATGAAAACGGCGAGCCGATTGAAGATAAGCAGCTTGAAGAGGATATGAAAAAACAGTTTGACAACTCAGTAAAGTTGAAAAAAGAATTTGCCTCATCTACAGATTATTGGGAAGCCTATAAAGCCATGGGGGGAAATATCTATGAATTGCGCGAAGTATCCGACCAGGAACGGAAAAATCTGAAAACCGCCCGTTACACCGACCCGGAAACCGGCAAAACCGTCGAAAAAATCGTTGTCGGCGTCAACGGCATTTTCAATAATATCCAAGCGGCCGCCAAATTTGCCGCCCAACAATATGTGGGGCGTTTCAATCCCGAGAAAAACCGATATGAACGTGTCTATAAAAATGTTTATTTCCTGCACAATCCGGAAACCAATGGGCGGGGCTTTTCAAAATTGCCCGAAATCGCCGTTGCGGCCTTTCATAAAATGCTTGAAGGGGCAAAAATAGGCAATAAGACCATTATCGGATTGGGCAATTCAGGCTTGGCTTTGGGCAATATCATGGAAGACTACGGGAAAGATAAAAACGGTTTGTTTGTCGGCTCGCACAGCAGGGGAACCCTGGTGGTCGACAATGTACTCAATACCTTGAATACCCGAGCCAATCGGGATAAGAAAATTTTATCCAATACCGAACTGAAAATGGTCGGCCCTGCCGCCAACGTTGTCCGGGCAGATAAAAGGCTGTTTCAACTGCAGCAGGGGGTAACGACACCCAGAACGGCAGATTTCGCCCGTCAGTCCATCCAAATAGAAAACCACGAATTAGACCTTATCGGCATGCTGATTGGCAAGAATCCGGCAACAGTCGGAACCAATACCCGGCAAAAAAGCCAATGGCAGGCGATAAGGGATATTATAGGGGATTACACCTCGCCGCATAATTGCTACGGTATGGGTAATGATCGATGTGTAAACGATGGTTATAGAGATGACAAAAATAAACAAACCCAAAGTCCGACAGGTGTATTTGAAAGAGGAGTATCCAACGAAATCGAAATTATGTATCGTCCTGTACGCATTTATGATTTACAACATCCGAAAGGAAAAACAAAATGAAATATATCGTATCAATCTCTCTGGCTATGGGATTGGCTGCCTGTTCGTTTGGGGGATTCAAGCCTCCACCCGATGAATCGACATACTGGAAGTATTCTCGCCTTGAACAAGAATATCCGGCAACGATGAGTAAAAATATCAATTTACGCATATATTCTTATGAAGAATATAGCAAACAATTCGATGATTATTTTGCAAAAAAAAAGAAAGACATGAAAGATTGCGGCTATGACCCGATAGCCGGGGGAGGAGGAAGTGAAGCAAATGCCTGCCTGAGAAAAAAAGGCTGGTATCGTACGGGTTACGACCTTTATCCCGAAAACAAAAAATACGAATGGCCTCGCGAAAATTGAAACAAGGCTGCCTGAAGGGAAACTTTCAGGCAGCCTTGTTTTATTGTTTCGACAGCCCTTGAAACCTCATAATCCGTTTTCCTTTTTCACTCCCCCGGTGGTACAGCCACCTTATTTCACGTTCCGGAAACAGATGCACCAGCATTCTTTTCATCATACGGCTGTCGCCGAAAGGTGCGAACCAGTTGATAAGCCACATTCTGTTTCCGCTGCGCCGGTTTTCCGGGTGGCGCAGAACATCATCGGATTGGAGATATTGCCATTCGGTTTCTTCGTCGAAATAAGCCCAAGTGCAGTAGGCGACGGGGTGTCCGTTGCTGCTGAACAAGGCAAATTGCCCGTTTTTCAATACCGGCAAGATATTGACGGCGGCTTCTTGTACGCCGGCATGCCGATAAACAGGCGAAACTGCCCACAACCATACCAAAGCGCCGAATGCTTCGGTTTCATTGAATGCTTCCTGCGGGAACAGTTCCGGCGAAATAATATCGATATTTTCTATCTTCATGATTTTAAATTTAAGTTTTAATAAGGTTTGGAATAAATAGCGGATATTGACCCCGGCAGCCGTGCGCTTCGTCCTAAAATACCGGGCTTCTTCAAAGCTCCTGCCGCAAACACATCATACGACAGATTGCCCTTCGCATTAAACACACCCTCAAACCGACAGCCGCTCCAAGCAGCGTCTGTCCGGGCAGGCATGCCGTCTGAAAGCCCTTCAGACGGCATAATTTATTCCCAAAATCCGATAATCTCAAAAGAATCTGTCAGTTAATGAGAACGATTCATTATAAATTTTGATAAAAAACCGTGCCGTATTTGCTTTTCGCTATGGTTAATAAATGTAAATGTTCTTTATGGATGAGATGGATTCTTAGTTTTAGCAGCACAAAAAACCGATAAAAAACAGCATACTGATTTGGAAAGCATCAGCAAACCCACCCTATCTCTTTTGATAATTGTTTGTATTTTAAATAGAAAATTTGTCATGCCGACAGCTTTTGCATACAATGCACGCATCCCGAACAGTGCTACATCCACTGTTTAACCACACGAAACCCAAATTAAGAAAAGAGAAATATTATGCAAGGCAATCAAGCAGTTGTTGATTATATGAACGAATTGCTGTCCGGCGAGCTGGCGGCACGCGACCAATACTTCATCCACTCCCGCCTCTACTCCGAATGGGGCTACACCAAACTTTTTGAACGTCTCAATCACGAGATGGAAGAAGAAACCACACACGCCGAAGACTTCATCCGCCGCATCCTGATGCTGGGCGGCACGCCGAAAATGGCGCGCGCCGAGCTGAATATCGGCACGGACGTGGTTTCCTGCCTCAAAGCCGACCTGCAAACCGAATATGAAGTACGCGATGCGTTGAAAAAAGGCATCAAACTGTGCGAAGAGGCGCAAGACTATGTCAGCCGCGATTTGATGGTCGCCCAACTGAAAGATACCGAAGAAGACCACGCACACTGGTTGGAACAGCAGCTGCGCCTGATCGAGCTGATTGGTGAAGGCAACTACTACCAAAGCCAACTGTAATCCGTATTCGGAATAAAAGGAGTCCGTATGAAAGGCGACCGTTTGGTTATCCGCGAGCTGAACAAAAACTTAGGCTTGCTGCTGGTAACCATCAACCAATATTTCCTTCACGCCCGAATTTTGAAAAATTGGGGCTTTGAAGAACTGGGCGAACATTTCTTCAAACAGTCCATCGTTGAAATGAAAGCTGCCGACGATTTGATCGAGCGCATTCTGTTCCTCGAAGGTCTGCCGAACCTGCAAGAACTGGGCAAGCTTCTGATTGGCGAGTCCACCGAAGAAATCATTGCCTGCGATTTGACCAAAGAACAGGAAAAACACGAAGCCCTGCTTGCTGCCATCGCTACAGCAGAAGCGCAACAGGATTACGTCAGCCGCGATTTGTTGGAAAAACAAAAAGACACCAACGAAGAACACATCGACTGGCTCGAAACCCAGCAGGAACTGATCGGCAAAATCGGTTTGCCGAACTACCTGCAAACAGCGGCGCAAGAGGACTAAAACACAAACCACTGCCAAATATAGCAGTCCCCTGCACCATCAGACGGCATATCTGCATAAACGGATATGCCGTTTTTCTTTGCCGGTTTGCGAATAAAATCCAAATTGATTTGAATCAATACTCGATAACGGTTTTTGTTTGATAATACCAATATGAAATCTAGATTGCTTGTTTGCTGTTTCCCAATCTATCTTGATTTTATCTCTTTCCTCTTGATGTGTGTGTGTTTGGGTGTGGCTGCCGCCACCCCTTTTTTTTGGCTTTTATGTGAAGTAAAATCCGTAACAGCAAATGCTTAACTTTAACCATTTATCCGGAAACAAATGATGGGCAACAAATTGACTCTGCCTGCCGAACTGCCTGACGAACAGGATTTGCGGGCGGTATTGGCATACAATATGCGGCTTTTCCGCGTGAACAAGGGTTGGTCGCAAGAAGAATTGGCGCGGCAATGCGGTTTGGACAGGACTTATGTGTCGGCAGTCGAGCGCAAACGCTGGAACATCGCCCTGTCGAATATCGAAAAAATGGCGGCGGCTTTGGGCGTGGCGGCGTATCAGTTGCTGCTGCCGCCGCAGGAACGGTTGAACCTGATGACCAATTCCGCCGATACCCGACAAATGCCGTCTGAAAGCGGTATTTGACCACCGAACCACCCGCCTCCCTTTTTCCCGCCAATCGAAAGAATAAAAATGCCTGCAAACCTGTCTTCAGCACTGGAAACCTTCAAACAGCAGCGCGATACCGCCGAAGCGCATTATTTGAAAGCCAAGCGCGTGCCGGTATTTTTCAGAGAATACACGGCGGCAGTCGAAACCCTGCTGGCGGCATTGTGGGCAGAACATTTTCAAAACAGCGCGTTATGCCTGATGGCGGTAGGCGGCTTCGGGCGCGGCGAACTGTATCCTTGTTCGGATGTGGATTTGGCAGTGGTTTCACCCAATCCGCTTTCAGACGGCATTCAGGAACAGATTGCCCGGTTTGTCCAAACCCTGTGGGACTGCAAACTGATGCCGTCTGTAAAAAGCGGCGGCATTGACGAACTGTGCGAAAGCGTGCGCGACGATATTACGGGGGACACGGCGTTTTTAGAGGCCCGTTTTTTGTTCGGCAACCGCCAAACGGCGGACGAACTGGCGGAAAAAATGAACGCGCAGCGCAATGTGCCGGCGTTTGTCGAAGCGAAACTGGTGGAGATGGAACACCGCCACGCCAAATCGCAAGGCTCGGGGGCGGTATTGGAACCGAACATCAAAAGCTGCCCGGGCGGTCTGCGCGACATCCACACCCTGCTTTGGATAGCGAAGGCGCAAGGCTTGGCGGCCAACCTGCCCGACCTGCTCAAACAGCGGATTTTGACGCGTGCCGAAGCCGGTATGCTTTCGCACGGCTACCGCCGCCTCGCCCACATCCGCATCCGTCTGCATTTAAACGCCAAGCGCGCCGAAGACCGCCTGCTGTTCGATTTGCAGCCGCAAGTCGCCGAAAGTATGGGTTATCAAGATGAAAACCGCCGCCGTCAAAGCGAAGAACTGATGCGCGTGTTTTACCGTGCGGTCAAAACCGTCAAACAACTGAGCGGCATCCTCACGCCCATGCTGCGAAGCCGCGTTTCCTCCGCGCCGATGCGCGTTACCCTGCGGATTGACGACGACTATATCCAAGTCAACAACCAAATCGCCGCGCGGCACACCGATATTTTTTTGAGGCGGCCCGAACACATTTTCAAAGTCGTCGAAATCATGCAGCAGCGCAACGACATTACCGCGCTCGAACCGCAAACCCTGCGCGCCTGGTGGGGCGCGACGCGCAAAATCAACCGCAGCTTTTACCAAAATCCCGAAAACCGCCGCCGCTTCGCCGGTTTTTTCCGCAACGGCAACGGACTGACCCAAACCCTGCGCTTCCTCAATCTCTACGGCGTATTGGGACGCTACCTGCCCGCGTGGGAAAAAATCGTCGGCCTGCTCCAACACGACTTGTTCCACATCTATCCTGTGGACGACCACATCCTCACCGTCGTCCGCAACGTCCGCCGCCTTGCCTTGGATATGCACAGCCACGAGCTGCCCTACGCCTCTGCGCTGATGCAGTCCTTTGAAAAACAAGACATCCTCTATCTCGCCGCCTTCTTCCACGACATCGCCAAAGGACGCGGCGGCGACCACGCCATACAAGGCATCGCAGACGCGCGCCAATTTGCCGCCGACCACTTCCTGACCAAAGAAGAAAGCGACCTGCTCGCCTGGCTGGTCGAAAACCACCTCCTTATGTCTGCCGTCGCCCAAAAAGAAGACATCCAAGACCCCGACGTACTCGATGCCTTCTGCAAACGCGTGCAAACCCACGAACGCCTCAGCGCACTCTACCTCTTGACCATTTCCGACATACGCGGCACGAATCCCAAACTGTGGAACGCCTGGCGCGCCAGCCTGCTGGAAAGCCTGTTCCACGCCGCCGGACGCTGCCTCGCAGGCAACGGCGGCAACCCGCACGCCCTCTTCGGCCGCCGCCGGCAGGAAGCCGCCGAATTGCTCACTCGCGCCGCCGTCCCCGAAAAACAGCAGAAAAAACTATGGAACGCGCTCGGTTCCGCCTACTTCGCCCGCCACCAGTCCCGCGAAATCCTGTGGCACGCCGCCAACCTCGTACACGATTTTGAAACCCCCATCGTCCGCAGCCGCATCCTGCCCCAAAGCGACAGCTTCCAAGTGATGGTCTTTATGCCCAACGGCCCGCGCCTGTTCGCCCGCCTCTGCCGCATCTTCAGCCGCCACGGCTTCGACATTCTCGCCGCCCGCGCCTTCATCACCGAACACGACTACATCCTCGACACCTTCATCGTGCAAATCCCCTCGCAGCACGCCCCCGAAGACTACCCCGACATCCAAAGCGCGCTCGAAGCCGAACTCAACAGCTTTATCCACGGACACACCGTTGCCGAAACCCAAAGCCGCAGCCGCCGCATCAGCCGCCGCAGCCGCTATATGCCGATCGCACCGAGCATCACCATCACTCCCGAAGAAGACTATCCCGACTGGTATTCCGTCGAAATCACCGCCGTCAACCGCCCCTTCCTGCTCGCCGATATGGCGGAAGTCTTTTTCGCCCACAACGTCAGCCTGCGCTACGCCAAAATCTCCACGTTGGACGAACGCGCCGAAGACAGTTTTACCGTTTTCAGCCCTGATTTGAACAACCCCAAAATCCAGTCCTCATTGAAGCAGACGCTGCTGGAACAATTATCATAACGCCTGCCTTCAGACGGCATTCCGCCGCCGCGCCGTATGCCGCCTGAAGGCGGGGATATTGCAAACAATATAAACTGTCAAGCCGCCGGCAACGTGCTATAATGCCGTGCATCTTGCACAAACTGAAAGACCGAGCATTATGCGTATCGTAGAAAAAGCCTATACTTTCGACGATGTTTTGTTGGTTCCCGCACATTCGACCGTGCTGCCGCGAGACGTTAAACTTCAAACCAAGCTCACCCGCGAAATCACACTCAACCTCCCCCTGCTTTCCGCCGCGATGGACACTGTTACCGAGGCGCGCCTCGCCATTTCGATGGCACAGGAAGGCGGCATCGGCATCATCCATAAAAACATGCCGCCCGAAATGCAGGCGCGCGCCGTTTCCAAAGTAAAACGCCACGAAAGCGGCGTGGTCAAAGACCCCGTAACCGTTGCGCCGACAACGCTCATCCGCGAAGTCTTGGAAATGCGCGCGCAGCGCAAACGCAAAATGTCCGGCCTGCCCGTCGTTGAAAACGGCAAAGTCGCCGGCATCGTAACCAACCGCGACCTGCGTTTTGAAAACCGCGTCGATTTGCCCGTTTCCGCCATTATGACCCCGCGCGAACGCTTGGTTACCGTCCCCGAAGGCACAAGCATAGACGAAGCGCGCGAACTGATGCACACGCATAAAGTCGAGCGCGTTTTAGTCTTGAACGAAAAAGACGAGCTTAAAGGCTTGATTACCGTCAAAGATATTTTAAAAACCACCGAATTTCCCAACGCCAACAAAGACTCCGAAGGCCGTCTGCGCGTCGGTGCGGCAGTCGGCACCGGCGGCGATACCGAAGAACGCGTCAAAGCCTTGGTCGAAGCAGGCGCGGACGTAATTGTCGTCGATACTGCCCACGGACACAGCCAAGGCGTAATCGATCGCGTTCGCTGGGTCAAAGAAACTTATCCGCACATCCAAGTCATCGGCGGCAACATCGCTACCGCCAAAGCCGCTTTGGATTTGGTTGCCGCCGGCGCGGATGCCGTCAAAGTCGGTATCGGTCCGGGTTCGATTTGCACCACCCGTATCGTGGCAGGCGTGGGCGTGCCGCAACTGACCGCCATCCACAACGTCGCCGAAGCCCTCAAAGGCACAGGCGTTCCCCTGATTGCCGACGGCGGCATCCGCTTCTCCGGCGACATCGCCAAAGCCCTCGCCGCAGGCGCGTACAGCGTAATGCTCGGCGGTATGTTTGCCGGTACGGAAGAAGCACCGGGCGAAATCGAACTCTATCAAGGCCGCTCGTACAAATCCTATCGCGGTATGGGTTCATTGGGCGCGATGAGCCAAGGTTCTGCCGACCGCTACTTCCAAGACAAAACCGACAGCACCGACAAATACGTCCCCGAAGGCATCGAAGGCCGCGTTCCTTACAAAGGCCCGATTGTGAACATCATCCACCAGCTGACCGGCGGTCTGCGTTCCAGTATGGGTTATTTGGGTTGCGCCAATATTGCCGAAATGCACGAAAAAGCCGAATTTGTGGAAATCACTTCCGCAGGTATGAGCGAATCACACGTTCACGACGTTCAAATCACTAAAGAAGCACCGAACTACCACCGCTGATTCAAGCCATCTTTATTAAAATGCCGTCTGAAGCCCTGTTTTCAGGTTTCAGACGGCATTTTTGTTTGTTGAAGGCAAACCGCACGGGCTGATTGTGCGGACGGGCAAAGCCATTCGGACAGACGCACCGGAAGAATGAAAATGCCGTCTGAACGCCGTTTGAGCCACGTCTGCCGAATACCGCCGGCCTTTAAAACGGCGGTGGAAATAAACGCAATCTTTCAATACGGGCGTTTCGATTGGCCTGAAATGATGCGCCGGCCGCCATATCAAAAAATCGGGTGGAGGCTTCGGGAAAATATGCCCCGCCTCCTCAAGTCGCCCTGCCGGAATTATGATTTGCCTTTCCGTTTTTTAACCTTCATCGAAACCGGTTTCTTTGCCTTTTTCCCCGATTCGGCGGCGGCTGACCCGCCCCTTTCCCTTACTTTGCCGCCCCGGGCTGTTTTTTTCTCGGCGGCGGTTTTCGGTTTCCCTTTCCCCGCCGCCCCTGCCGGTTTGGCAGATGCGGATGATTTGACCTTCCGCCGCCTGCCGCTTCCGCCTGCAATCAGGACAAAATCGATTTTTCCGTCATCCAAATCGGCGCGCGCGACCCGGACGGCAACCCTGTCCCCCATATTGAAACGGATGCCGCTGCGTTCGCCCTCTATCGCCATAATTTCGGGGCGGAAGTTGAAATAATCTTCGCCCAAATCGCTGATATGTACCAAACCGTCGATATAAATATCGTCCAAAGTCACAAATATTCCAAAATTTGCCACTCCCGAAATTTTGCCTTCAAATATTTCGCCGACCTTATCGCGCATATAATAAGTTTTCAGCCAATTTTCCACATCGCGGGCGGCATCGTCGGCACGGCGTTCGCAAAACGAAGTATGCACGCCCAAAGCCTGCCAGCTTTTACCCGGTTCATAATTTTGTCCATTTAAAATCGCCTTGATGGCGCGGTGGACGGTTAAATCAGGATAACGGCGAATAGGCGAAGTAAAATGGGCATATGCTTCATAAGCCAAACCGAAATGCCCTTCGCAATGCGGTTCGTAAACCGCCTGCCGCATAGAGCGCAACATCATCACTTGCAGCAACTCGGCATCCGGCCTGCCTTTGAATTGTCCGGCAAGCGCGGCATAGTCTTTCGGCGACGGGTTGTTGTCGCCGCCAAGTTGAAGCCCCAACAGACCGAGCTGTTCGCGCAAGGCGGCGAGTTTTTCGGGCGTGGGGCCCAAATGGTTGCGGAACAATGCGGTATGCTTGTTTTTCAACAGAAAATCCGCCGCGCAAACGTTTGCCGCCAACATACATTCCTCAATCAGCTTGTGGGCATCGTTGCGGACAACGGGCACGATTTTTTCAATCTTGCCGTTGCCGTCGAAAAGCATTTGCGTTTCTATGCTTTCAAACTCCACCGCCCCGCGCGCCAGACGTTTTTTCTGCAAAATTTTAAACAGCTTATAAAGCGTGTCGATTTGGGTTTTGAACGGATGCCCGATGCCGTCTGAAAGCCATTTCCAAACTTGGTTGTAAGTCAGCCTTGCGTGGGAGCGCATCACGGCGGGATAAAATTGATATTCCTTGACATTGCCCGCGTAAGTGACGGTCATATCGCACACCATACACAAACGCTCCACATCCGGATTGAGCGAGCAAATGCCGTTGGACAGGTTTTCCGGCAGCATCGGAATCACACGGCGCGGGAAATAAACGCTGGTACTGCGTTCCTGCGCGTCCATATCGATCGCATCATCGGGACGGACATAATGGCTGACATCGGCAATCGCCACGACCAAACGGTAATTGCGCCCGATTTTCTCGGCAAACACCGCATCGTCGAAATCGCGCGCCGTTTCGCCGTCTATCGTTACCAAAGGCAAATCGCGCAAATCGACGCGGCCTTTCAAATCGCTTTTGCGTACATGGCCGGGGATTTTTTTCGCGGCTTTGGCACACGCTTCACTGAATTGGTGCGGCAAATGGTGTTTACGCACGGCGATTTCGATTTCCATACCGCTGTCGGCATAATCGCCCAAAACTTCGATGATTTTCGCCACTGCCGGGCGGTTTGCTTCAGGATAAGCCTCGATTTCACCGACGATGACCTGACCGGATTCGGGCTTGAAACGCGCCACGCTGTCGGGTTCCAAGACAATGCTTTGGTTCAGGCGTTTGTCTTCCGCTTCCAAAACCGCCACGCCGCGATCCATATAGAAACGCCCGACCACTTTGCTTTGCGCGCGTTCGACAATATCCAAAACCACCGCTTCCCGCCGCCCCCTGCGGTCGATGCCGGCAGGACGAACAGTGACAATATCGCCGTGCATAATGCCGCGCATCTGGCGTTCGTACAAAACAAAATCACCGTCTTTGGCGGGCGTGAGCGGCACGGCGAAACCGAAGCCGTCTTTGTGCGCCTCGACACAGCATTTGACCAAATCCAATTTGTCCGCCGCGCAAACCGCGCCCCGGCGGTTGATTAAAACCTGACCGTCCCGCGCCATCGCCTTCAGACGGCGTTCAAAAAAGACATACTCGTCTTCCGTAATCGAAAGCTCGCGCGCAAGCGATTCGATTTTTGAAGGTACACCTTTACGTTCAAGCAGCTCGACAATCCATTCCCGACTGGGCAAAGGATGCTCGTAACGCTGTTTTTCACGACTTAAAAACGGGTCTTTTTCCCGTAAATTTAAAAATTTAATATTTTTATTCATTTTGACCGTTGACATTCTTTTTATGGACTATATAATAGCGACTTCTTTTGCGGAGGCACACTGTACCGCAAAATACTCAATAAAGCAAAGCCCGGGTGGCGGAATTGGTAGACGCGCCAGCTTCAGGTGCTGGTATCCTCACGGGTGTGGAAGTTCGAGTCTTCTCCCGGGCACCAAATCAAATGCTTTGCTTTATTTCAATATTTAGATTGCCCAGGTGGCGGAATTGGTAGACGCGCCAGCTTCAGGTGCTGGTATCCTCACGGGTGTGGAAGTTCGAGTCTTCTCTTGGGCACCAAATAACAAATTATCCCGATTGGGATAATTTCCGCCATTAGAGAGGTGGATGAGTGGTTTAAGTCGCACGCCTGGAAAGCGTGTATACGTGAATAGCGTATCGAGGGTTCGAATCCCTTCCTCTCTGCCAAATACGAATCCCAAACTTTTACAGTTTGGGATTTTTTGTTACTTACGTATTGATTTTATTGCGTAAAATCAGCTACAACCTATTACCCTACGTTACCATTGATTACTATCCGTTACCGTTTTTTTATGGTATGTTTTATGGTACGTTTTAACCACTTTCCCCCGTACCACAAAAATGCCAAAAATAATCACCCCACTTACTGCCGCCCAAGTAAAAAACGCCAAGCCCAAAGACAGGCTGTACAAGCTGGCGGATGGCGGCGGGCTGGCGTTATGGGTTAAGCCGAACGGATCTAAGGTTTGGCGGTTTTCTTTCAACGGCGAAAACGGTAAACCGCAAACGCTGACATTGGGCGCGTATCCCCTATTCAGTCTCGTGCAGGCGCGGGAATGGCGGGACGAACAGAAGCGGAAGCTCGCGTTGGGGCAAAACATCAAACGTGTAAAGGTACGGACGGCATACACCTTGGAGAAAATCGCCCGTGAATGGCACGGAAAATGGCGCAAGGATATGGCTGAAAAATATACAGTCCAAGTTATGCGCAATTTTGAGCGGTATATTTTCCCCGTTATTGGAAACCGCGATATAAGACAAATCAAGACGATAGATGTTGTCGAATGCTTGCGCATTATGGAGCAGCGTGGCATTGCCGACAGCTTGCGGAAAACTAAAAACAGCCTGAATCTGGTTTTTTCCTATGCCGTGGGCAGCGGACTGATTGAGTATAACCCTGTTTTACAAATCGGCAAACAGGTGTTTGAAAAACCAAAAAATCAGCATATGGCAGCCCTACCCCCTTCAGAGCTTCCGCTCCTGATAGATTTTTTAGAGCAGCGCAACGGGTTTGCCAATCCGACCAACCGCCTGAAAATCACGCCGACGACACGGCTTGCTATCTATTGGCTGCTGCTGACTATGACGCGCGTACAAGAAACCGCACTGGCACGATGGGATGAAATAGATGAGAAATCGGGTCAGTGGATTATACCGGCGGAACGGAAAAAAGAACGCAGAGAGCATATCGTCCCCCTCTCCACTGCTATGAAGCTGATATTGCAGCAGGCGCGGGAACTGAACGTGAACGGCGTATATCTGTTTGAAAGCTACAATTACCGAAGCCACATCAACAGGGAAGCTCCGCGTATGGCAATGCAGCGTGCAGGCTTGAAAACGACCGCCCACGGCTTGAGAAGCCTTGCCAGAACGTATTTGCGCGAAGAGTTGAACATCGACAACGACGTTGCCGAGAAACTGCTTGCACACTCTCTCGGCACAAAAACGCAAACCGCCTACAACCGTTCCGAACTGCTGAAAGAGCGGGGAGAAGCATTAGAAAAATGGGGAAATGTCATTTTGACGATGATGGGCAATTCACAACAAGAGTAACGCCGGTGTGTGAAACTTTTGCCGTTTTTTTGACAGCCGATTAAAAGCCGCCTGATTTTTCTGGCGTCATAGCGTTTCAACATTTCAAAATACATCCATTAAGAACTGCTATAATAGCCGCCTGTCATCGTCAGGAGCGGCTAATGCCTTTAAAATTCCAACCACAGGAACGTTCGGTTGTCATGTGCGACTTTCGCGGTTATGAAGAACCGGAAATGGTCAAGAAACGCCCTGTTGTCGTCATAGCGCGAAACAGGCACAACGGCAAACTGGTAACGGTCGTACCCTTAAGCAGCACAGAACCTGTCCCTTTGGCGGACTACCACCACAAAATGAGTGAAAACCCCTTACCGGACAAGCCGCACATCCAATGTTGGGCAAAATGCGACATGACGGCAACAGTCGGATTGGCACGATTAGACCGATACAAACCCAAAGGGCGCGACCGCTGCATTCCAATAATCAGTGAAGAGGATTTTCAGGCGATTAAAACAGCCGTTGCCAAGGCATTCAAACTGTACTAGAATAAAACCGTTCCCTTAAAGGGGCTTGCAAGACTGTTCTGAAATATGGGCAGCCGCGCACGGGCGACAGGCGATGACAAGCCGTCCGTGCGTGTGATGGGGCGCAAAATGCGCCCCTTGTCATATCTGCAAACGCCTGCAAATCCCAACCGGCCTTTCAAGCAAAGCCGTTTTGGACAAACCCGCCTTTGCCGCCTCCTGTTCCAGTTTGGCTATCGTTTCCTGCTTCAGCTTGAACGAACAAAGCTTCACGCCCCGTTTTTCATCGCTTCGTTTTTGGATTTCCGCTTTCGCCATTGCCATTTTTCACGCCTCCGCAAAAGACCTGACCGCCAAGGCAATCAGCGCGGCTTGCGACACCCCCCGCCTTTCCGCCTCCGTTTTAATCAGCTCCACCGTTTCAGACGGCAGCTTGAAGTTTTTCTGCACGATACCGCGTTTCTCATCGCTTCGCTTTTGGATTTCCGTTCTTGACAGAGCCATCATTACCTCCTAATATTTTAGAAACCGCCGACGGGGTTGCCGCCCCGTCAGCGTCTTCTGTTACATCAAGCTATCGCTTTTCAGTATCAGAAGCAGGATGATGATTAAAATCAGCTTAATCATGATCCGTCTCCTTTGAAAGTGCCTTCAGCGGGATTGCAGGTTGGCGTTTTACCTGCCGGTTCTTGTTCAACCGACAGGTGCAATTACACGGTAGCCTACCATAAGACGCAAGCATTTTCAGCACAAAAGCCCGATTTTTCGGGCTTTTTTTATGCCGTCTGAAACCGCCTGACAAGCACGCGGTTTGGCAAAAAAAAACCGCCTGAACCACGGTTCAGACGGCATAGGCACTGTATAGGAAATAGAGGTTTAAGAAAGGGCAATATTCAGTTTCTTGCCCAGTTTGGCGGCGGCTTTTTCCAAAAAATCGATTTTGGTATTGTGGCGCAAATCAAGCAGGCGGTCGATTTGGGGCATATGCACATCCAAACGCCGCGCCATTTCCGCCTTACGTACGCCTTGAGCCAACATTTCATTCAGCAGCAGAACCTTGGCGGTTTCCAAAGCAGGCAGGGAAACGGCATATTGCCCGTCTTTCGGCATTGAAGGCAGGGGAATCGGGCGGCGGTCGTCAAAATAGCCGTCCAGGGCACACAACAAGCCGTCCAATGCTTCAATGGCGGCAGTTTCTTCGTCTTCGCCAACCGCTGCCGCTTCAGGTATATCGGGGAAAGTAACCAAAAACGTGCCGTTGCTGTCGGGCGTGAGGATATAGGGATAGTTCAACATGGTTTTCCTTGTAAAAATCGGTTTGCGGTGCAGACAGCCCTTTCGGGCTGCCCTTTTTATTTCAATCCCAAATCTTTTTTGATTTTGTTCGTCAGGTCGGAACCCATCTCCCTACTGCCGTGAAACGGGAAAACCGACGTTTTGTCTCCAAGCCTGAGATTGTAATGGCTGCCGCGCTTTTGGCTTTTGAACTCCACGCCCCGCGCTTCGAGCCATCGTTTGAACTCACTGTATTTCATATAACCTCCTTTCCTATACAGTAAAGATATAATACAACAAATTTGTTGCACTGTCAAATATTATTTAACAAATTTGTTGCCAATGTTGACGCAAACGCACGGCTTGGGTATGATGGCGTTCGTGGCGTAAGAACCACACACTAGCGGCAATCACTCCGTCAATGTGATTTTTTCATATCTGTAAGTTTCCTTTCGTGTTGTTTGTTTCGATGGCACAACCGAAGTTTCTTATGGACGCGTGGGCGACGAATACAATACCCGTAAGGGGAATAAGTCCGCCCATCTAGTGAGGGTTCTTAACCACGCGTCCGCCCTAACGGGCATTAAGAAAACTCACTAGGAAACTTCATTATGAACGTAATTCAATCATTTAATTTCAATACTACTTCTCCCGTTCGTGCCTTTGAAAAAGACGGCTTGACTTGGTTTGTTGCCGCCGATGTATGTAAGGCTTTAGAAATCCAGAACCCAACGCAAGCACTTGAAAAATTAGATGATGACGAGCGGTCTATGTTTAACATAGGGCGGTCTGAAATTCACGGAGGCGGCGGTAACGTGAACATCATCAACGAAAGCGGTTTATATATTTTGATTCTTCGCAGCCGTAAAGCAATGGAACAAGGCTCAACCGCTTGGAAATTCCGCAAATGGGTAACATCTGAAGTCCTGCCCACCATCCGCAAAACAGGCGGCTACCAAATTACCCCCAAAACCACCGCCGACGACCGTACCGGATTGCGCCAAGCCGTTGCCGCGCTTGTCGGACGCAAAGGTATAGACTACTCCTCCGCGTACAGTATGATACACCAACGCTTCAACGTCGAAGCCATCGAAGACATCCCCGCCGAGAAGCTGCCCGAAGCCGTCGCCTACGTCCACGCGCTGACCCTGCACACAGGCTTGACGGGCGAAGTCCTCGACCGCGAACCGCTGCCCGCGCCGCAACCTGCCCTGCCCATAAGCAGCAACGCTCTATACGACCTCGCCGTCGCCGTCAGATACGGCGCGTGGGCCATCCAAATGGGCAGAGACGTTTCCGCGCCGCTGTTTGCCAGTGCCAAAAGGGCGCGCATCGCCCAGTTGTCGGCGTGCGCGGCGGACATTTCGGTGATCAGGAACACGCGGCCTTTATCCCGCCCGTGTTCGATCGTGATTTGTTTGGTTTTCAACGCCATTTCAGATTTCCTCCGGTTTCACCACGATGCGGAAGCTGTAGGTTGCAGATTCCAGCGTTTTCTTGGCGGTTGTGCCGCCCGGGACTTCCACTAAAAATCCCGTGGCGGTGTAACGTTTTTTCACGGCGGAAATCTCAACCGAAAATTCCACCATACGCGTTTCCTGCCGTTGCAGGATGTCGTTGGTGAATTGGTCGAAGTAGTCGCGCGATTTGCTGGTGGGCGCGAGCTGGATGTTGAAGTCCACTTCATAGGGCGTGAAGCCGCCGGACTGTTGTCCGTCCACGCCCATCAGGGTTTCGCCGATTTTGCCCTGCCCGAAGTCGAAGGCGTTGTCGGCGGCGTAGCCTTCAATCTGTACGAAGTTGTCGTTAAAGCCTTTCACGCGCATCAGCAGGATGCTGTTGGCGGCGGTCAGGGTGCGGTCGGATACGGTTTGCATCTTTGGGTTCTCCAATAAAAAAGCCCGCAGATGCGGGCAGGACTAAGGCCGCCGAACCTTGCGGCGCGGCGGTCCGGCTGCGGTCAGGCAGCATTAGGGGTTAAAAATCATTCTGATGCGCCAAGCACGGAATCATTCTGTCTTCACGCGGAGACGTGATGTAGCTGACGAGATGGCGGTAGATTTTGCCGCCCTTCACGGTAACGGCGTAATGCGCGTTGCGGTTCAGGTTGAAGGGGATATTGGCCTGATTAGCAAACAGCTTCGGCACGGTTTCCAGATTCACGGCTTCGGCTTCGCGGTATTGCGCCCCTTTTTCTACGGACACCCGCGCCATCAGGCTCAACACTTCGGGAAACTGTTCGGGCGGCACGTCTTTGTAGCCGACCTTGAATTTCGATTTGACCGCGCTCCATAACGTAATCGCCAAAGCCTTCTGCTTCTCGAACGGCACGGATTGGAGCAGGATGTTGTGCAGGGCTTTGACTTCCGCCTGTTGTTCGTGGGTTAAACCTGACGGCAGGGCTTTGCGCGGGGCTTGCGGTTTCAGACGACCTGAAATTACTGCATCGAAGGTTCGGATAACCTGTAAAAAGAATTTTGCACTAATCCAAGTAGCGTAGGCATACACCAATTCTTTGCAGGCGTAAGTGCCGCGTTTGTTGCCGCCACGAACCACCTTGATAACCTGTTGATTTTCTTTCAAACCTGAAATTTCAGGTTTGGACAATTCATCAATCAATTCAGTAGTTTGCTGCAATTTCAGCCAGTTTGTCAGTTCATGGCGTTTCTCACCGCCGCTGGCTTTGTGCAAATCATTCAAATTGTAAAGGTTGTTTTCGGTTTGGCGGATAGCCACATTAGAGATTGCGATTGCGTTCATGACGAACTCCTATGTAAATTGATTGGATGGCCGCATAAGGGCGGCGGGCTTCAATCACCGTACATAGTCGGCGGAACTTATTCCCCCTTCCGGGTATTGTATTCGTTCTCTCGACCCGCCTTTGACTGGCATTCCCAAGTCTGGAAATCCAGCCTTGGAAGAAAATCAAAGACTTATATTTTGCAACAGATGCAAAAAATCCGCTCTGTCGGGGCGTTGCGTTTCCGCTATGTAAAGTGATGGCGCAATCATATCCAATCTTTTTATTTCATGCAAGACAAACAATATTCCTTTTTTTAAAGGCTGCCTGAAAATCAAGCCTGCTCCCGCCCGAAATTCAGCTTCGCCTTTCCGCATTGCTCCGCATTGGTATTGGCGGTGCGCGCCCAGCGGCAGGCTTCCTGCCAAAGCTCCTGCAGGCGGCGGTGGGCGGTGTCGATTTTTTCCATTTCGGCCACGGGGTCTAATTTCGGCACCGGCTGCCCGCCCGCCAGTTCGTCCAAAACAAACGGCAGTTGTTCGGCGGCGGCTCTAACCGTTCCCGCGTGCTGTTTCATCTCGCGCAGCAGCGGTTGCAGTTTTTCGCAGGCTTCGGTATAGCGGCCTAATGCTTCGTAGTTCATTGCGTTTCCTTTTCAGTAATGGTTAAAGTGCCGTCTGAAAGCCTTTCAGACGGCATTGTTGGTTTACTGGACGTTGATCGAGCCTAGGTTGATGTTGTGCACGCTGCCGCCGTCGGTGTACCACAGCTTCATCGGCATAGATTGGCGGTTGCCGCGCGTCTGCGCCGAGGCGTTCTGAATCAGCAGGAAGTAGCCGGTGCTTTCAATCTTCGCTGCGGCATCGGCGCGCGCTTCGTTGTTGATCAGGGCGCGTTGCTGTTCGCCCAACGGCACGCCCGGCTGAATGCTGCCGAAGTTCAAGGCCTCGTTAATCGGGTCTTGGCAGGCGGCGCGTTGCAGGGCGATACCGACGGCGTTGTACGGCACAGCCTTGGCAGAAGTGAGCAGGGTCATCAGGGCAAGCTGGAGCTGGCTGTTGAGGCGGATTTGGTTCACATAGGCATCAATCCATTTCCATTTGCCGGGCATCTGGCCGGGATAAAGGAAGGTAAAGCGGTCGTTGGCGGTTGCCCACGCGCCGTAGTAGTTGTAGCCGTTCTCTTTCAGGTTGTCGGCATCGGCGGCATTGTCCACGTCCACGCTCAAGCCCGATTGGTTTTTGAACGCCAGCGTGATGCGCCCTTGCGTTTCGGTAAAGTCGATGGAGGCAATCGCGCCGCACAGGAAAGCGGCTTTGTCCAGCCCGCCGTAAATCGGGGCGGTGCCGTCATAGGCGGCGGCTTTCAGTTGCGCGCCAAAGCAGGTCGTGTTGCCGGTTTGCAGCGCGGCGGCTTCTTTGCCCCAAGCGGCGTAAAGGAAGCGGTTGTTTTGCGCGTTGCTCCATTTTGCCAAAGCCAGCTTGTCGGCCGTTTCCGGCTCGAACACGGTGGTAAAGGTGGCAAAATTCAAGGTGGACTGAATCACGCCCTCCATCACGGTTTCCGCGCTGTCGCCGTCGCTGCCTTTGGAAATGATTGCGCCTTTGGCTTCGGTCAGGTTCAGGGCTTCGGCCAGCGTGCCGGCGGCAAAGCCGATTTCGGAACTCTTGCCTTGGATGGCGGAAACGATTTCAAACGCCTGCAACTGCTCGTCAAACTGCACGGCGGCATTGATGGCGGTGCCGATTTTGTCGGCGGCATCGGAAAAGCTGGTGGCGGCGGAAAGGTTGATGTTGTCGCCGCTCTTATCGCTGCCGTCGATGTTCACTTTCAGATTGCCCGAAAGTTTTTTCAGGGCGGCAAGGCTCATACTTTTCACGCTTGCGCCGCGCAGACAGGCGGCTTCTTTGCCGACGTTGTAGGGGTAGAAATACAGCGTGCCGGGTTTGATGTGCGAATTGTCGAAGCCTTTAAAGTACACTTGCGCGGCTTTAAACTCTTCGCTTGCCAAGCCGAAAAACTCGCCGACCGCCGAAGCATCGGGAAAGGCGGTGTGCCGGCCGGTGGGCAGGTTGTCGTTTTTACTCAAAAAGACGGCGTTCATCGACAGGGGAGAACCGCCGGAACTGAGTACGGCGGGATTCACGCTGACAATTTTACTTGCCGGAATAGATTGGAACATAGATATATCCTTTACGGTTGGGTCAGGGTTAAATCAAAAGCGTTTACAAACTGTTGCGGGTGTTCTGCCTGCGGCGCGTAGGCAAGATGGACGGTGGTCGTCCATCGTTCTTCGTATTCGCCCTCTTCGTTGGCGAGCGGCATAAAGCGTGTGGGGTCGGCATATAGCGGTTGGCAGGATTTCAGCCGTTCGCAGGCGTAGAAATCGCGCCAAAGCAAAACGGTTTTCTGCGCCATCTGCCCCGCCTCTGCGCCGTAGAAATCAAGCTGCATCTGTATTTCGGATTGGCGCGAAACGGCGGCGGTTTCATCCGCAACGGCGTAAGCGTGCTCATTCGTGGCGGCATCGGTTTCGTTCAGGATGTTCATCACCACGAACGGCGGCTTGGGCAGCGGAACATTGTTGCCGTATCCGCGCACGACTTCGCACGAAAAAAGCCCGAGCAGCATTGCCCGGACTTCAGTGTAAATATCGTCTAATGTTGCCGCCATAACAGCACCTTGCACCAATCCGGCCAGCTTTCCACCACCTGCTTCACCAGCCATTCGGTTGTTTCGGTTTCGCCGTAGGCAGCGAACACCAGCTTGTCCGCGCCTTTGCCGCTCTGCCGCCGCAAGCCGCGGAATTGTCCGGTTACATAGGCATAAAGCAGCGTTCCCTGCTGCGCCAATCCTTCAAACAAGGACAAATCCTGCGTGCTGAGGGTTTGGGTCTGCACGGTTACAGGATGCTCGCTGTAGCCTGATTTTCGTTTTCCCGAGGCATCGGTGGTGTAGCCGTCATTGAGTTTCAACACGGCGGGCAGGTTCGGATTGACGGATGTAACCGCGCCGTTGGCAATGGCTCTAAGATTCATCGGCTACCTCGCAATCAATACTGCGCCACAGCGTCCCCGTGTCAATCAACGGCTTGTCAAAGCCTTTTTTCTTCACGGTTGCGGCGGCGTTGGGCGGTTCGCGGAAGTTTTGGATGGTTTCCACAATCTGCCCCTTTACGCCTTCGCCCATCAATTCCAAGGTCTGCCGCACATCGCCGCCGTTGGCTTCCATCAGTGCGGCAGCCTGCTTCGGCCATTCGTCCTTATGTCGGGCAATGGTATTGCGGAAAAACGGGCGCGGGGGAATAGTTGCCGTGCCGTATTCATTCCAAAAGGCGACTTGCGCCACGCTTTCGCCGTCCGAACCTTCGTAGTTTGCCTGCTCGATGATGCCGACGCGCACCTTGCCCGTTGCCGCCTGCGCCGCCAGTTCGGACAGATGCCGTCTGAACCTATCGCCGCCGCGCATAACAGCCTCCCTGCACATAGCGGAAGCGGCGGTATTTGGCGGTAAGCTGCCAGTAGGTCGCGCCGTAAGGCGTTTGCAGATACCAGGCGGCATTGCCGCCCGCCGCGCCCATATCCGCGCTCACGGACACGCTGCCTTCGGAAGCCGAAGCAATGCGCCCCACCAATCCGCCCTGCGCGGCACGTTCGGCCAGCGCGGCGAAATGGCGCACCAGCAGGAACAGCAGCATTTCGCGCTCTTCCGGTTTTTTCACGATGCTGCGGCCGGTGTTGTCCAGCAGGCTTTCGGCTTGCGCGAACCACATTTCAAGCTGCGCGCCTGCCGCCCGTACTTCGGGATAGGCCGTCTGAAAGCGCGCTTTATCGAAGACGACGGCGGGCATAGTCAGTCTTCCTTGGCGGTGCTTACGCCGTTAGCCTTGTCATCGGGTTTGATGGCTTCCAACTTGGTTTCGTTGCCGGTCTTTTCCTGTGCTTCGGCTTTGGTGTCCTTGGCATTTTCGTGGGCGAAAACGAAGCCGTTTTTGACCATATCGCGGTCTTGGTGCGCTTCCATCCAAGCGTTGAAGAAATCGGCATCTACGTTGTAGGTAATGCCGTGGCCGCCGATGATGTTTGAAGCGTTCGCGCCGTTCAACTCTACCGACTTGCCGCCGGCTTCGATAATCAGACCGTTGGGCAGTTTGCAGCCGACGGTTACAGTTTTTTGTTTTGCCATTTGGGTTCTCCAATAAAAAAGCAGCCTGAAAGATTTCAGGCTGCTTATGCAGGTTACTATTTCTTTTCGGGCGGATCGGGCGGAATGAAAAGAAAAACCGCACCGAGAATAAGGGGAAGCAGAAATCGGGCATAGGGATACCACGGATCATCGACATACCAATAGCTGTATTTCCTATAATGAACAATGTCGTATTCGTAAGTAGCGGGGAAGAAGTTGATCCATACTGTCACAATTACCCAGATAGTGAGCTTTCTATGGTTGGCTACCCACCGCACCGGCTTGCTGTTGCGGATGCTTTCCGGTACCACTTTTTCCCATATCCAACGAAAAAACAGCCGATACATACCTGCCCCCTGCGGTTACAAGCCCGGCAGTTCGATTTCGACTTTTGAACGCCAACGGGCTTGTGCCGTAACAATACACATTCTTAATTTTCGGTCTGCCGCGCTGTATTTAATCCAGCTTTGAATAAAAGCCTCCAATACTTTGAGCGCATTTACCAATTCTTGTCCCTGTAATGCTCGGACAGGGCAATCAGTATTATCCACAGGCGGCAGACAAATCCGCTGACGCCGGCTGCCATAAACAGGAATTTTTCCCAAGCGTTCATAGGGGGCATAGGCGTTCGGCTGCCCTCAGTGGTCGGCCCGTCAAGCAAAATATAGATGATGACGGTAACAACATACAAAAGCACCGGTTTGCGATACAGCATCCAAATATGTTTCAGCCTGTCCAACATACCCCCTCCCGGACGAATCAAAGATCGAGAAAAGCCAGCTCCAAACGCGAGCGGTAGTTGAGTGCGGCGGTATTCACGCAGGCGACATACTGCCGCCGGCCGCGCAGCACCCTAATCCAACCGATATAGGTGGTAAGCGGATTGCGCTTATCATCATAGCATAGGTTTGCAATCATATCGGCAGCCATACCCTCAATCACTTCCCAAATCGTACCGGGAGCAGTATAGAGAAAGTTATAGGTAATATCTACTGCCAACAGACGCTTGGAGCAGGTTTTGATTTGGTTTACCGCATCGCTTACTACGGCAGCCACTTCCGGAGTAATGTTCTCGGGGCGGTTTGATGCGACACCGTCACCCCAAATCTCCTTGATGATGCCACTAATTGTTACACGAATATCGTGATCGGTAAAGGTTTTATTCTTCATCGTATTTCCTTTTCAGGTGCAGGGAAAGCCGCCTGTTTCAGACGGCCTTGTTTTTCAGGCAGCCTAGCTCACCGTCATGGAAGCAATGCAGAACGGACGGTAGATAATCGCGCCCCATGTGCCCTGCGATTTCTTCTGCTTGATGCTGGAGGCTTCCAAAACCATATTGTGCGCGCGCAGTTTTTCGGTGAAACCGCATTCCAAGGTGCGCTGGCCGTCCAACTCTTCCACAATCAGCTGCACCATCTCGCCCGATGCGGCGGAATATTCCGGCACGGTTTCGATACGCAGGTTGGGGAAGTTCTTTTTCAGTTGGTCGGTAACATTGACGTTGTATTGGTTGGTTTTGGTCAGTTCCACGCTGGCGGTCGGGCTGCACACCAGCAAGAGCGGCGTGTTCATATCAATCAGGCCGCCGGTCTGCTGCAACAGTTTTTGGAACAGCTTGCGGATGGATTCGTACACCTGCTCGCCGGTAGCGGCCGCCCACGTTTGGTCGGCGGCGGTGGCAGCCGGCAGGCTCGGGTCGTTGAGGATGCCGTAGTTCTGCAAGCCTTTGATACCGAACAGATAGGATTTGTTCTGGAAACGGTTCAAGGCGTTCACGCTTGCCTGATTGACGCGGTTCACATAGTCAATCTTCGCTTCGCCCGCGCGTGCCACTTCGCGTTCGCCCCAGCGGGTGAACACTTGGTAGTGGTAGCTTTGGCGTTGCGGGAAATTGACGTTGGCACCGCTCACGCCGTTGTTGTTGTAGTCGCCGTAGCCGGAGACTTCGCCGGTCGGTTCTACCAGCATGAACATGGCGGTTTCGGTCGTCCAGTCGCCTTTTTTCACTTCGCCGAAGATTTCGGCGGCCTTCATCGGCTGCAGGGCGACTTCAATCAGCTTCGGATCGACATAGGTCAGCATCCATGCGGGAATGCCGCTGTTACCGGCGGTAGTCAGTGCGGGCTGCGCGTCCATCGCCAAAGCAGCCTGCACCTGTTCGTTCATCAGCTTTTTGCCGCCGCCCATAAAGACGATGCCGGCATCGCGTTCGAGTTGTTGCAAGGTGTTCATTTAATCGTTACTCCCATGTGGTGATTTTGGCCAGTTCGCCCGCTGCGGCTTGGGAAGCCACTTTGAAGCGGGTCAGGGTATGGTCGGTTTCGGTTTCGTCGGCAGATGCTTTCAATGTGCCGTCGGCGTCTTTGGCAAACACGTTCTGGCCGATTTCGGCACCGGCGGGGAAGTGCGCCCAAAAATCGCCTGCTACGGCCAACGTAATGATTTGACCGGGCAGGATTTGGTTGCCGTGTTCCGCCAGATAGGCAGTGATGCTTGCCTGCTGTTCGCGGTGGACAAAGCCGATGCGCGCGCCGGCGGTTTTTTTGTTGGACACTTTGCCGTCTGCATCCGCCCAGGCAAACACGCCGACGGTTACGCCGTCCGTGCCGCTGACGAGCGCGCCTTCGCCCGCCAGCATGGAAGCGTTCGGGTTGTGGGCGGCAAAATCCCCCGCAACGGCGGGGGCTTGGTAAGGTTGGACTGCTTTTTGGAATGACATAGTTTAAGCCTTTCTGATTCGTGACAAACCGGGGAACTGTTGGGCGGTTTTGGCCGCATCTTGCGCCATCGGCTGTTTGGGTTTGCCCAACATACCGACCATCGCGCGGTAGGCGGAAGGATGCACGCCGGTTACATCAATGCCGCTCTGTTCCAGCGCGAACTTGTACACGTCCGCCGCATTATCCATCGCCACATCGCCGACAATGTGCGCCACTTCTCGCTGTGCCGCCGCCAAGGCTTGTGCGCGTTTGCGCTCCGCAGCCACGGCTTTTTGAATCGCCGCATCCATCGCCATTTTGGAAATGGCGGCATCTTGCGCGGGTTTGGGCGCGCCGCCTTCGGGTGCTTCCGGCTCTTCGTCTTCGGCGGGGGCGGTGTTGTTTTCGCCGTCCTCCGGTTCGTCTTCGTCCGTGCCGACATTCTCGACGTTTTCGGGCGGCAACTCTTTGCCGTCGTCTTGTGCCGTCTGTACTTCGTTGGTGAGCGAGCCGATGACCTGCAACAGTTCGTCGGGACTCAATTCGGCATCCTGCGCCAACAGGGGCTGCACGGCTGCCTGAATACGCGCTTTCGCGCCTGCTTTCAGTTTCATGGTGTTTTCCTTCTTGTTGAATGGGTCTGCATCGCTTACGACAACATCACGCCCCGCCCGACCCACATCGACAAGGGCTACATGGTTTCCGACAATATCGCGCATCACGCCGTCGTAATGCCTGCCTTCAAATTCGCCTGCGGTCATGTCGGCGGTGTAGTGGTACGCGCTGGACAGCTCCACCTGCTCGCCGCTCTCGATGCCGGCAATCGCCTCCGCGTCCCACACGGCCAGCGAACATTTCAGGTAGCCGTCTTCAAACACGGTATCGCTGCCGGTCGTGCCGGCAATCACTTCTTTCTGCGGTTCGTCCGCCGATACCGGAATGTGCTTGTTCAACAGCGGCAGGTTGTTGAAGGTCGGCGCGGCCTTTTCCAACTCTTCAGGGTCCCGCAGCAGGTAGTAAACCTTTTTCGGCTCAAGCCCCAGTTGTCGGTAATTGGGGATTTCGCCGCCGTAGTACGGATTTACCGTTGCCTTGCTGATGTTGGAGCTTTCAACGTGCAGCCTGCCGTCCTTATCGTAGGAGCGCAGGGAGCGGTCTTGGGCGAGGGTGTTTTTGTCCCTTGTTTTCATATTGTTTCCTTTTCGGCTGAAACCCCGCCCACTTGGACATCCGCCCTTTAAGGCGGTAGAATCAGAATTTATTTGGGAGGGGTGTAACCCTTCCAAATCAGGGCAACACATAGAGCGACGCTTTATGTGTCGTCCTGTGTGTTGAAACTGCTCTACGGTTTTTGCTAAACTCAATATATCCCCTGCGGAGCGGATTGAAGTCGGGTCAAGCCCGTCGGCTTGAACAGTCGAGTCAACCCATTGAGCCGCAGGGGATTTTTCGTTTAGCTCAATCGCTTCTATTGTGTAGTATTTGTTTTCCTGTTCCGGTATGGTTTCGTCGTAGGTTTTACTCACATCATTGCCTTTCGGGTCGGTGATTTTGAGGATGCGGAACAGTTGTACAGAATCGGCGGCAGGGGTATGATTTATGTCGGCAGTAAATAGCGAATCTGGTATCCGGGTGCTGTCCGCAGCAATGTCCGTGGAAGAGTGGCTGTTTACTGCTTTTTCTTCTTGCGCCGAATCGGCGGCCGGAGTAGGATTGACCTTGAAGGCAGTTGAACCAAATTCCAGTTTCCGGATGCTGTTCGCAGCATCGTCCGCGTGGAGGTTTTGACTGCCTTTTTCCGATTTTGAATCAATCTTCTTATACGCATAAGCGGCAAATTCGCAGCCTTGCATTTGGTTTTGGGCGGGGGTATGATTATCTGCGTAGGAAACAAAACCCGCCGCTTGGCCGCTGTCTTTTGCGGTTTCAATGCTTGCAGGCGCGTTTCCTACTTTTTCTTTGCCTGCCAAACGCTGGTTATAGGCAATCATCTCATCTGCCGCTTCCAATTCTCCGTTGGGCAACTCTCCCGCTGCGGCTTCCAATAACACCCGATAACCGTCAATCTCCACTTGTTTTTGATATTTGTGGAAAGCAACGAAATTATCTTTTCTTTCATGTGCAAGCTCTTCCCTGCCGATAAACCTACCCGTCTGAAACACATCGGCAACAAATGTGACTGCCTGTGCGTGCAGCTTTGAACGGCTGGCATTAAAGCTAAGATGGTCTGTGCTGTCGTTGCGGTTGAAAGTTACTTTTTTGCCGTCTGATGTCGGGACTGTTTTACCTTGCAGGTTTTCGGACAGCCATTGCTTGGCTGCGCGGCGCAAATCGCCCCTTGTCGGATTTTCAGGCAGGTTTAATCTGCCGTTTTCAGACGGCCTGCCGCTGCCGAACCGCCCGTTCTCCGCCCTCGGATGTTTGGATTCGTCCCATTCGGCATCCATCGCCGACAATCGGCTGGCTTTGCTCAAAATGGCTCTCTGTTGCGTATTCATGAGTTGAATCCTTTAATCACACTGCGGCTGGTACAGCGGCAGTTGATTTCCTCTCCGGGCTGTACCCATTTGCCGTCCAGATACATACCTTTGTCCACGTCAAACCGTTTGCCGTTGGCGGCAACGTGGCTCGGGCGCGGTTCTTTGCCTGCGTGGGAGTGCATCCATATGGCTTCGGTAATGCCCAATTCCTGCCGCCGCGCCTTTTCGATGGCGGCTTTTGCCTTATTGGTCTGGTCTCGCGCGATAAAGGCGGCGCGGCGTTCGCTGATGCCGTAATCCTTGCGCAGTTCGCGGGTCAGTTGCGCCATATCGTAACCTGCATTCACGCTGCGCCATACGCTTTCTTCCACGCGGTTCAAGTATTGTTGTCCGATGGAGCGTATCAGCGAGACGTTGCCGCCCAATACGGCCTGCAGGGCGGTTTGCTGCCGCGCTGCGGTACGGAAACGGACGGTAAAGCCCGCCTCCCGCAATGCCGTCTGAAAGGCCCTCTCTGTATGGTTCGCGCTTTGATTGGCGAATATCTCGGCAATTTGCGGGGCAAGCTTGTCCAACCGTGCCAGCCAATAACGCAACAGGGCGGACAAAGCAGCCTGCAAGCCGTCGGACAAGCCGTCTTGGGCGATGCCTTTCGGATAGTGCCGTTCAAGCAGGCCCTGCACGTCGGTACGCATTTCACGCAGCAGCTTTTTCAGGCTTTTGCGGTAGGCGGCTTCCACGCCGAGGTTGGGCCGTATCGGCTTTAAGACGATGTCTTTATCGGACGGAGCGGATAACTTCATGGCTTGCTTTCGGCGGTTGGTCGGCATACAATGGAATCAAGCGGTATCGCTAATCAATTAAGAGGTCGGTCGCATACGAACGCGCGAAGGTGCTGATTGATGATGCCGCTTCCCCAAGGCAACGGCGGTTCAATAACCCGGTCTTAGCAACCGGCGATATACCGTAGATTAAACGTTGCCTTTTTTCTGTTGCGTTTTTTTAGATGCAATACTAGAATGTCTATGCGGTTTTTCTGGGCAAAGAGGTGGCGTACTCAGAAAGCGTCAAGGTGCTGGCTTGAAAAAACCGCTTTTATTGTGTCTTTAAGTAGCCGTGGTCGTAATAACGTCTGCCGTCTGTTTGGTGTTTCACAGCTTGCTTTCATCTGATTAGCGGCATACAATAAAGACATACCCTTAATTTGAAGGCTGGGTTAAATGCTTGGTATCCAAGCTATCCCAGATGTACCGGATTAAGGGTTTTTTCATGCGTCCTTGATTTTCGGGGCGGGTGGAAATACAATACAGACAGTCCCTTATGTAAAGGCTGGGAGCCGTACTTGCCCACCTGGGTATCCGACCCAGAGCTACACTGCATAAGGGATTTTCTATTGGTCTTTCAAAATGAAGTGGTCGTAATGCTTATGACTGTCTTTCATTATCCTGTTGCTTTTTTTAATGGCGGCTATATAATGGGATTAAGCCATGAACAAGGGGCGCAGGACGTTATCGGACGTTTAGCGGACGCAGGCGAAAGCCGGGAGTCAGGCACTGCGTGTTTCATGGCTTTTTCTTCGCCTTCTTAACCCACATACTCTTCACAACCATCTTTTTCCTGCCTGTCCAAACTTCTTGGGCGCAGTAAATTTCATCATCTATCCGTTTTTTGACTAGAAACGTTTCGTTTCCAAATTCATTTGTCCCACTGTACTGCATATTGTCAAAATCGCTCAATATTTCAGGCAGCTTTTCTATATCCTGTCGAGTAACGGCACGCTGCCCACGGCTGTTTTCCGTTTTTTCGTTGCCATGTTTTTTCAGGATATGACGTATGTCAGCTTCACCGATACTGTGTCTCCAACCTGAAATATCGATACCTGTTTCAGCTTTGACAATCCCTGCTGTTTTCCCATCGATAACGGCAAAATCCGAATAAACGGCATTGCCGCCGCTGTTGGATATTGCCGTTTGGAACAGACTGCCCAAGTCTGTTTCCCCCTTTGACGGTTTTTTGGTCTGCTTTTCCCCGCTCCCTCCACCAAACCGCCCGTTCTCCGCACGCGGATGCTTGGATTCATCCCATTCGGCATCTTGGGCAGGTTCAGGCTTTGGGGCGGCTTGTCCTCCGACATCTTCCTCCGCGCCGTCATTCATGCCGTCTGAAAAGCCGTCATCGGGCATTTCGGGCACGTCTTCCACGTCGATGCCGTTGTAGCCGCTGCCCGGTTCGCCCGCCAGCCGTCCGCGTACTTCCTCCGCCGATACCACGCCCGCCTGAATGTAGGCAACATCGCGGTCGGTGTCGGATTTGCGGATGGTGGAAAGCTCGGTTTCGCTCATCTGCCGCAAGGGCACAAAGTCGAACGTGATGTTGTCGTCCACTTTGCCGAACAGGTGCAGTTGCACCAGTTTGAGCAGCTTGTCCAGCGGGTCGCGCAGCAGGTTTTCCTGCATGGCGCGGATGTGGTCGTAGTAAACGGCAATCTCGCCCTCCGTGCTGGCATTCAGGCCGCTGGGCGTGATGCCGAGCAGCTTCACCAGCGGCGTATGGCTGGGCGCGGCCATTTGCTCTTGGGATTGGGCAAGCAGCGCGTCCAAGCCGGACAGCGGGGTGTTGAACTGGAAAAACTCTTCTTCGTCTTTGCTCAACAGCATCAGGCCGCGGTTGTCGCGCAAACGGTTGTACAGTTCGGCACGCAGAATGATGCTGGTGTCGCCGTCGTCGCTGCCGCCCAGTATCGCGCTCATATCGGTTTTGATGCCGGACAGGGAGAAGCTGTGCAGCAGGTCGCTGACGGAATCCACGGATCATCGTCATCACTGCCCAACATCGAAGCCACCGCAAGCAACGTAGACACAAACGGCAGCCCCAAGATGCCCGAAGCCATCGCATGCGAAACCAACAGCCCCGCCAGCGTCTTACGCGCCTCCTTATCGCCCTTAAACGCAAGATAAGCATTACGCCCCAGCGCATACAGGATATTCTGCGAATACTGCTTAAACAGAAAGACCACCTTCGCCACATTGCCCATCATAAAGCGCGGACGGTTTTGTGCCGCATAATCAAAGTGCCCGTCATACGTCGCCTTTTTCGCCTGTTCGAAAGCCGTATCACTGTCCGCCCCCGCCTGTTTCGCCAAACGGTAGGCCGCAACAAACGTAACCTGGCGGTTAAACTTCTCCGCATGATGGAACAACCAGCTCGCCTTATCCATCACCTTCTGCCAAGCCGACCCCGCCAATCCCGGGTCTCCGTTTGCCACACCCGCCAGATCATGCGCCTGCGACAAATCAATCACACCATAATCCACCGCCTTTTGGAACGCCGCCTTCTCATCCTCGTTCAAACTGTCTTCAATCGTATTGAACTTCTCCCCGACCCTCAGCCCGATCTGTTTTGAAGCCCGCAACAATTCCCGCGCCGCATCGGCATAACCCCACTTCGCCGCCATCACCGGATAAGCCACCATCGCCGTCTGCGACAGGTTCACAATCGCCGAAGCAGGCGACATCCCCATCATCCACAAAAAGCCGAAGCCCGTTAAAGCCTGAGCCAGCTTGGAAGGATTCGGATTCATCACCGCCTCGTGGCGTTTCCTCATCTCATCCGCCACACGCTGCAACTGACGCTGGTTGAAACCCTCCTCATATTTGCGCCCGTCCACAAAATCCTGCATCACATCCAACTGTTCCGCCATACGGTCCGCATAGCGCAACTTCGCCAGATAATTCGCACCGCTGCCCATATTCTGCGCATATGCACGTCTCGCATCATCACTGAAGCCCGGCACACCCTTACGGTGGATACCGTGTTTCGCCCAAGACGTATCAGGCAGGGAGTTCAAATAAAGCTGCGTCAGCGTATCGTTCAATTGAGCCTGTTGCGCAGGGTCCAAATCCAACATACCGACAGCCTCGCCCAGCTCCTTCATAAAACCGCTGCCGACCGCATCACGGCTTTGAATATAATCCCTAGACTTCATCACAGGCGAAACCTTAAACCCCGCCCCGAAATCAGCCTTCAGCGCATCGCGCAGTTTTTCCGTCTCGCTCAAAGTTTCCGCGCGGGACACATTCACATTATTCCCGTCCGCATCCTTGACCACCACCAGATAATCGCCAAAACGCGCCAAAGGGAAATACACACCGCCCAGCTCATTATCAAAACGCTCCTTCAGACGGCGCACAATTTCCGCATCCTGCCCCGAACGCGCCAACCGCTCGGCAATCGCATCGCGCACCTGCCCGAAATGCGCCCTATAATCATCCCGCGCCTTGCGGTACACCTTCTGCGCCGCATCAGGCAGCTTGGCAAAACGGCGGTTCAACAAAGCAAGCCCCTCCAAAGCCTTTTGCGCCTCAACCTCATCCTTTTCCAAACGCTTCACATCCGCGCGCGCCTGCTTCAACATCTGTACCGCATCCGTTTTAGCCCGGCTTTCCGCCATCACATCCGCCTCGGCGTGCCTCAACGCCCGCTTCGCCTCCGAATCCGCATAAAACAGACGGCGCAGGCGCATATCCGCCTCATCCGCCAAAATCTCACGTCCGGCCTTCTCCTCAGCGGCAAGCAAAGCCGACTGAGCCTTCTTCGCCGCCTCCGAAGCCTTATTGTAGGCAGCATCCGCACGGGCGATACGCGCATCGGCAGAAGCAATGACCGCCTTCGCCTTCCCGATTTTACCGTCCGCAATATCCAAAGCCGTCCGGATACCGTCCAAACGCTTCTGAGCATCCACACGCATCAGCGGGTCGGCATCAACCTTCGCCAGCGTCGCATCGTGCATCAGATCCGCAAGCGCTTTCGCATCCTCCTTCTTCAACCTGCCCCATTCCCTGACAACCTTGTCCGCCTCCGTAACCGCCTTGTTCGCATCCGCGCCGAAGAGTTCCGACAAACGCCCGTATTCCTTCAGGCCGTCCAAACTGCCGCCGTAAATATCCTCGATCTGCCGCCTGCTGAATCCCCTTGGAAGCATCCCAGCGGTCTTTCAGCGCGTTTCTCAAATCGGATTTTTTACCCGTTATATGACTGATTGCAGCCCCGATGTTCGCCGCACGGGAAAAACGCACCGCCTCCGTATCGAAATCGGCAATGCCGCCCTTGCCCGCATCTTTATCTTGCAAAATCTGCAACAGGCGTTTATCATCAATACCCGATAAAGGCGATTGATTGGAAATCTCCGCACCTGATAAGCGAGAGGTCATTTCCAAAAGGTCGCCTTTTTCTATTCTCGTCAATTTATGGTCATAGTATTTATCGCCTGTTGTCGCAACGGCGATTGCCGCTTTTACCGTGTAATCAGTCCCGCCGATATTCAAGCCTGCAACATAATATTCATACTCTTGAATATCGGGATTTTTGGCTTTGTCTTCATTCGGCAAAGTATCGATATAAATCGACTTCTCGATAATCTGCGGGATGGCGGCTATGCTTTGCAAATGTTCAGGGTTGCTGACATCGTGATGCAACACCTCCGTTATACCCGCCCGTCCGAGTGAAATTTCACGCCCCGTGTCTTTATTCACATAAGACCCGCGCAACGATTTCCCATACTCCATTGCACGGCGACGATACTGGCGCAAATCATCACCCGCCTCAATCTCCCTGCCCGAAATGCGGATGGTTTCCGCACGGCGCAGCTTCTCAAGGCTTTCCGACTTGGAACGTTCCGCCGCCCTGCTGAAGCGTGTGCCGTCCGCCGTATTGACAGATTCATCCTTCGCGCGTACATTAGGCGTATCAGACGCTCCCACATCACGACGCGCAGGTGTAGGCGTGGTGTGCGTAGCGGCGGAGGTATCAAATCCTACCCCGTCGGCATCGTTCTGATACAGCTCATAGCCGGTAATCAACCAAGCGTTGTTTCCGGCATTTTTAATAAGGTTCGTTTCGTAACCGTTGTGCCGTAGCTGCAAACGTTCGGAATTACCGTTAACAACGTGTTTGTAAACCTTGCCTCGTGCGATAGCTTCAACAATATCATTAGTCAGCATCCCCACAACTTCATCACGGCTCATCCCGTCTTTGCGCATACGGCTTTCAATCACGTGCGCCAAGCCCATCGCGCCCTTAGTCTTGCCGTTTGGCAAAACCCTGCCCGTACTGCCCCAAACGAAATCAATCCAACCGATGTCGTTGCGGTACATCGCACGGCGCACATCCGCCTTTTCCACCAACGCCCGATTCATCGCCGCCCGTCCGCGCCGGATATTCGCGTCCATATCCTTCATCGCGCTCCTGCTAGGCTTCACACCGTCCGAAACCGCATCCCGCGCCCCTTCCGCATTCCCGTGCAAATCCGCCAGCATCGCAAACACATCCGCGTCCGACATCGCACCGTCAGCCTTACCCGTCAGCCGTTGCAGCACACGGCGCAATACCGCGCCGATACGCGCCAGCACGCCCGCAATACCGCGTTTCAAACCGTTGCCGACCTTCACGCCGTAACGGTTTTCAATGCCCGACCAATCGCCGGTACGCTGCGCCGCATAAAGCTCCACGATTGCCTCTTCCACCGCGGCAGACCGCACCGAAGCCGCCGCATCGCCCCTACCTTCGCGCTCTTCCTGTACCGCATCCGCAATACGCCGAATCAGGCTGTTGCCGTCCGCACGTTCCAATTCTTCACGGTACTTGGCAAAACCTTCCGCCGCAAAGCCCCTGTGCCCCAGCTCGTGCCACGCCGCCCATACCGCACGTTCGGGCGTAAGGTTTTCCGCCACCAGCGTAATTTTGCCCGTCCTGCCGTCAAACCAGCCCTCCACACGCTCCGACAACAGCATCTGCGCCTTGTCCGGTGCAGTTTCCGACACGGCGGCGACATCCACCTGTTCCGCCAGTCCGCCTATACTTTCGGCAAGGCGTTTTTTGATGCTTTCGGCGTGTTGCCGCGCCATTCGTTGCGCCTTGTCAACAGGAACCTGTTTTTTCGCGGATGAGTATTGCGCCAAATCGGAATCGGTTTTAATATTGCGCTTAACAAGGTCGGTATCTGACGTAATATCCCAATGCAATTGAAGCGGACGGGTAGTCAGGAAATGTCGGTCTTTTGCCTTGTCCAAATACAACAAATCCTGATTGAACGCACGGGTAAGCTGACCGTTGTTACGTCCGTACACACTCGAAATATCCAACAGTTCCAAACCGTTTTTCGCCCTGCCTAAATTCAAGGCGGCGATAATCGACTTGTCCTTGCCTTTCTCACGCTCCACAAGCTCCGTCAATACCACATAGCCGTCAGGATTACTCGAAGAAGCAGACGATTTGAATACCGCAATCGGACTGTTCAAATGGCGCGGCAAATCTTTCAACGCTTCCGCCGTAACAGAGTGTTTGCCGTTCATCGCCTTATCGATCACACCGCCGGAAATACGGACTTTCCCGTCAGGCAGGCCCACCAGCTTCCATACATCGGGCGTAGTGCCGAGACTGATAAAGCCTGCCGGCACTTTTCCACCCGTTACATCGTCCACCGCCCGCACAAAAGCAGAATCAGGCGATTCGTTGAGGCTGAAACGGATATCGTCATTACCCGAATCAAACGCGCCCGTATTGCCGGTTGCCGATTTGATTTGGTTGGGGCGCAATGCCGCATACTCAATGCTCAAATGCCCGTCATACGAATCATCTACGACAGTCCCGTCAAAACCATTTTGTACAAGCCCTTCCCTTAAAGCCTTACCGTCCTTCCCGCTGGAAATGACAGGTTTGTCTGCAGGATTCCTAATATTCAAAAACACCTGCATTTCATGACTTCCGTACTCCATCCCCATCTCAGGGTCTGTGGTAAAGAAGAAAGCGGGAATATCGGAACTTTGCCGCGCCTTATTCAGATTAAATGTATCAAACTGCTCCTCCGTGTAGTGATACACCACCAACGGCTCGCCCGTTTTCGGATTCACAACCTTGGACGCATTGTCGGGATCATTCTCCCAATCCCCGAACCAAGCCTTAAATTCAGGCGTGCGAACCTGCACCCACCGGCGGTAGGACAATACCGTTTTCCCATCCTTTTCCGCCTGCCTGTACGCCGCCTCGCCGCCGTAGCGTCGCGCCGTTTCCTCAAAGCTGCCGGAATGCCCGCCGTCGGTTTTCTTGGCCGAACGGCTGAACCTTAGCCCTTCAGACGGCATATTCTCAAGATACACCGCATAATCGAACTGCGTTTTCGTAATCGGCAGCGCATCACCCGACTGCTTGTGCTTCATCAGGTAAACAGTTTTAGGCGGATGCTTCTCCCGCAACGCCTCATCCGTTTGCGCCTTCAGCTTCGCATCGTCGCTGTTGTCATAATCGAAAGATGAATCTTCGCCGTATGCCTCGCGGTGCAACTTGAAGAACATTTTGTCCCGCTCTTTTCCCATACGCGCCGTCTGCTCCCGTATTTCCTCATACGGCACAAAACCTGCGGACAAGGTTTTCTCCACCTGCCCCGCCTTCGTTGTCCTTCCGTTCAATTGCGGATACTTCGCGCCGCCGTCCAAAAGCGCGTCAGCCGTCAAATGTTCCACGGCGCGTTTCTGTTGCAACTTAGGCAGGGTTACGGAGAAGGCTCGAACAGATTCCGGCGTGCGGTGCGTATCGGCTTCAGACTCAGGATTTGATTCAACTTGTACCGACGCTTCCGACACGGGATATATTGAACGGATAAAACGGTTCAACCTCTCTGCCGTCTCTTTCGGAGGCTCGGAAGGGTTGAAAACAAATTCAATTTCATCAAATTTCTTTTCAACCAGTCTGCTGTTGTAAACAGAAAAACCTATAACCGCATGTTCACTGTACAGGCTTTCCAGCCGCCGTAAAAAAACAACCTCCTCGCCATCGACACGAAACTCAAGCTTTCCATACTTCCTGTTATTGACCCGCCATCCGTCCAATTTGGACAGTTCTGCAACAAACTTCCGATAATGCGCCTCACTTATTCCTTTATAATCCTGACCTGATTCATAAAGCGATAAGCCGAAATAATCCTTGCCGCTCTTTGGTTGTGCTTCAGACGGCACACCCCCTGCTTCAGATTCAGCCTGCCGTTTCTGCTGTTTTTTACCGACAGATACGCCTTTACCCGTTTCCGTCTTGTATTCCAAGAGTTTTTTCAGTACACTGGCGATGTCTCCTGAATACAGTTTCCCACGCGGCTCGGACGCTTCAGCGTCAGCGGTGGAATCGCCGTCATATCCGGCAAGAGCTGTCTTCAGGAGATTTTCTTTTGTCGTCACGCTGTGCAGGTACATCCGTTTTTTATTTACATCGTGATGCACCAAAACGGTCACAATGTCTTGTTTGCCTTCAATCTCGACAGGCGCGCTGATGAAATAACTGCTTACGCGTCCGTGCCGTGTCCGAACAATCACAGCACCTTTTTCAACCACATAAGGCACAGCTTCAAATGCCGATGCCTTTTCAGGACTGATGCCGTGCGCCAAAGAATCTTTGACAGATTTTGCCGTTAACGCCACCTCCCCGATTTCAGGATTGACCGCCTTATTGCCCGCCTTATCGAACAGCGCGACCGCCCACTCGCGCAACGCCTTGTTTTCCCTGGGCGCGGTACGCTCTTTCACGGTATAAACAGGCTCTCCCTGCAAGACCCGCGCCTTGCGTCGTGCCTCTTGCGGATTGTCCAAAGCCGTTTTCACAAGCGTTTCAGGTTCGGCAGCCTTATCCGAAGACGGCTTTTCAGTTGTTGCATTTTTTGCAACAGCCGCCTTGCCTGCAACAGGCGCGTCTTTTGCCCGGGCAGACTGCGCCCTGCCCGCCGGTTTGCCGTCGGCGGCGGCATCGCGCGACCGCGCCATCACTTTGGCCAACGCCCTTCCTTCCTGCGTCAGACGATAATCCCAACCCGACTTGGACGGCACGGCTTCCAACAAACCGCCCGCCTGCAAGGTTTCCGCCTCCCGCCCCTTCAAATAACGGCGGCTGTCGAAGACAAGGCCGTCAGAATGGGAAGAACCGGCCATATCGGCAAACTCCTCCAACATCCCGCCTTTGCCCAGCCTGTCCAGCACACCCGCAAGCGCATCAATATGCTTACGGTTCGTATGCTCGAAACGGTATTCGCCGTCCCCCAAAGGCACACCCGCCTTTTCCAGCTTGCGCCTGTCCGCCGCCAAACGGCGCGTGAAATCCGCCGCCGCATCCGCCATCCGTTTCTTAGGCGATACCTTGACTGCCGATTCCGCAACCTGCGGATTCAGCACCGGCAACACCGTATCGGGGCGTTTGCCCGCAACAGGCGCACGTTTCCCGCCGTCCGTTCCGGCAAGGTTTTCAGACGCGGGAAGACCGGGCGCGGCACCTTCCGCGCGTGTCCGAACCTGTAAGTTTTGATGATGGGTTGGCGCATTACCGGACGCAACGGCGGCGGATGCGGGCAAACCCTGCAAGGCAGCCGCATTTGCATCAGCCCCCGCATCAGGGGTCAAACCCCTGCCGCCTTGGGTCAAACCCTGTCGCACATCCTGCTGCACATCCTGCGCCAAACCCTTATCTTCCATGGGTAAAGCCCGGGGTAAACCCCTGCCGCCGCCAACAACAGCCTCAGACGCGCCATCATCCGGCAACGCCGTCCGAACCCCTTGCAAACGCTCCCCCTCACGGCTCAACAGCGGCACGTTCCAACCGTTGTTGCGGCGGTAACCGTAAACCGCACGGTTAAGCCTGTCCAACACATCCGCCGATTCCGGATGTTCCGCACGGTAAGCGCGTACAGCCCTGACCGATTCCGCCAAACCCTCAGGATAATGTCCGCGCATATCCCGTGGCGCACCCTGCGTCAAACCCTCGTCTTCTCTTTCCGCCCGCAACGGCGGCTGCGCTCCTTGGTTTTCTTATCCCTTGGCTTGAAGCGGGAAAATAAGGAGTATTACCTAATGTCCGGATGCCTTCGGTACGGCTGAGTTTGACGATGGGGAAGACAATGAGAAGGAAATGGCAAACCGGCTTGTGAGCCACAGACCTTTGTTTCAAGAAATATAGTGGATTAACAAAAACCGGTACGGCGTTGCCTCGCCTTGGCTCAAAGAGAACGATTCTCTAAGGTGCTGAAGCACCAAGTGAATCGGTTCCGTACTATTTGTACTGTCTGCGGCTTCGTCGCCTTGTCCTGATTTTTGTTAATCCACTATATTAAAATGCCCCGCTGACACACGCCTGCCTCCATACAACTGCCCTGACGCATAAATAGTTCAAAAAACACCGGATACCGATGCAAAGCCCGCCCGAATAAAAAAATGCCGTCTGAAACACTTTCAGACGGCATTAGCTCATCATTTAAACATCAATCCAGCTTTTTAAAATGACGGCGGCGTTCCAATTCGCTCAGGTAGCGTTTACGCAGGCGGATGGATTGCGGCGTAATTTCTACCAGCTCGTCATCGTCGATAAACTCGACCGCGCCTTCCAGCGTCAGTTTGATCGGCGTAGTCAGGCGCACCGCTTCGTCGGTACCGCTAGCGCGGATGTTGGTGAGTTTTTTGCCTTTGAGCGGATTGACCACCAAATCGTTGTCGCGGCTGTGGATGCCGATAATCATACCTTCGTAGATTTTGTCGTTGGGCGATACGAACATACGGCCGCGGTCTTCTAAGTTCCACAAGGCGTAAGCAACCGCCTCGCCCTGCTCTTGGGACACCAGCACGCCGTTGTGGCGGCCGGGCATATCGGGTTTCACGGGTGCATAGTCGTCGAACACGTGGCTCATCAGCCCGACACCGCGCGTCAGGGTCATAAATTCGCCTTGGAAACCGATTAAGCCGCGCGCGGGAATATGGTATTCGAGGCGGGTACGTCCGTTGCCGTCGCTTTCCATATTGGTCAGTTCGCCACGGCGGCGGCCGAGTTCTTCCATTACCGCGCCCTGGTTGTCGTCGGGTACGTCCACGGTCAGGTTTTCATAAGGTTCGCATTTTTGACCGTCGATGTCGCGGTATACGACGCGCGGTTTGCCGACGGCGAGTTCGTAGCCTTCGCGGCGCATATTTTCCAACAAAATGGTCAGGTGCAGCTCGCCGCGCCCGGATACGCGGAACACATCGGCATCGGCGGTATCTTCCACGCGCAGGGCGACGTTGGTCAGCAGTTCTTTTTGCAGGCGGTCGCGGATTTGGCGGCTGGTTACGAATTTGCCTTCCGTGCCCGCCAGCGGGCTGGTGTTGACCATAAAGTCCATCGTCAGCGTCGGTTCGTCTACGCTCAACATCGGCAGGCCTTTGGGGTTATCTTTATCGGTGATGGTTACGCCGATGCCGATGTCTTCGATACCGGAAATAATCACGATGTCGCCGGCTTCGGCTTCTTCAAGCGGCACACGTTCCAAACCTTTGAAACCCAAAAGTTGGTTGATGCGGCCTTGGGCGATTTGCTGATCGTGGTTCATCACGGCAACGGTTTGGCCGGGTTTGATGCGTCCGTTCAGGATGCGGCCGATACCGAGGCGGCCGGTGTAGTTGTCGTAGTCGAGTTGGGAAATTTGCAGTTGCAGCGGCTCGTCCGCGCTGCCGCTCGGTGCAGGCGTGTATTTTAGGATGGTGTCGAACAGCGGGCGCATATCGCTGCTCTCGTCGGTTTCTTCCAGTTTGGCGAAACCGGACAGGCCGGAAGCGTAAACAATCGGGAAATCCAACTGTTCGTCGGTCGCGCCCAAGTTGTCGAAGAGTTCGAAAGTTTGGTCGATGACCCAGCTCGGACGGGCGGACGGTTTGTCGATTTTATTGATGACGACGATCGGTTTCAGTCCCAAAGCCAAGGCTTTTTTAGTTACAAAACGGGTTTGCGGCATCGGACCTTCTTGCGCGTCCACCAGCAGGACGACGCAGTCCACCATCCCCAAAACGCGCTCCACCTCGCCGCCGAAATCGGCGTGTCCCGGCGTGTCGACGATATTGATGTGGTAGCCTTCGTAATCGATGGCGGTGTTTTTGGCGAGGATGGTGATGCCGCGTTCTTTTTCGAGGTCGTTGCTGTCCATCACGCGCTCGTCAACCTGCTGGTTGGCGCGGAATGTGCCGGATTGGCGCAGCAGTTGGTCGACCAATGTGGTTTTGCCGTGGTCGACGTGGGCGATAATGGCGATGTTGCGGATTTGTTTCATAATTAATGTTTTTCAAAAACTGTAAGAGATAACTGCGCATTATACCACGCTTTACCGGACAGTATTTGGGAAATGAAGATGCCGTCTGAAGCCCTTGCCTTTCAGACGGCATCTTCTTACATACTTTCAGTTATCCAGTTGCGCAACCACCTTGCCGCAGGGGCGATTTCGCCCGCCAACAGCCCCGCCGCAATGCCTGCCGATTCTTTTATGACATCCGCCGCCGCACCGTGCAGCCAAACGCCGGCACACGCCGCTTCAAACGGTTTCACGCCTTGTGCAAGCAAACTTCCGATCATACCGCCCAACACATCTCCGCTTCCCGCCGTTGCCAGCCCCGCGTTGCCGCTATGGTTGGCATAGATTTCCGTATCGGGCGCGGCAACCAGTGTTTTGTGTCCCTTTAAAACCACGGTTGCGCCGAAAATTGCCCCTATCTTCCTCACTGCCGCCGTCCGATCCGCCTGAACCTGTGCAACCGTCGTTCCAAGCAGGCGCGCGGCTTCGGCGGGGTGCGGCGTTAAAATCAGGTTTTTACACCCACGCGCCAGATTTCGGGTTTCGGCATCGGTTGATAATATGTTCAGCGCGTCCGCATCCAAAAGGACGGGCTTGTCCGTGTGTTCCGCCAAAATTCCGGCAAGCGTTCCGACCGCCGCCTTATCCGTACCCAAGCCGCAACCTGCCGTCCAAGCGTTTATGCCTTGACGCTTGGTCAAACCGTCTGCCGTGTCCAACATAATTTCGGAAAAACCGGCAATGACGGCGAAAGGCAGCGTTTCCTGATTGAAACCCGCCCACACCTTGCCGCAGCCGAGATACATCGCCGCCGATGCCGCCAATATGGGCGCGCCGCTCATACCCGCAGCCCCGCCGACAACCGCCAGCGTGCCAAAAGTCCCTTTGTGCGAATCTTCCGCACGGGCTTTGAAAATATGGGGAAAACGCAATGCCGTCTGAAGCATCCGGCGGCGGCTCTCGCCTGAAAGATGAAAAACGGGAAACATTACCCCTCCAATCGGTTAAAATAAGGCTCGAAAACAAACCGATTCTACCGCCGGAAACCGATTATGAAAAACAAAACCAAAGTCTGGGACCTCCCCACCCGCCTTTTCCACTGGCTGCTTGCCGCATCCCTGCCCTTTATGTGGTATAGCGCGAAAGCCGGCGGCGATATGCTGCAATGGCACACGCGCGTCGGGCTGCTCGTCCTTTTCCTGCTCGTATTCCGCATCTGCTGGGGCATTTGGGGCAGCGATACCGCACGTTTTTCCCATTTCGTCCAAGGCTGGGCAGGCATACGCGGCTATCTGAAAAACGGCATTCCCGAACACCTCCAACCCGGACACAATCCCTTGGGCGCACTGATGGTCGTCGCGCTTCTGGCCGCCGTCTCATTTCAAGTCGGCACGGGGCTTTTTGCCGCCGATGAAAACACCTTCAGCACCAACGGCTACCTCAACCATTTGGTTTCCGAACATACGGGCAGCCTTATGCGGAAAATCCACCTCAACTTTTTCAAGCTGCTCGCCGTTTTTTCCGCAGTCCACATCGCCGCCGTCGCCGCATACCGCGTGTTCAAAAAGAAAAACCTCGTCCTCCCGATGATAACCGGCTTCAAATACATCGAAGGCAAAACCTCAATCCGCTTTGCAGGCAAAGCCGCGCTTGCCGCCGCATTATCGGTTGCCGCACTTGCCGCAGCCGCCATTTTATTCCTTTCCTGAAATTTGGACATTATGCCGTCTGAAGCCCTTTTCTGCCTTTCAGACGGCATTCCCCTCACCACGCAAACGGTCTGAATGCCCGAAACGGCTTCAGGCCGTTTTTCTTCCGAAACCGTTATAAAACGGAAAACCGCCGTATCCGCAGCCGCCCCCATATAGCTTTCAGCTTCTAACAAATACCTTTTTATTATTTAACCGGGGAAATCCTTTTGTCTAAAATGACTCGCGTTCCGACAAAAATACCGCGACGCACCATATCGGAAACAAGGTGCGGGCAAACAGCAAAGGAGTTCGCCAGTGAATTATTTCCCCATTTTCGCCAACCTCGCCGGCCGCCCCGTATTGGTCGTAGGCGGCGGTTCGGTCGCCGCGCGCAAAATCAGCCTGTTGCTGGATGCCGGCGCGCAAGTCAGGGTTGTTGCAAATCAGTTGAATGCTGAATTAAGTGCGCTGGCGGCAGAAAACAAAATCCTGTGGCTTGCCGAAGAATTTCGTGCCGAACACATCAGCACAGTTTTCCTCATCATTGCGGCAAGCAGCGACCAAGCCCTCAACCGGCGCGTTTTCCAGCTTGCCGAAAGCTGCCAAAAACCGGTCAACGTGGTGGACGATCGCGATTATTGCAGTTTTATTTTTCCTTCGATTATCAATCGCAATCCGATTCAAATTGCCGTTTCCAGTTCGGGCAGCGCGCCCGTCCTCGCTCGTTTGCTGCGTGAAAAACTGGAAGCCCTGCTGCCTCATTCTTTGGGCGATATGGCGGAAATCTCCGGAAGATGGCGCGATGCGGTCAAAGCCAAACTGAAATCCGTTACCGAACGCCGCCGTTTTTGGGAAAAGCAGTTCAACGGCCGTTTTGCCGCCCTCGTTAAAAATCAACAAACCGCCCAAGCCGAACAGGAGTTGGCAAAGCAGTTGGAACAAAATTATCAAGGCGGTTTTGTGTCTTTGGTCGGTGCGGGCCCCGGCGATGCGGGGTTGCTGACGCTCAAAGGGCTGCAGGAAATCCAACAGGCAGACGTGGTGCTTTACGACGCGCTGGTTTCAGACGGCATACTGTCCCTCGTCCGCCGCGATGCGGAACGGATTTTTGTCGGCAAGCGCGCGCAAGGCGGCTGCATTGCACAAGAAGAAACCAATGCGCTTTTGATCAAACTGGCCCGCGAGGGCAAACGCGTGGTGCGTTTGAAAGGCGGAGATTCTTTTGTGTTCGGACGCGGCGGCGAAGAATTGGAAGTGCTGGCTCGCCACCACATTCCGTTTTCGGTTGTGCCCGGCATTACCGCCGCCATCGGTGCGACGGCTTACGCCGGCATCCCGCTCACGCACCGCGATTATGCCCAAAGTGCGGTTTTCGTTACCGGCCACCGCAAGGCGGATGCGCCCGATATCGAATGGCAGACGCTTGCCCGCAGCCGCCAAACCTTGGTGATTTATATGGGCACGCTCAAAGCCGCGCTGATTGCCGAACGGCTGCAACAATACGGCCGCCCGCCCGACACGCCTGCCGCCGTCATCAGCCACGGCACGCAATCAACGCAATCAACGGCAATCGGCACGCTCGCCAACCTCGCCCGCCTCGCCGAAAACGCGCCGAAGCCGGCTTTAATTGTTGTGGGCGAAGTGGTGGAACTGCACGAAAAACTGGCTTGGTTCGGCGAAAACGCCAAAAAAGCAAGCAATCCGGCCGAACACGCGTATTTTGCATTGGACGGACTGGGCACCGGACAAGAACAACAAGCCGCATAAAGCAAGGCGGATAAAATGAAAATTTTCAAACCTGCTTTATGGAAAATTCCGCCGATTGAAAATGGCAGTGAAACGGCTTTGGCGGAAAAAACGGAAACCCTCAAACAACGCCTGCACCGGATTGCCAGCAGCCACCGGGATGCACGGTTTGCCAGCAGCCTTGCTGCGGAAGATATGGTAATTACCGACCTTATCGCCGGAGAAAACCTCAATATCGGTATTTTTACTTTGGATACGGGGCTGCTGCACGCGGAAACTTTAAATCTGTTGGATAGGATTGAACGTGTTTATCCGCATATGCAAATCAAGCGTTTCCAACCGATATGGGAAGATGCCCTGCATTATGTAGAAAGCAAAGGCAGGTTTGCCTTTTACGACAGCGTAGAAGCGCGCCGCGAATGCTGCCGCATCCGAAAAACCGAACCGCTCGACCGCGCCATTGCCGGGGCGGATGCTTGGCTTACCGGGCAACGCCGCGAACAGTCCGCCACACGCACGGAACTGCCGTTTGCCGAATATGATGCCGGACGGGGCATCGATAAATACAACCCGATTTTCGACTGGTCGGAACACGACGTGTGGGCATACATCCTTGCCAACAATGTGCCTTACAACGATTTGTACCGGCAAGGCTTTCCCAGTATAGGCTGCGACCCCTGCACCCGTCCCGTCAAGGCCGGCGAAGACATCCGCGCCGGGCGGTGGTGGTGGGAAGATAAAAACAGCAAAGAATGCGGGCTGCACAAATAATTCATAAGGATCAAACAGAGGAAATAAGGAATATCGTATGACGAAAACCGAACCGAACAACGCCCAACTCAACTGGTTGGAATCCGAATCCATCCACATTATCCGCGAAGTGGCGGCAGAATGCGAAAACCCCGCCCTGCTCTTTTCCGGCGGCAAAGATTCCGTGGTTCTACTCGCCCTCGCCTGCAAAGCCTTCCGGCTGGGCAGCCGGCCGGTAAAACTGCCCTTCCCGCTGGTGCATATCGACACAGGACACAATTATCCCGAAGTGATTGCCTTCCGCGACGCGCAGGCGGCAAAACTCAATGCCCGCCTGATAGTGGGGCGCGTGGAAGACTCCATCGCCAAAGGCACAGTAGTTTTACGCAAAGAAACCGATTCGCGCAATGCGGCGCAGGCGGTTACGCTGTTGGAAACCATCGAGGCAAACGGCTTTGACGCACTGATGGGCGGCGCGCGGCGCGACGAAGAAAAAGCCCGCGCCAAAGAACGGATTTTCTCGTTCCGCGACGAGTTCGGACAATGGGATCCGAAGGCGCAACGCCCCGAGCTGTGGTCGCTGTACAACACCAAGCTGCACAAAGGCGAAAATATGCGCGTCTTCCCGATTTCCAACTGGACGGAACTCGACATCTGGCAATACATCGCCCGCGAAAACCTCGAGCTGCCGCCGATTTATTACAGCCACAGGCGCGAAGTGGTCAGACGCAGGGGGCTGCTGGTCCCCGTAACGCTGCTCACCCCGAAAATGCCGTCTGAAACCTCCGAAATCCTTGATGTCCGCTTCCGCACCGTCGGCGACATCAGCTGCACCTGCCCGGTAGAAAGCACCGCGTCCACGCCGACGGAGATTATCAGAGAAACAGCGGTTGCCGACATTTCCGAACGCAGCGCGACCCGGCTGGACGATCAGGCAAGCGAGGCGGCAATGGAAAAACGCAAAAAAGAAGGCTATTTCTAAATTTCAAGAACCCTTTAAGCAGATATGAGGAAGAAAATATGACGGCACAACACCAGACCCCGCTCCGCTTCATTACCGCCGGCAGCGTCGATGACGGCAAAAGCACCCTAATCGGACGACTGCTCTACGACAGCAAAGCCCTGCTGTCCGACCAAATCAAAACCTTGGAATCCGGCAAAAGCAAAGGTTTGAAAGAAGCCATAGACTTCTCCATCCTGACCGACGGACTGGAAGCCGAACGCGAACAGGGCATTACGATCGATGTGGCATACCGCTATTTTTCCACGGCGAAACGGAAATTCATCATCGCCGACACGCCGGGGCACGAACAATACACGCGCAATATGGTTACGGGCGCAAGCACCGCTTCGGCGGCAGTCGTACTGGTTGACGCATCCCAACTGGATTTCGGCGCGCAGCCCTTGCAGCTTCTGCCGCAGACCAAACGCCATTCCGCCATCCTCCGCCAACTCAACTGCCCGCATATTGTGGTGGCGGTCAACAAAATGGATCTGCTGGATTACAGCGAAGACAAATTCAACGCCATTGTGGAGGCATACCGCCGACTTGCCGAACAGCTCGGTTTGAAAGACGTGCATTTCGTACCGGTGTCCGCACTCTTGGGCGACAACATCGTTTACCCCGGCGGCAATATGCCTTGGTATAAAGGCGAACCCTTATTGTCCATTTTGGAAAACCTGCCGGGGGAGGACGAAGTCAGCCGCACCGCCGACGATTTTTATTTCCCCGTGCAACTGGTCGTCCGCCAAGATGCCGACAAGGCCGATGATTTCCGAGGCTATCAGGGGCGCATCGAACGCGGTTCGGTCGCCGTCGGGCAAACCGTCCGCATCGAACCGAACGGGCTGACCGCCGAAGTGTCCGAAATCATCACGCCGAAAGGGGAAGTGGCGCAGGCTTTTGCCGGCGAGGCGGCAACCCTCCGGCTGGACCGCGACATCGATGTTTCGCGCGGCGACCTTTTTGTCGATAAAAATTCCCCGCTCGCCCCGCAAAAACATCTGGAAGCCACGCTTTGCTGGTTTGACGAACGTCCGCTCAACACCGCGCGCAAATACCTGCTCAAGCACGGCACGCAAACCGTGCCGGCAAAAGTCGGGGAAATTGAAAGCGTTTTGGATGTCCGCACGCTGGAACAAGAGGCCGGCGCGGAATCCTTGAAGATGAACGACATCGCCAAAGTCCGCATCAACCTTCAAAAACCCGTTACGGCAACGCCTTATGCGGAAAACACCGCCGCCGGTTCGTTTATCCTGATAGACGAAGCGACATACGGCACTGTTGCGGCAGGTATGATTTTATGAGTGAACACGATATGCAGAACACAAATCCGCCATTACCGCCTCTGCCGCCCGAAATCACGCAGCTCCTGTCGGGGCTGGACGCGGCACAATGGGCGTGGCTGTCCGGCTACGCTTGGGCAAAAGCAGGAAACGGGGCATCCGCAGGGCTGCCCGCGCTTCAGACGGCATTGCCGGCGGCAGAACCCTTTTCCGTTACCGTCCTTTCCGCCTCGCAAACCGGCAATGCGAAATCCGTTGCCGACAAAGCGGCGGACAGCCTGAAAGCCGCCGGCATACAAGTCAGGCGCGCCGAACTGAAAGACTACAAGGCGAAAAACATCGCAGACGAACGCCGCCTGCTGCTGGTTACGTCCACCCAGGGCGAAGGCGAACCGCCGGAAGAAGCCGTCGTGCTGCACAAACTGCTGAACGGCAAAAAAGCCCCGAAATTGGACAAACTCCAATTTGCCGTACTGGGCTTGGGCGACAGCTCCTATCCGAATTTCTGTCAGGCAGGTAAAGATTTCGACCGGCGTTTTGAAGAATTGGGCGCAAAACGGCTGCTCGAACGCGTTGATGCGGATTTGGACTTTACCGCCTCCGCAAACGCCTGGACAGATAATATCGCCGCACTCTTAAAAGAAGAAGCCGCAAAAAACCGGGCAACGCCCGCGCCGCAGGCAACGCCCCCCGCCGGCCTTCAGACGGCATCGGAGGGCAGGTACTGCAAGGCAGCCCCCTTTCCCGCCGCCCTGCTGGTCAATCAGAAAATCACCGCCCGCCAATCCGATAAAGACGTGCGCCACATCGAACTTGATTTGAGCGGTTCGGATTTAAGCTATCAGGCAGGCGACGCGCTCGGCGTTTGGTTTGACAACGATCCGGCACTGGTCGGGGAAATCTTAGACCTGCTCGGCATCGATCCGGCAACGGAAATACAGGCAGGCGGAAAGATGATGCCGGTTGCGCGCGCACTTTCATCTCATTTCGAACTCACGCAAAACACCCCGGCTTTCGTCAAAGGCTATGCCGCGTTCGCCGATGATGACGAACTCGACCGTATTGCTGCCGACAACGCCGTTTTGCAAGGCTTTGTGCAAAGCACGCCGATTGCCGATGTGCTGCACCGCTTCCCGGCAAGCCTGACGGCAGAACAATTCATCCGTTTACTGCGTCCGCTTGCGCCCCGTTTGTATTCGATTTCTTCAGCACAGGCGGAAGTGGGCGATGAAGTGCATTTAACTGTCGGCGTGGTTCGTTTTGAACACGAAGGCCGCGCCAGAACGGGCGGCGCATCCGGTTTTCTTGCCGATTGCGTCGAAGAAGACGGCACGGTGCGTGTATTTGTGGAGCGCAACGACGGCTTCAGACTGCCCGAAGACAAAAGCAAACCCATTGTAATGATAGGCTCCGGTACGGGCATTGCACCGTTTCGCGCTTTTTTGCAACAACGCGCCACAGAAAATGCAACAGGCAAAAACTGGCTGTTTTTCGGCAATCCGCATTTTGCCCGTGATTTTCTCTATCAAACCGAATGGCAGCAGTTTGCCAAAGAGGGTTTCCTGCATAAATACGATTTCGCCTGGTCCCGCGATCAGGAAGAAAAAATCTATGTGCAGCACAAAATCCGCGAACAGGCGGCAGAGCTTTGGCAATGGTTGCAGGAGGGCGCATATGTTTATGTGTGCGGCGATGCGGCAAAAATGGCAAAAGATGTCGAAGCCGCCTTATTGGATGTGATTATTCAAGCAGGACATTTAAACCGGGACGACGCAGAAGAATATTTAAATACGCTGCGTGAAGAAAAACGCTATCAGCGTGATGTTTATTGATTAAATGAAATCGGAAGGAACACAAAATGACCGTACAGACCAAGACAAAAGGTTTGGCGTGGCAAGAAAAACCGCTATCCAACAACGAACGCCTGAAAACCGAAAGCAATTTTTTACGCGGCACGATTTTGGACGATTTGAAAGACCCGCTCACGGGCGGCTTCAAAGGCGACAACTTCCAACTCATCCGCTTCCACGGTATGTATGAGCAGGACGACCGCGACATCCGCGCCGAACGCGCCGAGGCAAAACTCGAGCCCTTGAAATTTATGCTTTTGCGCTGCCGGCTGCCGGGCGGGATCATCAAACCGTCCCAATGGATAGAACTGGACAAATTTGCCCGCGAAAACAGTTATTACCGATCCATCCGGCTGACCAACCGGCAAACCTTCCAATTTCACGGCGTGCCGAAAACCAAGTTGCAGACAATGCACCGCCTCTTGCACAAACTGGGTTTGGATTCCATCGCCACGGCGGCGGATATGAACCGCAACGTGCTTTGCACCTCCAATCCCATCGAGTCGGCACTCCACCAACAGGCTTACGAATACGCAAAAAAAATTTCCGAACACCTATTGCCGCGCACGCGCGGTTATCTGGATGTTTGGGTGGACGGCAAAAAAGTTCAAAGTTCCGACGACTTCCTTCAAGAAGACGAGCCGATTTTAGGCAAAACCTATCTGCCGCGCAAATTCAAAACCGCAGTCGTCATTCCGCCCTTAAATGATGTGGACTGCTACGGCAACGATTTGGATTTCGTCGCCGTTTCAGACGGTAACGGACAGCTTGCCGGCTTCAATGTTTTGGCAGGCGGCGGGCTTTCGATGGAACACGGCAACACCAAAACCTATCCGAACATTTCACTGGAACTGGGTTTCGTGCCTCCGGAACACGCGCTGAAGGCCGCCGAAGCGGTGGTAACCACGCAGCGCGACTTCGGCAACCGCAGCGACCGCAAAAACGCCCGCACCCGCTACACCATTCAAAATATGGGCTTGGACAACTTCCGCGCGGAAGTCGAACGCCGTATGGGTATGCCGTTCGAACCCATACGCCCGTTCAAATTTACCGGGCGCGGCGACCGCATCGGCTGGGTGAAAGGCATAGACGGCAACTGGCATTTGACCCTTTTCATCGAAAGCGGGCGTTTGGTTGACGAAGGCGGGAAACAGCTTCTGACCGGCGTGTTGGAAATCGCCAAAATCCACAAAGGCGATTTCCGCATCACCGCCAACCAAAACCTCATCGTGGCAAATGTGCCCGAAGGAGAAAAAGCCCGGATCGAACAGCTCGCCCGCTCATACGGGCTGATACGCGACGGTATCAGCAAGCTGCGCGAAAATGCGATGTCGTGCGTTTCCTTCCCGACCTGCCCGCTGGCAATGGCGGAAGCCGAACGCGTGCTGCCGGACTTCATCGGCGAGCTGGATAAAATTATGGCGAAACACGGCACGTCGGACGACTACATCGTTACCCGCATTACCGGCTGCCCGAACGGCTGCGGACGGGCGATGTTGGCGGAAATCGGACTGGTCGGCAAAGCCGTCGGACGCTACAACCTCCACATCGGCGGCGACCGCGAAGGCGTACGCATCCCCCGCCTCTACAAAGAAAATATTACCCTGCCGGAAATCCTTTCCGAATTAGACGACCTGATCGGCAAATGGGCGGCGGGACGCGATACCGACGAAGGTTTCGGCGATTTCGCCATACGGACGGGCATCGTCAAACCCGTATTAAATGCACCTGTTGATTTTTGGGACGCATCCAAAGCCGTCGCGATTGCCCGCGCCTGAACCCGTCCCCGCATTCCTGCGGGGATTTTCTTTTTTGCCGCACGCCGTTTCAATCCCGCAAAATTCCGATACTTGGTATAAAATATCTTTTTTTTCATTTCAAAACACAACAAAAATGCCGTCTGAACGCCTTTTGCCGTTCAGACGGCATAGCAGACAAGGAAACACACTATGCCGGACTACCGCTCCAAAACCTCCACCCACGGCCGCAATATGGCGGGCGCGCGCGCATTGTGGCGCGCCACCGGCGTGATGGAAACCGACTTCGGCAAGCCCATCATCGCCGTTGCCAACTCGTTCACCCAATTCGTGCCCGGCCATGTCCACCTGCACAATATGGGCCAGCTGGTTGCCCGCGAGATTGAAAAAGCCGGTGCAATCGCCAAAGAATTCAACACCATCGCCATCGACGACGGCATCGCTATGGGACACAGCGGTATGCTCTACTCCCTGCCCAGCCGCGATCTGATTGCCGACTCCATCGAATATATGGTCAACGCCCACTGCGCCGACGCGCTGGTGTGCATTTCCAACTGCGACAAAATCACCCCGGGTATGCTGATTGCCGCCATGCGTCTGAATATCCCGACCATCTTCGTTTCCGGCGGCCCGATGGAAGCGGGCAAAGTTATCGGCGTGGCAAACATCCAACCCGAACGCCGTTTGGACTTGATTGACGCGATGATTGAATCGGCGGACGACAATATCAGCAACCGGCAAGTCGAGGAAGTCGAACAAAACGCCTGCCCGACCTGCGGTTCGTGTTCGGGTATGTTTACGGCAAATTCGATGAACTGCCTGACCGAAGCGCTCGGTCTGTCCCTGCCCGGCAACGGTTCGTATTTGGCGACCCACGCCGGCCGCAAAGAATTGTTCCTCGAAGCTGGACGTATGATTGTCGAAATCACCAAACGCTATTACGAGCAAGACGACGAAACCGTACTGCCGCGCAGCATTGCCACCAAAAAAGCATTTGAAAACGCTATGACGATGGACATTGCGATGGGCGGCTCTACCAACACCATCCTGCATTTACTCGCCGTTGCCAACGAAGCGGGTGTGGATTTCAAAATGGCCGACATCGACCGCTTAAGCCGCGTCGTGCCCTGCATCTGCAAAACCGCGCCCAACAACCACGACTACTATATGGAAGACGTGCACCGCGCGGGCGGCATCTTCGCCATCCTGAAAGAATTGGACAAAGCGGGCAAGCTGCACACCGACGTGCACACCATCCACGCGCCGACCCTGAAAGACGCGATTGAACAATGGGACGTAACCAATCCCGAAAACACCCGCGCCATCGAACGCTTCAAAGCCGCACCCGGCGGCGTACGCACCACCCAAGCGTTCTCGCAAAACCGCATGTGGAAAACCCTCGACCTCGATCGCGAAAAAGGCTGTATCCGCGATGTCGAACACGCCTACTCGCAAGACGGCGGTTTGGCGGTCTTGTTCGGCAATATCGCCGAGCGCGGCTGCGTGGTAAAAACCGCAGGCGTGGACGAGAGCATCCTCAAATTTACCGGCCGCGCCCGCGTGTTTGAAAGCCAAGAAGCCGCCGTCGAAGGCATTTTGGGCAACCAAATCGTGGCTGGCGATATCGTCATCATCCGCTACGAAGGCCCGAAAGGCGGCCCCGGTATGCAAGAAATGCTGTACCCGACTTCCTACCTGAAATCCAAAGGCTTGGGCAAAGCCTGCGCCCTCTTAACCGACGGACGCTTCTCCGGCGGCACATCAGGCCTCTCCATCGGCCACGCCTCGCCTGAAGCGGCGGAAGGCGGCGCAATCGGTTTGGTACACGAAGGCGACACCATCGAAATCGACATTCCCAACCGCAGCATCCGCCTTGTCATTTCCGATGAAGAGCTTGCCGCACGCCGTACCGAAATGGAAGCACGCGGCAGCAAAGCGTGGAAACCGGAAAACCGCGATCGCTACGTCTCCGCCGCATTAAGGGCTTACGGCGCGATGGCGACTTCCGCCGACAAAGGCGCGGTGCGCGACGTATCGCAAATCGAGAGATAAGCCCCAAAACGTGCGGCAAATGCCGTCTGAACAGTAAAGGTCTGATTATGGACAAATTTATCTGGGCGATGGCGGTATTTTCCGCAATTTTGGCCCTCGTTATCGGCAGCGGTTTTACCGCGCTCGAATATGTGAAAGAGCCGCTGCCGGCCGCCCCTTATGCCGTTTCCGCACCGCAAACCGCCGGGGTCAAGCCCTCGGCGCATCCTGCCGGAACGGAATCCCCCGTGCTGCCGATTGACAGTTCAAACCACGCGCCCGTTTCAAACACCGGCGATGCGGACGGACAGGATACGCCTGATGGAAAGGCAGCCGATACTGTTTCCATCATCGGGGTCGGCGACATTATGCTCGGCAGCAATTATCCGGTCGATTACCTGCCCGATACCAATATCCTGAAAAACATCGAATCCGTCTTGCAAGATGCGGACATTACCGTCGGCAACCTCGAAGGCACGCTGTTTGACGAAGGCGGTACGCCGAAAAAATGTGCAAACCCCCAAATATGCTATGCATTCCAAACGCCCTCCGCATACGGGCAATACCTTGCCGATGCGGGATTCGACTACCTCAGCCTCGCCAACAACCATAGCAACGACTTTGGTGCACAAGGCATCACGGCAACGGCAGGCAACCTTGACGAATTGAACATCAAATATTCGGGCATCGAAAACAGGTTTGAAACCGCCATCCTGAAGAAAAACGGCGTGAGATACGGCTTCGTCTCCTTCGCCCCCAACCTTGCCGCCGTCAAACTGAACGATTACGCCAAAGTTAGAAAACTGATTCGGAAAACCAAACAGAAAGCCGACATCGTTATTGTGATGTTCCACGGCGGCGCGGAAGGGAAACAGGCGGAACACCTGCCGTTCGATACCGAAATGTTCTATGGGGAAAACAGGGGCAACGTCGTCGAGTTTGCGCGGCTTGCCGTCGATTCCGGCGCGGATGTCGTATTCGGGCAGGGGCCGCACGTTACACGCGCCGTCGAACTTTACCGCGACCGCTTCATCTCTTACAGCAGCGGCAACTTTGCCACCTACGGCGCAATCAACACCTCCGGCATCAGCGGCATCGCCCCCATTTTCAAAATCATCACCGACAAACAGGGGCGGTTCGTTTCCGGCAACATTATCCCCATCACTCAAGCTGGCGACAAAATTCCCAAAATCGACCCTGAAAAAACCGTTATTGAGCGGATTATTTATCTGAACCACAGCGACTTCCCCAACGGGAACGGACTAGATGTCTCGCCCGACGGCAGCATCACGCGCCGGTAAAGAGATATTGGAAATGCCGTCCGAACAAATGCCGTCTGAAAGCCTTTTTTCGGGTTTCAGACGGCATTCAAGTTTCAGACGGCATTTTTGCAATCATCAATAATCGACTTTAATCCCCGAGGCTTTTTCCGCTCCGCCCGTGCCGCTACAAGAATGAAACAGCAATTTTAGCAATACAGATATACGGTAAAAACCTCAACCAATGGTCTGTTCGACAGAAAAACCATATAAATGCCAATACGAAGCATACAGCCCATACGCCCCAAGATGTTTCCGACAGCAGCATATGGATAGTTTTACCGTCGGTAATCAGCAGCAGGAGCGTAAACGGCAACGACATCAATAAAGTCCCCCATCGGTTTTTGACAAAGGGGAGGCGTTCGTCAAGAAACATCAGAAAGTCGATAATTTTTTCCGGCATAACCTGTCAAATTCCCATAAGCTCCATCTCTAAAGCCGACCGCCAATCCAATGCGGCGGCAGCGATACAAACACGATAGTGCCTGTCTTTTACTATCGTTTCAATCCATTTTTCGATCTTCCGGCTCGAACTGCAAGGGATACAGGTCGGGCTTTTCCAAATGCCGTCTGAAGCTCGTCAGGATTCTTTGGAAATGCTGTGAACAAATACCGTCCGAACCTTTCCGGGTTTCAGACGGCATCCGCGTTTCAGACGGCATTTTTGCAATCGTCAATAATCCACTTTAATCCCTGAGGCTTTTTCCGCCCCGTCCGCGCCGCCTTCCGGCTCGAACTGCAAGGGATACAGGTTGAGCTTTTCCATCAGGATTCTGTCGCCGTCTTCGTCCGGATTGCCCGTGGTCAGCAGCTTGTCGCCGTAAAAAATCGAGTTCGCGCCCGCCATAAAGCACATCGCCTGCATCGCTTCCGACATATTGCTGCGCCCTGCCGAGAGGCGGACATAACTTTGCGGCATCGTAATCCGCGCCACGGCGATGGTGCGGACAAATTCCGTCCAGTCCAAATCTTCGGCATCGGCAAGCGGCGTGCCTTCCACTTTAACCAACTGATTAATCGGCACGCTTTCGGGCTGCGGGTCGAGATTGGCGAGGCTGGCAATCAGCCCGGCACGTTCGGCGCGGGTTTCGTTCATCCCGACGATGCCGCCGCAGCAGACTTTCAAACCGGCGTTGCGGACTTTGCCCAAGGTGTCCATACGGTCTTCGTGTTGGCGGGTGTGGATGATGTCGTTGTAGCGGTCGGGGTCGGTATCGAGGTTGTGGTTGTAATAATCCAATCCTGCTTCTTTAAAGTCTTCCGCCATACCTTCTTCGAGCATACCGAACGTGCCGCAGGTTTCCATACCCAAACCCTTGACGGCTTTGATGATTGCGGAAACCGTCTCCACGTCTTTGGGTTTGGGGCCGCGCCACGCCGCACCCATACAGAACCGGCTTGCGCCGCGCGATTGGGCGATTTTGGCTTTTTCGACGATTTCATCCACATCCATCATCTGCTCTTTGCCCAGATTGGTGTTGTGGTGCGCCGATTGCGGACAGTAGGCGCAATCTTCGGGACAGCCGCCGGTTTTGATCGACAACAGCGTGGAAAGCTGGATTTCGCGCGGGTTGAAATTTTGGCGGTGGACTTCTGCCGCCTGATAGACAAGTTCTAAAAACGGCAGTCCGAAAAGTGCCTCGACATCGCATTTTTTCCAATAGCGTGCGGTGGGATGCGGCTTGCGCTCGGTCTTACGGCGCAAGGCGACGGGGGATATGGTCATAATGTGTTCTTTCGTATTTACAGCGGCGCAATGACGCTGACGTGCAGACCGCCGGCGCAATGACGGCGGTTGCGGGTAATCAAATGGCTGAAAACAGCGGCGGCAAGTGTAACGCGTTTGAAAATACGGGGCAAACGGTTTTTCCGCCTTTGTGCCGCGCAGGTGGAAAATGCCGTCTGAAGGGCTTTCAGACGGCATCGCCCAGACTATTTTAAAGCGTCCAGCAGCTTTCCGTGTATTCCGCCGAAACCGCCGTTGCTCATCACCAAAATATGGTCCCCGGTTCGGGCGTTTTTCACGATTTCGGCAACAAAGGCATCGAAATCCTTGCCGACGTGCAGCCTGCCGCCCAAAGGCACGAGGGCTTCGGCAACGTCCCAATCCACGCCGCCGGCGTAGCAGAACACTTGGTCGGCTTCTTTAAGGCTTGCGGGCAGGGCGGCTTTCATCGTACCCAGCTTCATCGTGTTGGAACGCGGTTCGAGGACGGCGAGGATGCGCGCGCCGCCGACGCGTTGGCGCAAACCTTGAATCGTGGTTTCGATGGCGGTCGGGTGGTGGGCGAAGTCGTCGTAAACGGTGATGCCGTTTGCCGTGCCTTTGATTTCCATCCGGCGTTTGACGTTTTTAAACGCGCCCAAGGCTTCGCAGGCCGTCCGAATATCAACGCCGGCGTGACGAGCGGCGGCGATGACGGCAAGTGCGTTCATACGGTTGTGCCTGCCCATCAAATCCCATTTGACGCGTCCGGCGGTTTTGCCGTCAAGCAACACGTCGAACGAGCCGTCGGCATTGGCTTCGCCGGCCTGCCAGCCGTGTTCCGTGCCGAATTTCTCCACCGGCGTCCAGCAGCCTTTGTCTAAAGTATCTTGCAGGCTTTGCTGCCGTCCGTTGCAGACGATGAGGCCTTCAGACGGCACGGTGCGCACGAGGTGGTGAAACTGGGTCTGTATCGCGCCCAAATCGGCGAAGATGTCAGCGTGGTCGAATTCCAGATTGTTCAACACGGCAGTACGCGGACGGTAATGTACGAATTTGGAGCGCTTGTCGAAAAAAGCGGTGTCGTATTCGTCGGCTTCGATGACGAAAAACGGCGATTGGCTGTTCGGGTCTTGGCGCGGCGTTTGCGGCAGGCGGGCGGAAACGCCGAAATTTTCCGGGATGCCGCCGATGAGGAAGCCCGGCGCGAGTCCGGCATATTCCAAGACCCATGCGAGCATAGACGCGGTGGTGGTTTTGCCGTGCGTCCCCGCCACGCCGAGCACCCAGTGCCGGTGCAACACGTTTTCAGCCAGCCATTGCGGGCCGGAAATATAAGGCAGCCCTTTGTTCAAAATCGCCTCGACCACATCCATCCCGCGCCTGGCGACATTGCCGATGACGTAAACGTCGGCTTGAAATTCCTCCAACTGCGCCGCATCGAAGCCTTCGTGTACGCCTATGCCCAAGGCTTCGAGCTGGGTGCTCATCGGCGGATACATCTTCGCGTCGCAACCGCTGACTTCAAACCCCGCTTCTTTGGCAATGGCGGCCACTCCGCCCATAAACGTGCCGCCGATACCGATAATATGGATGTGTTTCATCAAAGTTCCCCAATCGTTCAAATTTTGCCGTCCGACAGCGCAAGGGCTGATTCGGCTTCAATCAGTGCGGCTTGATGCCGGCAGCCGAACCGTCTTTCTGTGCATTTCCTTTCGGATTTTGGGCGGCTTCGTCCCTCACCGAATCCAAATGATCGTCAGTCCCTGCGTCTTCCGCCCTGTCTTTCACGGCAGGCCTGACCGAACTGTACACACGATCCCGCCCCAAACCCGCGTTGGTACAATGTTTTCCCGGAGTTTGGCTGTAACTGACCTTACCGTTTTGACGGCATTCATACACTGCCGCAGATGCCGTCTGAACCGCCACAGCCAGCATCAGCCCCGCAATAATTTTAGATGTTTTCATATCAAGACTCCTTCAAAACCATTTCCACCATATCCAAAACAAAGCCGCCACCATGACGGCATTGGACAATATGATGGCTTTCCACTGCCCGTCCTTCCGCAATGCCGCCTTCTTGGGCTTCAAAGCCCCCGCATAAAAAAACGGTGTCAGCAGCATAGAAGCGATACATAAGAAAATCAATACACCGTAATAGATTTTTTCAGACGGCATTTCTCTTCCTCAATACGCCGCCCGTTGGCGCATTTGTTCAAACAGGCAGATTGTCGCCGCCATCGCGACATTTAAAGACTCGGTTGCATCGTGCATCGGAATCCTGACACACTTGTCCGCCCTGTCTAAAACTGCTTTACCGACACCCGCGCCTTCGTTGCCAAACACCCAGGCTGTCGGTTCGCGCAAATCTTCGTTATACAGAACCGCCTGTTTTTCCTCACGCAACGCGGTGGCAAACACACGGTCTTCATAACGCGCCAACCATATTTCCAAATCCGCCTGCGGATAAATCTCCGACAAGAAATGCGCACCCATTCCGGCTCGCAGCACTTTGGGCGACCACGCGTCCGCACAACCTTTGCCCAAAACGACCGCGCCGATTCCTGCCGCCGCCGCGCTCCGCAACACCGTGCCGACATTGCCCGGATCTTGCACGCCGTCCAAAACCACACAGTCGCCTTTGTCCGGCAAAGCACCCGCATCCGGAATATCAATCAGCGCAAGCACATCATCCGCACAACTCAAGCTGCTGATTTTTTTCAATATGCCGTCTGAAACGGAAAAAACCTTGCCTTCCGGCACAACCGCCATCAATTTACGGACTTCTTCAGACGGCATTTTCGCTTCGGGAATATATACCCCGACCGGCCTTCCGCCGGATTGCAGGAAAACCTGAAGCAGGTGTACGCCCTCCAAAACGGTTTGGGCATACTGCCGTCTGAACTTTCCCTGCGACAGCAGGCGGTGCAGGTGTCTGATGTGTTCATTGTTTGCCGAACTGATATGCTTCACTTTACCGCCTTTTCAAGAATATATAATAGGCAACGGCGATTCCGATTCCATCAAAATAAAACGGGAAAATCCGGATGGACGGGCAAAATGCCGTCTGAAACCGAGATTTGAAAATCCGTACCGTAATTTGCCAACGCCAGCGGACGGTTGTCCTTGTCGGCGACGACCGGCCAAAACGGGCGCAGCGCGGGCAAAACCCGCTTTTCCTGAAGGATTTTCTTCACATCCTTATGGATACCGCCGACAGCCAGCCTGTCCGATGCCGCAACCGTCCGCAAGATTCCGTCCTGCTCCAAAAGATGCCCGGGAAGTCCGAACGGATGACGTTTTAAAACAAATCCCTGCCCCTTCAATATTTCCCTTAAATTTCCGCTTATCTGCCTGTCTTTCAAAAACCGCAGTTTATCCGTTTTTTCCAATTGGAACACAAACAGCCTGCCCGCATAATGATGCAATTCGAAGCCTTGCACGTTCCAACGTCCGGTTTTTGCCTCCGTCAAAACCCGGGCAATGTCGGCAAGGGCATTCTGATTCGGCACGGGAACGCCGTTTTCCTTCAGAAAATGCCGCAAAATATGGGTTTTCCGGCGCGGGGAAAACGTCAGCCACCGCGCCGTATCGAAATAACCCGCCCCGCAAACCCAACGGCAGTCTTGAACGACGACCTCGTCCAACAAAGCCAAATCCTCCTGCAAAGCACGGACATTGTTCAGCAGATGCCGCCCGAAATGGGGAATCTGCGCCGAAAGTTCGGGCAAAATACGGTGCCGGAAACGGTTTCGCAAATAAGCCGTATCGGTATTGCTTTCATCCTCGATATTCGGCAAACCGTGTTTTTGGGCATAATCCCATATGTCTTGGCGCGAAAAAGGCAGCAAAGGCCGCCAGATAATGCCGTTTTCCCCCAAAGGGCGGACGGCGGGCATAGCCGCCAAAGCACGCAAACCGCCGCCGCGCGCGACCGCCAGCATAAAGGTTTCGATTTGATCGTCCCTGTGGTGCGCCAACGCCAAAACGTCAAAGCCTTTTTCGGCAAACGCGGCATAACGCTTTTGCCGCGCCGCCGCCTCGATGCCCAAACCGTTTTTTTCCACGCAGACCTTAACCGTTTCCAGCCTCACCCCGAGCATATCGCAATAGTTTTGGCAGAAATCCGCCCAATCGTCGGCACGGGGGCTTAATCCGTGATGGATGTGCACGGCCTCCGGAATAAAGCCGCCCTTTTTTCCGGCGCGGACAAGCAGGTGCAGCAAAACCACGGAATCCAAGCCGCCGCTTAATGCCACCGCTGTTTTTTTTTCATTCAGACCTTGAGGAAAACAATCCTTCAAGCATTGCTCAAACGCATCTAAAGTCAGCACGGCTCCATCCCGATAAAGAAAAAGCAAGCAGTTTCAAACAAACTGCTTGCCGCCGGTTTCATTTGAATTATTGTTCGGAAAATTTGCCGTAAGCCATAATGCGGTCGAAACGGCGCGAAAGCAAATCGGCAAGCGGGATGCTTTGCGCTTCGTGCAGTTGTTTTTCCAAAACGGTTTTTACGTTGTCCATAACCTGCCCGAAATTCCGATGCGCGCCGCCCAAAGGCTCTTTAATGACGGTATCGACCAGTCCCAATTTTTGCAGCCGGTCGGCGGTAATGCCCAAAGCCTGTGCCGCATCCGCCGCCTTTTCGGCGGTTTTCCATAAAATAGACGCGCAGCCTTCGGGGGAAATGACGGAATAGGTCGAATATTGCAGCATATTGACGTAATCGCCCACGGCGACCGCCAACGCGCCGCCCGAACCGCCCTCGCCAATAACCGTACACAAAACAGGGACGTGCAGGCGCGTCAGTTCGTACAGGTTTTTGCCGATGGCTTCCGACTGCCCGCGCTCTTCCGCACCGATGCCCGGATACGCGCCCGGCGTGTCGATAAAGGTAATGACGGGCAAGCCGAATTTTTCCGCCGTCTTCATCAGGCGCAGGGCTTTGCGGTAGCCCTCGGGGCGCGGCATACCGAAATTGCGGCGGATTTTTTCTTTGGTGTCGCGCCCTTTCTGATGACCGACGACCATCACGCTTTGCCCGTTGAAACGTGCCAATCCGCCGACAATTGCATGATCGTCGGCAAAGTGGCGGTCGCCGTGCAGCTCTTCAAAATCGGTAAACAGCGCCTCAATATAATCCAAAGTATAGGGACGCTGCGGATGCCGGGAAACCTGTGAAATTTGGGCGGGCGTGAGTTTGCTGAAAATCGATTTGGTCAGGTCGTCTTTCTTTTTCTGCAGGCGCAGGATTTCATCGGAAATATCGACGGCCGAACCGTCCTGCACAAAACGCAATTCGTCGATTTTGCACGACAATTCGGCTATGGGTTGTTCAAAATCCAAAAAAACAGGCTTCATAAACAAAAACTCTCGTCAACGGGTTCTGCCGCCATCATACGCCCTTCGGATGTATTTGACAGGCGGTTTGCCATATTTTCACACCGGCTGCGCGGCAGGTAATTAAAAACAGGTAGTGCATCTGCACTAGCCGTTATCGGGCGTATCTTATGCTAAACTTGAAACAAATTCAAACAAATTCAATTTTTCAAACGAAACCGTATGAAAGACGATAACGATATTGCCGTCATGCGCCTGGATAAATGGCTTTGGGCGGCGCGCTTTTTCAAAACCCGCGCTTTGGCGCAAAAGCACATCGGACTGGGCAGGGTTCAGGTAAACGGTTCAAAGGTTAAAAACAGCAAATCCGTCTGCATCGGCGATATTATCGAGCTGACACTCGATTCCCTTCCCTATAAAATCAAGGTTAAAGGTTTGAACCACCAACGCCGCCCGGCACCCGAGGCACGGCTTCTGTATGAAGAAGACGCGAAAACGGCAGCATTGAGGGAAGAGCGCAAACAGCTCGACCGGTTCAGCCGCATCACTTCCGCCTATCCCGACGGCAGACCGACCAAGCGCGACCGCCGCCGACTGGACAAGATGAAAAAAGATGTTTGGTAACGCGCCTGCCTTTGCAAAATACGCGCCGGCGGCGGACAGGCTTCAGACGGCATCGGAAGGCGTTTATTCCGCTTCTTCTATCCACGCCTGTTGGACGGCCTCGAGGATGCGTTCGCCGCAACGCGCCGGATCGTCGTCAAAATCGGGCAATGCCATAATCAGGTCGCGCAATCGGGTAAAGCGCACGGTTTTGGGATCGATGGTTTCGCCGTGCAGGTCGTAGAGTTCTTCGGCGATGCGCCGGGTATCGGTCCATTTCATATAAATTTCCTTTTATCGTCCGGCATTGAAGCCGCATAAAATATGTTTCGGCAAAACGCCCTTTTTGAAGGATGATTTGTCGACCCCGCCCCGAGTGTTGCGCCGATCGGCAAGAGTGTCCCTCCGCTCGGACAAACCCGAATCCTACCGCCCCAGAGGGCGGGGTTTCAAGCATTAAAGAGTAATGATGAAGCACATATCCGCTGCAAAATTGTCCAAACTGGTTTATACCGCTTCCGACCATCCCGACCCACTGTCGGAGATGGAGGAGTTTGACCGCCTGATTTTGCTGATACGCAAACTGTATCAAATATTGGACGGGCAACATATCCTCTCCAGAGTAACGGTTTGCCTTCACTACCAAAACCGGCGCGGTCTGATTGCCTTGGAGAAAGCGGCTGCCGGTTGCGATGCGGCAATGTTGCGCACCCGGCGTTGGCGCATCTACACGCAGATTGCGGAACGCCTTGCCGGGTCGGACGGCGGCTTCACGGTTACGGCAGAAAGCGTGTCCGCCGCCTGCCCGGAGCTTGAAGGACGCTATCTCGAGCTTGTCCGCCGCGCCGCCGTTTCTTTCGGTTTCGCACAAGAACGGGGGAATCCGGCCGGCGGTCGGGAAGAAACACAATCCGCCCCGGATGCCGCATCAGGCCGTTCCGGCAGGAAACCGATTAAAATCAATATAGAAGCGAAAGTGGAACGCTATCCGGCATACCGCCCGACCGTCGCCCTGAAAGCAACCCGCCGACGGTTTTTCCGGCTGCGAAACCGGTGAATATCCGTAAATCGCGCCTGCGCGATTCCGCCTGTACGAACGCCTGTTTTCGGGCGATTGCGCCTTATCCGCGCAACAATGCCGTCTGAAGCGCACCGGCTTCAGACGGCCTGTTTTCAGTGTTCTTCGCGCGCGTGGTTGATGGTGTATTTGGGGATTTCCACAATCAAATCTTCGCCGGCGACAACCGCCTGACAACTCAGGCGCGAATCGGCTTCCAAGCCCCAAGCCTGATCGAGCAGGTCTTCTTCCAATTCGGTCGGCTCTTCCAAACTGTCGAAACCTTTGCGGATAATCACGTGGCAGGTGGTGCAGGCGCAGGATTTTTCGCAGGCGTGATCGACTTCGATATCGTGGTCGAGCAGTACGTCGAGGACGGTTTTGCCTTCCGGCGCGTCTTCGATAACCGCGCCTTCGGGGCATAATGTCGTGTGTGGGAGTACGGTGATTTTGGGCATTTTTATTGTCTTTCTGTAAAAAGTGGTTGCGTTCGTTTTTCGGAAAATTGTCTGCCTAATGTCGCGGTTCGAGCAGGTCGGCAACATTTTGCCAGCCCGTCAGGCGGGCAAAATCGAGGGCGGTATAGCCTTCCGATGTCGTTGAGGCAGGATTTGCGCCGTATTCAAGCATGGCTTGAACCATAAGTGCATTTCCTGCGATGGCTTCATGATGAAGCGGCGTATAGCCGTCTTCGTCCTGCTCATGCAGAAAATCCGAATTTTGGGACAACTGTTGCCGAAAATCGTCAATACAGTTCCGGCACATCGGATGCTCTTCCAGATTTTCGGGATGTTCTTTTTCTTCATACACCAGCAATACCTGCCCGGGATCGCCGAAATCGATTCCCCATGCAGCATCGTGTTCGGTGCGCTCCTCTTCCGTCATCTGCCCGCGCATTGCCTGTACGGTAAAGCCGCCGTAGGGAATGCCGTTGCACACGAACATCCAGTCGCTGATGTCGTCAACCGGAACGCAAACGCTTTCGCCTTGTTCGACATTAGTCAGTCCGCCGGGTTCATTGTTCAGCACACCGTAAATATAAAGACCGTCAAAATAAATATCGTCGATCCACATATGTTCGCAAATTTCGCCGTCTTCGCCGTCTTGGAAAAAAGGGACTTTGACCATGGCAAAATCCAGGGCGGGAATAATGCGGCGGCGTTCCCAAAAAAGCTCGCGCCAAAAGTATTTGAATGTTTTACGGGCGCGTTCGCCGGCACGGTTTACCGGTTCGTCTGCCTGTTCTACATAATAAATGACGGAATCGCCCATCATACTGCTCCTCAACGTGTACGGTATCTGTTTGCACCTTACTGCGGCTTTCTGCCTTCGGCATCCGATTCGGATTTGAAAAGTTCCAAATATTCGGAATAGGCTTTTTCCAAATCCGCCCGCGAAAATCCGCCCGCGAAAAACAGGTGTAAATATGGATGCCGTCTGCAATTTCGTCGGTCAGCCTCGTGCCGCTTTTGCCGAAATATGCTTCTTTAAAAAGGCGGATTTTCGATTTTCTCGGCTTGTAGGATGCCGCGCCCGCCAAAAGCCGGGGTAGCGCGTAAGGGTATTCCCGGTGTCCGCGCCGTACCAAATCAAGCAGTTGTTTGCGGCCGGACCCGGCATTCCCTTCCTGCCTGCGTTCGTGGACGCTTTTTTCAAATTCCGATTCCGCCGTTTCGTTTTTCGGGAATACGATTTCGCCGCGAAGCGATAAAAACAAACGTTTCACAAGGTTTTCGTCCACGGCGAACAATTCGGTATCGCCTATCCTGCTTTTGCTGAAAATTTCATGGAGCAGGTTTTCTTTTTCTTTGTAATTGTCGGTTTTGACGGCGAGGATGCGCTCCAATCCGGCAACGTTCGCATAGCCGTTGTTTTCCAAATGGCGCATTCTGCCTTCAAAATTGCTTACGTCCGAAATGCCGATTTTATACACGCCCTTGATGACGGTTTTCATCAGATAGTCAATGCCTGACTTTTCCATATCGATGTTTTCCAAGTGTTTTCGAGCCTTCAGATGGCATCAGGTTATCTCTATGCCGTCTGAAACCATTTGCCGTCAAATATTATCGACACTCTGCCCCGTCAGCGCGCGTTGGATGTTGCGGTTCATGCGTTTGGCGGCAAAGTTGTCGGTAATGCTGCCGAGTTTGGCGGCGGCGGCACGAATGTCTTCGGCTTTTCCGTCTTTCAGACGGCCTTGCAAATCTGTGATGCCTTGCCGAATCTGTTGCAATTCTTCGGCATCCAGCAAATCGCTGTCCAACTCGAGGGCGGCGTTGACGGCATCGGTCAGGCTTTCGGCTTCGACCACGGCTTCGGCGCGGGCGCGAGCCGCCATATCTTCGGCGGCGTTGTCCATACTGTCTTTAAGCATTCGGGTAATCGCGCCGTCATCCAAGCCGTAGGAGGGTTTGACTTCGATTTGCGCGTGTACGCCGGTGCTTTGTTCTTGGGCGGAAACGGACAGCAGCCCGTCCGCATCGATTTGGAAGGTTACGCGGATACGCGCCGCACCCGCCGCCATAGGCGGAATGCCGCGCAGGGTGAATTTGGCAAGGCTGCGGCAGTCGGCAACCAGTTCGCGTTCGCCTTGCACGACGTGTATCGTCATCGCGGTCTGACCGTCTTTGAAGGTGGTAAAGTCCTGCGCGCGCGCGGTGGGGATAGTGGAATTGCGCGGGATGATTTTTTCCGCCAAGCCGCCGTAGGTTTCCAAACCGAGCGACAAGGGCGTAACGTCCAGCAGCAGCCATTCGCCGTCGGCTTTGTTGCCTGCGAGGACGTTTGCCTGTATGGCTGCGCCGAGTGCAACGACTTCGTCGGGATTGAGGTTGTTCAGCGGGGTTTGTCCGAAGAAGGTGGCAACCGCTTGTTGAACGTGCAGCATACGGGTAGAGCCGCCGACCATAATCACGCCTTTGACATCCGCCTTGGTTACGCCCGCGTCTTTCAACGCCTGTTTGACCGGTTCGAGCGTTTTCATCACCAAATGCTGCGTCAGGTTGTGGAACTCGGCGCGACTGATGCTTGTGTCGATTGCCATGCCGTCTGAAAGCGTCGCCTGAATGCGCGCTTCGGTTTGCGTGGTTAATTGTTCTTTGGCGGCGCGGACGAGTGAGAGCAGGAGTTGGCTGTCTTGTTCGTTGAGTTGGGAGAGTCCGTTTTGTTCGAGCAGGTAGCAGAACAAACGATGGTCGAAATCATCGCCGCCCAACGCGCTGTTGCCGCCGGTGGCTTTGACTTCAAACAGTCCTTTGGTCAGTTGCAATACGGATACGTCGAATGTGCCGCCCCCTAAGTCATACACGACAAACGTGCCTTCCGAGGCGTTGTCCAGCCCGTAGGCGATTGCGGCGGCGGTGGGTTCGTTGAGCAGGCGCAATACGTTCAAACCCGCCAGACGCGCGGCATCTTTGGTGGCCTGGCGTTGGGCATCGTCGAAATAGGCGGGAACGGTAATCACCACGCCGACCAAATCGCCGCCCAAGGTTTCTTCGGCACGCGATTTAAGGGTTTTGAGGATTTCCGCCGACACTTCGACAGGCGTTTTCACCCCCTGCCGCGTATGCAGTTCGATAACACGTTGATTGTCGCCGAAACGGTAAGGCAGGTAATGCGTATTTTGATGCAGATCGGCAAGCGTCCGCCCGATAAGGCGTTTGGCGGAGCTGACGGTGTTCAGCGGGTCGGTTTTTTGGGCGGACAGGGCGGTTTTGCCGACTTCAATGCCGCCGTTTTCCAGATAGCGGACGACGGAAGGCAGGGTAACGTGCCCGTCGGCATCGGGCAGGCAGGCCGCACTGCCGCTGCGGACGGTGGCAACCAAGCTGTTGGTCGTACCCAAATCGATGCCTGCCGCCAAACGGTGCCGGTGCGGAGCGGCGGACATACCCGGTTCTGAAATCTGCAAAAGAGCCATAAATTCTGCCTGTCGGTGCGGTGTGTAAAGGAAGGAAAGCGGCATTTTAACAGAATTTGCGCCGATAGTTGAGCAAACCGCTAAGGATTGAGCCGTGCCGCCGAAATTGCCCTCTACCGCCAAATGCCGATAAAATCCGCCTTTCCCGCCCATCATTAGGAATATAAATCGTGAAAGTACTCGACTATTGCCGTCAAAAAGCTGAAGAAAGCCGCTCCAGTTTTTTATCGGGCTTCCGTTTCCTGACTCAGGAAAAACGGGATGCGGTAACGGTTTTATATGCTTTTTGCCGCGAATTGGACGATGTGGTTGACGAATGTTCCAACCCCGATGTTGCACAGGCAACATTGAACTGGTGGCGCGGCGATTTGGACAAGGTGTTCGGCGGCAAGATGCCGGAACACCCCGTCAATCAGGCCTTGCGGCAGGTTAAAGAAACCTTCAAGCTGCCGAAATATGAACTGGAAGCCTTAATCGACGGGATGCAGATGGATTTGGTTCGGGCGCGTTACGGCAGTTTTGAAGAATTGAAACTGTATTGCCACCGCGTCGCAGGCGTGGTCGGCTGCCTGATTGCGCGGATTTTGGGATTTTCAGACGGCAAAACGCTGCAATACGCGGATAAAATGGGACTTGCGCTGCAACTGACCAACATCATCCGCGATGTCGGCGAAGACGCGCGCAGGGGACGAATTTACCTGCCGATGGAGGAAATGCAGCGGTTTGACGTACCCGCAAGCGTGATTTTGCAATGCAGCCCGACGGACAATTTTGCCAAACTGATGGCGTTCCAAATCAAACGCGCCCGCGAAACCTACCGCGAGGCGGTGTCGCTGCTGCCTGATGCCGATAAAAAAGCCCAAAAAGTCGGACTGGTTATGGCGGCGGTTTATTACGAGCTATTGAACGAAATCGACCGGGACGGCGCGCAAAACGTCCTCAAATACAAAATCGCCCTCCCTTCGCCGCGCAAAAAACGCATTGCCCTGAAAACCTGGTTATTCGGATTCAAACCGCGCCCCGGCACGCCGGAACGGGCATAAGGCGCATACCGCCCGCCCTTCAGGAAAACCCAACCCCCGCCGCCCCGAAAAACGGGGTTTCAACCATTGGAGGAATAAATGATGAACACGCCGCATCCGCGCCCGAAAATCGCCGTCATCGGCGCAGGCTGGGCCGGCTTGTCCGCCGCCGTTACCTTGGCGCGGCACGCCGACATTACCCTGTTTGAAGCCGGCAGGCAGGCGGGCGGCAGGGCGCGCACACTGGCCGGAAATACCGACGGTTTCGGTTTTTTGGACAACGGGCAGCACATTTTGCTCGGCGCATACCGGGGCGTGTTGCGCCTGATGAAAACCATCGGTTCAGACCCCCGTGCCGCCTTTTTGCGTGTACCGCTGCACTGGCATATGCACGGCGGTTTGCAGTTCCGCGCCCTCCCCCTGCCCGCGCCGCTGCATATTTTGGGCGGCGTGCTGCTTGCCCGGCGCACACCGACCGCATTCAAAGCCAAACTGCTTGCCGATATGTCCGATTTGCAGAAGTCCGCACGCCACGGACAGCCCGACGCGACAGTGGCGCAATGGCTGAAACAGCGGAACGTGCCGCGTGCCGCCGTGATGCAGTTTTGGCAGCCCTTGGTTTGGGGCGCGCTCAACACGCCTTTGGAAACCGCAAGCCTGCGCGTGTTGTGCAACGTTTTGTCCGACGGCGTGCTGACGAAAAAATCCGGCAGCGACTATCTCCTACCCAAGCAGGATTTGGGCGCAATCGTCGCCGAACCCGCCTTGGCGGAACTTCAGCGGCTCGGCACGGACATCCGCCTCGAAACGCGCGTATGCCGTCTGAACACCCTCCCGGACGGGAAAGTGCTCGTCAACGGAGAACCTTTCGATGCCGCCGTCCCCGCCACCGCGCCCTACCACGCCGCCGCGCTCCTGCCCGAAGGCACGCCCGAACACATTTGGACGGCATATCAAAACCTTCGCTATCACGCCATCACCACCGTCTATCTGCGCTACGCCGAACCCGTCCGCCTGCCCGCCCCGCTGACCGGCCTTGCCGACGGCACGGTGCAATGGCTGCTTTGCCGGGGCAGGCTCGGACTGCCTGAAAACGAAGTGTCCGCCGTCATCAGCGTTTCCGACCGCGTCGGCGCGTTTGCAAACCGGACGTGGGCGGACAAAGCCCACGCCGACCTCAAACGCATCCTTCCGCATTTGGGCGAACCCGAAGCCGTGCGCGTCATCACCGAAAAACGCGCCACAACCGCAGCCGATGCCCCGCCGCCGGATTTGTCGTGGCTGCACCGGCACCGCATCTTCCCCGCCGGCGACTACCTCCACCCATACTACCCCGCCACGCTCGAAGCCGCCGTACAATCAGGTTTCGCTTCCGCGGAAGCCTGCCTGCAAAGCCTGAACGATGCCGTCTGAAAACGCCGGCCGGCATCAGGACGCTTTACAAGGTGCGGCAAAACGCTAAAATACCTTAACCGACAACCAAAAAGGAAAAAGTATGGCGACACTGACCGACAAAACCATCTTAGTGACCGGCGCATCGCAAGGGCTGGGCGAACAGGTTGCCAAAGCCTACGCCGCCGAAGGGGCGACCGTGATTTTGGTTGCCCGCCATCAAAAGAAACTGGAAAAAGTCTATGACGCAATCGTCGGCGCCGGACACCCCGAACCCTTCGCCATCTGCTTCGACCTGATGAGTGCGGAAGAAAAAGAATTCGAACAGTTCGCCGCCACCATTGCCGAAGCCACGCAAGGCAAACTGGACGGCATCGTCCACTGCGCCGGCTATTTTTACGCCCTCTCGCCGCTGGATTTCCAAACCGTCGCCGAATGGGTCAACCAATACCGCATCAACACCGTCGCCCCGATGGGGCTGACCCGCGCCCTGTTCCCGCTGCTGAAGCAGTCGCCCGACGCGTCCGTCATCTTCGTCGGCGAAAGCCACGGCGAAACACCCAAAGCCTACTGGGGCGGCTTCGGCGCGTCCAAAGCCGCGTTGAACTACCTGTGCAAGGTCGCCGCCGACGAATGGGAACGCTTCGCCAACCTGCGCGCCAACGTCCTCGTCCCCGGCCCCATCCACTCGCCCCAGCGCATCAAATCCCATCCGGGCGAAGCCAAAAGCGAACGCAAAAGCTACGGGGACGTACTGCCCGCATTTGTCTGGTGGGCAAGCACCGAAAGCAAAGGGCGGAGCGGCGAAATCGTTTACCTATAAACCCGGAAAAGGCAGGCTTCGCGCCCGTCCCGCCCCTTCAGACGGCATCGGATCGGACGGTTTCGCCCGCGCCGCGCTTCCGTCTGGAAAATATCCGCACCTTCCGTCCGTTCCGAACAGACAAACACCTTGACTTAAATTTACACAAGGACAATAATGATAACCCGTTATTTCCTTAACTTGACCTGAGGGTAAATTTTATGAAAACCGTTTCCACCGCCGTTGCCCTTGCCGCCGCTTCCGTCTTACTGTCGGCCTGTGCATCCGAATCTTCACGCAGCCTCGAAGTTGCCACAGTCGCTTCTTACAGCACCCAATACCACGGCGTGCGTACCCCGATTTCCATCGGTGCTTTCGACAACCGCTCCGACTTCCAAAAAGGCATTTTCTCCGACGGGGAAGACCGTTTGGGCAGCCAGGCGAAAACCATTTTGGCCACACACCTGCAACAGACCAACCGCTTCAATGTACTGAACCGCACCAACTTGAGCGCGCTGAAACAAGAAGCCGGCATTTCCGGCAAGGCGCAAAACCTGAAAGGCGCGGATTACGTCGTAACCGGCGGCGTTGTCGGATTCGGGCGCAAAGATGTCGGCGACCACCAGCTCTTCGGCATTTTGGGGCGCGGCAAATCGCAAATCGCCTATGCGAAAGTGGCTTTGAATATCGTTGACGCCCGCACTTCCGAAATCGTCTATTCCACACAGGGCGCGGGCGAATACGCACTCTCCAACCGTGAAATCGTCGGCTTCGGCGGCACTTCCGGCTACGATGCGACTTTAAACGCCAAAGTTTTGGATTTGGCCGTCCGCGAGGCAGTCAACAACCTCGTCCAAGCCGTCGACAGCGGCGCGTGGCAACCCCGCCGTTAAGGACAAATCATGAATCCGAAAACATTTATCCGCCTGCCGCTGTATGCCGCAGTCTTTGCTTTGGCCGCCTGCGGCGGCAGCGGGCATAAAGACCTGTATTATTACGGCGACTATCCCGATACCGTTTACGAAGGTTTGAAAAACAGCGATACCTCTTTGGGCAAACAGACCGAAAATATGCAAAAATATTTTGTGCAGGCACGCAACAAACAAATGAACGCCGCACCGGGTGCGCACGCCCATTTGGGACTGCTGCTTTCCCATTCGGGAGACAAAGAGGGCGCGTTCCGCCAGTTTGAAGAAGAGAAAAGGCTGTTTCCCGAATCGGGCGTATTTATGGACTTCCTGATGAAAACCGGTAAAGGAGGCAAGCGATGAAACCTTTGATTTTAGGGCTTGCCGCCGTGTTGGCGCTGTCTGCCTGCCAAGTTCAAAAAGCTCCCGATTTCGACTACACGGCATTCAAAGAAAGCAAGCCCGCCTCGATTCTGGTCGTACCGCCCCTGAACGAATCGCCCGATGTCAACGGCACTTGGGGGATGCTGGCTTCGACCGCCGAGCCGCTTTCCGAAGCCGGCTATTACGTCTTCCCCGCCGCAGTCGTGGAGGAAACCTTCAAACAAAACGGCTTGACCAATGCCGCCGATATTCACGCCGTCCGGCCGGAAAAGCTGCATCAGATTTTCGGCAATGATGCGGTTTTGTACATTACAATTACCGAATACGGCACTTCATATCAAATTTTAGACAGCGTAACGACCGTATCCGCCAGAGCACGGCTGGTCGATTCCCGCAACGGGAAAGTGTTGTGGTCGGGTTCGGCCAGTATCCGCGAAGGCAGCAACAACAGCAACAGCGGTCTGCTGGGTGCTTTGGTCGGCGCAGTGGTCAACCAGATTGCCAACAGCCTGACCGACCGCGGTTATCAGGTTTCCAAAGCCGCCGCATACGACCTGCTGTCGCCCTATTCCCGCAACGGCATCCTGAAAGGCCCGAGGTTTGTCGAAGAGCAGTCCAAATAAGCATATGCCGTCCGAACCTCTCCGAGCTTCAGACGGCATATGCGAATCTTGATACTTCCAAGCCGCACCGCCCAAAATCGGGCAGCCGATTTCAATATCCGAACAAGGTTCGGGTTCTGTATTTTGCAGAACCCGAACCTTTTATTCAAATTCAAACTTAATTCCGGCGTGGTTGTATGGTAAATTATAGTGGATTAAATTTAAACCAGTACAGCGTTGCCTCGCCTTGCCGTACTATCTGTACTGTCTGCGGCTTCGTCGCCTTGTCCTGATTTAAATTTAATCCACTATAACAAGCAATATGCCCTGACCGGCAAAACTTCCCCAAACTTCATCAAAAAATCAACTGTACCCGTCTTTTTCAGACGGCATTGATACCGTAAGAGACTTCCCATGCAGAAATGGCAAACCGAGCTTTATTCCACGCCGTCTTGGCTGTTGCAGACCTTATTGACGGTCGCCGCCGCTTCAGCGGTGATTCTGTTTTTGACACGGAAAACGCGCTTCGGGCGCGAGTTTGCCTATATCCTGCGCCTTTGCCTGACACCGAAAAGTACGGTCAAAGTCTTGCTGCTGATTACGGCGATGATTACGCTGCTGTTAACCGAAGTGCGGCTGAATGTGTTAAGTACCTTTATGTCCAAAGGGCTTTACGACTCGATGCAGGATTTGAATGCTTCGGCATTTTGGATGTTTGCCGCAATGAACGCGGGCGTGGTGCTGATACGGGCGTTTAACAACGTCGTCAACGACTTCCTCGATCAAGGCTTGGCGATTAAATGGTCGGAGCGTCTCAATGAAGTGCTGACCACGCGCTGGCTTGCCGGCAAAAACTACTACCGCCTGCAAATGCGCCGCCACGCGCCGGACAACATCGACCAGCGTATCCAACAGGACGCGCAGGAATTTATCGCTTCGACCATCGAATTTGTGCGCGGCATGGTCAATTCGGTCGTTACTTCTCTGGAATTTGCCGTTGTTTTGTGGGGCTTGGCAGGCATCCTGACCGTGTTCGGCTTCGACATTCCGCACGGCATTGTGTGGTTCGTCTTTATCTTTGTGATTTTGGCGACCTTTATCGCCATGTGGATAGGCAACCCCTTGATTCGTTACAACTATGAAAACGAAAAGCTCAACGGCGACTACCGTTATTCCCTCATCCGCGTGCGCGACCACGCCGAAAGCGTGGCGTTTTACAGCGGCGAAAAACACGAACACGACCGGCTTTCCGACCGTTTTAAAGCCATTATCCGCAACCGTTGGCGCATTGCGCGGCAAAGCGTCTGCTTGAGCGGCTTTAACGATATGTTCACCAACGGCATCAAACTCTTCCCGATTATTTTGCAAGCACCGCGCCTGTTTGCCGGACAAATCAAAATCGGCGACATCCAGCAGACCGTCCAAGCCTTTGCACGACTGCAAAACGCGCTGTCTTTCTTCCGGATGTTCTACAACAAATTCACCGCCTACCGCGCCCGATTGGAGCGTCTGCACGGCTTTTTGCTGAGTACCGAAGAACAACACAGCACGCAACAACCCGAGATTAGCGAAGTTTCAGACGGCATTGCGCTGGAAAACGTCGCCCTGTTCCGCCACAACGGCGAAGTTTTATTGGACGGCATCAATATCAACCTCAAAAACGGCGATTCCCTGCTGATACGCGGTCCGAGCGGTTGCGGCAAAACCTCGCTGCTGCGCGCGCTGGCAGGGCTTTGGCCGTTCGGCAGCAGCGGCAAAGTCAGCCGTCCGCCGCATCAAGACATCCTCTTCCTGCCGCAACGCCCGTACACGGCACAGGGCAGCCTGCGCGACGCGGTTTGTTACCCCGATATCGACAAACAGCATCCCGAGTTAGCCGAAGCCATGAACACCTGCCGCTTGGGTTATCTGATTGACAAATTGGACAAAACAGACGACTGGCAGCACAAACTCTCCCCCGGCGAACTGCAACGCGTCGCCTTCGTCCGCGCCCTGCTTTCCAAGCCCAAAATCGTCCTGCTCGACGAAGCCACCGCCGCCTTGGACGAGCCGGCCGAAGCCGCACTCTACCGCGCCTTAAAGCAAAAACTGCCCGACAGCATCATCATCAGCATCGGACACCGAAGCACGCTCAACGCGTTCCACAATATGCACCTCGATGTCGGCAACGTTGCCTGCGGTTGAACGATGCCGTCTGAAGCCGTTTTCAGACGGCATTTTTCAAATTGATAAAGCACGCGAAAACAACGTACAATAAACCCGTTTACCACCCCTCGGAATGCCGAACCGTGAACCAGCTTATTTTCGACTTTGCCGCACACGACTATCCGGGTTTCGACAAATTCCTCGGCACGGAAAACGCGGAACTGGTCTATGTCCTCCGACACAAACACGGACAATTCATTTATGTCTGGGGTGAAGAAGGCGCGGGCAAAAGCCACCTTTTGCAGGCGTGGGTCGCACAGGCGCTCGAAGCCGGCAAAAACGCCGCCTATATCGATGCCGCCTCCATGCCGCTGACCGATGCCGCGTTTGAGGCGGAATACCTCGCCGTCGATCAAGTCGAAAAACTGGGCAACGAAGAACAAGCCCTGCTTTTTTCCATCTTCAACCGCTTCCGCAACAGCGGCAAAGGCTTTTTGCTGCTCGGTTCGGAATACACGCCCCAGCAGCTCGTCATCCGCGAAGACTTGCGGACGCGTATGGCATACTGCCTCGTTTACGAAGTCAAACCCCTGACCGACCAAGAAAAAATCGACGCGCTCGCCAGTATGGCGGCGGCACGCCAAGTAACCGTCGATTCCGAAATTTTCGAATACCTGCTCAAACACTGGCGGCGCGATATGGACAGCCTGATGATGATGCTCGACACGCTGGACAACTACGCCGTCACGATGGGCAAACGCATCACCCTGCCGCTTTTGCGCCAGCTTTTGAAACAACAGGAAACCCAATGAAAAACCTCGCCATCTTCGACCTCGACAACACCCTCATCAACACCGATTCCGACCACGCCTGGCCGCAATACCTCATCAAAAAAGGCTTGGTTGACGCTGCCGAAACCGAAGCGCAAAACGAAAAATTCTACCGCGACTACCAAAACGGCTGCCTCGACATCGACGCATTCCTCAAATTCCACCTCGCCCCGCTCGCCCGTTACAGCAAAGAAGAGCTGGCGGAATTCCACCGCGAATTTATGGCGGAATACATCATCCCCCACATCTCGCCTATGCAGCGTATGCTGGTGCAGAGCCACCAAATGGCAGGCGACGAAACCCTCGTTATCTCATCGACCAACGAGTTCATCATCACTCCCGTCTGCCACCTTTTCGGCATTGCCAACATCATCGGCACGCAACTTGAAACCGGGCCCGACGGCCGCTACACCGGCAATTACATCGGCACGCCCAGCCTCAAAGAAGGCAAAATCACCCGCCTGAACCAATGGCTTGCCGAACGCGGTGAAACGCTCGAAAGCTACGGCAAAACCTATTTTTACAGCGATTCCAAAAACGACCTGCCGCTGCTGCGCCTCGTCAGCGAACCCGTCGCCGTCAACCCCGATGCCGAACTGGAAAAAGAAGCCAAAGAGAAAGGCTGGCCGGTTTTGAATTTCAAATGACGCGATGCCGCCTGAAGCCCGATTCGGCGTTCAGACGGCATTTTTATAGTAAATTCAAAGGGAAACCCCTCTATCATCATTCCCTCGAAAGCAGTTGCATAGGGCGTGCTGCAGTCCGGGCTGTAGGACGTGATGTAATCCTGGCGTAGGGTGGGCTGTAGGGTGGGCTTCAGCCCACCAATCCACCGACTCCCGCCATCTTCATCCTAAAATCCCGTCATTCCCACGAAAGTGGGAATCTGAAACGCAGGGTTGGAGAAACCGTTTTATCCGACAAGTTTCCGTGCCGACAGGTCTGGATTCCCGCCTGCGCGGGAATGACGAAATTTCAAAGTTATGGCGTTATCGGAAAAACAGAAAATCAAAGCCGGAGAATTTATCCCAAACAACCGGATTTCAAAAAACCAGATTCCCGGCGGGAATGACGGATCTTAGGCTTCTGTTTTTGTTTCTATTTTTTCAGGAATGACGGTTTGGAAATTGCCCGAAACCCCAAAAACAGAAACCGGACAAACGGGCTTCCCGCCCAAGCCGGCATCTTCCGACTTTGCTTCAGGCATCTTCCCCACTGCCCAAAATCATCGAACCGATACCGGCATCGGTAAAGATTTCCAGCAAAAGCGCGTTGGGCAACCTGCCGTCGATGATATGCGTGGCTTTCACACCGTTGACGGCGGCTTCGACCGCAGAAGCGATTTTCGGCAGCATACCGCCATACAGCGTGCCGTCGGCAATCAGTTCATCAATCCGTTTCGGCGTGAGTTTGGTCAGCAGATTGCCCGTTTTGTCCATCACACCGGCGATATTTGTCATCATCAAGAGTTTTTCGGCGTTCAATTCTTCCGCCAATTTGCCTGCCACCAAATCGGCGTTGATGTTGAACGCTTCGCCTTTTTCACCTACGCCGACGGGGGCGACGACGGGAATGCAGCCGCGTTCTATCAGCCCTTTAACCAAACCGGTATCGATGCTTTCCACCGTACCGACCTGTCCGATGTCCACGCCATTCTGTTCGGGCGTATCGACCAAAAGTTTCTTCGCCTTAATGAAATGATCGTCGCGTCCGCTCACGCCGACGGCGTGTCCGCCATATGTGTTAATCATCGACACGATTTCTTTGTTGACGTGTCCGCCCAACACCATTTCGACAATATCCATCGTCTCTTTGTCGGTAACGCGCATTCCTTGGACAAACTCGCCCTTTTTGCCGACTTTTTCAAGCATCGCATTGATCTGCGGCCCGCCGCCGTGAACGATGACGGGATGAATGCCGACCAGCTTCAGCAGCACGACATCGCGGGCAAACCCTTCTTTCAAGGCAGGTTCGGTCATCGCGTTGCCGCCGTATTTGATGACGGCGACAGAACCGGAAAAACGGCGGATATAAGGCAGCGCTTCGGCAAGGATACGCGCTTTGTCGGCGGCGGAAATAATGTTTTCAGACTCCATAACGATCCCTATTGTTGACAATTTCGGCTTATGTTAACGCCAAACGCCGTCTGAAACAATCTTCAGACGGCATCCGGCACACCTTCGGGCAGGTTGAAGCCTTGCAATACGGGCGGTAAAATCACAACTTATCCGGTTCGAGAAACCGGCCGACAGCAAGGACTCCCTATGATTAAAATCAGCACCCGCTTCGATGCCGGCTCCGTCATCGTCAAAGACTTAAGCAATCCTGACAACATCCGCCTCGCCCTGCGTCCCGACAATGCTTCCGATTTCGCACAATGGTTCTACTTCCGGCTGCAAGGCGCGGCCTATCAAAACTGCACCATACGTTTTGAAAACGCGGCAGAAGCCGCCTACCCGAAAGGCTGGGAAGATTATCAGGCTTGCGCCTCATACGACAGACGCAACTGGTTCCGCGTACCGACTTCCTACGAAAACGGCGTACTGACCATCAACCACACGCCGTTATCCAACAGCATCTACTACGCCTATTTCGAACCCTATTCCGAAGAACAACATTTAAACCTTTTGGGCGACGCGCAAGGCAGCGGGCTGTGCCGTATCGACGACTTGGGCAGCACCGTGCAAGGGCGCGACATCAATCTGCTGACCATCGGCAATCAGGCCGAAAGCGATTTGAAAATCTGGATTACCGCCCGCCAGCATCCGGGCGAAACGATGGCGGAATGGTTCGTCGAAGGGCTGCTCGGCAGATTACTCGACCCGCAAGACCCGACAGCACGCACCCTGCTCGACCGCGCCACGTTCTACATCGTGCCAAACATGAACCCCGACGGTTCGGCACTGGGCAACCTGCGTACCAACGCCGCCGGTGCGAACCTCAACCGCGAGTGGGAAAACCCGACGGTGGAAAAAAGCCCCGAAGTGTTCTTCGTGCGCGAAAAAATGCTGGAAACCGGCGTGGATCTGTTTTTGGACATCCACGGCGACGAAGGGCTGCCCTTTGTCTTTGTTGCAGGTACGGAAGGCGTGCCGAACTACTCGCCGCGCATTTCCGCGTTGGAAACACAGTTCAAAACCGCCCTTTTGAACGCCAGCCCTGATTTCCAAGACGAATACGGCTACGAAAAAGACGCGCCCGGTCAGGCCAACATGACCTTGGCGACCAACTGGGTCGGCAACCGTTTCAACTGCCTTGCCTACACGCTGGAAATGCCGTTCAAAGACAATGCCAATCTGCCCGACGACGATTTCGGCTGGAACGGTCAGCGTTCGCTGCGTTTGGGCGAAGCCGCGTTGTCCGCCATTTTGAACGTCGCCGGCGATTTGCGTTGACACTCCCCACTGAAAAATGCCGTCTGAAAGCCCTTCCCCTTTTCAGACGGCATTTGAAATTGAAATCAAGGAACATCATGATTACCCATCCCCAATTCGACCCCGTCCTTATCAGTATCGGCCCGCTTGCCGTCCGCTGGTATGCCCTAAGCTACATCCTCGGATTTATTCTTTTTACCTTTCTCGGCAGAAGGCGCATCGCGCAAGGCTTGTCCGTTTTTACCAAAGAATCGCTCGACGACTTCCTCACCTGGGGCATTTTGGGCGTGATTTTGGGCGGCCGTTTGGGTTATGTCCTGTTTTACAAATTCTCCGACTACCTCGCCCATCCGCTTGATATTTTTAAAGTATGGGAAGGCGGAATGTCGTTTCACGGCGGATTTTTGGGTGTAGTTATTGCCATGTGGTTGTTCAGCCGCAAGCACGGCATCGGCTTCCTCAAACTGACGGATACGGTCGCCCCGCTCGTTCCGCTGGGTCTCGCTTCCGGCCGTATCGGCAACTTCATCAACGGCGAACTTTGGGGACGCATTACCGACATTAACGCATTTTGGGCAATGGGCTTCCCGCAGGCGCATTACGAAGATGCCGAAGCCGCCGCGCACAATCCCCTTTGGGCAGATTGGCTGCAACAATACGGTATGCTGCCGCGTCATCCCTCGCAGCTTTATCAGTTTGCCCTTGAAGGCATCTGCCTGTTTATCGCCGTGTGGCTGTTTTCCAAAAAACCGCGCCCGGCCGGGCAGACTGCCGCGCTCTTTCTCGGCGGCTACGGCGTGTTCCGCTTCATTGCCGAATTCGCACGCCAACCCGACGATTATCTCGGGCTGCTGACCTTGGGGCTGTCGATGGGGCAATGGCTGAGCGTCCCGATGATTGTTTTGGGTATCGCCGGCTTCATCTTTTTCGGCAGCAGGAAGCATTAAGCCTTTCCGACAAAAACGCCGTCTGAAACGCAAACTGCATTTCAGACGGCGTTTTATTCCGCCCGAGCCGTCAATTCTTACCGCAACACGCCTTGTATTTCCTGCCGCTGCCGCAAGAACAGGGATCGTTCCTGCCGGTTTTTGCCCCTTCCCTGCGGACGGTTTGCGGCTTGTTGATGACCGCCTGCCAGTAGCGGTAAATATCTGCTAAGGCATAAGGCAACTCGGATTCCAGTTCCGCCAGCTCGCCTTCTGTGAATTGCAGCCGGATAGCGCCGTTTTCCTCTTCGTCGTAAATACCGCCCAACGCCATGATGGGATAAAACAACTCTTCAAACTCTTCATCATCGGCGGCTTCAAACCAATCGGTCGGCACAATATCCAAACCGTAAAGATAAGCATTGCACCAAGTGTAAAAATCGCTGCCGCCGTCTTCGTTTTCATACAGCCACAAATCGGGCAGCTTTTTATCCGACATCGCGGCGGTTATGTCCATCGCCATTGCCAAAACCAGCCGTTCGATTTCGGAACGTTCGGCGGCGGTAAATTGCGATTCGTCGCCCAACACTTCCGGCAGCCAGTCGAACGGTGTCAGTTTGTCCGGCCCGCTCAACAGTGCCGTCATAAAACCTTGAACCTCGTCGCAACGCATCGTGTTGCCGTGTTCGCTTTTGGCATCCAACAATTCGCCCAACCGCCGTTTGGATGCTTCGGTAAATTTTCGGGAATCCATCATTTTCCTTTTCAAATGGGTTTTGCGCCCTATTATCGCCGCAATGCCGTCTGAAGCCTTTTTCTGCTTCAGACGGCATTGCCCGCTTTCACGCTCAAATCGTACCGCTGCCCTGCGCTTTCGGTTTGGCGGCACTAAATTCCAGTTTGCTCAAGGCGGAGAGGTAGGCTTTGGCGGTGGCGACCAAAACGTCGGTATCCGCGCCCTGACCGTTGACGACGCGGTTGCCGCGCGCCAGACGGACGCTGGTTTCGCCCTGGCTTTCCGTACCTTGCGTGACGGCGTTGACGGAATAAATCTGCAAAGCCGCGCCGCTTTGCGCCACGCTCTCAATCGCTTTGAAAATCGCATCAACCGGGCCGGAACCGGTTGCGGAAGCGCGTTTTTCTTCGCCTTTGATGCTGAACACGATGTCGGCGCGCGGCTCTTCGCCGGTTTCGGTGCTGATTTTTTGGGAAATGAATTTATAGCTTTCGGTATTCATATTGCCCATTTCGTCCGACACCAGCGCGTGCAGGTCTTCATCGAAGATTTCGCGTTTTTTGTCGGCGAGTTCTTTGAAGCGGGCAAACGCGGCATTCAACGCCTCTTCGCTTTCCAACTCGATGCCCAAATCCGCCAGCTTGGTTTTGAAGGCGTTGCGGCCCGACAATTTGCCCAAGCTCAAACGGTTTGTTGCCCAGCCGACCGATTCGGCGGACATAATCTCATAAGTTTCCCGGTGTTTCAGCACGCCGTCCTGATGGATGCCCGATTCGTGCGAAAACGCATTCGCGCCGACGATGGCTTTGTTGGGCTGGACGGGATAGCCGGTAATGGTGGACACCAGTTTGGACGAAGGCACGATTTGCGTGGTGTCGATGCCGGTTTCCAAGCCGAACAAGTCGTGGCGCACTTTCAACGCCATCACGATTTCTTCAAGGCTGGCATTGCCCGCGCGTTCGCCCAAACCGTTGACGGTACATTCCACCTGGCGCGCGCCTGCCTGAACAGCGGCCAGCGAATTGGCAACCGCCATACCCAAATCGTTGTGGCAGTGGGTCGACCAGACTACTTTGTCGCCGTTGGGCACGCTTTTGATGATGTTGCTGATACGTTCGTACCACACAGAAGGAATGGAATAGCCGACGGTATCGGGAATATTGATGGTGGTCGCACCCGCTTCGATAACCGCCGTAAAGATTTTGGCGAGGAAGTCCAAATCCGAACGCACGGCGTCTTCGGCGGAAAATTCCACATCGTCGGTGTATTCTTTGGCGATTTTCACTGCTTTGACCGCCGCATCGATGACCTGCTGCGGCTTCATTTTCAGTTTGTGCTCCATATGGATGGGGCTGGTGGCGATGAAGGTATGGATGCGTTTTTTCGGCGCAGGCGAAACGGCTTCGCCTGCCTTACGCACATCGTTTTCAACGGCACGCGCCAACGAGCAGACTGTGGATTTGGTGATGATTTTGGCAATCGCATTGACCGAATCGAAATCGCCCGGGCTGGCAGCGGCAAAACCCGCTTCGATGATGTCCACGCCCAATTTTTCCAATTGGCGGGCGACGCGGATTTTTTCCTCTTTGGTCATAGCGGCGCCGGGCGATTGTTCGCCGTCGCGCAGGGTAGTATCAAAAATAATTACGCGGTTGGTCTGTGTCATTTCTGTTCTCTCCAGAGATTCGTTTTTTTGTAAAAAAGCATTCAAATCCAGCGGCCTGCCTTGCGCCTCTGCCAGCGCGGTCAGCTTTTGCAGTTGCGCCAGGGGCAGCGACCCGCGCGTGCGCCATTTGTAGATGGCGGCGGTCGTCGCGGCATTTTCGGGATCGTGCTGTTTCAACGCTTCGGCAAGCGCGTTCACGCCGCCGAAATAAGCAACCAAGCGGTCAATGTCTAATTGCATAATGTTCCTTGTCTAAAATCAATCTGCCCACAACAGGAATATGGATGGGATTATACGCATTTTAGACAAAACGGCAATATCGATTTGAAAAAATCTCAATAAGCCGCCATAGATTTTATTAATTTTATACATTTTGTCTATTTTATTGCAGATGCGGCGTGATTGTTGACAATTGCGGCAGAACAGGGCAAATTCGGCGGTACAAGGCGGCAGCCCGACGGGACAAACCAACAAGGACGGAAACAATGAAATATAAAAGAATCGTATTTAAAGTCGGAACTTCTTCGCTAACCTGTCCGGACGGCACGCTCTCGCGCGGCAAAATCCAAGCCCTGACCCGCCAGCTCGCCGCGCTGCACCGCGCCGGACACGAGACGGTTTTGGTTTCATCCGGCGCGGTTGCGGCAGGGTTCGGCGCACTCGGTTTCAAAAAACGCCCGGTTAAAATTGCCGACAAACAGGCTTCCGCCGCCGTCGGGCAGGGGCTGCTGATGGAAGAATACACCGCCTGCCTGTCTTCAGACGGCATCGTGTCCGCGCAAATCCTGCTCAACCGCGCCGACTTTTCCGACAAACGCCGCTACCAAAATGCCGCCGCCGCGCTTTCCGTACTACTGCAACGCCGCGCCGTCCCCATTATCAATGAAAACGACACGGTTTCTGTCGAAGAGTTGAAAATCGGCGACAACGACACGCTCAGCGCGCAGGTTGCGGCGATGATACAGGCAGACCTCTTGGTACTGCTGACCGACATAGACGGACTTTATACCGGCAACCCGAACAGCAATCCCGATGCCGTACGGCTGGATAAAATCGAACACATCAACCATGAGATTATCGCAATGGCGGGCGGCGCGGGTTCGGCAAACGGCACGGGCGGGATGCTGACCAAAATCAAAGCGGCGACGATTGCGACCGAATCCGGCGTCCCGGTGTATATCTGTTCCTCGCTTAAAGACAACGCCCTTGCCGAAGCCGCCGGACATCAGGCGGACGGCTCGTTTTTCGTCCCCCGTGCCAAAGGCTTGAGGACGCAGAAACAATGGCTGGCGTTTTACTCGGAAAGCCGGGGCGGCGTTTATGTGGACGAAGGTGCGGAACACGCCTTGTCGGAACAGGGAAAAAGCCTGCTGATGTCGGGCGTTGCCGGAATCGAAGGGCATTTTTCCCGTATGGACACCGTAACCGTGTACAGCAACGCAACCAAACAGCCTTTGGGCAAAGGGCGCGTCCTTTTCGGCTCTGCCGCCGCCGAAGACCTGCTCAAATCGCGCAAAGCGAAAGGCGTGTTCATCCATCGGGACGATTGGATTTCCATTACGCCCGAAATACGCCTGCTTCTGACCGAATTTTAGAAAAGGAAACCCATGTCAAACACACAAAAACAGCTTGCCCTTGCCAAAGCGGCAAAAAAATCCGCCAACACGGCGGATACGGAAGAAAAAAACCGCGCGCTGCTTGCTATGGCGGACAGCCTGGAAGCGGCGGCGGAAAATATTTTGGCGGCAAACCGTTTGGATTTGAAAGCGGCGGCAGGCAAAATTCCCGAAAGCATGACCGACCGCCTTTTGTTGGACGAAAAACGCATTGGCGCGATGGCGGACGGCATCAGGGCGGTTGCCGCGCTGCCCGACCCCGTGGGCGAAATACTGGAAACCTCGACATTGCCCAACGGCTTGGAAATCATCAAAAAGCGCGTAGCGATGGGCGTTATCGGCATTATTTACGAAAGCCGCCCGAACGTTACTTCCGATGCGGCGGCTTTGGCACTGAAAAGCGGCAGCGCGGTCGTACTCCGCAGCGGCAAAGATGCATTCCAATCCGCACGCGCCATCGTTGCCGCCCTGAAAACGGGGTTGGCACAAACCCGCATCGACCCCGACGCGCTCCAGTTGATTGAAGACACCGGGCGCGAAAGCAGTTACGAAATGATGAGGGCGAAAGATTATCTAGACCTGCTGATTCCGCGCGGCGGGGCGGGGCTGATACGGGCGGTGGTTGAGAATGCCGTCGTGCCGGTCATTGAAACGGGGACGGGCATTGTCCACATCTACGTCGATAAAGATGCGGACTTAGAAAAGGCAATCCGCATTGTCCGCAACGCCAAAACCAGCCGTCCGTCCGTGTGCAACTCGATGGAAGTGCTGCTGGTGCATGAAGACATTGCTGCCGACTTCCTGCCCAAGCTCGAACGGCTGTTGGTTCGCGACCGTATAAAAGCCGGACTGCCGCCCGTCCGCTTCCGTTTGGATCCGCAGGCGGCGCGGCATATCGGCGGCGAAGCAGCGGGTGCAGACGATTTCGATACCGAGTTTTTAGACTACATCCTCGCCGTGAAAACCGTCGCTTCGATCGAAGAGGCGGTTGGGCACATCGAAGCCCACGGCACGCACCATTCAGACGGCATCGTTACCGAAAACCGCCACACTGCGGACTATTTCACGACCCATATCGATTCTGCCGCCGTGTATGTCAACGCGTCCACGCGCTTTACCGACGGCGGCGAATTCGGCTTGGGTTGCGAAATGGGCATCTCCACGCAAAAACTTCACGCCCGGGGTCCGATGGGTTTGAAAGAGCTGACGAGTTACAAATACATCGTACAAGGCACGGGACAGGTTAGGGAATAATCCGAATTCAAACATCCGATAAAAATGCCGTCTGAAACAGTCTTCAGACGGCATTTCCATTTGCAAAAAATCAAGCATTGTCCAAGGGGACGAGAATCGTACGGTTGCCGTTGTGTTCCGGTGCGGACACAATGCCTTCCGCCTCCATCTGGTCAATCAGACGCGCGGCGCGGTTGTAGCCGATACGCAAGGCTCGCTGCACGCCCGAAATGCTGGCTTTGCGCGTTTTCAAAACGACAGATACAGCCTCGTCGTACATCGGATCGGTTTCGCCGTCGCCGCTGCGCCCGATGCCGGGCAGCTCTTCGCTGCCGCCGCCGCTCAAAATATCGTCAACATAGTCCGGCTCGCCGAACTGCTTCAGATATTCGACCACGCGGTGCACCTCTTCATCCGAAGCAAACGCGCCGTGTACGCGCTGCGGATAGGCCGTACCCGGCGGCAGGAACAGCATATCGCCCTGCCCGAGCAGGTTTTCCGCACCCATTTGGTCGAGAATCGTGCGGCTGTCGATTTTGCTGGACACTTGGAACGCGATGCGCGTCGGGATGTTCGCCTTAATCAACCCTGTAATCACATCGACGCTGGGGCGTTGCGTGGCAAGGATAAGATGGATACCTGCCGCGCGGGCTTTTTGGGCAAGGCGGGCAATCAGTTCTTCGATTTTCTTGCCTGTGGTCATCATCAAATCGGCAAACTCATCGACCACGACTACGATAAACGGCAGTTTTTCCAAAGGTTCGGGATCGTCGGGCGTGAGGCTGAACGGATTGCCGATTTTCTCCCCCCTTGCTGCGGCTTCGGCGATTTTTTGATTGAAGCCCGCAAGATTGCGCACGCCCATAAAGCTCATCAGGCGGTAGCGTTTTTCCATTTCGTTAACACACCAGTTCAGCGCGTTTGCCGCCAGCTTCATATCGGTAACGACAGGGGCGAGCAGGTGCGGGATGCCTTCGTAAATGCTCAATTCCAGCATTTTCGGATCGATCATAATCATACGTACGTCTTCCGGCGCGGCTTTGAAAAGCATAGACAGAATCATCGCGTTGACACCCACCGATTTGCCCGAACCGGTCGTACCGGCAACCAGCAAATGCGGCGCTTTGCCCAAGTCGGTTACGACGGGCTGTCCGGTGATGTCCTGACCGAGCGCGAGCGTCAGCTTGGATTTGGATCCGGCAAACTCGGGCGAATTGAAGATTTCGCTCAGGCGTATCATTTGGCGTTTCGGGTTCGGAAGTTCCAAACCCATACAGGTTTTGCCGGGGATGGTTTCGACAACGCGGATGGAAGCCACGCCGAGCGAACGCGCCAAGTCTTTTTCCAGATTCAGAACGGAATTGCCGCGCACGCCGACATCGGGTTCGATTTCATAACGCGTAATCACGGGGCCGGAATAAGAATCGACAACCTTGACCTTGACTTTGAACTCCGCCAATTTTTCTTCGATGGTGATGCTGTTTTCCAACAGTTCTTCTTCGGTTTGCGTCGCCTCGGGATTGAACAGCGGAGGCAGAAGCAGGTCGGTTGTCGGCAGGTGTTCGGATACCGCACCGGTTTCTTCCGATTGGAACGCCCCTTCATCCGCTTCCGTATCCGATGCCCGGCAGGACGGGCGTTCAGACGGCATCGCCGCATCCGTGCCGCGATACCGGGACGCTCCCCCATCGGACAGATATTGCCCGCCTCCGCCTCCACCTCCGTCTTCATCTTCGTTTCTTTCGCTGCCGGCCTGTTCCTCCCTTTCGTCCGAAAGATTGCCTGCTTCCCCGTCCTGCAAACCGCCTTCGGGCGTATCGCAGGCAAGGCGGGCTATTTCGGCAAGGCGGCGGCCGTACGCCTGCTCGAACCCCTCCGGCAAATCATCATCGCGCCCATAGATTTCCGACACGGGCGGAGGCGGCAGAATATCGATTTCAGGCACGGCAACCGCCGGCACTTCGGGCGGCTCGACCACCCACGCATCCGGCGCGGCAGGCTTTACGATACGGACATCGGCAGCTTCATCCGAATCCCCGGCCGGACGGGCTTCATCCGCCGCGTTTTCAGGTTCGGACGGCAAACCGCCGAACCGCACCGCACCGGCAGCCTTATGTGCCGGAATCAGCCGCGAAATCCTCGCCTCCGCAGAAACCGTCGCCTTGTTCGGCTCTTTCAAATTGATGGGAACGCGGCGGACTCCGGCAATGCCGTCTGAAACGGATTCCCCCCGGGGCGCAGCCGGCGACGTTGCCGCCGGCTGCGCGTCAAATCCGGCATTGCCTCGGGGTGGGAAATGCCCGGCTTCAATTTCACGGCGTGCGGGCCGGGACACACGTTCAAAATAGGGTTCGAACGCATCGTCCGAAGGCTCGGGGCTTTTGTCCGCATCGGAAACGAACGCGCGCGCGCGCTGAAGCACAGGGTCGTCCAAACCGATAATCGGCAGCCCTTCCATCGGCGTATCGGATACCCGTACCTTGGGCGCGGCCATTCCGTTTTTTTCAAACGTGCCGATATACCGCTCCTTCCTTGCCGCCGCAAGCGCATTGTTCAAAGCCCGCTTCGCCTCTTCCAATGTGATTTCCTGAAACGTTTGAACCACGGGGCGGACAGGCGGATACCCGCTTTCAGACGGCATAGGGATGCCGTTCTCCCGGTCGGAACAGATGCTGCGGTTGCCGATGATGGCGGTTTCAATATCTTCCCCGCCGTCCGTCCGCTCCTGCGGGGCGCATCCTACCGCTTCATCCGCTTTATCCGCCGTATCCCCGGCCTCATCCCGAAATTCAGGCGCACCGGACGCACCGTCTCCATCATCGGAAGGAGCCGGCCGGTCCGGTTCGGACTCGTGTGCCAGATAATTCCGGCAAAAACGGACGATGCCGTCCGACAGGCAGCACACCATCGCCTTAACCGCCCGGACAAGCATCAGGGCAAGCTCGGAAAAATCGGGCATCCCGTCTTTGATTTCCGGCAACTCCGCCCGTCCGCCGCCTTCCTGCCGCTCCGCCAACTCCCTTACCCACTCTCGTTCCGAGCGGGCGCGGACAACAAACAGGCCGGCAAGGGCAAGCAACAAAATAACAATCAAAACTATCCAAAACATATGCCGTTTCCCGCAAGACGAATGATGAACGATTAGACCGGCTTATTTTAACGTGTTTCCATCCCAAACAAAACAGCCGGCCGGCAATTCCGCACAAACCGGCGCGGCTTTCGGTTTGCCCCCGCCGACAGTATAATGGCCGGCATTTCCTTGTCTTTTCGGCATTGTTATGATTTTCCAAACAGTTTGGTTTTCGGATATGCTGCTGGTGGCTTCATGGATCGCACTCATCCTCCTATTGGCGGCATCCGCGCCGTCGGCATTCCGCTCGCTCGTCCGCTACCGTTCCGCCGTCCCCGCCTGCGTGGTCATTTTCTCCGCCGCGTGGTGTTTGAACGCCTCTGCCGGCGGCGGACAACTTGCCCAAATGAGCTATCACCTGCTCGCCGTCAACCTGGTCGCTCTGATGGTGGATACCTCTGCCGCCTTTTGGCTTGCCGCGCTGCTGATGTTGCCCTACTACCTGCTGTTTGCCGGTTCTGCCGGCGCATATCCGTCGAACGCTTTGGTGCTGATTCTGCCCGCACTTGTCGTCAACCGCCTGTCGCGTATGCTGGTCGACCGCCTGCCGCCCAATATTTTCATCTTTATTTTCGTCAACGGCTTTCTCGCTTCCGCCGTCGGCATTCTGCTGACCGGGCTGGTGCTGACCGGTATTTTGGATGCCGCAAACGCTTTTCCGTCCGAAATATTGTGGACGACCGCCCTGCCCGTCTTTATTCTGCTGGCGTGGGCGGAAGCCTTCCTCAGCGGCATAGCCACCGCCATATTTGTTGCACTGAAGCCGCATTGGATCAACACTTTCGACGACAACCGCTATCTGAAGTCCGACCGCGGCATATGGCGGTAGCCTTCAGACGGCATAGGCAGACAAAACCATGCTTTCCAACATCATCCCCCTTTCTATCGGTGCGGCATTCGGTGCAACTGCGCGCTGGTTGCTCAACTTCGCCGTTCCTGCCGCCATGTCGCCTGCCACAGGCAACCTGTTTGCCAACTGGATAGGCGCTTTTCTTATCGGAATCTTTGCCGAAACCGTCAGCCACCCGCAATGGAAGCTGCTGCTGATTACCGGTTTTCTCGGCAGCCTGACCACGCTTTCCGGATTTTCACTGGAAACCGTAACCCTGCTCCAATCGAATCGTCCCGCTTCGGCACTTGCCAATATTTTCCTACATACGGCGGGTTCGCTGCTGCTGACCTGGATCGGGCTGAAGATAGGGGCGGCAGTCAAATAACCGCAAAAAATTGCTTCCTTTGGTTTTGACATAATCTATGTATAATCAAGAAAGCATAAAGAGGACAAATTACTATAGTGTAAACGGAATCACATAGAGCAATTCCAATGGTACAAAAAAATGATAAATGGAAGAATATAGCTATTGTTTTAATAGAGTTACCTATTGTTAGCTTTTTAGCATTCTTTACACTGGATGGCCATCATAGTTTGATAACATATAAAGAGCATCCATGGTCAATTTTCATGCAGAGGTTTGTATTTACTTCTACCCCTATATTAATTGTTGAAATTCTTGTTTTTTCTTCTATAAACTTGATTTTTATGTTATTATCTAAGGAGGAAGCATATAAAGGTGTCGTCACTAAAAGGTTTTTTATAAAACATGTTTTATATTTATTATTAATGGTTCTCACGGTACTCTTCATCAAGTTCTTAATATTTGATTATTGTTAACAGTGAAAAATCTTCTTTAAAGTTATAATTCTCAAGAATTTACATATATTAGAAATCAAATAATAACCAGCGTTCAAAATGAAAATAAAGAATATTTTAATTGTCTTTATAATTGTAGGAGGTATATCTTATGCTCTTTACTGTTCATTAATTACAGATTTTTTATTAAAATATGGTGAAACAATACATACAAAAGCAGTTGTTGAAGAGAGATTAACAGGTAAGAGTTCATATCCAGTTCTTCGTTATAGATTTTTTTATCATGGTCAAGCCTATATAGGTTTTGTATCAGAAATTTCATGTTTACGAGTGTCTGATACTATTAATGTTGTATTCTTAAAAAGTAATCCATCAATGAATAGACCATTATATAAAAAAAAGGAAGAACAATAAATCGGCTTCGCTTGTTTAAATACTGGCTGTGCCAATTACCGTTCTCAAATTAAGCTGTTAGGTCTATAACAAAGAAAAAGCCTTGGTAGGTTTATCCTACCAAGGCTTTTTATTAAAAAAAACTCTCTATTGCTGCGTCTAAAAATGCAAAAAAAGTAACCATCATAACCCTTTTGCCAAAATTAATATCATCTATTAATTCATCATGCCATGCATTAATAGATGGTATATAAGAAAGAGCCAATAAACTAATAAACCAGTAAAAAAAATTAGTAACAAAGATTTTCATTATTAACCATTCTTAAAAATTATCACGTTCTTTTGGGTAATTATCAGCCCATACCATACCCTACTCCTATTACTAAAGCACAAATTACTTTAAAGGGCGCGTCCGACGGCAAGCCGAACCCTTGCCTCCCCGAAGCCGAAATCAGAAAAACCATACCCCATCCGCCAAACAAACTGCCCGCCGATCTACTCCGGCGGGCAGTTCCAACATCCTGTCAATCCTTCATCAACCAGTATTGCAAACCGATTAATGTTTTACCGTCTTTAATTTCATCGTTTGCCAATGCCTGACGGACTTCCTCCTTCGACATCAATACGGTTTCCGTAATCTCGTCTTCGTCATTGGCAAGCGTACTGCCCAAACATACGCCTTCCGCTTCGAACAGATACATTTTTTCGTTGCAAAAACCGACCGCCGTATAAAAACTGTAAAGCAGGCGCACGCTGTCGGCGGTATAAGGCGTTTCTTCAGCCAGTTCTCGCAGCGCACACGCCGCCATATCCTCACCCGCCACATCCAGCTTGCCCGCAGGAAGTTCCAATGTCGCCTGATTTGCCGCATAACGCCACTGCCGCACCAAAACGACCTTTTCATCATCCGTTACCGCCAACACGCACGCCGCGCCCGGATGACGGATGACGATGCGCTGCCCTTCGTTACCGTTGGGCAGCCTGACCTTATCCTTGCTGATACTGACGAAACCGCCCTCGTAAATGGTTTCGCCGCCTAATTTTACTTCCCTTAAATCCACTTCATATCTCCTTTCCGTTTCCTATTCTGCCGTTCAATCTTCACGCTTGCCGCGCTCGATTTCCACTCCAACCTCGCGCACGCCTTCCAAAATACCCGGCTTGACGATTTTCACGCGCACCCACACCGCGCCGAAATATCCCAAAACCAAATCGGCAATATATTCCGCCAACGCTTCCAAAAGCAGGAAATCCTGTTCTTTCAGATGTCGGCGCAGCGTTTCGCATACCTCGGCATAATGTACCGTATTGGCAATATCGTCGTCCGAACCCGCTTTCTCGGGAATGCCGATGTCCAAATCGACAATCAGGGTCTGCAACCGTTCGCGCTCCCAGCCGTACACGCCGATAAGCGTATCCGCCTTGATGCCGTGCAAAAAGATTTTATCCATAATCCGCCCCGTTTTTTGCTAAAATAACCGCACCATTCTAAGTAAAGTACCGCAAATGTTCAACATACCGGCTGTTGCCGTTTCCTATCTGATCGGCTCACTTTCTTTCGCCGTCATCGTTTCCAAGTATTACGGGATGGACGACCCGCGCACCTACGGATCGGGCAATCCCGGTGCAACCAATGTTTTACGCAGCGGCAAAAAAAAGGCAGCCGCGCTGACGCTCTTGGGCGATGCTGCCAAAGGTTTGGTTGCCATTTTGCTTGCACGCGTGTTTCAAGAACCGCTCAGTTTATCCGACAGCGCAATCGCTGCCGTCGCACTCGCCGCGCTGGTCGGGCATATGTGGCCGGTGTTTTTCGGATTTAAGGGCGGCAAAGGCGTGGCAACGGCATTGGGCGTGCTTCTGGCACTCTCTCCCGCAACTGCCTTGGTCTGCGCGTTGATTTGGCTTGTGATGGCATTCGGCTTCAAGGTGTCCTCCCTTGCCGCATTAACCGCCACAATCGCCGCCCCCCTTGCCGCACTGTTTTTTATGCCCCACCCTTCTTGGATTTGGGCGACGCTCCTTATCGCCCTGCTGGTGTTGTTCCGCCACAAAAGTAATATCGTCAAGCTGCTCGAAGGCAGAGAAAGCAAAATCGGCGGCAGCCGCTGATTTCCCATCCATCCCTGTTTATGCCGTCTGAACCCCGCTTCAGACGGCATCCGAATATCCCGCCGTTTTACCGACTATGCTCAGTTACAGACACGCATTCCACGCCGGCAACCATGCCGATATGCTCAAACACTTCACCTTGTTTTTAGTGCTGCAATATTTCAACCGCAAAGACAAGCCCTACTGGTACATCGACACGCACGGCGGCGCGGGTTTGTACAATCTCGAAGGCAACGAGGCGCAGAAAGTCGGCGAATACCGGCAAGGCATCGCCCTGCTCCGACAGGCGCAAAACCTGCCTGCCGAATTGTCTGACTTTGCCGCGCACATACAAAAAATCCTGCCCTCGCCCGAACTTTACTGCGGTTCTCCGTGGCTGGCGCAATCGCTGACCCGCGTCGGCGACAAATTGCGCCTATTTGAGCTGCACCCCACCGACTTTGTCCATCTGCAAAACAATATGGGCGAAGCAGAACTGGGCAAACGCGGACAAGTGTTGCGCGAAGACGGTTACAAAGGGCTGATTTCCCTGCTGCCGCCCCCGCCGCGACGCGCTGTTATTCTCATCGACCCGCCTTACGAGGAAAAACAGGACTACCGGCGTGTAACGGAAACGCTGAAAGCCGCTTTAAAACGTTTTGAGTCCGGCTGTTATTTGGTTTGGTATCCCTGTTTGAGCCGCGAAGAAAGCCGCAAGCTGCCCGAAGAACTGAAAAAACTCGTTCCCGACAACTACCTTCACGCCGAACTGCACGTCCACGCGCCGAAAACCGACGGTTTCGGTATGCACGGCAGCGGAATGTTCGTCATCAATCCGCCCTATCTGTTGGCGGAACAATTGGCGACAAACCTCCCCGCCCTCACGCGGCTGCTGGCGCAAGACAAAGGCGCGCGCTACCTGTTGGACAGCAAAATCCGCTGACCCCGATGCCGTCTGAAACCCTTCAGACGGCATCTCCCATCAAACAAAGCCGGACGATATACCGGCAACCGGCACTTTTATAGTGGATTAACAAAAATCAGGACAAGGCGACGAAGTCGCAGACAGTACAAATAGTACGGCAAGGCGAGGCAACGCTGTACTGGTTTAAATTTATCCACTATAAGAATAAATATCCCCTCATCCACCTACCGCGTTCCGACTTGCCCCGCGCCGTTTTTTTCCACTACAATCCCACGCGATATCCTGCGGAACGCGCCAATCAATTCCGTCCCGCAAGGAACGCCCCGCAGCAATCTGCCGCCTTTCAGACGGCACAAACCTTTCCGAAACGAGCAAACTATGGACACACTGACCCGATTCCTCCCCGAACATCTGCAACAAAACCGGCTGCCCGAAGCACTCGGCGGCGTTTTGCTGTCTGTCGTTTCCGCCTGCACCGAAATCAACGCCAAAGTCCGCCTTGGCGCACTGGCCGGCGTATTGGGTATGGCGGGCACGGGCAATATTCAGGGCGAAGACCAGAAAAAACTGGATGTTATCGCCAACAACATTATGATTGACACACTCAAAGCCAACCCTGCCGTTGCCGGTTTGGCAAGCGAGGAAGAAGACACTTTCGTAAGTGCCGGTGAAAACGGACGCTATCTCGTCCTATTCGACCCTTTAGACGGATCGTCCAATATTGATGTCAACATTTCCGTCGGTACGATTTTCTCCATCCTTGAAAAACCCGAAGGCGCATTGGCAACCGAATCATTCCTTCAAACGGGCAGACAGCAGCTTGCCGCTGGTTACGTTCTTTACGGGCCTCAAACCCAGCTCGTATTCACATTCGGACACGGCGTATATATGTTCACACTCAATGCCGAAAACGAATTCGTGCTGACCAAAGAAAACCCGAAAGTACCCGAAAGCACCAAAGAATTTGCCATCAATATGTCCAACCGCCGCCATTGGTTTCCTCCCGTACAACAATACATAGACGAACTCTTGGCAGGCGAAACCGGTACGCGCGGCAAAAACTACAATATGCGCTGGGTAGCCAGTATGGTTGCCGAAATCCACCGCATCCTGATGCGCGGCGGCGTGTTCATGTATCCGCAAGACAAACGCGACCCGTCCAAACCCGGCAAACTGCGCCTGATGTACGAAGCCAATCCTATGGCCCTGATACTTGAACAAGCCGGCGCATCGGCAAGCAACGCCTGTCAGGACATACTCGGCATCCGTCCCGAAAGCCTGCACCAGCGCGTCGCCGTCATTATGGGCAGCAGCGAAGAAGTGGATTACCTCAACCGCCTGCATTCAAAATAAACAGGCTGCCTGACCGATAAAGAAAGGCGGCAGCGCGCATCCGCCGCTGCCGCCGATATTTCGTTTATAGCCTTAAAAAGACAGAAAACCGCCTTTCCAAACGGCAAAAATGCCGTCTGAAAAGTTTTCAGACGGCATTTTAAAAATTAAAGCCCGAATTTATTTGCCCGCCGCTTTTTGCAGGATGGCGTACAACTCGTCTTTCAGTTTCAATTTGGCTTTTTTCAGCTCATCAATGGCTTCCGCGCCGCTGGTAACCGGATTGTTGACCAAACCGGCAATTTTGTCGTCCAGCTCGTTATGCTCGTCAAACAGACGGGCGAAATGGGAATCTTCCTGTTTCAATTTGGAAATCAAATCACGGTATTCTGGGAACATATCGCTTTCCTCTCTTCATTAACGGGTTAAAAAGCAAACTGAATCTTTACATTGATTATAACAAAGATAATATTTTTATCCAGTATTTTATCGGATGCGGCAAAATTTTCTTCCGATGCCGCCGTCCGGTTGATAAAACCGTTGACAATATCACGCTTTACGCATAAATTTCCAGCCCCTACCCCTGATGACACAAAGGAGCCGAGAAGATGTTTTCAAAAAGCGTTACCCTAGCCCAATACGATCCCGATCTGGCAGCCGCCATAGCCCAAGAAGACCGGCGCCAGCAAGACCACGTCGAGCTGATTGCTTCTGAAAACTACGTCAGCTGCGCCGTAATGGAAGCGCAAGGTTCGCAATTGACCAACAAATACGCCGAAGGCTATCCCGGCAAACGCTACTACGGCGGCTGCGAATACGTCGATATTGTCGAACAATTGGCAATCGACCGCGTAAAAGAACTGTTTGGCGCAGCCTATGCCAACGTTCAGCCGCACTCCGGCTCTCAAGCCAACCAAGCCGTGTACGCTTCCGTTTTGAAACCGGGCGACACCATTTTGGGTATGTCTCTGGCACACGGCGGCCACTTGACCCACGGCGCAAGCGTTAATATTTCCGGCAAACTCTACAATGCCGTTACATATGGTTTGGATGAAAACGAAGTTCTCGATTATGCCGAAGTCGAACGCCTCGCGCTCGAACACAAACCCAAAATGATTGTGGCCGGTGCATCTGCCTACGCGTTGCAAATCGACTGGGCGAAATTCCGCGAAATCGCCGATAAAGTCGGCGCATACCTCTTTGTCGATATGGCGCACTATGCCGGACTGATTGCCGGCGGCGAATATCCCAACCCCGTGCCATTCTGCGACTTCGTCACCACCACCACCCACAAAACCCTGCGCGGCCCGCGCGGCGGCGTGATTCTGTGCCGCGACAACACGCACGAAAAAGCGTTGAACTCTTCCATCTTCCCAAGCCTGCAAGGCGGCCCGCTGATGCACGTCATCGCCGCCAAAGCCGTAGCGTTTAAAGAAGCCTTGCAACCCGAGTTCAAACAATACGCGAAACAAGTGAAAACCAACGCAGCCGCTATGGCGGAAGAACTGGTCAAACGCGGTCTGCGCATCGTTTCCGGCCGTACCGAAAGCCACGTTTTCCTCGTCGATCTGCAACCGATGAAAATCACTGGCAAAGCCGCCGAAGCCGCCTTGGGCAAAGCGCACATCACCGTCAACAAAAACGCCATCCCGAACGATCCGGAAAAACCGTTCGTTACCTCCGGCATCCGCATCGGCTCCGCCGCCATGACCACACGCGGTTTTAACGAAGCCGACGCGCGCGTATTGGCGAACTTGGTTGCCGACGTATTGGCCAATCCCGAAGACGAAGCCAACCTCGCCAAAGTCCGCGAACAAGTAACTGCTTTGTGCAATAAATACCCCGTTTACGGCGCATAAGCTTTTTTTAAAACCGATGCCGTCTGAAACTTTTCAGACGGCATTTTTGCAATCGGTTAAAATACGCGGTCTGTTTTTCGGGAAGTATTTTTTTATGCTCGCATCTGCCATCGATTTTATCCTTCACATTGACCGGCATTTAATCGCTTTGTCGGCACAATACGGCTTATGGATTTATGCTGTTTTGTTTCTGATTGTTTTTTGCGAAACCGGTCTGATTGTTACGCCCTTCCTGCCCGGTGATTCGCTGCTGTTTGCCGCCGGCGGGATTGCCGCGCTGGGCGGTATGGATATTCATTTGATGGTTGCATTATTAAGCCTTGCCGCCATACTCGGTGACGCGCTCAATTTTACCGTCGGCAGGTATTTCGGCGGCAGGCTGTTCGCCAACCCCGATTCTAAAATCTTCCGACGCGAATATCTCGATAAAACCCACCGTTTTTACGAAAAACACGGTGGCAAAACGATTATCATCGCGCGCTTCGTGCCAATCGTCCGCACCTTCGCCCCCTTTGTCGCCGGTATGGGCAAAATGCACTACGCCAAATTTATCCGCTACAACATCATCGGCGGCTTCTTGTGGGTTATCCTGTTTTCTTATGCAGGCTATTTCTTTGCCAACTTCCCCGTCGTAAAAAACAATCTGGGCTTGGTGATGGGCGGCATCATTATTGTTTCCATCCTGCCCGGCATTATCGAAATCGCCCGCGCCAAACTTGCGGCAAAATCCGAACATTAATTGTTGGGAATTGACATTATGAATATATTATCCGTAGAAAACGCTTCCTTTGCCATCGGCCACGTCGCCCTGCTCGACAAAACGTCCTTCCAACTCGACAGCGGCGAAAAAGTCGGCTTGATTGGTCGCAACGGCGCAGGCAAGTCTTCCTTTTTAAAAATCCTCGCCGGCGTGCAAAAGCTCGACGACGGGCAGATTATCGTTCAAAACAACCTCAAAATCGTTTATGTGCCGCAGGAATCATTTTTTGACAAGGAAGCAACCGTATTTGATACCGTTGCCGAAGGCTTGGGCGAAATCCGCGATTTGTTGCGCCGTTATCATCATGTCAGCCATGAGTTGGAAAATGGTTCAAGTGAGGCTTTGTTGAAAGAACTCAACGAATTACAACTCGAAATCGAAGCGAAGGACGGCTGGAAACTGGATGCGGCAGTCAAGCAGACTTTGGGGGAACTCGGTTTGCCGGAAAACGAAAAAATCGGCAACCTTTCCGGCGGTCAGAAAAAGCGTGTCGCTTTGGCGCAGGCTTGGGTGCAGAAGCCCGACGTATTGCTGCTGGACGAACCGACCAACCATTTGGACATCGACGCGATTATCTGGCTGGAAAACCTGCTCAAGGCGTTTGAAGGCAGCTTGGTTGTAATTACCCACGACCGCCGTTTTTTGGACAATATCGCCACGCGCATTGTCGAACTCGATCGCGGCATTCTGCGCTCCTATCCCGGCTCGTTCTCCAAATACAGCGAGAAAAAAGCGCAGGAATTGGCGATTGAAGCCGAACATAACCGCCTATTCGACAAATTCCATGCTCAGGAAGAAGCATGGATACGCAAAGGCATCGAAGCGCGCCGTACCCGCAACGAAGGCCGCGTGCGCCGTTTGGAAGAGCTGCGCCGCCAACGCGCCGAACGCCGCAACGTGCAGGGGCAGGTCAACTTCAAGCTCGACAGCGGCGAGAAAAGCGGCAAAATCATCGCCGAGCTGGAACACGCTTCGTTTGCCTATGGCGACAAAGTTATCATGGATAAATTCTCCGCGATTTTGCAGCGCGGCGACAAAATCGGCTTAATCGGTCCAAACGGCATCGGCAAAACCACCTTCCTCAAGCTGATTTTGGGCGAATTGCAGCCGACCTACGGCAGAATCCGTATCGGCAGTAAGCAGGAAGTTGCCTATTTCGACCAGTTCCGCAGCGCGTTGAATGAAAACGACACCGTGTTTTATACGCTCGGACAGGGCAATGATTATGTCGAAATCGGCGGCAAGAAAAAACACGTGATGAGTTATTTGGAAGATTTCCTGTTTCACCCTGCCCGCGCGCAAAGCCCCGTCTCATCGCTCTCCGGCGGCGAACGCAACCGCCTCCTGCTGGCAAAACTCTTTACCCGCCCTGCCAATATCCTGGTCTTGGACGAACCGACCAACGACTTGGACATCGACACCCAAGAGCTGCTCGAAGACCTGTTGCGCGATTACCAAGGCACGGTATTCCTCGTCTCGCACGACCGTATGTTCCTCGATAATGTCATCACCCAAAGCATTGTATTTGAAGGAAACGGAAGGTTAAAAGAATACATCGGCGGCTATCAGGACTATATCGACGCAAAATTGCGCGAAGAGAAAATTCAGACGGCATCCTCACCCAAAGCACCCGATGCCGAACCCGCCAAAGAAAAAACCAAAGCCAAGCGCACAGTCAAACTTTCCTACAAAGAACAGCGCGAACTCGATGCCCTGCCCGACGAAATCGCCGCTTTGGAAGCCGAACAGGCAGAAATCAATACCCAACTTTCCAATCCTGAAATTTTCAAAGATTACGAAAAAGCCGGCGCATTGCAAAACCGCACCGAAGAAATCGAAACACTGCTTTTGGAAAAGCTGGAACGCTGGGAGCGGCTCGAAGCCAAACAGAACGGCAATGCCGTCTGAAGCCCTGCCGGCGGGAAAACGCGCCCAAAGCCTGAAGCCGCCGCCTGCAAAATGCCCGCTCCGCGTACCTGACGGGCATTCAAAAGCACGCCGCACCGCAAGCCGCACCCTTCAGACGGCCTCTCAGTCAGACTGTCAACAATTCCGATAAAATGCTATACTCGCGCCCGTTACCGCGCCGTCCGAAACCGCCTTTTGGGAAAGCAGAAATGATCAGCAAACAAGAATACCAAGCCCAAGCCGCCCAAGGCTACAACCGCATCCCGCTCGTGCAAGAACTCCTTGCCGACTTGGATACGCCGCTTTCCCTCTATCTCAAACTCGCCAACCGTCCCTATACCTACCTGCTCGAATCCGTTGTCGGCGGCGAACGTTTCGGCCGCTATTCCTTTATCGGACTGCCTTGCAGCCACTATCTCAAAGCCGGCGGCAAACACGTCGATGTTTATCAAAACGGCGAAATTGTCGAACAACACGACGGCAATCCCCTGCCCTTTATCGAAGCCTTCCACAACCGCTTCAAAACGCCCGAAATTCCAAGCCTGCCGCGCTTTACCGGCGGATTGGTCGGCTACTTCGGTTACGAAACCATCTACAATTTCGAGCATTTCGCCCACCGCCTGAAACATACTGCCAAAGCCGATTCACTCGGCACGCCCGATATTTTGCTGATGCTGTCGCAAGAATTGGCGGTCGTGGATAACCTGAGCGGCAAAATCTACCTGATTGTTTATGCCGATCCGTCTCAAGCCAACGGCTACGAACGCGCCCGCGAACGCCTCGAAGACATCCGTACACAGTTACGCCAAAGCTGCGCCATCCCGCTCTCGCTCGGCAGCAAACACACCGAAGCCGTCAGCGAATTCGGCGAAGAACCGTTCAAAGCCTGCGTCGATAAAATCAAAGACTACATCTTCGCAGGCGACTGCATGCAGGTCGTCCCCAGCCAACGCATGAGCATGGAATTTACCGACAGCCCGCTCGCCCTCTACCGCGCCCTGCGCACGCTCAACCCTTCGCCTTACCTCTTTTACTACGATTTCGGCGATTTCCACATCGTCGGATCTTCACCTGAAATCCTCGTCCGACGCGAACGCAACGACGTTATCGTCCGCCCCATCGCCGGTACGCGCCTGCGCGGCAAAACCCCTGCCGAAGACCTTGCCAACGAACAAGATTTGTTAAGCGATGCCAAAGAAATCGCCGAACACGTCATGCTTATCGATTTAGGGCGCAACGATGTCGGCCGCATCAGCAAAACAGGCGAAGTCAAAGTAACCGACAAAATGGTGATTGAAAAATACTCCCATGTGATGCACATCGTTTCCAACGTCGAAGGCCGTCTGAAAGAGGGCGTTACCAACATGGACATCCTCGCCGCCACCTTCCCCGCCGGCACACTCTCCGGTGCACCCAAGGTCCGTGCCATGGAAATTATCGAAGAAGTCGAACCGGGCAAACGCGGCATTTACGGCGGCGCGGTCGGCGTATGGGGTTTCAACAACGACATGGATTTGGCAATCGCCATCCGCACCGCCGTAGTAAAAAACAACACGCTATACGTCCAAAGCGGCGCAGGAGTAGTTGCCGATTCCAATCCTGAATCAGAATGGCAGGAAACGCAGAACAAAGCCCGTGCCGTTATACGCGCCGCGCAGATGGTGCAGGAAGGGTTGGATAAATGACTTATGAAAAACTTTATGAGCTTCGCCAAACACTCAGACCGACTACCAAAGACGGGCTCTATACAGATAATGAAAAAAATCGAGAAATCCTAACGGTTAGATGGAGCGGCAACACAGAAAATCCTAAAAATTTCTCAGCTGTCGCTATAGGAATTAATCCAAGTAAAGCAAATGATGAAAGAAGCGACAAAACCCTTACCCAACTTGCACGTTTCTTGGATATGTACGGTTTTACCAACTTCAAAATGTTAAATATTTTTTCCAGTTACTCTACACAGCAAACAGGAATTAGGGCAAACACCCAAACCGATTTTTCCAAATTTAAAGGATGTTTGGAAGATACTGATATGATTATTCTTGCATGGGGTACAGACCGCGGTGCTTATAAGGATGAAAAAAACAGAATACTGGAATTTCTAAAAGCAGAAAAATTTATGGAAAAAGTATTCTGTATTTCTGAAACTGGTAATTCCAGCGATACAAGACATCCGTCAAGAATTAGTTATAGCTATCAACTTGTACAATTTGAAGAATCAGCATGAAAAACATATCTCTTTCCCCGCCCGCTATGCTCGGCATCCTCGGCGGCGGACAATTAGGCAGAATGTTTGCCGTTGCCGCCAAAACCATGGGCTACAAAGTAACCGTTCTCGACCCCGATCCGGACGCGCCGGCGGCGGAATTTGCCGACCGCCATTTGTGCGCGCCGTTTGACGACCAAGCCGCTTTGGACGAGCTAGCAAAATGCGCGGCGGTTACGACCGAATTTGAAAACGTCAATGCCGACGCGATGCGCTTTCTGGCAAAGCATACCAACGTTTCCCCCAGCAGCGACTGCGTTGCCATCGCGCAAAACCGTATTCAGGAAAAAGCATGGATACGCAAAGCAGGATTGCAAACCGCGCCATATCAAGTGGTTTGCTGTTCAGACGACATCAGCGACGAAAGCGCGCAATTTTTGCCCGGCATCCTGAAAACGGCTACTTTGGGCTACGACGGCAAAGGTCAAATCCGCGTCAAAACAGTGGACGAACTCAAAGCCGCGTTTGCCGAACACGGCGGCGTGGATTGCGTTTTGGAAAAAATGGTGGATTTGCGCGGCGAGATTTCCGTAATCGTATGCCGTCTGAACGATGAAAACGTGCAAACCTTCGATCCCGCCGAAAACATCCACGAAAACGGCATCCTTGCTTATTCCATCGTCCCTGCGCGACTGAGTACCGACGTGCAGCAGCAGGCGCGGCAGATGGCGCAACGCTTGGCGGACGAATTGGATTATGTCGGCGTGTTAGCGGTGGAAATGTTCGTCGTCGGCGACACGCATGAATTGGTCGTCAACGAAATCGCCCCGCGCCCACACAATTCCGGCCACCATACGCTGGATGCCTGCGCCGCAGACCAGTTCCAACAACAGGTCCGACTGATGTGCAACCTGCCGCCTGCCGATACCAAATTACTGAGCTCTTGCTGTATGGCGAATATTTTGGGTGACGTTTGGCAGGAAGACGGCGGCGAACCGGATTGGCTGCCCCTGCAAAGCCGGCCGGACGCGCACCTGCACCTTTACGGCAAAAAAACCGCGCGCAAAGGGAGGAAAATGGGACACTTTACCGTTTTAACCACCGATTCGGACACCGCATTTCAAGAAGCAAAAAAACTGCATCAGTCCCTATAATCCGACCAACGGCACAGATGCCGTCTGAAGCCGCCGACATACCGCCATGAGCCTGCTGACACTGTTACGCCCTGCCACCGTGCAAGACTGCAAAGACATCTTCAAAGTCCACCTGCACTCCGTCCAATACACCTGCATCCTCAGCTACAACGAACACGCCCTAAAAGTATGGGAAGGCTTGTTAAACACAGAAAGCTACCTGCCGACCATTTCAGATCCCGATAAAGAACTTTGGGTAGCGGAATATAAAGGCAAGATTCAAGGCTTTTTTCAAATCGACTGCCGCGAAGCGCAGCTTGACGCACTTTACGTCCACCCCTTGTTCCACAATCTGGGACTGGGCACTTCGCTGCTTCATCAGGCGGAAACCATCGCCCGCCGGTCCGGCCTGGGTTTCCTGAAACTCTACGCCTCGCTCAACTCCGTCCCGTTTTACCTTCTCAACCGCTACGAATCGCTCGGTTCGGCAGTATTGCAACTTGACCCCAGCATCAAAATCAAATGCGAACTGATGCGCAAACACCTCTAATCCATCTTTATAACCAAAACTGATAAACTTCAAATCAAACATTATTTCCACAAGCGCCGACAGCCGTATAAAGTTGCCCCATCTACCAACCGACAGGACAAGCATATGAAAACCTACGCACCGGCACTCTATACCGCAGCCCTGCTCACCGCCTGCAGCCCCGCAGCCGATTCAAACCATCCGTCCGGACAAAATGCCCCAGCCAATACAGAATCCAACGGAAAAAACATTACCCTGCTCAATGCCTCATACGATGTGGCACGGGATTTCTACAAAGAATACAACCCATTATTTATCAAAGAATACCAATCCAAACATCCCGGCACATCCGTCAGCATCCAACAGTCCCACGGAGGCTCCAGCAAACAGGCATTATCCGTAGCCAACGGCCTTCAAGCCGATGTCGTCACCATGAACCAATCCTCCGACATCGACCTGCTCGAAAAAAAAGGGCTGGTAGAAAAAGGCTGGCAACAAGCCCTCCCCGACCACGCCGCGCCCTACACCGGCACTATGGTTTTCCTTGTCCGAAAAAACAACCCCAAACAGATCTGCGATTGGAACGACCTTGCCAAAGACGGCGTTAACATCGTCATCGCCAATCCCAAAACCTCGGGCAACGGACGCTACGCCTTCCTCGGCGCATACGGTTACGGCCTGAAAGCCACCAACGGCAACGAACAGGAAGCCCAAAAACTCGTCGCATCCATCCTCAAAAACACACCCGTTTTTGAAAACGGCGGACGCGCCGCCACCACCACCTTCACACAACGGAACATCGGCGATGTACTCATCACTTTTGAAAACGAAGCCAACTACGTCAGCAAAAAACTGACCCAAGGACAGTTTGAAATCGTCTATCCGAGCTACACCATTTCCGCCGAAAGTCCCGTCGCCGTCGTCAACAGCGTCGTCGCGAAAAAAGGCACGCAAAAAATCGCCCGCGCCTATCTCGAATACCTTTGGAGCGAACCGGCGCAAGAACTCGCCGCCTCACTCTACCTGCGTCCCCGCAACCCCGAAGTATTGGCACGACACAAAGCCGACTTCCCAGACTTAGACACCTTCTCTCCCGAAGAAAAATTCGGCGGCTGGGACAACATCATGAAAACCTACTTCGCCGACGGCGGCATATTCGACCAATTAACCGCCCAAAAATAAACAGCATCTCGCCCAAACCGCCCGATGCCGTCTGAACCACTTTCAGACGGCATTGTCCAACCATCCCGGCAAGCCCAAACAAATTCCCCTACAATCACATTTTCAAGCCAAAATAACGAAAAAACCAAGTAACAGGAAAAAACATGAATACCGACTTCCAAAACATCCTCAAACAACTGGGCAAACAGGCCAAAAAAGAAGCGGCAGAAAAACAGGAATCCGAAAAAAACAAGCAAAAACAAGAACAGGATTTGGATTTTTCACAAGCGGTCGGACAAGTCTCCCCATTAAAAAACCGGCAGCAATATTATGCGCCGCCCGACAAAACCCCCATCAAAGTCCGTCCCAAAGACAACCGCGCCGACGAAGAAAACTATTTCTACATCGGCAGCACATACAATGAACCGCCCGCCAGCTTCAGCAAAAACGGACAGGGAAAAAACGACATCCAACGCCTGAAAAACGGATACTATCCCGTCGTTACCGATGTTGACCTGCACGGCTACACCCAAGAAGAAGCCCAAAAAGTCCTCAACGAATTCATTGCATTCACCCAAAAACGCGGCGTATGCGGCGAAATCATCCACGGCAGCGGATTAGGTTCCAAAGGCTACACACCCGTACTCAAAAACATGACCCGCAACTGGCTGATGCAGCACCCTGAGGTACTTGCCTATGTCGAACCCCGGGAAGGCAACGACGGCTGCGTCCGCATCCTGCTCAAACGCAAATTAAGGCAGCAAGACTGACAAATTTCTCCGACAGACTTGGCAGCACCGCACAATATCCGTATAATTTGCAAACCATTTCTGGGGGCGACCTTGGTTTCGACGGGGGTTGCGAAGCAGATGCGGGCATACCGGGGTCTCAGATTCCCGTAAAACACTGAATTCAAATAGTCGCAAACGACGAAACTTACGCTTTAGCCGCTTAAGGCTAGCCGTTGCAGCAGTCGGTCAATGGGCTGTGTGGCGAAAGCCACCGCAACGTCATCTTACATTGACTGGTTTCCAGCCGGGTTACTTGGCAGGAAATGAGACTTAAGGTAACTGGTTCCCTAAAGGCCTGTCGGTCGGCATGACGGGGATAAGATTCCAAATAGATACGACTAAGTATGTAGAACGCTTTGTAGAGGACTTTCGGACGGGGGTTCGATTCCCCCCGCCTCCACCATACCCTATTTTCAGCAGTATCCTGCAATACGCATAAAGCCTTGAAGTTCAACAGTTTCAAGGCTTTTTTATTGTCTTGGATATGCCGGGGTACGCCTGAATCTTCATCATTTATGGGATAACTTTTTGGGTAACTTTTCAGAAATCATCCCCAAAAAACGCCTCTAAAATGTAAAAGTCATCACACATTTCTTAAACAGGTTACCCAAAACTTAAATGAAAGCCTTGATTTATAAGACTTGCAGCTTTCCAAACAAGTTACCCCAAAACGGATAAAAAATACCAAAGCCGAAACAGGCAGCCAATGTATAGTGGATTAACAAAAATCAGGACAAGGCAACGAAGCCGCAGACAGTACAAATAGTACGGAACCGATTCACTTGGTGCTTCAGCACCTTAGAGAATCGTTCTCTTTGGGCTAAGGCGGGGCAACGCCGTACCGGTTTAAAGTTAATCCGCTATAAAAAAGCTGGCCGGCGCGGTGTTAGAGCCTTCACCGAAGGATGCGGGGCAATGAAGACCATCACGGACAAACCGGCAAACCGGTTTAACGGCAGGAAAAAGGCAAATACGGAGGAAATTAAGATATTTAAATGCCGAAGATTCAAAAATGAACGTCGGAGATTCAGATTTGCATCGGTAATCACATTAACCGCCGCGCTGCTGTCGGGAAACGGCGGCAAAAGCCACCGGCATTCCCGCATCCGGATTTCATTCAATCAGATAACCCCGTATTTCTTTGGTTTTCGCATCGGTTTCCCTAATGCGGCAGTCGGATTGCGCCAAGCCGTATTCGTCGCCGTCGGCGCATTTGGCGTTCAAACCGTTTTGCCAGTTGCGGTACTCGGGCATAACGGTTTCGGCAATATCGGCGGGCAATGCCTGCACCGCGCCGTCCAATGCGGCTTTGGCGGCCCTCTCTTTTTTGTCCGACTCCCTGACCATTTCGTCAATCACTGCCTTCTTGCGGTTGTACAAACCTTCCAGCCGCGCCTCGGTTTCCGCCGTCCTGCATACCAGTTCGCTGATTTTTATACCGTTCGGCGTTTCGCCTTCGGCTTTTGCCTTGCTGGCGCAAATTTTGTCCATCCCGCTTTTCCAAGTTTTCTGCGAGGCTTGCAGTTTGTTTTGGACGGCCGGCGGCAGCCCTTTCCAAAACTGTTCGAACTCGCTGCGCGCCAATTGGTAGCGTTCCTCCCATTCCGATACGCGGGCGGCCTCCTGTTCTTGGCCCAATGCTTCCTGCGCCGCCGCCTCTTCCGCCGCGCGCGCTTCCTGTGCTTCCGCTTCTGCCGCTTCAAGCTCTTCGTTCATTTTCCTCGCCGTGTCCAACGGCTCTTTCATTAATGCCATAGACACCAGCTCGCTGACAGGGCGGATAACGTCGTCGGCCTGATTCAGTTCGGCAAAAATTTTACGCTTGTCGTCCGTCTGTTGGACGCTGTACGCAATGGTTTTGATGTAATACGCGCCTTCTTTGCGGTAATGGCGTTCAAAAAAATCGGGCGTTTTTTTATTACTGCCGCCTATTGCCCGATTGGCGGCGGCGGCGTAGCCGACGATATCCTCCGGTATTTCCAACCTTAATGTGGCTTCGCATTTCAGTTTGCCGGAGGATGCGGTTTTTTCGGTGGTGCGGACTTCATCGATGCCGATATCCAAGCGTTCGACCATATTGCGGATATGCGCTATGCCGATGTCGGCAAATGCCTGTTCTTTAAAGTCATCGTCATCAAAGGTTTTGACGGTTTCCCCTTCGGTGCGGTCGCGGACGAGTTGGATCAAAATCCCTTTAACCTCTTCGCTTCCGCAGGAAACTTCGTTTTCGGAAAACGGGTTGCCTATCCCCAAACGGTCGCAGCCGGTCAGAACCAGCATACTTGCCAATGCCAGCGCGGGTAAGTTTTTTTTCATCGGATTTCCTGTTCCGTCCAAACGGACTGTCGGTCTGCCTGTATATTCCCGCACACGGGGTGGCGGAATGTATGGCTGTAAATGTCTGAAATGGTGCGGCACATTATACGGGATTGCGGGATGCCTTTGCCCCCCGTTTTCAAAACCGTATCGGGCAAAATGCCGTCTGAAAGGTGTTCAGACGGCATTTTGCCCGGGGATTTTATGATTTGCGGTTGGTTTGCAGGTAAAGCCTGATCAGGCGTTCGGTCGAGCTGTCGTGCTTTTGCGGCACGGTTTCGCCGGTCAGTTCGCCCAAAATGGTTTTAGCCAGTTGCTTGCCGAGTTCCACACCCCACTGGTCGAAGCTGTTGATGCCCCAGATGATGCCTTGTACGAAGGTTTTGTGTTCGTACATGGCAATCAGGCTGCCCATATTGCGCGGGTTGACCTTGTCCATCAGGATGAGGTTGGTCGGACGGTTGCCGGAGAAGGTTTTGTGCGGAACCAGCTCTTCGATGCGCGCTTCATCCATACCCTGCGCTTTGAGTTCGGCACGGACTTCGTCGGGGGTTTTGCCGCGCATAAAGGCTTCGGCCTGGGCGAAGACGTTGGCAAGCAGGATTTCGTGGTGGCCGGGCAGGTTGCTGCGTTTTTCAAGCGAGGCAATCAGGTCGATGGGCGTGATGTGCGTGCCCTGGTGCAGCAGTTGGAAGAAGGCGTGCTGGCCGTTGATGCCGGTTTCGCCCCAGATAATCGGCGAGGTTTCGTAACCGACTGCTTTGCCGTCGAGGGTAACTTGTTTGCCGTTGCTTTCCATATCGAGCTGCTGGATGAATTTGGGCAGGCGGTGCAAATGTTGGTCGTAAGGTGCGATGACGTGGCTGCCGCCGCCATAGTAGTTGATGTACCATATGCCGATAAGGGCGAGGATGGCGGGCAGGTTGCGCTCGAGCGGGGTGTTGATGAAGTGTTGGTCCATCAGGTGCGCGCCGTTGAGCATTTCGATGAAGTTTTCTTCGCCGAGATACAGCATAATCGGCAATCCGATGGCGGACCACAGGCTGTATCGCCCGCCGACCCAGTCCCAAAATTCAAACATATTGGCGGTGTCGATGCCGAATTCGGCAACGGCTTTTTGGTTGGTGGAAACGGCGGCGAAGTGTTTGGCAACGGCTTCTTCGTCGCCCGCATGATTCAAAAACCATTCGCGCGCGGTCAGCGCGTTGGTCAGCGTTTCCTGCGTGGTAAATGTTTTGGAGGCGATAATGAACAGCGTGGTTTCGGGGTGGACTTTGGACAATACGTCGCGCAGTTGCGATCCGTCCACGTTGGAGACGAAGTGCATATTGAGGCGCGGATGACCGAAAGGTTTGAGCGCGGTACACATCATCAGCGGACCCAAATCCGATCCGCCGATGCCGATGTTGACAACGTCGGTAATGACTTGGTTGGTATAGCCCAGCCAGCTTCCGCTGCGGACCTCGTGTGCAAATTCGCCCATACGTTGCAAAACGCGGTTGACTTTGGGCATCACATCTTCACCGTCAACCACAATCGGCGAATTAGTGCGGTTGCGAAGGGCGACGTGGAGGACCGCGCGGTTTTCCGTCGTATTGATTTTTTCGCCGTGGAACATCTGCCGCATCCGCTCCGGCACGCCGGCTTCGCGGGCAAGCTCGAACAGCAGCGCCATCGTTTCGCTATTGATGCGGTTTTTGGAGTAATCCAACATCAACCCGCCGACCTGCAGCCAGTAGCGTTCCGCACGCTGCGGGTCTTGCTCGAACATTTCGCGCATATGGTGTGCTTTGGTTTCGTCAAAATGATTCCACAATTTTGACCAGGCCGGTAAGTCGTGAAGGTGTTTCATCTGTATGCTCCCGATTGAGGTTTTCCGTGACGGGGGGCGTTTCCGCACACTAGGGAGCACATAAGCTTCGCTCCTGCGTGCCGCCCCGATTTGGAAAGGGTTAGCCCTGCCGCCTTAAAGGACGGGGTTTCCGCCGTTAAGAAAATTCTGATAAAAGGATTGCCGAAACCTGTCCGGACGTTCAGACGGCATTTGCGGGATGCCGTCCGGACATCAGTCTTTGTCGTAATCGATATGTTTGTTATGTATGCTTTTTTTTACTTTTCTGAAGCTGCAGGCTGGCTTCTTCGCCCAAACGCAGCGCAAGCCCGATGGCGAGGATGTCGATAACGGCAAGTTGCAGCAGGCGTGAAACCATAGGGGTGTAGAGTTCCGCATTTTCCTGTGTGGCAACGCTCAACACACAGTCGGCAAGCTGCGCCAACGGGGAATCGTTGCGCGTCAGGGCGATGACGGACGCGCCGTTTTCTTTGGCGATGCTGACCGCATCCAAAAGTTCGATAGAAGATCCGGTGTTGGAAATGGCGACCAAAACGTCCCGCCCGGTCAATACCGATGCCGCCATCAGTTGCGTATGCGTATCGACATAGGCGACGGTGGAAATGCCGAAACGGAAAAATTTGTGCTGCGCGTCCTGTGCCACAATGCCGGAATTGCCCACGCCGTAAAATTCGACGCGTCGGGCGTGCATCAGGGTGGCGATGCCGTTTTCGAGTTCGGATTCTTTCAGAAACCTCCTCTCCCCCAACAAGGCTGCGGCGGCGTTGCCCAACACCTTTTCAACCACGCTCGCCATATCGTCGTCGGCATTGAGTTCTTCGTGGACATAGGGCATACCTTCGTGCCCGATGCTGGCGGACAGGGAGAGCTTGAATTCCGGCAGCCCCTTATAGCCGAGGCTGCGGCAGAACCGGATGACGGTCGGCTGGCTGACCGAGGCGCGTTCGGCGATTTCGGCAACGGCGGCGTGGACAAACCACTTGGGTTCCGCCAAGGCGCATTCGGCAACTTTGCGTTCCGCACCGGACAGGTCTGCCAATGATTCGCTGATTTTGCTTAACATAATGATATGCCTTCAATGATGCGACCCTGCTGCGAGGGCGGTCGCGGTTAAACGTTTTTCAAGTGGTTGCCGAGCGCCGCCGCCGCGCCGGAAATGCCCGGAAATTCGCTCAAGACGACATAAACGGGAATCGCGGCAAGGTAGGCTTCAAAACGCCCTTTGTTTTCAAAACGGCTGCGGAAGGGGGAGGTTTTGAAGTAATCCAACATACGCGGGATAATGCCGCCGCACAAATACACGCCCCCGCGCGCACCCAAAGTCAGGGCGAGGTTGGAAGCGACCGTGCCCAGCATCGCGCAGAAAATATCCAATGCCTGCCGGCACAGGGGCGATTCGCAATTTAATGCCTTTTCGGTGATTTCAGACGGCATCAGTTTTGCCGGCCCGGCTTTCTGCTTGGCTGCCAATGCTTCGTAAATCAGGCTCAAACCCGCGCCGCTGAGGAAGCGTTCGGCGGAAACGTGGCGGTATTTGTTTTTGGCGTACTGCCAAATCAGCACTTCCATATCGTCAAACGGCGGAAAACTGGTGTGCCCGCCCTCGCCTGCCAACGCCACCCAGCCTGCGGCGCTGTGCACCAATCCGCTCACGCCCAGGCCGGTACCCGGGCCGATAACGGCTTTGGGGGCAAATTCGACAGGCTTCTGCCCGCCTACCTGCATTAGGTCTTTGCTTGAAGTCTGCGTTACCGCCAATGCCTGCGCGGTAAAGTCGTTCAAAAGGATGAGGGTGTCTAGCCCCAAAGTCTGACGGGTGGTTTCGATGGAAAACGCCCAATGGTGGTTGGTCATCTGCACCCAGTCGCCCAAAATCGGGTTGGCAATGGCAAAGGCGGCGTGCCGCACGCCTTCCGTCCCGTTTTGTTTCAGGTAGGCGCGCACCGCGTCGGTAACCGTGTCGTACTCCTTGCACGGCAGGACGGCGACTTTCTCAATCACGCACGGCGCGGTTTCCAATGCGAAACGGGCGTTTGTGCCGCCGATGTCGGCAACCAGCCTCGGGTAATCGGCGTGTTTATTCGGCGTAGAAGACATGGCAGTCCACTCCTTGATGGTTCAAAACGAGGCTGATCGGATATTCGCGGTTTGCGCCTGCCGCCGCCCGATCGAACACGGTTTTTTTCTCCGCACCCTGAATCGCCAAAAAGATATTTTGCGTCCGGGCGATTGCGCCCAAGGTCATACTGATGCGTTCGTGCGGCGCGGTCACGGGCGTGGTATGCACCAGCGGCACATCCGCCGAACTGTCGATTGCCGTCTGAAACTGCGGGGCTTTCGGGAAAATCGAAGCCGTATGCCCGTCGTTGCCCATACCCAAAACCAAAACATCGGGCTGTTTGTAATGTTTCAGTGCATAATCGACAACAGCATCGGGATGTAATCCGGTTTCGGTTTTTCCGTCTTCCACCATAGGAATCCACACCGCCGCCGCAGCCTTGTTTTGCAGCAGGTATCGGCGTACCAGGCCGGTATTGCTGTCGGCGTGGGTGGTCGGCACGATGCGCTCGTCAACCAAAGTCACACCCACTTTGCCCCAGTCCAAATCTTTTTGCGAAAGCGCATTAAAAAATGCTATCGGCGAACGTCCGCCGGAGACTGCCAACACCGCGCCGCCTTTTTCATCCAGCGCGTCCTGCAATGAAACCGCTACGGCATCCGCCAAAGACTGCGCCGCATCCGCCGCGTTTCCGTATTCGTGCCAAACAAACATATTTGTGTCCTTTTGTGATTTCAGACGGCATATCCCGAGCGGGACTGTTTTTCCTGCCCGCCTTCCTTCAGACGGCATTGCAAACCCTATGCCGTCTGAAGCGCATTATTGCTCTTCGTGCCACTTGTTGCCGTCTCGCGCCAACAGTTCGCGCGCGGCTTCCGGCCCCCACGAATGCGCGTCGTAGCCGTGCGGCGGGGTGGTGTTGTTTGCCCAGTTTTCCAAAATCGGCATCACATATTCCCAAGCGGCTTCGAGTTCGTCGCGGCGGTTGAACAAAGCGAGTTTGCCGTTAATCACATCCAGCAACAGACGCTCATAAGCCTCGGCGCGGCGACCCTCTAAGGCTGCACCCAAGTCCACGCCAATCGGTGTCACTTCGACTTTGTTGCCCGCACCCGGGGTTTTCACTTGCGTGTAAAGGCGGACGGATTCGGTCGGCTGAAGCTCGATAACCAAACGGTTCGGCGCAGCTTGGCTGTTGTCGAAAATATGGTTTTGCAGCGGACGGAAGTTCAACACGATTTCCGCCACCTTGCCCGCCATACGTTTGCCGGTACGCAGGTAGAAGGGTACGCCTTTCCAGCGTTCGTTTTCGATTTCGGCCTTGATGGCGACATAGGTTTCGGTAAAGCTGTCTTGCGGCACATCTTTTTCTTCGAGATAACCTTTCATACCGTTTGCTGCAACATATTGCCCGCGAATAACATTTTCGTTGACGGATTCGATGGTCAGCGGTTTCAACGCTTTGATGACTTTCACTTTCTCGTCGCGCACGGCATCGGCATCCAAGCTAGCAGGTGCCTCCATCGCGGTCATACAAAGCATCTGCATCAGGTGGTTTTGCACCATATCGCGCAACGCACCGGTAATGTCGTAAAACTCGCCGCGCTCTTCCACGCCCAACTGTTCGGCGATGGTCAGCTGTACGCTTTCAATATATTTGTTGTTCCACAAAGGCTCGAACATCACATTGGCAAAACGCAATGCCGGCAGGTTTTGCAGGCTTTCTTTGCCCAAATAATGGTCGATGCGGTAGATTTGGCTTTCTTTAAAATAGCGGGCGACATCGGTATTGATTTGTTGGGAAGAGGCCAAGTCCGTACCCAATGGTTTTTCCAAAACCACGCGCGCGTTGTCGGCGTTCAAACCGATTTCGGCAAGGTTTTCACAGGCTTGTGCAAAGAATTTCGGCGCGGTGGAAAGATAGATGACGACATTGTCGGTTTCCTTGCGGGCTTTGACTTTTTCGCCCAAGGCAATGAAATCGCCTTTCTCTGTAACATCGACTTTCAAATACTCGATACGTCGGATAAACGATGCCCACGCTTCATCTGAAAAATTTTGTTTGATATGGATTTTAGAATTCGTTTCCACTTTGGCCAAAAAGCCGGCGGTATCCAATTCGCTGCGGCTTACGCCCAAAATACGACCTTCGGGATGAAGCAAACCGGCCACATGCGCCTGATACAGGCAGGGCAAAAGTTTGCGCATTGCCAAATCGCCGGTCGCACCGAACAACACCAAATCAAAATTTGTCTGTGTACTCATCGCATTATCTCGTCAGGAAAGGATTTTTCAATGTCGCCTTAACGCCGCCCTCCCCTCATCGCCGGAACGACGGTCATCAGGCAGGGCAATCGGCATAATGTGAGTAGTAATACTACTCATCGCTACACTTTTTGTCCATTCATATTTTTTACAATTTGTTTGACCTGCCCCAAAAATAAGGCAAATTTCCCCGCGTCCCGACAAACGTCGGGGTATCCTGCGCCTTAAACCAAGCTTCTCCCCCGAATGTCTGACTTTTTTTGTAACAAAATTACAAATTTTGTATTATAATAGCTCCGCTTCCCACTTCAGACGGCATACCTTCAAAATATTCCCCGTCCGAACACCCGATACAAAAAATCAGAAACGCGCAAACACAATCCCAATACATACCACCTTTCCGACAGGAGACCGAACATGAACCCCACTCCTATCCACCCCAAGCTCGCCGAAATCACCGGGCGCATTATCGAACGCAGCCGCCCGACGCGTGAAAAATATCTGGCAAAAATACGCAGCGCCAAACAGATGGGACGCTTGGAGCGCAACCGGCTCGGCTGCAGCAATCTGGCGCACGGTTATGCCTCTATGCCCAAAAGCATCAAAATCGAAATGCTTCAGGACACCGTCCCCAACTTAGGCATCATCACCGCCTACAACGATATGGTTTCCGCACACCAGCCGTTTAAAGACTTCCCCGACCAAATCAAAGACGAAGCACAGAAAAACGGCGCGACCGCCCAAGTCGCCGGCGGCACGCCCGCGATGTGCGACGGCATCACGCAAGGCTACGCCGGTATGGAATTGTCGCTTTTTTCCCGCGACGTGATTGCGATGAGTACCGCCGTCGGGCTGTCGCACCAAATGTTTGACGGCGGCCTGTTTATGGGCGTGTGCGACAAAATCGTGCCGGGTTTGATGATCGGCGCGTTGTCTTTCGGCCATATTCCCGGCATCTTTGTTCCGGCAGGCCCGATGTCCAGCGGTATCGGCAACAAAGAAAAAGCCCGCACCCGCCAGCTTTTCGCCGAAGGCAAAGTCGGTCGCGACGAACTTTTAAAAAGCGAAATGGGTTCTTACCACAGCCCGGGCACCTGCACTTTCTACGGCACGGCAAACTCCAACCAAATGATGATGGAAATGATGGGCGTACACCTGCCCGCCGCCGCCTTCATCCATCCCTATACCAACCTGCGCGAAGCCCTGACCCGCTACGCAGCCGGACACCTCGCGCGCGGCATCAAAAACGGCACGATTAAACCATTGGGCGAAATGTTGACCGAAAAATCCTTCATCAACGCCCTGATCGGTTTGATGGCGACCGGCGGCTCGACCAACCACACTATGCACCTCGTCGCTATGGCGCGTGCGGCCGGCGTGATTTTGAACTGGGACGACTTCGACGAAATTTCCTCCATCATCCCATTGCTGATTCGTGTGTACCCCAACGGCAAAGCCGACGTAAACCACTTTACCGCTGCCGGCGGCCTGCCTTTCGTCATCCGCGAATTGCTGGACGCAGGCCTGTTGCACGACGATGTCGATACCGTCGTCGGACACGGTATGCGCCACTACACCAAAGAGCCTTTCCTCATTGACGGCAAGCTTGAATGGCGCGAGGCTCCCGAAACCAGCGGCAACGACGACATCCTGCGTAAAATCGACAATCCGTTCTCCCCGGACGGCGGTTTGCGCCTGATGAAAGGCAACATCGGACGCGGCGTGATTAAAGTGTCCGCCGTGCGCGAAGGCTGCCGCATCATCGAAGCGCCCGCCATCGTGTTCAACGACCAGCGCGAAGTGTTGGCTGCGTTTGAACGCGGCGAGTTGGAACGCGATTTTGTGTGCGTCGTCCGCTACCAAGGCCCGCGCGCCAACGGTATGCCCGAGTTGCACAAACTGACCCCGCCTTTGGGCATCCTGCAAGACCGGGGCTTCAAAGTGGCTCTGCTGACCGACGGCCGTATGTCCGGCGCGTCCGGCAAAGTGCCCGCGTCCATCCATATGACCCCCGAAGCCCTGATGGGCGGCAACATCGCCAAAATCCGTACCGGCGATCTGATCCGCTTCGACTCCGTGACCGGCGAACTCAACGTCCTGATTGACGAAGCCGAATGGAATGCCCGCGAAGTCGAACACATCGACTTGGGCGCGAACCAACAAGGCTGCGGCCGCGAACTCTTCGCCGGCTTTCGCAGTTTGACCGGCGGCGCGGAAACCGGCGCGATGAGCTTCGGCGGCGAATTTGCCTGATGTGCGTTTCAGACGGCCTTTTCATAAAACGAGAGGTCGTCTGAAAACCGTCCCCCATCACGTTTGACCGCAGCAAAAACAATACCCCATTCCATCCGGAGAACCGAAATGTCCAAACTGACCCCCCGCGAAATCCTGACCGCCGGCGCAGTTGTACCGGTAATGGCGATTGACGACTTGAGTACTGCCGTCGATTTGTCCCACGCCCTTGTCGAAGGCGGCATCCCCACCCTCGAAATCACCCTGCGCACCCCTGTCGGCCTCGATGCCATCCGCCTGATTGCCAAAGAAGTGCCCAACGCCATCGTCGGCGCGGGTACGGTAACCAATCCCGATCAGCTCAAGGCCGTCGAAGACGCAGGCGCGGTTTTCGCCATCAGCCCGGGTTTGCACGAATCCCTCGCCAAAGCCGGACACAACAGCGGCATCCCCCTGATTCCCGGCGTTGCCACTCCGGGCGAAGTCCAACTGGCTTTGGAACACGGCATCGACACCCTCAAACTCTTCCCCGCCGAAGTCGTTGGCGGCAAAGCAATGCTCAAAGCCCTCTACGGTCCTTATGCCGACGTGCGCTTCTGCCCGACCGGCGGCATCAGCCTCGCCACCGCACCCGATTACCTGGCACTGCCCAACGTCTTGTGCGTCGGCGGCTCTTGGCTGACCCCGAAAGAAGCTGTGAAAAACAAAGACTGGGACACCATCACCCGCCTCGCCAAAGAAGCGGCGGCGTTGAAACCCAAAGCCTGAACCGCATCGTAAAAATGCCGTCTGAAGCCCTTTCCTGCTTCAGACGGCATTTTGCCGATTGGCGGCGCAGTCGGCATACACGGCAGCACCGCTCCGACATACCGCCCCTAAAATACCCATCCATCTTCCGCATAATAAAAATAACGGTCAGTCTATTCGACAAATACAGCAGCCGGACAGCCCGTTTTACACGGCTGAAAAAATGCCGTCTGAAACGCATTCAGACGGCATCCACTTAAAAAACAACTGATTCAACGCCGATTAATCCGCTTCCAAAACCACTTTCATGGCTTGGTTTTCAGCGGCGTGTTTGAACACGTCGTAGGCTTTTTCCAATTCGCTGAATTTGAAACGGTGGGTCAGCATTTTGGTGTAATCGACGGAGCTGCTGGAAATCGCCTTCATCAGCATTTCGGTGGTGTTGGCATTGACCAAACCGGTAGTGATGGCAAGATTTTTAATCCACAGTTTTTCCAGTTTGAAATCAACGGATTGACCGTGTACGCCGACGACGGCGATATGACCGCCGGGTTTCACGATGTCTTGGCACATATTCCAAGTTGCAGGGATACCGACCGCTTCGATGGCACAATCTACGCCGTCTTCGCCGACAATGGCGAAAACTTGTTTGGAGACATCGCCTGAGGCGGGGCTGATAGTATGGGTCGCGCCCAATTCTTTCGCCAGTTTCAAACGGTTTTCGTCCATATCGCAAACGATGATGGCGGCAGGGCTGTACAGTTGCGCGGTCAACAGGGCAGACATACCGACAGGGCCGGCACCGGCGATAAAGACGGTATCGCCGGGTTTGACATCACCATATTGCACGCCGATTTCGTGGGCGGTCGGCAAGGCATCGCTCAACAACAGGGCGACTTCTTCGTTGACGTTATCGGGCAGCGGAACAAGGCTGTTGTCGGCATAAGGCGTGCGGACGTATTCGGCCTGCGTGCCGTCGATCATATAGCCCAAAATCCAACCGCCGTTGCGGCAGTGTGAATAAAGTTGGATTTTGCAGTTGTCGCAAGTGCAGCATTTGCTGACGCATGAAATAATGACTTTATCGCCGACTTTGATGTTTTTTACAGCCTCGCCGACTTCTTCTACAATACCGATGCCTTCATGACCGAGGATACGACCGTCGGCAACTTCGGGATTTTTGCCTTTCCAAATACCCAAATCGGTACCGCAAATCGTGGTTTTGACGATTTTCACCACCGCGTCGGTCGGATCGATAATCTGCGGACGGGGTTTTTCTTCAAAACGGATGTCGTTTGCGCCGTGATAAACCATTGCTTTCATAATGATACTCCTTGCTTGTTGATAAATAATTTCAATACTGCAATAAAGTCTCTTTATGTGGTTTATATACCCCTATAATCTGTATGTCAATAAGAATTACTTTCACAATGTTATACCATAACATTTTGTTTTCCATATAAATAAAACCACCGATTGATATTAATGAACACACTCATCCCCTTCTCCGAACGGCTCATCCGCTGGCAAAAACAACACGGCAGACACCACCTGCCTTGGCAGGTGCAAAACCCTTATTGCGTCTGGCTTTCCGAAATCATGCTCCAGCAAACGCAGGTTGCCACCGTCTTAGACTACTATCCGCGTTTCTTGGAAAAATTCCCGACCGTACAAACGCTTGCCGCCGCGCCGCAAGACGAAGTGTTGTCGTTGTGGGCGGGTTTGGGGTATTACAGCCGCGCGCGCAATCTGCACAAAGCCGCGCAACAAGTCGTCGAACAATTCGGCGGCACGTTTCCATCCGAACGCAAAGACTTGGAAACCCTCTGCGGCGTAGGCAGAAGCACCGCCGCCGCTATTTGCGCCTTCGCCTTCAACCGTCGCGAAACCATTTTGGACGGCAACGTCAAACGCGTACTCTGCCGCGTGTTCGCCCGCGACGGCAATCCGCAGGACAAAAAATTTGAAAACTCGCTTTGGACGCTTGCCGAAAGCCTGCTGCCGTCTGAAAACGCCGATATGCCCGCCTACACGCAAGGTTTGATGGACTTGGGCGCAACCGTGTGCAAACGAACAAAACCCTTGTGCCATCAATGCCCGATGGCGGACATCTGCGAAGCGAAAAAGCAAAACCGCATCGCTGAGTTACCGCGCAAAAAAACCGCCCCAGAAGTGCAAACCCTACCGCTTTACTGGCTGATTGTCCGCAACCGAAACGGCGCAGTCTTGCTGGAAAAACGCCCCGCCAAAGGCATTTGGGGCGGTCTGTATTGCGTACCGTGTTTTGAAAGTTTGAACGGGCTTTCCGACTTTGCCGCCAAATTCTCCCTGACCATGACAGATATGGACGAACAAACCGCCCTGACCCACCGCCTGACGCACCGGTTGCTGATGATTACGCCGTTTGAAGGGCAAATGCCGTCTGAAAGCCCTTCAGACGGCATTTGGATAAAGCCGGCGCATTTGAAAGATTACGGTTTGCCCAAGCCTTTGGAAATTTATTTAAACAGTAAAAAGTTTGGGACTATATCAGATAGAGAAAGTTAAGCCTGACAGCATTGTGTACACGGACACCTTTCGTAGTTATGATACGTTTAATGTCAGTGAATTCAGACATTTTCACATCAATCACAGCACGCATTTTGATGGCTGTGACCCAATGGCGCAAACCATTGAATGAACCAAATATAGTCGCCACAGTTCCAATCGCTGTTGTCGCGCAAATGACGGTCAGATTGCAAATAATGCGCCTGCGCCACTTCATCAAAATAAGCCCATGAGATATAACCGATTGGTTGGGTACCCTTGCAAAACAAAGCGAACTGCCCGTTTTTTAACACAGGCAACACATAAGTCGGCATCAGGCAATAGGCACTTGGCGATGCTTAGGCGACTGATACCACAACCAAGTGATAGCACCGGGTGCTTCGCTTTCGTTCCATTGTTCATTGGGGTAGAGTTTAGGGGAGATGATGTTTAAGGGTGGAGTGATGGGCATATTTTAGGTTAGGGTTGGTGTTGGTTAAAACAAAAAATGGTTTCAGCCTGAAATGAAATATTTCACGTTAAAACATAGTTTTAGCATACTAGACTGAATTGTAGGGGGCAATAAGCAACGACCCTACCATTCAACAATTCTCGTTAATTGCACAGGTTACACTGGCTATTGCACAAACAAATGACCATACTACTTATCTTTATGAACATTATAACCACCATTACTTTGCCTACATTGATAAGGTGTTTTATCAGCATTTCTAATATAAGTCATATTGACTTATATTAGAAATATTTTTTGCTCCACAATTTTTAAAAAAGATTTTAATAGGATTAAATGAATAATAATCATCTAAAAGTTTAATAGCGACAACAAAATAATTATCTTTAGTTCGTTCTCCAAGAATTGTGTCTCCCCACCAAAACCAAACTCTGTTCTCAGGATGCATAGTTTCTGCCCAGTCACTCAATCGCCAGGATTCGTATGCTGCCTTTTTAGCTTCTTCTAATTTTTGCTTATATGCTAATGAATAGAACCAATCACGTTCTTTTTCCACCTCTTCTATTGTGAGTTCTCGCGCAAAATTTTTGGTAAATTGATGCGGTAAAATTGCTTTCCATTGTTCTATATCATCAATCCATTTATGTTTTATATACAAATTATTGAATACAAACAACACTTCTTTTACTAATTTCCTAACCTCCTCCACATTGCCATCACATTCAATTACATAGGTTTCACCATAAGAATTCTCGATAAAATCGGGAAAAGCATTGATAAGAAGTCTTTCTCTTTCGATTCTAACCCACTCATAAAAAGATAAATTATCTGCCATTTTTTCCACTTCCTTTAATGATTTGGTTTTCAAAATTTCTAAAATCATGCGGACGAATACCAAATTGATTTGTTGCTTTAGTTGGGTCAGCAATAACAGGTCGTAATCTATTTGGGTCGTATGTTTTCACTTTATTTTCAGGTAATGCTATCTTATTCAAATCATCTACAACAGATTTTGGTACAGTGAAAGTTTTAACTTGTACATCAGGCAAATTTTGTCTTACTTTTTGTTCTAAATATTGAATTGCTCTTTGTCTATTGCCAAAATTTAGGTATAGTGTTGTATTCCCTTGTATTTGAACCATTCCTGTATCAGAAATTAATAATCTAGTATTAGGTGTTCCCTCGATACGGTAAACAGTTACTCGCTTTGGATTTAATGTCGGTAGCGGAACATAATATTTTTGCCCCTCTATTCGTATATTAGGATTAACTCTTTTTATTAAACGACTTATTCCTCTTATCCCTGTTGAAATCTGCCTTCCTGCTAATCCAAGTGCAGGAAAATCATTTAATGCACCTACTATGAATCTTGTTGTTCCTTGATTAAAACTACTATCAGCTTCGGTAGCATATACTTGAGCGGCTTGAATTAACTGCTGATGAGTTGCATTTGGATAATGTTTTCGTAACTCCGCGACAACATTATTTATACCCATAGAATAAACCCATTGCTTATTCATAGCTGTCAGTTCATCACAATAACCAGCAGTACACTTAACTTTTGCCCAAGTTAAACGGGTATCTTGTGCTTGACTTAAGATTCTAGCCTCATCAACTACTCTTTGTTTACATATTTCATCAGTAGCACATGCAAAATATGTTTTATCTACTTCAATTAACTGTTTAACAGATAACCAGTTATTCCCCACCGCACTTTGCGCATTCAGGCTGCCTTGCGCTGCATTGGTTGTTGTGTCGCCAATAGCTGCTCCTGTTGCCGTTCCCAACAAGCTTGTAATCGCTGAAACAGTTTCTTTCTCTTCCGCCGCTAAGTCGCTTCCTTTTTCTTTGCCATATAACCATTTGCTGATGTAAGGCGCAGCCGCTTCCGACCCGCCCGCACCCAATGCTCCTGCTAGAGCATTGTTGTCTCCTGCTGCGGCAACCGCTGCTCCTAATACCGCGTGGGCAAGAACGTGTGCGGTTTCTTGACTGGCGGTTAGTTTGCCATTCGCGTTTTGACCGGCTAAATCTTTAAAGTGCTGTCCAATCGCATACGATACGGCCGGTGATGCGGTAGCCGCAGCGATGCCCGCTCCGCTTTGGGTCGGCGCAGCCAAGCCTGAGGCTAACATGTTGAGAATGACTTTGCCTTGTTGCCAATTATCTGCTTTTGCTGCCGCATCTTGAGCTTCATGGGCTTTGCGTTTGGCAGTTTCCATATCGCCATCGGCTAATGCCTCGGCTGCTGCTGTTTCGGCTGCTTCTTTGTCTGCTTTGAGTTTGTCTAAATGTTGGTTAATCTCGGTATTGGCTTGTTGAACATTTTTACTAAAATCTTGGCTGACGGTTCTTTGTAAATCCAGTTCACTTTGCACTCTATCTTTGTCAAATACGTTTTTCAGACGGCCTGTGTGTTGATCGGCGGTGTCTGTTGTTGTGTTGGTATATATGTCGGCTTTGCTTTCCTCCGCTGTTTTGCCTGTCAGCCGGATTTGTGAGGCTTCGTCTGTGATTTGAATGTTGCGGGTGTTGATGCCGCTTTTCGTGATGCTGCTTTGGCTGTCGCTGTCGCTGCCATAACCCACTGATGAACTTGCGCCGTTTTTATCGGCTACGCTTGTCAGGTGTTTGTTTTGAGGTTTATTTTGTGCTCCCTGTCCCAGTGTTTTGCCGCTTATGGACGCACTTGCGCCCAATCCAAAACTTTCGCCTTTGTATTGGCTGTGGTTTTGAATGTCGCTGGCAGTAAGGGTGGCCGTCTGAAAGCGGTTTTTACCCTTGTCTTCTGCGCTTTGGCTGCTGGTGATGATGCTGCCATCAAGTTGTGTGTGTTGTTTCACATTGACTTGATAGCCCGAATCGGAGAGGCTATGTCATTGTCCGAGCAGGACGGCTTTGAACATGGACAACAGGGGATAGGCGGGACGGCCTCGGTGGTCTCGAACGTAACGGGTTCTTTGACGATTCAGGTATTGCTCAATCGGTTGCCAATCAATCACTTGATCCAACTTCAATAGTGGGAAGCGGTCGATGTGTTTGGCAATCATGGCTTGGGCAGTTTGCTGGAAGAAGATGCTCATGGAAAATCCCCTAAATGTCTTGCTGTGAATTTAGGGGATTTTGGAGAATTTTGCAAAGGTCTCAGGCTACGCTGGCGGAAACGAAGTACAGCGAAGCGAAAGCCAAAACCGCGGTGTATGAATGCATAACCTATAATTGAAAATTTGCGTTAATTACAGATAATGCCAGCTGAAAATGTTTCAAAAAAATTGCATCCATTTTATTAGAATTTATAAGATTGAAATATCACCAATCTATTTTCCCCTGTTTCCTTAGCTCTTCTTCATAACAAGCAAATCCATATCCCAAACTAAAAATATCCTTTACCGAAGCAGTTGTTTTTACTGAGCAAAAAAATAATTCTATTTCTTCATGCACATTTACAATTGTAAAATCAGTATGATGCAGTTGATTGTACCGATTAATTTCATCTTCTAATAAATTAGGAGAAATTACATCAATTTCAAAAATTACTTCTTGTGCCATTATTTTTTTACTCCATCTATTAATGTTAAAGTTACATTTGGAAACATTTTTCTAAACTGTTGAATAACATTGGAACAAGAACTACAAAAAGGATTTTCAGAAACATTTTTTAAATGTCCTCTGATATTAGGATAAACATTTCCTGCTTTTGCCCCCATTTTATATGCAAAATCATTCAGCATCCTATATTCTGCATCAGTAATTCTATTCCATAACTTACCATTTACTCCAACAGCATTTTCAGCTGTAAAAATGTGTATCTCGCGTTCTGCTCTTTGTATTGATGTACTACGCCAAATTTTACTATCCACTTGTTTACCGTTAATAATCCCATCTAAATATCCAAAATTTCCACCTTTTGTTTTGACATTTGCACGATGCTGAGAGATCCGTTGTGCAGCATTTGCAATTTCTGTTTTGGTTGGCCTGCCAAACTCTTGAATAATCGAAGGAATTGGTTTTAGCGTATATGGAGGTAGATAATTATCCGCAGCGCGAGAAATTTTCCCAGCTACATAAACTACTTTTATCCCATTTATTGTCGCAGAGCCTGTTCTTTTTAATTGTGTCAAGGCGGCACTAAAATATTTTAAGGCAGAGGGCGATTTTGCTACAAGTTGTGCTGCTCCGCCAACAGCCAATCCAATATCTCCGGTTGAGCGCCCAATAACCATGCTCTGACCAAACACATCATTTTGTTTTACAAATAGGTCATATTCTTGTTGACGTTCATTTACCAATAAAACAAATCCCAATTGTAAAAGCTCTACTCTATCGGGAGAAGTTGCTAGAAGTTTTAAAGACTGTAATGTTTCTTTGGGATTTAATATTGGTGTCGCTAAATCGCCAATAGCTGCTGCTGTACCTAATAATGAACCTCCTATTCGCTTTATATCTTGTTCCGCATCTTCTAAATTGTAATTATTCCCCACCGCACTTTGCGCATTCAGGCTGCCTTGCACCCCATCTGTTGCGCTGTTGCCGACTGCCGCACCCGTAGCCGTACCCAATAAGTTTGTAATCGCTGTTACAGTCTCTTTCTCTTCCGCCGTTAAGTCGCTTCCTTTTTCTTTGCCGTATAACCATTTGCTGATGTAAGGCGCAGCCGCTTCCGACCCGCCCGCACCCAATGCTCCTGCTAGAGCATTGTTGTCTCCTGCTGCGGCAACCGCTGCTCCTAATACCGCGTGGGCAAGAACGTGTGCGGTTTCTTGACTGGCGGTTAGTTTGCCATTCGCGTTTTGACCGGCTAAATCTTTAAAGTGCTGTCCAATCGCATACGATACGGCCGGTGATGCGGTAGCCGCAGCGATGCCCGCTCCGCTTTGGGTCGGCGCAGCCAAGCCTGAGGCAATCATATTTACCAAAATATTGTCATGTTGATGCGAAAGGTGCAAGTATCCACCTTATCGGCGACCCACGCTACGCTTGCTATGGTTTATACCTATTTAAAGCTGGTACCCTTTCTTCGAAATCACAAGAAATAATTGTGATAATATTTGCATGGTTTAAATATTCTAAAAAATTATTAATTTTATTGATACATTCATCAATATCATATTGATTTAACATAATTATCTCTATGATAAATGGAAAATATAAAAAATTATCTTTAAAGTCAAAATTACGTTTTTCATCAAATTCATCATTATTAAAAAAATAAATATCTAACATTTCAGTTTCTATATATTTACCATTTATTAATGGCGATTTAAAGAAATTTTCAATCGCTGCAGAGATTAGATTTTTATCTTGACTACTAATAAATAATTTACAAAAATCAGAAATCATAAATTTTCCTTACTGAACTTTAATATAAGGTGGATTGTCAAATTTTCCACCTTGTTTAATGATAGAAATATCGACATCCATACCTAAATCTTTTTCTAATTCTTTACGAAAAGAAGATAATTTAGCTTCTCCAGATTGAATTTTTCCTGTTTGTATTGCGTGTAGCATAGTACGTTCTTTTGCCGAACCAGCATTCGGCTTTCCAAAGTATTTACTAATTAAATCATTGAAATCTTCGGAAGTTACTCTAATTGCAATATCTAAATCAGAATTTGGTTTGGCTGCTCCTTTTGCTCTACTACCTTGAATTAATATGTCACTGCTAATATTTCCTACTCGAGTTCGTAATTTTTGAGATAAGTTGGAAAATTTTTCATAACTAATTCCTTGTGGTAATTTTTTTGCTGTTTGGTAAATTCCTATTGTAGGTTTATGAACTTGGATAGGAGCTACATAATTATCCGCAGCACGAGCAATTTTACCACTAACATATACAACCTTAACTCCATTAATAGCTGCATGACCTGTCTTTTTCAATTGCGCCAAAGCTGTTTTAAATACAGCAGGTGTTTTAGATATCATAGTTACTGCAGAAGTAATATCAGCAACACTTCTACCAATAACCATGCTTTTACCAAATTCATCATTTAATCTAACAAAGGTTTCATAGTCTTGATTTCTTTCTTCCATTGTTAAAATTAGACTCATTTGTAAAACAGCTAATTTATCATCTGCATTGGCAAATTCTTTTAAACCGTTCCATGTATCAATCGGATGTAAAATAGGTTCTCCAGCAGAACCAATTGACGCGGCAACGCCTAATAATCCACCTGTTAATCTATTCCAATTGTCCTTTACATCTTGAAGTGAAAAATTATTCTCCACCGCACTTTGCGCATTCAGGCTGCCTTGCGCTGCATTGGTTGTTGTGTCGCCAATAGCTGCTCCTGTTGCCGTTCCCAACAAGCTTGTAATCGCTGAAACAGTTTCTTTCTCTTCCGCCGCTAAGTCGCTTCCTTTTTCTTTGCCATATAACCATTTGCTGATGTAAGGCGCAGCCGCTTCCGACCCGCCCGCACCCAATGCTCCTGCTAGAGCATTGTTGTCTCCTGCTGCGGCAACCGCTGCTCCTAATACCGCGTGGGCAAGAACGTGTGCGGTTTCTTGACTGGCGGTTAGTTTGCCATTCGCGTTTTGACCGGCTAAATCTTTAAAGTGCTGTCCAATCGCATACGATACGGCCGGTGATGCGGTAGCCGCAGCGATGCCCGCTCCGCTTTGGGTCGGCGCAGCCAAGCCTGAGGCTAACATGTTGAGAATGACTTTGCCTTGTTGCCAATTATCTGCTTTTGCTGCCGCATCTTGAGCTTCATGGGCTTTGCGTTTGGCAGTTTCCATATCGCCATCGGCTAATGCCTCGGCTGCTGCTGTTTCGGCTGCTTCTTTGTCTGCTTTGAGTTTGTCTAAATGTTGGTTAATCTCGGTATTGGCTTGTTGAACATTTTTACTAAAATCTTGGCTGACGGTTCTTTGTAAATCCAGTTCACTTTGCACTCTATCTTTGTCAAATACGTTTTTCAGACGGCCTGTGTGTTGATCGGCGGTGTCTGTTGTTGTGTTGGTATATATGTCGGCTTTGCTTTCCTCCGCTGTTTTGCCTGTCAGCCGGATTTGTGCGGCTTCGTCTGTGATTTGAATGTTGCGGGTGTTGATGCCGCTTTTCGTGATGCTGCTTTGGCTGTCGCTGTCGCTGCCATAACCCACTGATGAACTTGCGCCGTTTTTATCGGCTACGCTTGTCAGGTGTTTGTTTTGAGGTTTATTTTGTGCTCCCTGTCCCAGTGTTTTGCCGCTTATGGACGCACTTGCGCCCAATCCAAAACTTTCGCCTTTGTATTGGCTGTGGTTTTGAATGTCGCTGGCAGTAAGGGTGGCCGTCTGAAAGCGGTTTTTACCCTTGTCTTCTGCGCTTTGGCTGCTGGTGATGATGCCGCCTTTGAGGTCTGTATGGTTTCCGACCTTGATTTGATAACCGTCTTCACCCGCAAATATGCCGCTTTGTTCATTCACAGACGCATAATCGGCGTTGATTTTGCTTTGGCTGTAATCGCCACCGGCACTGAAGCCGTAACCTACGGTCACTTGTGCACCGGCGTTTTGTTGTTTGCTTTGATAAGTTTCTCTATCTTGTACGCTTTGAATACTTAAGTTTTTGGCATTGGCTTGTGCGCCTTTGCCGCGTACTTGCGCGCCTTTGATGGTAGTGTCGACACCACTTTGGATAAGGGTTTGGCTGCCTTTGTCGCCGATATGGCTATGGCGGTGGGTGATGCTGCCGCCATTGCCGTGGCCTTTGCCGACATTGCCGCCTGCGGTAACGCCTAATGACCAGCCTCCTTGTCCGAATGATACGGCAGCACCTGCGTTCCAGCCTGCCGATTTGTTTTGGCTGCGTTCGGTATTGCTTTGCTCGGCTGATTGGAGTGTGATGTCGTTATCGGCAATCAGGATTGTGCCTGCTTTGCCGGCAACATCTGAGCCTGCGATGTTGATATTGGATTGTTCTGCTGCGCCTGTGGCGATTAATGTGGTTTTGCCGCCTGCTTGAATTTGACTCGCTTGGGCTTGGCTTGCTTGAACTTGGGTGGTTTGTCGGTTTTGCTGTTCGCCGTAGGTTATGGAGATGCTGACTTGTTTGGCATTGGTTGTACCTTTGGCTAAGTTTTGTGCACTCTTACCTGTTTGATAGGCTTGCCAGCCTGCATTGGCAGCCGCCATGGCATTGACACGGTCGTTTTTGCTTTGTCCGACTTGTTTGCTGCTTTGTGCTACGGCAATCGCTTGTTGTGCCAAATCGGTAACGGGCGAACTGAATGCCACCGTTAGGCCTTTTTGTTCATAGGTTTGGGTGGTATTACTGTTTAATTTGTTGTGTGCCGCTTGAATGTCTATGCTTTGGGCATGGATGGTATTGTTGCCTTCCGGGCTGGAAACGGTACTGCCGATTTGTTCGTAGTGTTTGCCTGCAACAATGGTGGTATCGCCTTTCAGGCTGCCTACGGTACTGCCTGTATGTTCGTTGCTTTGGGATTGGTTTTCTTGTGTGTTTGTCTTGCTGCCAATAGTGAAGCCGATACCTGCGCTCATCAATCCTGATTTCTGGGTTTGATGATAGGTTTCGCTTTGGCTTTGAGTTTGGGTTGTACCAATGCGAACATGATTGCCTGCTTGAATCCGGGTGCCATTATCGGAAATAACATTGCTGCCAAGGATGTTGGCATCGTTTCCTGCCTGCAATACAACCTGCCTGCCTTCAAAGGTGCTGCTTTGGGCGGTTTCGTGATGGCTCTGGGCTTTGTCGGTAATAATCAATTTATTACCGCCGCCGCTTCTGCCTGTGTGTTTGGAAGCATCATCAACATAGGTCGTGTTGATGCCTGTGCTGATGTTGATGTCATTTTTGGCAGACACAGCGAGTGTGCCTTTTGCGCTGCCGACTTCGGCAGCTTTGGCATTGAGGTTATTGCCTGCTAACAGGGTAACATCGCCTTTTGTTTGAATGCTGCTGCCGACTTCGTTCGTTGAACCTCGGATGGTATGGTTATCGGCATCAAAATGGGTTGCTTGATGTTTGCCGGTTTGTACCGTATCCAGGTTAATGTCGCGCCCTGCCTGCAGCCGGGTTTGCCCTTGCTCTGATTGATTGCTGATTTGACCGGCAATGATGTTGATGTCTTTGCCTGCCTGCGCTGCTAAAACACCTTTTTCTTTGCCTGTGATATAAATACCTGCCATTCGGTCTAGGTAGGTGCTGCTGCCTTGTGTATTTTGACTGCCGGCGGTGGTGCTTTGGCTGTTGATGTTGTTGCCTGCGTTGAGCAATAATGTCTGTTCGGCAGAAAGCATGCCGCCAATATTATTGATGTCTTGTGTGGCCGTAACCGCTGATTTTTGCGCATGAATACGCCCACCGATATTGTCTAGCGTATCGGTATTGATAATAAGCGCATTGCGCCCTGCAATCGTGCCTGAGTTTTTCAGGCTGCCTGAAACATTGATTTGTGTATTGCTGCCTGACAACAATGCACCTTTACCGTCTATGTCGCCATTCTTAACGCGTACATAAACCTGTGGCACCAATACGGTTTGTGTGCCGCCATCAGAAAGTTTAACTTCTTTTTGTACCAACCAAACAATATCGCCGGTCAGTTGCGCTACTTGCTCGGCACTTAATGCAATGCCAACGCTGAGATTCATGGAGCGTGCCGCAGTCGCGCCATTATCCATCAAGGCTTTAAATTGTTCTTCGTCGTTTTGATAACCGTCTAAACGACGATGCCCTGTCAGCTCTGCGATTTGTTCATTGATTAAACGTTGCTCGTAATAACCATCACCCAAACGTTTATGTAAATTGTTTGGGTCTAGTTTGAGGCTGTCCAGCATATAGTCACTACCCAACCATTGACGGTAGTTGGCAAAGCGTGGATCGGTTTCAACAAGATAGCCTTTATTGGCAGGATTGATAATGTATAAACTGCTGCCGGGTAATGGGGTAAAAGAATTGGACGTATAGGGTAGCGAAATACCGTTGCTTTGCGGCAACTCAGTGCCTTGGCTGGGCGCATGATGGCTTAATGCTTTGCTATGCGATTCATAGGCAAATGAACCCAGTGAAATGTTGCGTGTGATTTCCTCCGGCAAAGTGTAATTTTGTTCGCTATGTCCCGTTGAGTCTCGTCCTTTATGTTTCTCACGCCAATAGCTGTGTAATTTGCCATTTTCACTGAATACTTTCTTTTCGCCAAAGGTTTGCTCGTTATGCAAACCGTCTTTTTCTGTTTGCACAAGCAAATCGCCGCCGGCGATGATTCGGCTGTCGGTATTAAATACTTCTTTACCATCAATGGTTAAATCATTACCTGAAATGATTTTGGCTGGCGCAGTTTGGGTAACTTGGGTTTTTTGGGTGACTTTTTCATAATCGTATTTATGCCAATTTTCATGCGCCACTCCATCAGGGGTGCGTAAGTGGTCTGATTCATCGTTATAGACAGACCAGCCTAATTCATGTTGCGTGCCTTCCCGCAATAATTCGTGTCGTCCAAATGCTTCGTAATCAACAATATGCTCGCGCCCTGTTTCCACCAACTGCGTTTGCAAGTGTTCATTGGTATTGAGCAGCTTTTCTACGCCTAAACGCATTTTGCCGGCGGCTTCAATGGTTGCGCCGGCATTGCGTATGCTTTGGGCTTTGCCTGTGGCTTGGCCATTGGTATCTAATGCGCCGCCAACCGCCATATCGTTACCGCTGTAAATCAGACTGTTTTCACGGTTGTTTAATTGTCCGATGCCTAAATTCAGGTTTTCGCGTGCCGCAATGGAGGCACCTGTACCGTTTTCATCTTGATTGTCTAAGCGGGTAGCCGCAATAGCGATATTGTCGCCATAAATCCGACCTGTCCCGATATTATTCACTTGCCCGGCTTGGATTTTGGTTTGTTGTCCGTCAATCAAGCCTCTATTGGTTAAATTGTGCTGCGTGCCAATATCTGTCGTACCGCCGGATTGAATGTTGCCTTGTGCTGCATTATCAAGGTTATTTGCTTTAATCCGAATGCGTTTTCCTGCTTGCAAGGTATGTGAATTTTTCAGGCTGCCTCGTGTACTGAGCGACAATTCATTGCCCGCGACGATCTTGCGTCCTACATAAAAATCATCTTGTAACGCAATATCCAGTTTATTATCAGCGGCAAGTGTGCCGTTGTTGGATAACGATTTTGCCTGAATAGCAACATCATGACCTGATTGTATCGTGCCGTTCGTATTATCAATGGCAGCGGTAGATTGCCGACCATCGTGAATAATCAGTTGTTGATTGGTAATTATTTCTCCATTTTGGTTGTTCAGGCTGCCTGAAACGGCTAGATCCGCTGTTCCTGCCGACAATAATTTGCCAGTGTTTTGAATCGATTGACTGTGAATTTGAGTGCCTTGTTGCGATACCGCCGTACCGCTGTTTTCAAAGGCTTGACTGCGGATATTGACTTTGTGTTCCGCTGTATTATTCATATCTTGCACATTGGCGGCAGCCATCGTGCCACTATTGACCAAACGGCCATTTGCATCAATCGCCACATTACCGGCAGAAGCAAACAACTGCCCTTGATTACGAATGCCTGCTTGTTCGGCCGTACTGATCAAGGTGATTTTGTTGGCATACATACCTCCTAATTTGCCTGTATCAATCGCAAATAAAGGGATATGTGTGCCGTTGTTGGCTGTATTGTTTGACGTATTGGCAGCAGCATTATTGAGAATAGGCGAATGTGCATCACCTGTTGCGGCCACATCGTTTTGTCCCGCGACGACACGAACATCTTGTCCCCATACGGGTGCATCAATTTTGGAATGATAACTGAGAATACGTGTGTAATCGGTATCTCGTGCATCCAAACCTTGTCCCGTGATCGCAACATGACCCGAACGAACCTGAAAGCCTGTTAATGCGCCTGTTTGATATTGCGGTTGGCCTGTCGTCAAAGTGGCACGGGAAGCATTGATAAAACCACCACCATTGACTGCAATCCCTGCCGGATTGGCAATAACGACTTCTGCACGTCGTCCGCCCACTTCAATATAGCCATTCAGTTGTGAAGAATGGCTGCTGTTGATTTGGTTTACAACCACACGTGCTTCGCCCCTTGCCAACCAAGGATTGCCTTGAATCCAACCGCCTAGCTGTGTTTGGGTGTTGCTGCGGCTGTTGTTTAAAATCGCCCCGCGATTACCCACATCAAACTGTGTATATTGATTAACAGAAACCCCTGCCGAAGTAGGGGTTTGAATATTGACTTGCGGTATGCCGTTACCTGTTTGCAGAATCGTGGCTTGTTGGGTTTTAGGAGCAGCTTTATCAGCAATAATGCCATCAGCAAAAGCAATATCGGCCGTACCTACAGCCAAACATAAAGAAAAGCCTAATGCAGAAAAGCAAAAGGCTTTGGAATGGGTAGGCGTGAAAGAAACAGATGGAACATGAACGCCGCCCGAACCACTATCGGCATAGCTTTTACCTTCGCGCTTGATGGTTTCAGCAACAGCTACCACAGCCCCGCGTTTGCGGTTGAAAATCACACGATAGAGGGTTTTATTCATGATTTCAGTTATTTGATTTTTATAGAGTTATTAGAAAAAATTGGGTAATCTAGCCATTCTATATCAAGGATTTTGGCGAGTCAATTACTGCCGTTTGTTCATTTTGAGCTGTATTTAATTTAAAGGAGGAATGTAAACGGCGTTTTAACAACAATGAAATAAATCTAAAATTTCAATTTTAAAACAATTAGTTAATGGAAATTTAATTTGGTTATCCGGACAGCCCCAAAAGTTTTTATATAAATAAATTGCCCTCCCCATTCTTTTGCCTCCTGAAACACAAATGCCGTCTGAAGCCTTTCAGACGGCATTTGTTGCTTTATATTCATTCTGCCTGCTTAGGCAAATTGCCGTGTAAAACCGACAAACTCCTCTTTTTTCGATTTGGCCCTACCTGAATCAATCGCTTCCCGTGCGGCAGATATGCCGTCTGAAAGCGAAGCAGCGATATTTCCGGCATACAGGGCGGCGGCGGTGTTGAGCAATACGATATCGCGTGCCGCCCCTTCTCTTCCTTCCAGCACCTCGTTCATTTTCAACAAAGATTCCTGAGTATCGGCAACTTTGATTTCATCCAAATTGCGGCGGGTTTTGATACTGAAATCTTCGGGGCGGATGTCGTATTCGCTGATTTTTCCGTCTTTGAGTTCGGCAACGCGCGTTTTGCCCGTCAGTGTAATTTCATCCAAACCGCCCTCCCCGCAAACAACTAAAACGTGTTTGGAACCAAGTTGTTGCAATACTCTGGAAAGAATACCGCACAAATCGGTGTGGAACACGCCCAAAAGTTGGTTTGGCGCGCCCGCAGGATTGGTCAATGGACCCAATATATTGAAAATACTTCGGAAACCGAGCGAACGGCGCACCGGGGCGACATAGCGCATAGCGCTGTGGTGATTGGGCGCGAACATAAACCCTATACCGGTCTGGCTGATACTTTGGGCAATCTGTTCGGGAGTCAGGTTGAGGTTTGCGCCCATTTGCTCCATCACGTCAGCCGCACCGCTGGAGGAAGAGACCGACCGGCCTCCGTGTTTGGCAACCTTCGCGCCTGCCGCTGCGGCAACAAACATCGAAGTTGTCGAAATATTGAAGGTTTTCGCACCATCCCCGCCCGTACCGACGATATCGACCAGCCCGTCCGCATCCTCCAGCGGCACTTTTGTCGCAAACTCGCGCATCACGGCGGCGGCGGCGGTGATCTCGGAAACGGTTTCAACCTTGATACGCAATCCTGTCAAAATGGCCGCTATCTGCTCCGGCGGAACCTGTCCACTCATAATCTGACGCATCAAGTCGGTCATTTCATCGTAAAACAACTCGTTATTGCTGATTAATCGTTCGATGGCCTGTTGCGGTGTAATCATTTTTTTGTCCTCCGTTCAATATTCGGACGAAAATGCCGTCTGAAGGGCTTCAGACGGCATCGCGTCAGATTTTTTGCGGTTTGAAGTTTTGAAATTCGATTAAAAAATTGTTCAACATATCATGTCCGTGTTCGGTCAAGAGGGCTTCGGGGTGAAACTGCACGCCCTCGACGGCATATTCCTTATGGCGCACACCCATAATCTCGCCGTCTTCCGTCCAAGCCGTGATTTCCAAGCAATCCGGCAACGTGCCGCGTTCGATAACGAGGCTGTGATAACGCGTACAGGTAACCGGATTGGGCAACCCCCTAAACATACCCTTGCCCGAATGGGACACGGGCGACACCTTACCGTGCATCAGCGTTTTGGCGCGGACTATCCTGCCGCCGAACGCCTCGCCTATCGTCTGATGCCCGAGGCACACGCCCATAATCGGCAGCCGGCTGGCAAAATGGCGCATCGCCGCCACGGAAATCCCCGCTTCTTTGGGCGAACACGGACCGGGCCCGATAACGAGATATTGCGGATTCAATGCCTCGATTTCCTCCAACGTAATATCATCGTTGCGGCGCACGGCGACTTCCTGCCCCAATTCAGCGAAATACTGGACGATGTTGTAAGTAAAACTGTCGTAATTGTCGATAAACAAAAGCATTTTGTGATTAACCTATTGATTTATAATTTGTTTATTATTAACTGTATTTCCGATACCCACATCCATACCCCTTATATCTTAGCGTGCCCGATGCGCCCTCGTGAATCTGGCGCAGAGCCTCGCGTTCTGACAAGTACGCCATTTTGCCACCTTTTCGACCATTCGGGAACGTACCGTTTTTATGCACTCATAAATTTTGGTTATCCCGCAGCCGAACATAATGGGCAAACATAGCGGAATCTGCGTCAACATCAACCGCGCCCCCGAATGACGGCGGATACAAATGAACACCGCCCAATGCCGCAACCGTGTCATTTGAAAAACTTTTGCCTATGCCCTCTGAGTATTCTCAAAATCTTATGATATAATGAATGTAATGTTATATAATAACAGACTTTTGAAATGCGACGAGAAGCCAAAATGGCACAAACTACACTCAAACCCATTGTTTTATCAATTCTTTTAATCAACACACCCCTCCTCGCCCAAGCGCATGAAACTGAGCAATCGGTGGGCTTGGAAACGGTCAGCGTCGTCGGCAAAAGCCGTCCGCGCGCCACTTCGGGGCTGCTGCACACTTCGACCGCCTCCGACAAAATCATCTCCGGCGATACCTTGCGCCAAAAAGCCGTCAACTTGGGCGACGCTTTGGACGGCGTGCCGGGCGTCCACGCTTCGCAATACGGCGGCGGCGCGTCTGCTCCCGTTATTCGCGGTCAAACAGGCAGACGGATTAAAGTGTTGAACCATCACGGCGAAACAGGCGATATGGCGGATTTTTCTCCCGATCACGCCATTATGGTAGATACCGCCTTGTCGCAACAAGTTGAAATTTTGCGCGGGCCGATTACGCTCTTGTACAGCTCGGGCAATGTGGCGGGGCTGGTCGATGTTGCCGATGGCAAAATCCCCGAAAAAATGCCTGAAAACGGCGTATCGGGCGAAGCCGGATTGCGTTTGAGCAGCGGCAATTTAGAAAAACTCACGTCCGGCGGCATCAATATCGGTTTGGGCAAAAACTTCGTGCTGCATACGGAAGGCTTGTACCGCAAATCGGGCGACTACGCCGTACCGCGTTACCGCAATCTGAAACGACTGCCCGACAGCCGCGCCGATTCGCAAACAGGCAGCATCGGGCTGTCTTGGGTGGGCGAAAAAGGCTTTATCGGCGCAGCATACAGCGACCGCCGAGACCAATACGGCCTGCCTGCCCACAGCCACGAATACGATGATTGCCACGCCGACATCATCTGGCAGAAAAGTTTGATTAACAAACGCTATTTGCAGCTTTATCCGCACCTGTTGACCGAAGAAGACATCGATTACGACAATCCGGGTTTGAGCTGCGGCTTCCACGACGACGATGATGCACACGCACACACCCACAGCGGCAGACCGTGGATAGATTTACACAACAAACGCTACGAACTCCGCGCCGAATGGAAGCAACCGTTCCCCGGTTTTGAAGCCCTGCGCGTACACCTGAACCGCAACGACTACCGCCACGACGAAAAAGCAGGCGATGCGGTCGAAAACTTCTTCAACAACCAAACGCAAAACGCCCGCATCGAATTGCGCCACCAACCCATAGGCCGTCTGAAAGGCAGCTGGGGCGTGCAATATTTGGGACAAAAATCCAGTGCTTTATCTGCCACATCCGAAGCGGTCAAACAACCGATGCTGCTTGACAATAAAGTGCAACATTACAGCTTTTTCGGTGTAGAACAGGCAAACTGGGACAACTTCACGCTTGAAGGCGGCGTACGCGTGGAAAAACAAAAAGCCTCCATCCGCTACGACAAAGCATTGATTGATCGGGAAAACTACTACAACCATCCCCTGCCCGACCTCGGCGCGCACCGCCAAACCGCCCGCTCATTCGCACTTTCGGGCAACTGGTATTTCACGCCACAACACAAACTCAGCCTGACCGCCTCCCATCAGGAACGCCTGCCGTCAACGCAAGAACTGTACGCACACGGCAAACACGTTGCCACCAACACTTTTGAAGTCGGCAACAAACACCTCAACAAAGAGCGTTCCAACAACATCGAACTCGCGCTGGGCTACGAAGGCGACCGCTGGCAATACAATCTGGCACTCTACCGCAACCGCTTCGGCAACTACATTTACGCCCAAACCTTAAACGACGGACGCGGCCCCAAATCCATCGAAGACGACAGCGAAATGAAGCTCGTGCGCTACAACCAATCCGGTGCGGACTTCTACGGCGCAGAAGGCGAAATCTACTTCAAACCGACACCGCGCTACCGCATCGGCGTTTCCGGCGACTATGTACGAGGCCGTCTGAAAAACCTGCCTTCCCTGCCCGGCAGGGAAGATGCTTACGGCAACCGTCCTTTCATCGCACAGGATAACCAAAACGCTCCCCGCGTTCCGGCTGCGCGTCTCGGCTTCCACCTGAAAGCCTCGCTGACCGACCGCATCGATGCCAACTTGGACTACTACCGCGTGTTCACCCAAAACAAACTCGCCCGCTACGAAACGCGTACGCCCGGACACCATATGCTCAACCTCGGCGCAAACTACCGCCGCAATACGCGCTATGGCGAGTGGAATTGGTACGTCAAAGCCGACAACCTGCTCAACCAATCCGTTTACGCCCACAGCAGCTTCCTCTCTGATACGCCGCAAATGGGCCGCAGCTTTACCGGCGGCGTGAACGTGAAGTTTTAAAATCGGAAACGCAGGCAGCCTGAAAAACACCCGTAGGTCGGATACTTGTATCCGACACCAAAAGTTCCCTTGAAATCAAAATGTCGGATTCGAGAATCCGACCTACTGCTGCTAATCTACGTCGGCCCCAAACAAAAAGCCATGTTTTAAGCCGTCCGATATGAATTAATCTTGACGTATTTTTTTTTTTTTTACTATAATTAATAAATAAGCTGCTTTGTTATTTTTTCGTTTATAAATTCAGAAGGAATAAAATTGAAACCTTATTTGTTGATTGTAGTATGTTTTTTAACTGGATGCGGTGTGCGTTCCGTGCGACTGCCCGAATGGCAGGCAATTGATGGCAGCCACGCTGATGGTACGGTTACTTTGGCTTATGAGCAAAATTTCCGCTCCCGCTTAATACCCCGCATAGGACAAGATAACGAGGTGGCGAAAACTCGTTGCCGAGTTTGGGGTTACAACAGTGCCGAGGCGTTTGGCGGTTCAACACGAAGCTGCGTGGCAACTCCCGCACGCGCCAATGCCAAAGTGCCGTGTCTGATTTGGCGATTTGAAAAACGCTATCAATGTACCAACCATGTCAGCGATAAAGTGCAACACACACCAGTGCAATACACGCCAATGCAACAGCAGCCCATTCAAAACAACATCACGATTGAATTAAGTCCCACCAACGTACCGCAAGTTAAAACGAAACAAACCAAATAGGCAACCTGAAAACCCATTTCAGGCTGCCTGAGACCTTTGTAAAATTCCCCAAAATCCCCTAAAATCCCACCAAGACATTTAGGGGATTTTCCATGAGCACCTTCTTCCGGCAAACCGCCCAAGCCATGATTGCCAAACATATCGACCGCTTCCCACTATTGAAGTTGGACCAGGTGATTGGCAGCCGATCGAACAGTACCTGAATCGTCAAAGAACCCGTTACCTCCGAGACCACCGCAGCCGTCCCGCCTATCCCCTGTTGTCCATGTTCAAAGCCGTCCTGCTCGGACAATGGCACAGCCTCTCCGATCCCAAACTCGAACACAGCCTCATCACCTGCATCGACTTCAACCTGTTTTGCCGTTTTTAGGCAAACAAAAAAGGTTTTCAGACGGCAGTCTGAAAACCTTTTTCTTACTTTAAACCAATTTTAAAACCGGCAATTAATCTTTCAACACATCACGCACAGCCGCTTGAATTTTAGCCGCCGCTGCTTCGATTTGCTGTTGTTCGGTAGATTGGCTTGCCGCTGTTTCAACCGAAGCAGCTTGTGAAACAGGCTCGGCTTGAGGATCAGTCAGTGGCAAACGCGCCAATACAGTGCTGACGCCGGTGACTTTATCGCCAATCGCCACTTGCGCCTGCGCATCGACAGGCAGATACATATCCACGCGCGAGCCAAAACGGATAAAGCCATAGCGTTCGCCGCGAGACAGTTTCGCACCTGCTTGGGTGTAGCACAAAATACGGCGCGCCACCAAACCGGCCACTTGAACAAAAGTAATTTCACGACCGGAAGCCGTAGTCGCCAACACCGCATTACGTTCGTTTTCCGTGCTGGCTTTGTCCAAATCCGCATTCACGAATTTGCCTTTGTTATAGACCACTTTCGTTACCGTACAATCGGCAGGCGATTTTTGCGAATGCACGTTGAACACGTTCATAAAAATACTGATTTTCAAAGCATCGACATCACGATACGGATCGCGTGCGCGCTCAACCACCACGATACGGCCGTCAACCGGACTCAACACCGCTTCAGGATTTTGCGGAATCTCACGCGCAGGGTCGCGGAAAAACTGTAGGGCAAATACGGTAAACACCCAAAACGGCAAAGACCACCAGCCGCAACACATCGACACCAGCAGGCTCAAAGCCAAACCGCCGCCGATAATCGGCCAGCCCTCACGGGCGATAATCGGGTGGGGGTAAAGACGGTTCATTTGTCATCCTTTTATTCAAGCGGGTTAAAATTGCCGCCATTATAACGGAATCCGCCGCGTTCCGCCGACAAATGCCGTCTGAACGCGGCTTCAGACGGCATCCGAGAAAGTGCTACAATATCGGTTTTCCTTTATTTTTCAGGCGGCATCCATTATGTGCAACCATCATCCCCAACATTCGCACGACAACGACACCATCCGCATACGCGGCGCGCGCACGCATAATTTGAAAAACGTCGATTTGGACATTCCGCGCCACAAACTCGTGGTCATAACAGGATTGTCGGGCAGCGGCAAATCGTCGCTGGCGTTTGACACGCTGTATGCTGAAGGGCAGCGGCGTTATGTCGAGAGCCTGTCCGCCTATGCGCGGCAGTTTTTGCAGATGATGGACAAACCCGATGTCGATTTGATCGAAGGCCTGTCGCCCGCGATTTCCATCGAGCAGAAATCCACCAGCCACAACCCGCGTTCCACCGTCGGCACGGTAACGGAAATCCACGATTATCTGCGCCTTTTGTACGCCCGCGTCGGTACGCCGTATTGCCCCGAACACAATCTGCCGCTGTCGAGCCAAACCGTATCGCAGATGGTCGATGCCGTATTGAAGCTGCCGGAAGACACGCGCGTGATGATTCTGGCGCCGGCGGTGCGCGAGCGTAAAGGCGAGTTTGTCGACTTCTTTGCCGACTTGCAGGCGCAAGGCTTTGCCCGTGTGCGCGTGGACGGCGAAGTCTATCAATTGGACGAAGTGCCGAAGCTGGAAAAAAACATCAAGCACAATATCGACGTGGTTATCGACCGCGTGAAAGTGAAGGCGGACATCAAGCAGCGGCTGGCGGAAAGTTTTGAAACCGCGCTGCGCCACGGCAACGAGCGCGCGCTGGCGATGGAGATGGACAGCGGCGAAGAGCATTGGTTTTCCGCGCGTTTCGCCTGTCCCGTATGCTCATACAGCCTGCCCGAATTAGAGCCGCGCCTCTTTTCGTTCAACAACCCGATGGGCTCCTGCCCGACTTGCGACGGCTTGGGCAACACCAATTTCTTCGACCCCGAAAAAGTGGTCGCGCATCCCGAATTATCCTTAGCCGCAGGCGCGATTGACGGCTGGGATAAGCGCAACCAATTCTATTTCCAAATGATTCAGTCGCTAGCGCGGCATTACGGTTTCGATGTGCAGGCTGCTTGGGAAACGCTACCTGCAAAAGTGAAAAAAGTCGTGTTGCACGGCTCGGGCAAGGAAGTCATTGATTTTACTTACCTGTCCGAACGCGGCACCACCTTCAACCGCAGCCACGCCTTCGAAGGCATCATTCCCAATCTCGAACGCCGCTACCGCGAAACCGACAGCGAAACCGTGCGCGAAAAACTGCGCGAATACCAAAACCACCGCGCCTGCCCGAGCTGCGGCGGTGCACGTTTGCGCAAAGAAGCGCGCTACGTTTACGTCAGCGGCGAACCTTTACACGAAGTCTCCGCTTGGCCGCTGACCAAAACCCACCAATTTTTCGAAACGCTGGATTTGGACGGCAACAAAAAACAAATCGCCGAAAAAATCCTCAAAGAAATCACCGAGCGGCTCGGCTTCCTGATTAACGTCGGGCTGGATTACCTGAACTTGAGCCGCTCCGCCGAAACCCTCTCCGGCGGCGAAGCCCAGCGCATCCGCCTCGCCAGCCAAATCGGCAGCGGCCTGACCGGCGTGATGTACGTTTTGGACGAGCCCTCCATCGGCCTGCACCAGCGCGACAACGACCGCCTGCTCGCCACCCTCAAACGCCTGCGCGATTTGGGCAACAGCGTGATTGTGGTCGAACACGACGAAGACGCCATCCGCGAAGCCGATTTCGTCGTCGATATGGGCCCCGGCGCGGGCGAACACGGCGGCAACGTATTGATTGCCGACACGCCCGAAAACGTCGCCAAATGCGAAAACTCCGTTACCGGACAATACCTCAGCGGCAAAAAATCCATTGCCGTGCCGTCTGAACGCACGCCCGTCAATCCCGGCCGAATGCTCGTCCTCAAAGGCGCGCGCGGCAACAACCTTAAAAACGTAACCCTTGAGCTGCCGCTCGGTTTGATTACCTGCATCACCGGCGTATCCGGCAGCGGCAAATCCACCCTGATTAACGACACCCTCGCCAAAATCACCGCCCGCGAACTCAACCGCGCCCAAGAAGAACCCGCCCCATACGACGACATCCGCGGTCTCGAACACCTCGACAAAGTCATCAACGTCGACCAATCCCCCATCGGCCGCACCCCGCGCTCCAACCCCGCCACCTACACCGGCCTGTTTACCCCCATCCGCGAACTCTTCGCCGGCGTACCCCTCTCGCGCGAACGCGGCTACAACGTCGGCAGATTCTCCTTCAACGTCAAAGGCGGCCGCTGCGAAGCCTGCCAAGGAGACGGCGTGATTAAAGTCGAAATGCACTTCCTGCCCGACGTGTACGTCCCCTGCGAAGTCTGCCACGGCAAACGCTACAACCGCGAAACGCTCGAAATCCAATACAAAGGAAAAAACATCAGCCAAGTCCTCGACATGACCGTCGAAGAAGCCCGCGAATTCTTCGACGCCGTCCCCACCGTATCGCGCAAACTGCAAACCCTGATGGACGTAGGCCTCGGCTACATCCGCCTCGGCCAGTCCGCCACCACCCTCTCCGGCGGCGAAGCCCAGCGCGTCAAACTCGCCCTCGAACTCTCCAAACGCGACACGGGGCGGACTTTATACATATTGGACGAACCCACCACCGGCCTGCACTTCGCCGATATTGCCCTGCTGCTGGAAGTGATAGGCCGTCTGAAAGGCAAAGGCAACTCGATTGTGATTATCGAGCATAATCTGGACGTGATTAAAACTGCGGATTGGATTGTGGATTTGGGGCCGGAAGGCGGCGACGGCGGGGGGAGGATTATTGCTTCAGGTAGCCCTGAACAGGTGGCGAAGGTTAAGGGGAGTTATACCGGCAAATATTTGAATGATATAGTATAATTAAACTGGAACAGTTCATTTAAAAGGATGTGTTTAAAATGTCTAAACGTATTGTTTTTTTCAATCATAAGGGCGGCGTGAGCAAAACAACCACAGTCTATAATATCGGATGGAAATTAGCAGAAAAATCTAGAGTGTTAATTATAGATGGTGATCCTCAATGTAACCTGACATCTCTGATATTAAAGGATAAGTTTGAAGAATATTACACACTTGAAGATACCAAAACACAAAATATTAAAGATGGTGTTAGTCCAGCATTTTCTGGCAGCCCCACACTTATATCCAAAGTAGTTTGCCCAACTGCAAGAAGAAATAGTTCATTATTTTTATTAGCTGGACATGCGAATCTATCAGAGTATGACGCATCCTTAACATTTGCTCAAACTGCTAATAATGCACTTGCTACTTTGCAAAATTTGCCTGGTGCTTTCAGTACATTAATTGAACAATGCGAGACAGAGTACAATATTGATTATACATTAATAGACCTAAACCCAGGATTAAGTGCAATTAATCAAAATCTATTTTTAAATTCTGATTATTTTATAATACCAACAAATCCAGATCCATTTTCTATAATGGCTCTTGAAACACTATCTAATATTCTCCCTAGATGGGGAAATTGGAAAAATTCTTCATTTGAGTCATTTTCTGAATCAGCCTATAAATTAAGAGAAGGCTTGCCAAAATTTATTGGAATTCTTACTCAGAGGTTTAATGTTCGAAATGGTAAGGCAGCAAAACCATATCGAGAAAATATTGATGAAATAAAAACTACAACTAGAAATCTGTTAGTCCCTAAATTAAAAAAAGCTGATATGCTATTAGATAATAAAAAATATTCTAGAAATTTAATTTCAAATAGTTATTGTTTAGCTGAGACACCAGATTTCGGCGGCTTATTACCTAAAGCATTCGATGCAGGAGTCCCCGTATTTGCTCTAACTCCTGATGATATTAGAGAGACGGGACCAATACTGGAAGGATTAAAGAATAAATCGAATCAGTTAAATAATATATTTACTGATACTTCTGACCTAATCATGGAAATGACTTCTGATGAATAATGCAAAACGAATATTTGATACTGAAATAGCTCGTATACGTTCATTTGGTCAATTAATAAATCATCTTAAAACCAATGGATTACATGATAATGAAACATATGAAAATATAAACAGAATGAAAATTGTATTTGCAGTAAGTGCTTTTGATAAATTTATGCATGATATTATAAAGGTAGGGATAATAGAAATGTTTCTCGGAAATAGAAATCACACAAATAAATATTCAAATGAACTTATTCCAATTTCAGTTTTAACAAAAATATATAATCAAGAGCTAATTCCTGCAGCAATGGAGTTTGAGACATCAATTTATGCTAAACTAAAAACAATATCTTATCAGGATCCTAAAAAACTAGCTGATGGATTAAGTTTTATATGGGACGAAAAACAAAAGTGGCAAAAATTTGCTTCAGAATTAGGATATCCTAATGATGAACAAGCTAGAAGTCGGTTAAAATTAATCATAACTAGAAGAAATGCAATTGTTCATGAGTCAGATTTGGAGCCTACTACTAATGAGAAACAAAATTTAGATGACATCTCAGCTGATGATAGTGTAGATTTTTTAGAAAATTTAGCTAACGTTATTTTTAATAATTGCTTTTTATCTGCTCATAAAAGCAAGCCGTAGCCTGCATACCCAACCGACCGCTTGCTACCTGTGAATTAACCAACGTGTAGGGTGTGTGTGGTACGCACGCACGCGGTTGCTTGATTAATGGTTTGCCGTTTCAACATTTAACTTCGTTAAAGCTAGCGCTTTCAGACGACCTCCAATGCCGTCTGAAAACATCAGCTTCAACAAAGTTAAAAACTTAAACAACAAACTATTCCTTCTTCAACACACGAACTATAAACAAAAATCCTATGGCGCGTTATCGCAGAAACTTCATTGCCGGCGGCACATTCTTTTTCACCGTCAAACTCGCCGCCCCAAAATCGCGCCATTTGGACGCTGCCGCCCGACGATACGGATTATTCCCTACTCCGGCGGCTGATTAAAACCAAATTCTCCGCATATTCCCCTCATACTAAAAACTTATCCGCCGGCAAACAGCGGCGGAACGAACGCGGTATTTGGCAACGGCGTTTTTACGAACACACCGTGCGCGACGAAACGGATTTGCAGCATTGCGCGGACTACATCCATTCCAATCCTATCAAACAAAAAATGTCGCGTGCTAAAACAGAATCCTGCAAAAAATAATATCAGTCTTTTCAAATGCGATACTTATCATTCCCTGACTTCAAAAAAGATATGTGCAACCTGACTTACGGGTTTGCTCCTGTTTGACCGATAAATATTCTGACTGCCTCAAAAGGCAAAAATATAGTGGATTAACAAAAATCAGGACAAGGCGACGAAGCCGCAGACAGTACAGATAGTACGGCAAGGCGAGGCAACGCTGTACTGGTTTAAATTTAATCCACTATAATGTGGGTATGTTGAGGCTGCCTCTTTTTTGAAACAACAAAAAAATGCCGTCTGAAACCCGATTTCCAGTTTCAGACGGCATTTGATGTTCAATCAGTTGTCAAACCTGATTATGCCAAACCTTTTGCTTTCAACACTTCCAGCATGGTAGTGCCCAATTCGGCAGGGCTGCGGGTGTAGGCGATACCGGCTTTTTCGAAAGCGGCGAATTTTTCTTCGGCAGTACCTTTGCCGCCGGAGATAATCGCACCGGCGTGACCCATGCGTTTGCCTTTAGGAGCGGTAACACCGGCGATATAGCCGACAACAGGTTTGCTTACGTTGGATTGGATGTATTCGGCCGCTTCTTCTTCCGCAGTACCGCCGATTTCACCGATCATGATGATGGCGTCGGTATCCGGGTCTTCTTGGAAGAGTTTCAGTGCGTCGATTTGATTCATACCGGGAATCGGGTCGCCGCCGATACCGATACAGGTTGATTGGCCCAAGCCCAGTTTGGTGGTTTGTGCCACGGCTTCGTAAGTCAATGTACCGGAACGGGAAATGATGCCGATGCGGCCCGGAGTGTGGATGTGGCCCGGCATAATGCCGATTTTGCACTCGCCCGGAGTAATCACGCCCGGGCAGTTAGGGCCGACCAAGCGGGTACCGTTGCCGTTGGTTTCCAAATAACGTTTGGCTTTAAGCATGTCCAGAGTCGGCACGCCTTCGGTAATCACAACGACCAAGCCTACGCCGGAATCAACCGCTTCAACGATAGAATCCAAAACAAACGGAGCGGGAACATAAATTACAGATGCATCCGCACCGGTTTCTTTAACCGCTTCTTTCATGGTGTTGAACACGGGCAGGTTCAGGTGGGTTTGACCGCCTTTGCCCGGGGTAACGCCGCCGACAACTTTAGTGCCGTAAGCCAGAGCTTGTTCGGAGTGGAAAGTACCGTTTTTACCGGTGAAACCTTGAACCAATACTTTGGTGTCTTTATTAATCAATACGCTCATTCTTTTCTCCTTAGGCGTTTACGGCTGCAACAATTTTTTCGGCTGCGTCATTCAGGCCGTCTGCAGAAGTCAGTTTCAGACCTGATTCGTTCAGGATTTTCGCGCCGAGTTCGGCGTTGTTACCTTCCAAACGAACAACGACAGGAACGTTGACATTGATTTCTTTAACGGCTGCCACGATGGCTTCCGCAATCATGTCGCAACGTACGATACCGCCGAAAATGTTGATCAATACGCCTTTAACGGATTTGTCTTCCAAAATCAGTTTGAACGCTTCAACCACGCGGTCTTTGGTTGCGCCGCCACCAACGTCCAAGAAATTGGCAGGTTGGCCGCCTTTCAGTTTGATGATGTCCATAGTGGCCATCGCCAAACCTGCGCCGTTCACCATACAGCCGATGTTGCCTTCCAAAGCAACGTAGTTCAGGTCGAATTCGGAGGCTTTCAGCTCACGTTCGTTTTCTTGGGATTTGTCGCGCAATTCGGCGATTTTTGGCAGACGGTAAAGCGCGTTGCTGTCGATGCCGATTTTGCCGTCCACGCAGGCGAGCGCGCCGTTTTCGCGAACTGCCAGTGGGTTTACTTCAAACAAGGCGAAGTCATTTTCGACAAACGCTTTGTACGCACCGGTCATCAGTTTGACGAACTCGTTGATTTGTTTGTCTTTCAAGCCCAGTTGGAAGGCAACTTCGCGAGCTTGGCAAGGTTGCAGGCCGACCAGCGGATCAACGGTTACTTTGAAGATTTTTTCTGGAGTTTCGGCAGCAACTTTTTCGATTTCCACGCCGCCTTCGGTAGAAGCCATGAATGTAACGCGGCGGGTAGAACGGTCAACCACTGCGCCCAAGTACAGCTCGGTTTGAACCGGATACATGTCTTCGCAAACCAAAACGCTGTTGACAGGTTGGCCGTTGGCATCGGTTTGGTAAGTTACCAAGTTGGTGCCAATCAGGCTTTCAGCCACTTCTTTGGCTTCTTCGCGGCTTTTGACGACTTTTACGCCGCCCGCTTTACCGCGCCCGCCGGCGTGTACTTGTGCTTTGACAACAGCGAATTTGCCGCCCAATTTATCATAAGCTGCAGCGGCTTCTTCGCCATTGTGTGCCAAAATACCGCCTTGTACGGGCAAACCGTAGCCAGCCAGCAGTTCTTTAGCCTGATACTCGTGTAGATTCATGGATTTCTCCTTAAGGTGAGTGGGTCTTAGGAATCGCCCTGCGGACAATCCTATATTTTCAGACGGCACTATTGTTTACTGAAAGGCAGCCACATCCGCGCCAACAAATACATAACTGCACCGCCGACTCCGAGAATAAAAAAGACGATGCCTTTTTTACGCGAATTCGGACAGAGTAGGTAAACGGCAAGGCTGAAACTGATAAACAACAATGCCACGCGCCAAACCAATTCTTTATCTTTGAAACGGTTGAGCGTATAAGTTTCGGTCATCATCACATACATCTGCCACAATGCGGCCATACACATACTGATGATGCCCGCCGGTATAAAGAAAATACCGACTATTTCTTTGTTCATAATGAATGTAAATGCTGTTTGTTTGCCTGACGGAATTATAAATCAGAAAACGAAGCTCTCGGAACATTCAATTTGTCGGAGGCCTTAAGGCCGTCTGAAAAGTTTCAGACGACCTTAATGTCTATCAACCGTGCAAAGCGCGTTTGTCGGCCGCCAATGCAGCTTCGTGAACCACTTCGGACAAGGTTGGGTGGGCATGGATAATGCGGGCGATGTCTTCGCTGCTGGCGAAGAATTCGAGCGCAGTCACGCCTTCGGTAACCAATTCGCTGACAACCGGACCAATCATGTGTACGCCCAAGATGCGGTCGGTTTTGGCGTCTGCCAACACTTTAACCGTACCTTTGGCTTTGCCCATTGCCAATGCGCGACCGTTTGCACCGAAACCTGAAGTACCTTTTTTGTACTCCACACCTTCGGCTTTGAGCTGTTCTTCGGTTTTACCCACCCAAGCGATTTCAGGGTCGGTGTAAATAACAAACGGTACGTTGTTGAAGTCGATATGCGGTTTTTGACCGGCAATGCGCTCGGCAACGGTAACGCCTTCGTCGCTGGCTTTGTGTGCCAACATCGGGCCGCGAACCACGTCGCCAATTGCCCATACGTTAGGCAGGTTAGTACGGCATTCGCCATCTACTTTGATAAAGCCGCGCTCGTCTTTTTCCAAGCCTACGGCTTCGGCGTTCAGACCTTTGGTGTTTGGAATACGGCCGATGGCAACGATCAGTTTGTCGAATACTTCGGTTTTGGCTTCGCCGGCAGCAGTTTCGTAGGCAACGGAAACACCTTTGCCTTCAGATTTGATGTCGCCGATTTTCACGCCCAATTCAATGCTCAGGCCTTGCTCTTTGGTGAAGTATTTGAAGGCTTCTTTGGCGATTTGTTGGTCGGCGGCAGCCAGGAAGGTCGGCGCAGCTTCAAGAATGGTAACTTCTGAACCCACGCGGTTCCATACGGAACCCATTTCCAAACCAATCACACCGGAACCGATCACGCCGAGCTTGGCAGGCACTTCGGTCAGGTTCAATGCGCCTTCGTTATCCAATATGTTCACGTTGTCGATAGCGACTTGCGGCAGCGGACGCGGTACGGAACCGGTGGCTACGATGACGTGTTTGGCTTCGATAACGGTTTTCTCGCCTTTGTTATCGACTTCGATTTGGTAAGCATCGCCATTTTTACCGGCAAAGGAAGCCGTACCGAACAGGCTGGTTACTTTGTTTTTTTGGAACAGGAATTTCACGCCGCCGGTCAGCTTGGTCACGATGGCATCTTTGCGCTCAATCATTTTGGCCGCATCGAATTTTACGTCGCCGACAGTGATACCGTGTTCGGCAAACTCGTGTTGCGCAGCGTGGAAATGTTCGCTGGATTGCAACAGGGCTTTGGAAGGGATACAACCTACGTTCAAGCAAGTACCGCCCAATGCAGGAGCATTGCCTGCTTTGTTAACGCCTGCATCGACGCAAGCGGTTTTGAAACCCAGTTGCGCGGCACGGATGGCGGCAACGTATCCGCCCGGGCCTGCACCAATCACTACTACATCATATTGAGACATCGTGTCATCCTTTACTTTTGGCAGTATCTCAAAATAAAAACGATACTTTTTGTTTCTTTTTTATTTTGAATGACTGCGTTTTGATGGTTTTAAGAAAAGACCGTCTGAAAGTCCATACCTACCGATTCATTCGAATCAAATGTTTCAGACGGCCTCAATCGTTTGTTGAGCCTATTGTAGCACGATACTACATTACGCTACATCTAAATAAAAATTCAGACGACCTTTTCATTAACAAATAAAAGACCGTCTGAAACGATTACAGATCCAACAACAGGCGAGCCGGGTCTTCCAACGCGTCTTTAATGGCTACCAAGGTCAATACAGCTTCGCGTCCGTCGATGATACGGTGGTCGTAAGACAGAGCCAGATACATCATTGGACGGACAACAACTTGGCCGTTTTCAACCACAGCGCGCTCTTTAGTGGCGTGCATACCCAAAATCGCAGATTGAGGCGGGTTGATGATCGGGGTAGACATCATAGAACCGAAAGTACCGCCGTTGGTAATACTGAATGTACCGCCGGTCAGATCTTCGATAGCGATTTTGCCGTCTTTGGCTTTTTTCGCGTAATCAACAATTGCTTGTTCGATGTCGGCAATGCTCATTTGGTCGGCATCGCGCAGAATTGGTACAACCAAACCGCGTGGGCTGCCAATTGCGATACCGATATCGAAGTAGCCGTGGTACACGATGTCTTTGCCGTCAACAGAAGCATTCACAACCGGGTATTTTTTCAGGGCGGCAACAGCGGCTTTAACGAAGAAGGACATAAAGCCCAGTTTCACGCCGTGTTCTTTCTCGAATTTTTCTTTGTACTTCGCACGCAAGTCCATGATCGGTTTCATGTTGACTTCGTTGAATGTAGTCAGAATGGCGTTTTCTTGTTGAGAAGCCAAGAGGCGTTCTGCAACACGGGCACGCAGGCGGCTCATCGGTACGCGTTCTTCAGGACGTGCGCCGGCAGGAAGTGCAACGGCAGGAGCAGCGGCTGCGGCAGGTTTGGCAGCGGCATTTTGTACGTCTTCTTTCAATACGCGACCGTCACGGCCGGAACCTTGCAATGCGTTCACGTCAACACCGGTCTCGGCAGCCAGTTTGGCGGCGGCAGGCATAGCGGCGTTGTTTTGTGCAGCAGCAGGAGCGGCAGCCGGGGCGGCCTCGGCAGGAGCGGCTACGGGTGCTTCGGCAGCGGCAGTAGCAGCTGTATCGATGCGTGCCAAAACTTGGTCGGCAACAACGGTTTCACCGTCTTGCGCTACGATTTCAACCAATACGCCGGCTTGTGGAGAAGGTACTTCCAAAACCACTTTGTCCGTTTCGATATCGATCAGGATTTCGTCACGGGCAACTGCTTCGCCAACTTTTTTCTTCCATTCCAAGAGCGTGCCTTCAGATACGCTTTCAGACAGCATAGGTACTTTTACATCAATAATCATTTTGTGTCTCCAATGGCCCTTTCAGACGGCCTGTTGTGTGTTTTTCATTCTGCATATGGGCATTCCGCCTGAGCAGCCTCAGATGGAATGCTGCTTGGCTTACAACGCCAAAGCGTCTTCAACCAATTGTTTCAATTGGGCAATGTGTTTGCTTGAGTAGCCCACTGCAGGCGATGCGCTGCTTGGACGACCGGCATAAGACAGTTTTTGCCCTTCGCTGATGACATCTTCGATGCGGTGGCGGATTTGGTAGAACGCGCCTTGGTTTTTCGGCTCTTCTTGCGCCCAAACCACAGATTTTGCGTTCGGATATTTCGCCAGTTCGGCTTTAACCTCGTCGTATGGGAACGGATACAGCTGCTCAACGCGGACGATGGCAACATCATCTTCCAGTTTACGCTCGGCACGGCCGGCTTCCAAGTCATAGTAAACCTGACCGGCACACAATACCACGCGTTTCACGCTGTCGTTGCTTGCACGTTCGGCTGTATCGCCGATAACCGGACGGAAGGTCGAACCTTCGGTGAAGTTTTCCAGCGGGCTCATTGCACCTTTGAAGCGCAACAGGCGTTTGGACATGAAAATCACCAGCGGTTTGCGGTATGAACCCAAGACTTGACGTTGCAAGAGGTGGAACATTTGCGACGCTTCAGACGGCATAATGACTTGCATATTGTTCTCAGAACACAGTTGCAACCAACGTTCTACGCGTGCAGAAGAGTGCTCGGGGCCTTGACCGTCGTAACCGTGCGGCAGGATGGTGGTCAGGCCGCACAAACGACCCCACTTGGTTTCGCCCGAAGACAGGAATTGGTCAATCGTCACTTGCGCGCCGTTGGCGAAGTCACCGAATTGAGCTTCCCAAATGGTCAGCTTGTCAGGTGCGGAGCAGGCAAAGCCGTACTCGAACGCCATCACGGCCTCTTCGTTCAAAATGGAGTCGATAACGAGGAATTCGCCCATTCCTTCGCCCATATGGCGCAGAGGAACATAAGTACCGTCGTCCCATTTTTCGCGTTTTTGATCGTGCAATACGGCATGACGGTGCGAGAACGTGCCGCGTCCCGAGTCCTCGCCGGAAATACGCACGCCGTGACCTTTGGTTACAAGGCTGGCATATGCGAGGGTTTCCGCCATACCCCAGTCGATAGGCTGTTTGCCGGATGCCATGGCTTTACGCGCTTCAATCACGCGTTTTGCAGTCGGATGCAGGGCAAAGCCTTCCGGCACGGCGGTAAATTTTTGGGTAAGACGCTCAATGTCTGCGGCAGGCAAACCGGTTTCGATGTGTTCGCGCCAATCTTTACCTTGATATTTGCTCCAATCGATTTGTGTGCGTTGGAAATTGCTCAAAGTTGTTTGCTCGACGTGTTCGCCTTTGTCCAAAGCATCACGGTAGGCTTGGATGTAACCGTCAGCCTCGGCTTGGGTTACCACGCCTTCGGCAATCAGTTGCTCGGTGTACAAAGCACGCGCACCCGGATGTTGCGATACTTTTTTATACATCATCGGTTGTGTCAAGGTAGGATCGTCGCCCTCGTTGTGACCCCATTTACGGTAGCAGACAACGTCGATCACGATGTCTTTATGGAATTTTTTGCGGTAATCCAAAGCGGCTTGGATGGCAAAGCAAACGCGTTCGGGATCATCGCCGTTGACGTGGATAACCGGGGCGGAAACCATTTTCGCGATATCGGTACAGTGTACGGTTGAACGGGTATCGCGGATATCGGAAGTGGTAAAGCCGATTTGGTTGTTGATGACGATGTGAACCGTACCGCCGGTGGTATAACCGCGCGTTTTAGACAGGTTGAATGTCGCTTGGTTGACACCCAAACCGATAAATGCGGAGTCGCCGTGAATCAATACGGGCAAGACTTTATCGCGGCCGTTTTCGCCCAAACGTTTTTGCTTGGCGCGTGCAGAACCTTCCACTACCGGATTGACGATTTCCAAGTGTGACGGGTTGAACGCCAAAGAAACGTGCATCGGGCCGTGCGGCGTGGCAATATCGGAGCTGAAGCCCATATGGTATTTCACGTCGCCGCTGGGCAGTTTGATTTCGGCACGGCCTTCAAACTCAGCGAACAAATCGCCGGGTTTTTTGCCCAAAATGTTAACTAAAACATTCAGACGGCCTCGGTGCGCCATACCGATGATGACTTCTTCCACGCCGTCCTTACCGGCGTTTTGAATCAGGTAGTTCAAACCGGCAATCGCGCTTTCGCCGCCTTCTACACCAAAGCGTTTTTGGCCGACATATTTGGTATGCAGGTAGCGTTCCAAAGTTTCGGCAGCAGTCATTTCTTTCAAGATACGGCGTTTTTGATCGGCATTGTAGTGCGGTGTGGACAATACACTTTCAAAATAATTGCGTACCCAACGACGCTCTTCGGTATTGGGAATATAGATATATTCCAATGCGATGTGGCCGCAGTAGGTTTGTTTGAGGTTGCTGATGATTTGGGATAAAGGCAGTTTGCCCCGATTGGCAAAATCGCCCTCGCCCATATTGAATTGGAGCGCCATATCGGTATCAGACAGACCATGGAATTTCGGATCGAGGGCTTCAATGTCGCGCGGCGGGATACGCTTGAGCGGATCAAGTTTGGCTGCGCCCACGCCTTGTATACGATAAGCAGAAATCAGCCGTAAAACGCTGACTTGCTTTTTCAGCATTGCCTCATCCGCACTGCCCGCAACGGCAGATGCGATTTTCTTTTTCGCCAAAGAAACAAATGATTCGCGAATCGGTGTGTGTGCGACATCGACAGCAACCGTCCCCGGCTGTTTGCTCAAATCGGTGAAATACTGCTTCCATTTTTCATCCACCGCATCGGGGTTTTCCAAAAAAGCCTCGTACAATTCCTCAATGTAAGGTGCGTTCGAACCGAACAGGTAAGAGAAATTGAGTTTTTCGTCCATCATGGCGTGCGCTCTTTTCTTTAAAATATAAACAAAGGGTAGAAGTCCGCGTCCTGACGGCTGAACTGATGCCGTCTGAAAAGACATTTTATTCTACCCTATTTTAAACCGGATTGCCTGTATTGATTTCATCCGACTACAATCAAATGTGTACAGAAAGCAATCCGATTCTCTAATATTGCCTGTTTGACAATATATTAATGTATGTTACCTCTCTCCTGCCGGCACATAATCGCGGCGTTCCGAACCGGTATAAAGCTGGCGCGGACGACCGATTTTCAGCGAAGGATCGCTGATCATCTCGTGCCAGTGCGAAATCCAACCTACGCTGCGCGACAGGGCGAAGATGACGGTAAACATTTCGGTCGGGATGCCCAGCGCGGACAGGACGATGCCGGAATAGAAGTCGACGTTTGGATACAGCTTGCGCTCCACAAAGAACGGGTCTTTCAGTGCAATTTGTTCCAATTCCATCGCCAGTTTGAATTTCGGACTGTCTTCCAAACCCAATTCTTTCAAAACTTCATAGCAGGTTTCGCGCATAATGCTGGCACGCGGATCCATGTTGCGGTACACGCGGTGTCCGAAGCCCATCAGACGGTATTTGCGTTGTTTCACACCTTCCATGTATGCGGCAACATTAGACACATCGCCGATTTCGTCCAACATTTTCAACACGGCTTCGTTCGCACCGCCGTGCGAAGCACCCCACAGGCAGGCGATACCGGCGGCAATACAGGCAAACGGATTCGCACCGGAAGACCCTGCCAAACGGACGGTTGAAGTTGAGGCGTTTTGCTCGTGATCGGCATGTAAAATAAAGATGCGGTCGAGCGCGCGTGCCAAAACAGGATTGGGTTTGTAGTCTTCACACGGTGTGGCGAACATCATATGAAGGAAGTTTTCGGAATAAGAAAGATTATTTTTCGGATAATTGAACGGCAGACCGTTTGAATAGCGGTAGCACATTGCCGCAATGGTCGGGATTTTGGAAATCAGGCGGTAAATCGCGATTTTGCGGTGTTCGGGATTGGTAATGTCCAAGCTGTCTTGGTAGAACGCAGACAGCGCGCCGACCACGCCGACCATCATCGCCATCGGATGCGCGTCGCGGCGGAACCCCCGGAAGAACCAAGTCAGCTGTTCATGCACCATCGTGTGGCGGCGGACGGTATTGTCAAATTCTGCCTTTTGCTCGGGAGTCGGCAGTTCACCGTAAATCAACAGATAGCAGACTTCCAAATAATCGGATTTTTCAGCCAGCTGCTCGATGGGGTATCCGCGATAATAAAGCAAGCCTTGATCGCCGTCGATATAAGTAATTTTAGACTCACAGCTTGCGGTTGAAACAAATCCGGGGTCAAAGGAAAACAAACCTGTATTTTTTGTCAGCCCCCGAATGTCAACCACATCGTGACCGATGCTGGCTTCCAATACCGGCAGCTCCAAGTCTGCTTGACCCGGCACGTTGAGTTTGATTGATTTGGACATATTATCGCTCCTTTGCAAGTTGTAACCCACGTTGCTGCATCCGCAGCACCTTCTTTGCTTTCAGACGGCCTTTGCATTTTGAAATCTGCCCGTAGGCAGATTTCAGATACTTCATACCCGTCTGATTTTTTCAAGCATAGGGATAAGGTGTCCTTTATCCGTTACCGAATGCCCGTTAATCAAGGCAAGCAATTCTTGATCTTGAAATTCAAGGATTTCGGAAAACTCGGACAGCTCTTTATCGCTCAAATGCTCGAATTCTTTTTCCATAAACCTGCCGAAGATTAAATCTAATTCCAACAATCCCCGGCGGGTTTGAAAACGGATTTTCCGTTTGGCAATATCGTCAAAAACCATCATTTCTTAAACGGCCCGCTTCAACATAATCTCTTTAATCTTACCGATGGCCCGGGTCGGATTCAAGTGTTTGGGGCATACGTCCACACAGTTCATAATGGTATGGCAACGGAACAAACGGTATGGGTCGTTCAAATTATCCAAACGCTCGTTGGTGATGGTATCGCGGCTGTCCGCAATGAAACGGTAAGCATTCAGCAAACCGGACGGGCCGACGAATTTGTCGGGATTCCACCAGAACGACGGGCAGGCGGTCGAACAGCAGGCGCACAAAATACATTCGTACAAGCCGTCCAACTCTTTGCGCTCTTCCTGAGTTTGCAGACGCTCTTTGTCCGCATCAATCGGATTGTCGTTAACGACATAAGGTTTAATGGAATGGTATTGTTTGAAGAACTGGGTCATATCCACAATCAAGTCACGGATGACGGGCAGACCCGGAAGGGGGCGGATTTTGACCGGTTGTTTCAGACTGCGTAAATCGGTCAGGCACGCTAAGCCGTTTTTGCCGTTAATGTTCATACCGTCCGAACCGCAAATACCTTCGCGGCAGGATCGGCGGAAAGACAAGGTATCGTCTTGCGCTTTCAGACGCACTAAAGCGTCCAAAAGTTTCACATCGGTCGGCTCCAATTCCAACTCGTAACGCTGCATATAAGGCTTGGCATCAACGTCCGGGTTGTAACGGTAAATTTCAAAACTCATTTTTTCCATGAGAAGTGTTCCTTTTCTCATCAACTGCCCAATGATTTTGTATTATGGATTCAGACAGTTCAATGTGGGTATGGTTAAGTTTCAGACGGCCTTTGAGGTAAAGGCCGTCTGAAAACGCATCAGTAAACGCGCTTGGCCGGTTTGATGTATTCCACGCTCAAGGGCTTGGTATGCACCGGTTTGTAAGACAAAGTATTGGTATCTGAATGGTACAGCGTATGTTTCATCCAGTTTTCATCATCGCGCTCAGGATGGTCGTCTGAAGCGTGTGCGCCACGGGATTCTTTACGTGCTTCGGCGGACACCAAAGTCGCTTTCGCTACTTCAATCAGATTATCCAATTCCAAAGCCTCGATACGCGCGGTGTTCCACACTTTGCTCTTGTCTTTGATTTCGGTGCGTTTCACGCGCTCGGCAATCTCCATAACCTGTTTCACGCCCTCTGCCAAAATCGCATCGGTACGGAACACGCCGGCATGCAGTTGGACGGAACGTTGCAGTTCGCGACGCAATGCATCAACGTTTTCACCATCGGTTTGATTGTCCAAGCGTTCGATACGTTGGCGGGTCAACTCGCCCGCATCGGCAGGCAGGGGTTTCCAGCCGCTTTGCTCTTTGATGAATTTAATCATACTGTCGCCGGCAGCTTTACCGAATACCACCAAGTCAAGCAGGGAGTTGGTACCCAAGCGGTTCGCACCGTGCACAGAAGCACAAGCGCACTCGCCCGCCGCATACAAGCCTTTTACAGGCACTTCGTATTCGTCTCCTTGCGGAATAACAACTTCGCCGTGGTAATTGGTCGGAATGCCGCCCATCATATAGTGGGTAGTCGGTACAACCGGAATCGGGTCTTTAATCGGATCGATACCGGCAAACTGGATGGAAATCTCGCGGATGCCCGGCAGTTTTTCCATAATTTTTTCGGCACCGATATGGTCGATTTTCAGCAGAACGTGGTCTTTGTTTTTGCCGCAGCCGCGACCTTCGTAGATTTCCATCGCCATCGCGCGGGAAACCACATCGCGTGAAGCCAAGTCTTTTACGGTCGGCGCATAACGTTCCATAAAGCGTTCGCCGTCGGCGTTCAACAGAATACCGCCCTCGCCGCGCACACCCTCGGTAATCAACACGCCCGCACCCGCCACGCCGGTCGGGTGGAATTGCCAGAATTCCATGTCTTCCAACGGAATACCCGCACGGGCACAGATGCCCAAACCGTCACCGGTATTCATATAAGCATTGGTAGAGGAAGCATAAATACGACCACCGCCACCGGTAGCAAACATCACGGCTTTAGCGTGAAAAATATAAACTTCGCCGGTTTCCATTTCCATGGCGGTTACACCGACGACATCACCATTCTCATCACGAATCAAATCTTGCGCCGTCCATTCCACAAAGAATTGTGTGTTGGTACGGACGTTTTGTTGGTACAAAGTATGCAGCATTGCATGACCGGTACGGTCGGCAACCGCACAGGCACGTTCTACCGCGCGCTTGCCGTGTTCGGCAGTATGACCGCCGAAAGGACGCTGGTAAATTTTGCCGCTTTCCACACGGTCAAAAGGCATACCCATGTGTTCCAACTCAATTACGGCTTCAGGCGCGGCGCGACACATAAACTCAATCGCATCTTGGTCGCCCAACCAGTCGGAACCTTTCACGGTATCGTACATATGCCAATCCCAACGGTCTTCCTGCACATTACCCAATGAAGCAGAAATACCGCCCTGCGCCGCTACCGTATGCGAACGGGTTGGGAATACTTTAGACAAAACGGCACAATTCAGACCGGATTTGGACAATTGGAGGGCTGCGCGTAAACCTGCACCACCACCGCCGACAATCACGGCATCAAACTTGCGAACAGGAAAACCCATACTTACCCCCAAATCACTTTAACTGAATACACCAGGCAGCCGGCCAGCCAAACGATGGTGGCAACCTGCAAAAACAAACGCACGCCGAAGGGTTTGATATAGTCCATCCACAAGTCGCGGATACCTACCCATGCATGCAGGAATACTGCCAAAAAGCTCACCTGGGTAAACACTTTTACCCAAGTTTGACTAAAAAATGCCTGCCACGCCGAATATTCTTTAGGCAGGGTAAACAGAACCACCAAAAGTGCAACGGTATAAATCAACATAATAACCGCAGTCGCACGCTGCATTGCCCAATCGCGCAAACCGTAATGGACGCCGGTTAATTTACGTTCTACCATAATAAAGCTCCCAAAACGACAGTCAGCACTAAAGCTGCGGTAAACACCAATTTAGCGGTATTGCGCGCAGTATTCAGCTCAAGACCTTTGTGCGCATCCAAAAATAAAAAGCGGATACCGGCGAGGGAATGGTGCAGATAAGCCCACAACACACCGATTAAAACCAGCTTGACCAAAGGATGGGAAACAATAGCGCGGTAAGTTTCAAATGCAGATTCTTGACTTAGGGTACCGGACAGGAAATACAGCAGGAAAGGCAGCATAATAAACAGCCCGACCCCGCTGATGCGGTGAAGGATGGAAACTATCCCGGGTATCGGCAGACGGATGTTCGGCAAATCCAGATAAACAGGACGCGGTTTGACAGACATAGTCAATTCCTCTGTAGTTATATATCGACTCAAAAACCGTAAGCCCATTGCTACACCGGGCTACATAAACGTTAATTTACCTGTTTTATCTCATTTTGAACAGTGTATTTTAAAAACAAACTGATAGATTTTGACAAACACGCGTGAAAACAGCAGATTAAAAAACGGATTTCTGATATGCCCTTTCCCCTTGCCTGAAATATCAACATCAGTTTCAATTACGGAAAGATAAAATGCCGTCTGAGAAATTTCAGACGGCATTCTTCACACATTAATCAAATTTTTAATTTCGCATCGGCATCGCGCAACGCGGTACGCAGACCTTCCTCGATAACGGGATGGTAGAACGGCATATCCAGCATTTGCGGAACGGTCATCTTCATTTGATGTGCCCAAGCCAACAAATGCGCCAAATGTTCGGCCGCAGGGCCTACGATTTCCGCGCCGATAAAGCGGCCGGTGGCTTTTTCGGCATACAGGCGCATATGGCCCTTGTTTACCAGCATCACGCGGCTGCGACCTTGATTCTTGAACGATACTTCGCCGATGACAAATTCGTCGGCTTGGTATTGCGCGGCAACCTGCGCGTATTTCAAACCGACAAAGCCGATTTGCGGACTGGTAAACACCACGCCGATAGTGCTGCGGCGCAAACCACCGCCGATATTCGGATAGCGTCCCGCATTGTCGCCGGCAATCTTGCCTTGGTCGGCAGCTTCGTGCAGCAGGGGCAGTTGGTTGGAAGCGTCGCCCGCGATGAAGATATGCGGAATGCTGGTCTGCATAGTCAGCGGATCGGCAACGGGTACGCCGCGCGCGTCTTTGTCGATATTGATGTTTTCCAAACCGATATTGTCAACGTTCGGACGGCGGCCTACGGCTGCCAGCATATATTCGGCAACAAATACGCCTTTTTCGCCATCCTGCTCCCAATGGACTTCTACATTGCCGTCTGCGTCGAGTTTGACCTCGGTTTTGGCATCCAGATGCAGTTTCAATTCTTCGCCGAACACGGCTTTCGCCTCGTCTGAAACGACGGGGTCGGAAATGCCGCCGATGATGCCGCCCAAGCCGAAAATCTCGACTTTCACGCCCAAACGGTGCAATGCCTGACCCAGTTCCAAACCGATAACGCCCGGCCCGAACACGGCAACGCTCTTAGGCAGCGTATCCCACGAGAAAACGTCGTCGTTGATAATCAAACGGTCGCCCAAAGACTGCCACTGCGGCAGGATGACGGGACGCGAACCGGTAGCAATCACGAAACTTTTTGCCGTGATTTGAGTATGGTCGTCGATTTGAACGGTATGTTCGTCGATAAATTTAGCCGACCCCATGATGCGTTTGTCGGCAGGCCATTCTTCCACATCGGCAACGACAAAGCCGACAAAACGATCGCGCTCGGATTTGACGCGCTGCATGACTTCTTTGCCGTTGACGACGATGCTGTCTTTGTCCAAATGCACGCCGAACGGGTCGGTATGCAGTGCGTGATGGCGCGCCTCTGCGGCGGCAATCAAAAGTTTGGAAGGCATACAGCCCACGCGCGCGCATGTTGTGCCGAACACGTTGTTTTCAATCAGATAAACATTGTCCGAATGTAAACGGGCATTGCGAAACGCACCCATACCGGCAGTACCGCCGCCGATTACGACGACATCTGCTTGAATTTTTTTCATAATCTTTGTCCTTCTTTATTAAGCGTCCGAAGCAGCATCAGCGTGATGCGTATCAGGTTTTCAGACGGCTTTTTTAATAAACTATCGGCAATATAAAACCAATAGCCATTTTAAAAGTTTCGATTTGAAACAATAATCTCAAATTCTACTTGTAAATATAGAGTTATTCAGAACGACCGTGTAGCGTATCGTCTGAATAACTCTATTTTTCTGTTCAGACAGCTTCGTTCAAACCGTCTTAAGCATCAGGCAATTAGTTTTTAGCCAAGTAAGCTTCCAAATCTTCGCTGCCGCCGATGTATTTGCCGCCGATGAAGACTTGGGGGGCAGTCATCTTGCCGGTAATGGCGCGAACGGAAGTAACGGTTGCATCTTTGCCCAATACGATTTCTTCGTAAGACAAACCCTTGTCTTGCAAAGCTTGTTTGGCTTTGGCGCAGAATTGGCAGCCGGGTTTAGTGAAAATTGCCACAGACTCTTGAGCCTTCCAATCGGGAGCAACGAATTTCAGCATAGTATCGGCATCGGATACTTTGAAAGGATCGCCCGGTTCTTCCGGCTCGATGAACATTTTTTCAACCACGCCGTCGTTAACCAGCATGGAGTAACGCCAAGAGCGTTTGCCGAAGCCCAAGTCTTCTTTACCGACCAACATACCCATACCTTCGGTGAATTCGCCGTTACCGTCAGGAATCATGTAGATGTTGTCGGATTCTTCTTCGGCAGCCCAAGCGTTCATCACGAAAGTATCGTTTACAGATACGCAGTAGATTGCATCAACGCCGTTTTCTTTGAACGCGCCGAACAATTCGTTGTAACGCGGCAGGTGGGAAGAAGAACAAGTCGGAGTAAATGCGCCGGGCAGAGAGAATACGACTACTTTTTTGCCTTTGAACAAATCATCGGTAGACACATCTTTCCAAGTGTCGCCAACGCGGGTACGGAATACTACGGAAGGTACTTTTTGACCGGTACGATCTTGCAAAGCCATTTTAAGCTCCTTAATAGATTGGTTTGAGAAATAATTGTGAATCGCTGGGCATTCTACCCCATACAAAATGATTTGTATAATTTATAGTTCAAATAATATAAATTATTTAAAACTATCGAATACAACTCTGGTTTGCTGTTTCCAATATATAAAGTCAAATTGGAGGAATACAAGCTGCAATGAGAAAATTTCCCGGCAACTGCACCCTTGCGCCGCAACTCAGGGCAAAATGCCGTCTGAAGGGCTTTCAGACGGCATTTGTTCATACGGTTCCGGCTTATTTCGCCAATTCGGCACGCAGTTTGCGGGTTACGTTCATCATCACTTGGAGTTGTTCCAGAGTTTCTTTCCAGCCGCGTGTTTTCAGGCCGCAGTCAGGATTCACCCACAGACGCTCAACCGGCACAACCTCGATGGCTTTACGCAACAGGTGCTCAACTTCGGCTTCAGTCGGTACGCGCGGGCTGTGAATGTCGTAAACGCCCGGGCCGATGTCGTTCGGGTATTTGAACTTGCCGAACGCGGTCAGGAGTTCCATATCGGAACGTGAAGTTTCGATAGTAATCACGTCGGCATCCATAGCTGCGATGGCCGGCAGGATGTCGTTGAACTCGGAGTAGCACATATGGGTGTGGATCTGAGTGCTGTCTTCACAACCGGCAGAGGACAGGCGGAAAGATTCGCCGGCCCAGTTCAGGTAGGCATCCCAATCGGCACGTTTCAAAGGCAGGCCTTCGCGGATGGCAGGTTCGTCGATTTGGATGACTTTGATGCCGGCTTTTTCCAGATCCAATACTTCGTCGTTCAGGGCCAGTGCGATTTGTTTGCACACGGTAGCGCGGGGAATATCGTTGCGGACGAAAGACCATTGCAGAATGGTTACAGGGCCGGTCAACATACCTTTCATCGGGCGTTTGGTCAGGCTTTGAGCGTAAGTGGACCAAGCCACGGTCATGGCTTCAGGACGGCTTACGTCACCGAAGATAATCGGTGGTTTAACGCAGCGTGAGCCGTAGCTTTGTACCCAGCCGTATTGGGTGAATGCAAAACCGCTCAACAGTTCGCCGAAGTATTCGACCATATCGTTACGCTCGGCTTCGCCGTGTACCAGTACGTCCAAGTCCAGTTTTTCTTGCTCTTCAACCACCAAGGCGATTTCTTTTTTCATCGCGGCTTCGTAATCGGCGGCAGACAGTTCGCCTTTTTTGAAGGCGGCGCGTGCCTGGCGGATTTCGGTAGTTTGCGGGAAAGAACCGATGTTGGTCGTCGGCAGCAGAGGCAGGTTCAACCATGCTTGTTGCGCTTTGATACGGTTGACAAATGGAGATTTGCGTTGGTCTGCGTTGGCAGGCAAATCGGCCAGGCGTTTGGCAACGTCTGCACGGTGGATTTCGCTGCTGTTGGCACGGGAGTCGGCGGCAGCTTGGCTGGCGGCCAGTTCTTCGGCAACAGAATCACGGCCTTCGTTCAATGCGGCTTTCAGAACGCGCAATTCTTGGGTTTTTTGCAGGGTAAATGCCAACCAAGAGTACAAATCGGGTTTGTTGGTTTTCAGTTTTTCTTCAACTGACAAGTCAAATGGAGTGTGCAGCAGAGAGCAAGAGCTGGAGATCCACAAACGCTCGCCCAGTTTGGCTTGCAGAGGCTCAACAGTTTCCAAAACTTTGTTCAGGTTGGCGCGCCAAATGTTGCGGCCGTCAATCACGCCGACAGACAGGACTTTGTCGTAGTCGGCAAATGCGTCCAGTTGCTCAGGGGCGCGTACCAAGTCGATGTGCAGACCGTCAACGAGCAGGGATTTCAGCAATGCGGCGTGTTCGGCAACAGAACCGAAGTAAGTGCCCAACAGGATTTTGGCGTTTACTTTGCTCAAAGTAGCGTAAACGTCTTTGTAGGCTTCCACCCATTCTTTAGGCAGATCGACAGCCAAAGCAGGCTCGTCGATTTGAATCCACTCGGCACCGGCCTCAACCAAAGCAGTCAGGATTTCAACGTAAACAGGCAGCAGTTTAGGCAACAGGCTCAGACGGTCGAATTCAACCGCACCTTTTTCCTTACCCACCCACAGGAAAGTCAACGGACCAACAACGGTCGGCTTGGCTTTCAAGCCCAAAGCTTGGGCTTCTTGCAGTTGTTGGACGTAGTGTTTGGCATTGGCTTTGAATTCGGTATCGGCGTGGAATTCAGGCACCAGATAGTGATAGTTGGTGTCGAACCATTTGGTCATTTCGATGGCGAATTGGTCTTTGTTGCCGCGCGCCAGTTGGAAGAATTGTTCCAAAGACAGGTTTTGGCTGTCGAAGCCGAAACGGGCGGGAATCGCGCCGGTAGCGACTTGCAAGTCGAGGATATGGTCGTAGAAAGTGAAATCGCCTACGGCAACGTAATCGGCGTTGGCAGCGGCTTGGTGTTTCCAGTTTTTCTCGCGCAAGTCTTTGGCAACAGCCAGCAATTCTTGCTCGCTGATTTCTTTGCGCCAGTATTTTTCTTGGGCGAATTTCAATTCACGGAAGGCGCCGACACGCGGGAAGCCTGAAAAATGTAATGTTGTCATACTAAACTCTCCAGTTGGATTTTGTAAGGACCGGTTCGATCCGAATCGGCCGGTATTGTAAATCAGAATGGCTCGGACGGGGCGGCGTTTTGCTTTTCAGACGGCCTCAAATGCCGTCTGAAGCCGTTTTCGGCTTTAAGGGCGCACGCCTAAAATATGGCAGATGGCGTAAGTCAGCTCGCTGCGGTTGAGCGTGTAGAAGTGGAAATCTTTCACGCCTTCGCGAGACAGGACTTTGACCATATCGATGGCGATACTTGCCGCAACCAGATTGCGCGTACCTTGGTCATCGTCCAAACCTTCATACATTTGCGACAGCCAGCTTGGGATTTTGACATTGGTCACTTGCGCCATTTTGCCCAGTTGTTTGAAATTGGTAACGGGCAGGATGCCGGGGACGATTTCCACATCGATGCCCAACATCACGCAGCGGTCGCGGAAGCGCAGGTAGCGTTCCACATCAAAGAAAAATTGGGTGATGACGTGGTTTGCGCCCGCATCGATTTTGCGTTTCAGATTAATCAGGTCGGCTTGTGCAGATTTCGCTTCGGGATGTACTTCGGGGTATGCTGCCACAGAGATGTCGAAGTCGGCGACGGAGCGTAATAGCTTAACCAAGTCTTCGGCATAAAACGGTTTTTTCTCGTAACCGGGCGGCTCGTCGCCGCGCAGGGCGACAATGCGGCGGATACCGCTGTCCCAATAATCTTTGGCAATTTGGCGCAATTCATCGGGAGAAGCGTCGATACCGGTCAGGTGAGGCGCGGCCTCCAAGCCGGTTTCCTGCTTGATGCGTTTGACGATGCCGTGCGTGCGGTCGCGTTCGCCGGAGTTGGCGCCGTAAGTTACGGATACGAACTTGGGATGCAGGGTTTGCAGACGGTGGATGGAATCCCACAGCATCGTTTCCATTTGTTCGTTTTTCGGCGGGAAAAATTCAAACGAAACGTTGATGTCGCCTTTCAAATCGGAAAGGCTGTTGTTTAACGCATTGATTTCTTTTGCGTAATTCATTGCTGTGTACCTTTTATTATCTTTTATATGATATTTCAGGCGACATAATAAAGTTGCACCGAATATGAGTCAATTTCAAAATTTTCAGGTTTATGATGAAAATTTTTAATATTTCGCAAAAACAATCTGCTTTTCTTGTACAAGCCTTCTAAATTATGATAAAGTTTGTTATGTTATAACACTTCAAATAAGGCGATATATGAAACCGAATATTCATCCTGACAATTACCGGACCGTCCTTTTTTTCGACAGCAGTGCCAATGAAGGCTGGCTGATTCGTTCTTGCGCCGAAACACACGGAAAAACGATGGTTTGGACAGACGGCAAAGAATATCCGCTGTTTTCGCTGGATACTTCTTCTGCATCCCATCCCGTCTATACCGGCAAACAGCGCAACGTCAATACCGAAGGCCGTGCCAGCAAGTTCAACCAACGTTTCCAATCCGTCATGTCATCGTTTAGAAAGGACAAATAATGCAGGTTCTGTCTTCACTCAAAACCGCCAAACAACGCCACCGCGACTGCCAAATCGTCAGGCGCAGGGGCAAAGTTTACGTCATCTGCAAAAGCAATCCGCGTTTTAAAGCGCGCCAACGCTGACCCCCTGCCCTTCCTGCTTCGGTTGTAAATCTCCTCCTGCCGCAAGCCCTTTTCAAAAAATGCCGTCTGAAACAGAAAAATAGCGTTTCAGACGGCATTTTTTTCCGTCAATACGAATCCGGAATGTGTTTGAAATACAGCATAAGCAGATACCAAAACAGCGTCGCGGCGGCCGCGCCGAGCAGCACCCGGGCACTGATTTCGGCGACTTCGCGCAGGGCGCGCTTTTGCCTGCGGCTGAAGAGGCGGTTGATAATCAGCGCGGCAAGTGCGAAAAAGAAAAAAATACGGAAAAGTCTGCCTATCATATCGGGAAGCGGGAAGCCGTCTGAAAAGTATGGTCCGTGTGCGGCGGTATGGGGGTCAAACGCGTCCGGCTGCCTGCCCGGCCGTGTCAAAAAGTCATACCGTTTGCGATATAATAACGCTTTTCGCCGCATTTGTTGGAACAGAATATGAGTCAAAACGCCTCGGTGGGCATTGTAACGCCCCAAAAAATTCCGTTTGAAATGCCGCTGGCTTTGGAAAACGGTAAAACTTTGCCGCGTTTCGATTTAATGATTGAAACTTATGGCAAACTGAATACACAAAAAAACAATGCGGTTTTAATCTGCCACGCGCTGTCGGGCAACCATCACGTTGCGGGCAGGCATTCGGCGGAGGACAAATATGCGGGTTGGTGGGACAATATGGTCGGTCCCGGCAAACCAATTGATACGGAACGATTTTTCGTGGTCGGTTTGAACAATCTGGGCGGCTGCGACGGCAGCAGCGGGCCTCTGTCGATCAACCCTGAAACCAACCAAGAATACGGCGCGGATTTTCCGGTGGTTACGGTGAAGGACTGGGTAAAATCCCAAGCCGCGCTTGCCGATTATCTCGGCATTGGACAATGGGCGGCGGTTGTCGGCGGCAGCTTGGGCGGTATGCAGGCCTTGCAGTGGACGATTTCCTATCCCGAGCGCGTGCGCCATGCTTTAGTGATTGCGTCTGCGCCGAAGCTGTCCACGCAAAATATCGCGTTTAACGATGTGGCGCGTCAGGCGATTTTGACCGACCCCGATTTCAACGAAGGACATTACCGCAGCCATAATACCGTTCCTGCACGGGGCTTGCGGATTGCCCGTATGATGGGGCACATCACCTATCTTGCCGAAGACGGTTTGGGCAAAAAATTCGGACGCGATTTGCGTTCCGACGGCTATCAATACGGCTATGGCGTTGAATTTGAAGTGGAATCCTATCTGCGCTATCAGGGCGACAAATTCGTCGGGCGGTTTGATGCCAACACCTACCTGCTGATGACCAAAGCTTTGGACTATTTCGATCCGGCGGCGGATTTCGGCAACAGCCTGACCCGCGCCGTGCAGGATGTGCAGGCAAAATTCTTTGTCGCCAGCTTCAGCACCGATTGGCGTTTCGCGCCCGAACGTTCGCACGAATTGGTCAAAGCCCTGATTGCCGCCCAAAAATCCGTGCAGTATATCGAGGTAAAATCCGCACACGGGCACGATGCCTTTTTGATGGAAGACGAAGCCTATATGCGCGCGGTCGCCGCCTATATGAACAACGTTTATAAGGAATGTCAGCAATGAACCTGCGCAATGATTTGCAACTGATTTACGACCGGATTCCCGAAGGCAGCCGCGTCTTGGACTTGGGCTGCGGCGACGGCGAATTGCTTGCCGCCTTGGTCGAACACAAAAAATGCAGCGGCTACGGCATCGAAATCGACACCGACAGCGTGATTGCCGCTATGTCGCGCGGCGTGAATGTGATCCAAGCCGATTTGGAAGAGGGTTTAACCGCATTCAACGATCAAAGTTTTGATGTGATTGTTTTGAGCCAGACCATCCAAGCGATGCAGAATACCGAAAAAATCCTGCGCTGCCTGATGCGCGTCGCCAAACAGGCGATTGTCAGCTTCCCGAATTTCGGCTACTGGCGCAACCGCGTCCAAATCGCACTCGGCGGTCATATGCCGGTTTCCGAACGCATGCCCTACCATTGGTATGACACGCCCAATATCCATTGGTGCACGCTCAAAGACTTTGATTTGTTGTGCGCCAAAAACAACATCCGCGTCCTCGAGCGCGCCGTGATGACGGGCAACAGACAGGTCAAACATTTCCCCAACCTGTTGGGCAGCCTGGCGTTTTACCGCGTCGGGTAAGACAGGTTGAGAACATTGTCGGCAATAACAGGTTCTTCGGTTCTATTAACAACAGGCCGTCTGAAAAATGAAACGGTAGGTTTTCAGACGGCCTCTTTAATACTGGAAACAATAGAATGAAAAACAAAACCTCATCACTTCTCTTATGGCTTACCGCAATCATGCTGACCGCGTGTTCTCCGAGCAAAGACGATAAAACCAAAGAAGTCGATGCATCCGCTGCTTCGTCCCCGGCATCCGCCGCTTCGTCTTCCGCGTCCCAATCCGATTTGCAACCGGCCGCATCCGCCCCTGATAACGTCAAGCAGGCAGAAAGCGCGCCGCCGTCAAATTGCACCGACCTGCACCCCGCCACCGGCATTGACGATCTTATGCAGCAAATCGCCGAACACATTGACTCGGACTGTCTGTTTGCCCTTTCCCATCACGAACTGGAAACCCGTTTCGGCTTACCCGGCGACTCTGACGACATACAGCGGCTGCTGTTTCCCGACATCCGCCCTGAAGATCCCGACTACCATCAGAAAATCATACTGGCAATTGAAGACTTGCGTTACGGAAAGCGCACGATCAGCCGGCAGGCACAAGATGCCTTGATGGAACAGGAACGCCGCCTCCGAGAAGCGACGCTGTTGCTGACACAGGGCAGCGAAGAAACCCGCGGGCAAGGCGAGGAGCCGAAACGCACGCGTTATTTTGAAGTTTCGGCAACCCCTGCCTATTCGAGCCGGCACAACAACGGTTTTGGCGGCAATTTCCAACACATCAGCCAATTGCCCGGCTATCTGAAAATACACGGAGAAATGCTTGAAAACCAATCACTCTTCCGGCTGTCCAACCGTGAACGCAATCCCGACAAACCGTTTTTAGACATCCATTTTGACGAAAATGGCAAAATCACGCGTATTGTCGTTTACGAAAAAAACATCTACTTCAATCCAAACTTGGGGCGAAGATAAAAAATGCCGTCTGAAACGTTTTCAGACGGCATTTTTCAATGCGGCAAATCAGGCGCGTTTGCGGAATTCGCCGGTGCGGGTGTCGATTTCGACTTTGTCGCCGTTTTCGATGTAAGACATCACTTGGATTTCAGTGCCCCCGACCAGGCGCGCGGTTTTCATCACTTTGCCTGAAGTATCGCCTTTGACGGCAGGCTCAGTGTATTCGACTTCGCGCACGATGATGGTAGGCAGTTCTACGGAGATAGGGTTGCCTTCATAGAAGGTAACTTCGCATTGGTCTTCCATACCGTCAACGATGAATTTCAACGCGTCGCCGATGTTGTCGGCTTCGATTTCGTATTGGTTGAATTCTTCGTCCATAAAGACGTACATCGGGTCGGCAAAGTAGCTGTACGTACAGTTCTTGCGGGACAGGATGACCACGTCGAATTTGTCGTCGGCTTTGTAAATGGTTTCGGAAGCCGCGCCGGTCAGCAGGTTTTTCAGTTTCATGCTGACTTTGGCGGAAGAGCGGCCGCCTTTGATGTATTCGGTTTTTTGAACGACCATAGGATCGTTGCCGACCATAAATACATTGCCGGCGCGCAGTTCTTGTGCTGTTTTCATTGTGATTTTCCAATCAAATCGGTTGTCGTAAAACGCGCTATTCTAGCGTATTTTTTGATGCTTTGAAACAAAGGCGGCGAGTTTTTCGGATGCGGACGGCTGCCCGAAAAGATAACGGCTCCAATCCTCCGCGCCTTGCCGCCAGCCGTTTTGGTGTTGTTGCAGGATTTGCCAACATTCGAGGCGTTGCGTGGCGGATAAAGCCTCTCCGCCGTTGAGGTCGTCTGAAAGGCGGCGGTGTGCCGAGGCGGTTTCGGGCGTGTAGAAACCGTGCGCCTTATCCCAAAAGGCGTGGAGTTTGTCGAGATGGACATTCTCATCTTGCGGGTAGATGTGCCAAAAAAAGGGTTTGCCGGCAAACTGGGTACGCACGAAACTGTCTTCGCCGCGGATGACGGCGCAGTCGGCGAGGTGCAGCAATTTGTCGAAGTCCTGTTGCGGCACGAAAGGAATCTTAACGAGGCGGACGGATGCCGTCTGAAAGACATCGCCGTCGTTTTGCAGGGCATCTTGCGGAATAACGCCGCTTTGTTTGAGGCTGTCGATAATTTGCGCCCCCGCCGGCAACAGGGTCATCGGGCTGCCTGCCTGTTGCCACATTTCCAGCCACTTTGCCCAAACATCGCTCCGATAGCCGAAAAGCAGCCATTCGGAGGCGTTTTTTTCGGGCAGCATCAGCCGCTCTCGCAGGGCTTCAGTATCGAAACGGACGGCATCTCGGTAATCGCGTTCGCGTATCAACCCGCCGCTTTTTTCGCTGAAACCCATAAACCAAAAATATTTTTGAACGCCCTCCTGCGGCGAAGGCATCAGGTGCAGCCTTTCATTGCTTTCTTCCGCGCTCAAATATTCCCAATTCAGCCAAAGCGGTTTGTGTCGGCGGATAATGTGCAACACATTCTCAGGCAGATCGCAGGCGAAAGTTTCGATGACGGCATCGGGAACAGGCGCGGTATCAATGTCTGCCGCATCGGAATGCCAAGTGCGGACATCAATATCCTGATGAACGCAGGGAACATCGGGCAAATCCGGGCAAAGCGCGCGCAAGGCGGACACATCGTCCGTCCACAAATGCACCTGCCAACCGAGCTCGCGGTGCAAAACACGGGCAAGCCGCCACGAAACGCCGATGTCGCCGAAATTGTCGATGACCTTGCAAAAAATCCAACAGACAGGAAAAGCGTGCGTATTCATAACCATCTGGAAAACAAGCTAAAACGCGCCGAAATAGTGGAACAAATACACAACCAGCAAAACAATCGGAACAAACAGAAACATAGTTTGACGTTTCAAATCAAACTCTTGTTTCAAATGATGCTTGATGGTGTCGAAAAGGACGAATTTGAACAAAAACGTCGCTTCGCAGGCAAGGATGATGCCGTTAATCAGATGCTGGGGTTTGTCTTCGGGCGGATTGGCGGCGAAAACGGCAAGCGTCGCCAAGGGTATCAGGCAGACGACAAGCCAGCGGACAAGCAGGTTTCGGGACATTGCAAGGCTTTCAAAAAAGCAAAACGCCATTATCGCCCCAAGCGCACGCCTTGTCTAACCGACGTATCGGCACAGGCTGCCGGCGATGCCGTCTGAAGCCTTGCCGCAGGAAAACGCGGTGCTGCCGCACCTTAAGGAAGATGGGGATTATGTAGAGCCGGTAATTGAATAGTGTATTAAAATAATTACGATATAATTTCACGGGTTCTGATAGTAAATAACAGATATTTGTTCAAAAAAAGATAGTTACAAATCGAAATTTTAGGAGGTACAGTATGTTAACGATAAGTGATATTCTCAATGACGATTTTGAATGGGACGAAGTCAAAATTGATGACGATGAATTTGAGAAATTAAGCACAGAGCTTATTATTGATTTTCTTAAGAAAAATACTCCGAAAGAAAGACAGCTATTAGCAATAAGTTGGAACTTTGATAATTCTAAAAAAGTAATCCAGTGGATAGTTGATCAGCCAGATACTGACAGAGGCACAATCCTTTATTTGTACTGGTACATGGCACCTGATTTTTATAAAGAGAACTGTGTGGACAGAAAAGAATGCGAAGAAAAATATTCATGGGGCTTAGAAGATTATGATATTTTAGATACCATTGAAACAAACTATCTTTCTGATTTTTATAATGATCAAATTTATGCATTTAATCCGGCTAACGATTTATATTCTGGAGGACATGATTGGACAAAAGGATATGACGATAGTAAAGCAAAATCAAAAATACCAGAAGTAATGTTTAAGGCGTTAGATGGTGAAATTCTTGAAAGTCCAGACTGGGATGAAGGAATTCCAGAAGCCCTTTCTGTAATTATGGACAAGCTTTACAACGCTTTGGATGAATAAAAAAGATAAATCCCAGTTTGTCGAGGTAATACCTTTTAACGATAACCTTAAGCTATCGTTAAAAAGTTCATGGATATGTTCCTACATACGAACGTAGCTACTTGACATACTTAGTGTTCACTCGTTAAATATACCTAGTGCGGACGTTCCCTGAAAAATCGGACACTGCCGCCGATGCCTGAGGACAAGGCTGCATCGGGCGTGGGCATATTGAAAACCCGGCGCATCGGTTTGAAATTTTATAAAGGCATACGGTAAACACGCCCCCTTGCCGTCGGCGTGCTTCTTCAAAGCAAAATATAAGGGCGGCGCGCTTTCCGCTATAATCCGCATTTTTCCAAACCCGAAACATTATGCCGATCCCGAAAGCCTTTGCCCTGCTCGGGCCGACCGCCTGCGGCAAAACCGCGCTCGCCCTCAAAATTGCCGAAACCCTGCCTGTCGAAATCATCAGCCTCGATTCCGCGCTGGTCTATACCGGTATGGACATCGGCACGGCAAAACCGTCCGCCTCCGAACGCGCCTTTGTCCCGCACCACCTTATCGACATCATTACGCCCGTTCAGACATACAGTGCCGCCCGTTTTGTCGCAGACTGCACGCGCTTGGTCGGGGAAATTTCCTCACGCGGCAGGTTTGCGCTGATTGTCGGCGGCACGATGATGTATTTCCGCGCCCTGACCCAAGGTTTGAACGATTTGCCCGAGGCCGATGCCTGCCTGCGTGCCGACTTGGACGAACAAAAACAAATGTACGGCTTGGATTTCCTCTACCGCACCCTGCAAAAAGCCGATCCCGAAACCGCATGCCGTCTGAAGCCGAACGACAGCCAGCGTATCGGACGCGCTTTGGAAGTTTATTATCTGACCGGCAAACCGATGAGCGAACACCTCGGCAGACAAAGCCCCCATACGCTCCCCTTCGATTTGCATACCGCCGCCCTGATTCCCGAAGACCGCGCCCGCCTGCACGAAAACATCGCCCTGCGTTTCCACCTGATGCTCGAACAGGGCTTTATCGGCGAAGTAGAAAACCTGCGCCTCCGCTATCCCGGCCTGACCGCCGACTCCCCCGCCATACGCTGCGTCGGCTACCGTCAGGCGTGGGAATATCTGGACGGAAAAACCGATTTCCCGGAATTTGTCGAAAAAGGCATTGCCGCCACGCGCCAACTTGCCAAACGCCAACTGACTTGGTTACGCAAAACACCTTTAGACTGCGTTGCCGACCCGTTTTCAGACGGCACTTCAGGCACGCGCCTGATTGAGGCGGCAAAACGGTTTTTCGGTGTATAAACTATGCTGACCACGCCGCCGCTCGCCCCCAAAACCGTCGCCGCCCTGCACAGGCTCGGTATCCGTACGCTCGAAGAACTGCGTCAAACCGGCGCGGTTCAAACCTTCTTGTTATTGAAGGCATCGGGTTTGACCCTCACGAAAAGCACGCTGTGGCAACTCGAGTCGCTGCTGGACGGCACGCCGCCGCAAGAAATGTCCCAAGCGCATAAAGCCCGCCTGCTTGCCGAGTTGAAAAACCATCCGCCCGTCGCCGCCTTTCCCCCGCAAGGCGAAATGGCGCATTTCATGGGTTTGGCATTGGAACAGGCAAAACTGTCCGCATTAATGGGCGAAATACCCGTCGGGGCAGTCATCGTTTCAGACGGCAAAATCATCGCATCGGCACACAACACCTGCATTGCCGACTGCAATGTCAGCCGCCACGCCGAAATCAACGCCTTGGCGCAGGCAGGCAGCGAAATGCAAAACTACCGCCTTGACGGATGCGACATATATATCACCCTCGAACCCTGTGCTATGTGCGCGTCCGCACTGATACAGGCACGAATCAGGCGCGTGATCTACGGTGCGGCAGAACCCAAAACCGGCGCGGCAGGCAGCATCGTCAACCTGTTTGCCGACAAACGCCTCAATACGCACACCGCCATACGGGGCGGAATCCTGCAAGAAGAATGCCGCGCCGTATTAAGCCGTTTTTTCCAAAACAAAAGAAAAGGTTGAAGCTATGACCGCCCTGCCCGTCATCCTCGCCCTCGCCCTGATAGCCGCCGGTACGGCGGGCATCGTTTACCCCGCCCTGCCCGGATTGGCATTGATGTTTGCCGGAACCTGGCTGCTCGCCTACTCCGGCGGCTACCAAATCTACGGCGCGGGCGTTTTGTGGACGGTCGGACTCATCAGCCTTGCCGGCATACTGACGGACTATATGGCAGGCATATGGGGGACAAAATATACCGGAGCGGGCAGGCTCGCCGTTCGAGGCGCATTGGCCGGCAGCATCATCGGCATATTTTTCTCCCTGCCCGGACTAATACTCGGCCCCTTTATCGGCGCGGCGGCAGGCGAACTCATCGACAGACGCAATATGCTTCAGGCAGGTAAAGCGGGCTTGGGTACACTGTTGGGACTTGTCGTCGGCACGGCGTTCAAAATCGGCTGCGCCGTATCCATCTTGTTTATCCTGTTGGTGAAATACATCGCCTACCTGTTTTAACCCCTTCAGACGGCATACCGGCAAATTGCTATAATGCCGTCCGAACCCTTTTCACAAAGCACCATCATGGCAAACCAAAGACCCATCTACGGCTTCCACGCCGTCAATGCCCGATTGTGGCAAAACCCCAAATCCATCGTCGAACTCTACATCCAAGAAGGCAAATCAGACGCACGCACGCGCGAAGTGTTGGAAAAGGCGGCAAACGAAAACATCCGCGTATATTTTGCCGATGCCGACCGCCTCAACGCCATCAGCAAAGGAGCGCGCCATCAGGGCGTAGTCGGATTTATCGATGCCTCCAAAAACCACGTCCACCTCGAAGACGTATTGGAAAACCTCAGCGAACCGCCGCTGTTGCTGATACTCGACGGCATCACCGATCCGCACAACCTCGGCGCGTGCCTACGTACCGCCGACGCAATGGGCGTACACGCCGTCATCGCGCCGAAAGACAAAAGCGCGGGGCTGAACGCCACCGTCAGCAAAGTCGCCTGCGGCGCGGCGGAAACCGTCCCCTACATCACCGTAACCAATCTCGCCCGCACCATGCGCGAGCTGAAAGAATACGGCATTTGGATCATCGGCACCGATATGGGCGGCGAGTCCGACCTTTACCATTGCAATCTGCCCGACAGCGCGGCGTGGGTAATGGGCAACGAAGGCGACGGTATGCGCCGCCTCACGCGCGAACACTGCGATATGCTGGTGTCCATACCCATGTTCGGTACAGTCGAAAGCATGAACGTTTCCGTGTCTGCCGGAATGGTATTAAGTGAAACCCGCCGGCAGCGCGTATTAAAAAACGAAAAAGCGTAAGCCTCAAAAACAATGCCGTCTGAAACAGGGATTCTGTTTCAGACGGCATTCGTTTTCAAAATCAGTGTTCCAAGTGATCGGTATCAAACTTGACCGCCGCCTCGGTTTTATCTTCGGGCAAGACCAAATTCAGCAAGACTGCCGTAATGCCGCCGGCGGAAATAGAGTTTTGGAACAAGACGGGCAGGTTTTTAAACACTTCCGGCTCAAACGCGACACCCAAGCCCAAACCGACCGACGTTGCCGCAATCACCGCCTCGCGCCTGCGGATGCCGTGGCTGACCAAAATCCGCACGCCCGCAATCGCAATCAAGCCGAACATCAAAACCATCGCGCCGCCTAAAACCGGACTCGGAATCGTCGTAAACGCGCGTCCGACAACGGGGAACAAACCCAACAGCACCAAAATCACGGCAATATATTTGCCCACATGGCGCGAAGCCACGCCGGTCATCTGAATCACGCCGTTGTTTTGCGCAAACGTCGTCAGCGGCAGCGAACCCAAAGCCGTCGCAATCACCGATACCAAGCCGTCCGCCAACACGCCGCCGCGCAAACGTTTGGTGTATTCCTCGCCTTCAATCGGCTGATCGGACACCATTGCCGTCGCCGTCAAATCGCCGACCGCCTCAAACACGCTCAACAGGAAAATCGCACCCGCCACAATAAATGCGTGCCAGTCAAAAGCAAAACCATATTTAAACGGTACGGGCAGCGTAACCGGCGGCAGGTTTTGCAGCGCGGAAAAATCCACCTTGCCCAAAAACAGCGCGACGATGTAGCCGGCAATCAGCCCGACCGCGATGCCGCTCATCCGCAACAGCGGGTTTTTCATGCAGTTGAACACCAACACAATCAGCAACACCAGCGATGCCAGCCCCAAGTTTTCCATCGAGCCGAACGTGCCGTCCGCCTTCGCGCCGAAGCCGCCGCCGAAATCGGTAATGCCGACGTGTACCAAACTCAGACCAATCAGCATCACGACCACGCCGCTGACCGTCGGCGTAATCACTTTTTTCAAATACGGCAGAAGCCACGCCGAGAAACACACCAAAAACGCGCCGACAAACGATACGCCCAAGAGCGTCGAAATCATCGCATCCTTAGTCAAACCGCCCTCTTTCATCCCCGCGCCCAGCGCAATCATGACGGTAACGAACGAGAAATTCACCGACTGGATGGACAGCATCCCCGAACCGACCGGCCCGAAACGGTTGACCTGCAAATAAGTGCCGACACCCGACGCAACCATCGCCATCGACACGAGATACGCCGTCATCTCCACCGGCAGTTCCAGCGCGCCGCCCACAATCAGCGCGGGCGTAATCATCGGCACGAAAATCGCCAAAAGATGGGTAACCGCGCTCAACAGCGCATTGCCGAACGGCGGCCTATCCTCCAAACCGTACACCAAATCAGGCGCATCCGCCCCTTTTCCCATATGACCGCTCATAATGTTTCCTTGCTTCAAATGTTGAAAAAACCAAAGCGCGGATTGTAGCGAATCCGCCATACCGCTTCAATTTCGATTTCGGACGGCATACGCGCCCGTCCGGCAAACAGATTCCGAACCGTCGCCGCCGGAATATCGTTTGCAAAACTCAATAACCTGATTTCAAACACAAAAATACAAACCCGACGCATCCGCCGTCAAGCCGCCCCGCTCATCCCGGACCCGCCGGATTTCACACCTGCGGTAAAGTAGGCTACAATCGGAAGCATTACCGCCCCCTACACCACAACTGATAAAAGGTTCTGTATGTTACAAGGTAGCCTGGTTGCCCTGATTACCCCGATGAATCAAGACGGCAGCATCCATTACGAACAACTCCGCGACTTAATCGACTGGCACATTGAAAACGGCACGGACGGCATCGTCGCCGTCGGCACGACAGGCGAATCCGCCACGCTTTCCGTAGAAGAACACACAAGCGTCATCGAAGAAACAGTCAAACACGTTGCCAAACGCGTCCCCGTCATCGCCGGCACGGGCGCGAACAACACCGTCGAAGCCGTCGCGCTTTCGCAAGCCGCCGAAAAAGCCGGCGCGGACTACACCCTCTCCGTCGTCCCCTATTACAATAAGCCCTCCCAAGAAGGCATTTACCGCCATTTCAAAACCATCGCCGAAGCCGCCTCGATTCCGATGATCATCTACAACGTGCCCGGCAGAACCGTCGTCAGCATGAACAACGAAACCATCCTGCGCCTTGCCGAAATCCCCAACATCGTCGGTGTGAAAGAAGCCGGCGGCAACATCGGCAGCAACATCGAACTCATCAACCGTGCGCCCGAAGGCTTCGTCGTTCTTTCCGGCGACGACCACACCGCCCTGCCGTTTATGCTCTGCGGCGGACACGGCGTGATTACCGTAGCCGCCAACGCCGCCCCGAAACTCTTTGCCGATATGTGCCGTGCCGCGTTGCAAGGCGATATCGCCCTCGCACGCGAGCTCAACGACCGGCTGATTCCGATTTACGACACCATGTTCTGCGAACCCAGTCCCGCCGCACCGAAATGGGCGGTATCCGCCTTGGGCAGATGCGAACCGCACGTCCGCCTGCCGCTCGTTCCGCTGACCGAAGACGGACAGGCAAAAGTCCGCGCCGCCCTGAAAGCCTCGGGACAACTCTAAATACAGCTATGCCGCCTGAACCGTTCAGACGGCATAACGCAACAAACACTTTAATATCCATCACACAGGATGACACGATGACCCATATCAAACCCGTCATTGCCGCACTCGCACTCATCGGGCTTGCCGCCTGCTCCGGCAGCAAAACCGAACAGCCCAAGCTCGACTACCAAAGCCAGTCGCACCGCCTGATCAAACTCGAAGTTCCCCCCGACTTAAACAACCCCGACCAAGGCGACCTCTACCGCCTGCCTGCCGGTTCGGGAGCCGTCCGCGCCAGCGATTTGGAACAACGCCGCACCCCCGCCGTCCAACAGCCTGCCGATGCCGAGGTATTGAAAAGCGTCAAAGGTGTCCGCCTCGAGCGCGACGGCAGCCAACGCTGGCTCGTTGTCGACGGCAAGTCTCCTGCCGAAATCTGGCCGCTCCTGAAAGCCTTTTGGCAGGAAAACGGCTTCGACATCAAATCCGAAGAACCGGCCATCGGGCAAATGGAAACCGAATGGGCGGAAAACCGCGCCAAAATCCCGCAAGACAGCATCCGCCGCCTCTTCGACAAAGTCGGCTTGGGCGGCATCTACTCCACCGGCGAACGCGACAAGTTCATCATCCGCATCGAACAGGGTCAAAACGGCGTTTCCGACATCTTCTTCACCCACAAAGCCATGAAAGAAGTGTACGGCGGCAAAGACAAAGACACGACCGTATGGCAGCCCTCCCCGTCCGATCCCAACCTCGAAGCCGCTTTCCTGACGCGCTTTATGCAATATTTGGGCGTTGACGGACAGCAGGCGGAAAACGCATCGGCAAAAAACCCGACCCTTCCCGCCGCAAACGAAATGGCGCGTATCGAAGGCAAAAGCCTGATTGTCTTTGGCGACTACGGCAGAAACTGGCGGCGCACCGCGCTCGCCCTCGACCGCATCGGGCTGACCGTCGTCGGTCAAAACACCGAACGCCACGCCTTCCTGGTTCAAAAAGCCCCGAACGAAAGCAATGCAGTTACCGAACAAAAACCCGGCCTGTTCAAACGCCTGCTGGGCAAAGGCAAAGCGGAGAAACCTGCCGAACAGCCGGAACTGATTGTCTATGCCGAGCCTGTCGCCGACGGCTCGCGCATCGTCCTGCTCAACAAAGACGGCAGCGCATATGCCGGAAAAGACGCATCCGCACTGTTGGGCAAACTCCATTCCGAACTGCGTTAAACCGTTCAAAACAAAAGCAGCTTCCAAACGGAAGCTGCTTTTTTGTGCGGAACTTTTTACAACAACCGAGGAAAAATATCCTCAACCGCCTGAACCAACGCATCCGCCAAAGGCGGATCGAACGCACAATGCCCTGCCTGAACCACCCTCAATTCCGCTTCGGGAAAGGCTTTCGACAGCTCCCACGCACTCTGCATCGGCGTACACAAATCATACCGCCCCTGCACGATAACGGTCGGGATATGCCGTATTTTGCCGATATTGTTCAAAATCGCCTTATCGTCCTGCAACCAGCCGCCGTTGACAAAATAATGGTTTTCCAAACGCGCAATCGACAGTGAGGCATAAGCATCTTCATCCACATCCTCCGGCTCGAAACGGATCAGATAGCTTTCCCAATCCGCCCAAGCCTTCGCGGCAGACAGGCACACTTCTTCATCTTGATGAAACAGCAATCCGTGATACGCCTCAATCAGCCGGTTCCGCCGATTTTCAGCAATCGGCGCGACAAATTTTTGCCATTGTTCCGGATAAATCCGGCTCACACCGCCCGCCTCGTTCAGCCACGCCGTTTCAGACGGCCTGCACAAAAATATCCCGCGCAATACCAATCCTTTTACCCGTTCCGGATGGGTTTGGGCATAAGCCAGCGACAAAGTGCTGCCCCACGAACCGCCGAACACCAGCCATTTTTCAATACCCAGCATTTCACGGACTTTTTCAATATCCGCCACCAAATCCCAAGTCGTATTGTCTTCCGCACAAGCATACGGGCGCGAACGTCCGCAACCGCGCTGGTCGATGATGACGATGCGGAACACATCGGGATTGAAAAAACCCCGACATTCAGGCGAAGCCCCCGCGCCCGGCCCGCCGTGTAAAAAAATGACCGGCACACCGTCGGGATTGCCCGACTCTTCCCAATAAATTTGATGAATTTCAGACACCTGCAAGTATCCGCTATGAAAAGGCTGTTTTATTTCATACATCATCTTCTCCCATATTGCTTCTGACAATCCGAACATCCCGACACGCAACATCACGCACGAGACACAAGCCGCCCCGAAAGGCAGATGCCGAAAAATCGCGATAAAAACCATCAATCGGAAAATATTGCATAAACAGGCGGAAATATATCATTTAAAAGAAAACCCATACAATGTCTGACAGAAACAAGCCTCTTTGCCATTATTTCCTAACAGTTAAACCCCCACCCTTCAAGGCGGCGGGTCGGCCTTGTTTCAAAATGGCGCAAGCCCTTTCCGGAAGCTGCAACGCGCAGGATTAAACCATAATGGCGGCTTTCTTATTGTTTCTTATTGAAACATCGCCCCAAACCCGATACAATCCGCCCTTGAACCATCAGTGAAAATCGTTCTCTTTTAATCAGTTAAACCGAATACGGAGCCGAAAATGAATCCAGCCCCCAAAAAAACCCTTCTCTTCTCTTCTCTTCTCTTCTCTTCTCTTCTCTTCTCTTCCGCAGCGCAGGCGGCAAGTGAAGACAATGGCCGCGGCCCGTATGTGCAGGCAGATTTAACTTACGCTTCCGAACTGATTTCTCGAGACTATCCTAAAGCAACCGATACCAAATTTGACAAAAACATCCATACGCATTCCATCCACCCCCGAGTGTCGGTCGGCTACGATTTCGGCGGCTGGAGGATAGCGGCAGATTATGCCCGTTACAGAAAATGGTACAACAATAAAAACTCCGTCCAAATCAAAGAAATAAATAACGTTCCACCTAACAGGAAAGACCTGAAGACAGAAAATCAGGAAAACGGTACATTCCACGCCATCTCATCGCTCGGTTTGTCCGCCGTTTACGATTTCGATACCGGTTCCCGCTTCAAACCCTATGCAGGCGTGCGCGTCAGCTACGGACACGTCAGACACAGCATCGATTCAACTAAAAAAACAACTGAAGTTGTTACAACTGCCGGTAGCAATGGAGCAGCAGATACAGTACTGCCTGGGGCAAGTACGCAAAACGCCTATCACGAAAGCCACAGCATCCGCCGCGTGGGCTTCGGCGCAGTGGCAGGCGTAGGCATAGACATCACGCCCAACCTAACCTTGGACACCGGATACCGCTACCACTACTGGGGACACCTGGAAAACACCCGCTTCAAAACCCACGAAGCCTCATTGGGCGTGCGCTACCGCTTCTGATTCCCCAATACCGATGCCGTCTGAACCTTCAGACGGCATTTTTGATGCACTTGCCGTTTACAGGCGCAGGACAGGCGTGGAAATACCCGAACCGTCATTCCCGCGCAGGCGGGAATCTAGACCTGTCCGCACAGAAACTTATCGGATAAAAACAGTTGCCCAAACCCCGCGTTCTAGATTCCCACTTTCGTGGGAATGACGGTTCAGTTGCGTAGGGTCGGATTGTCGAAAGGGGTGGATTCGATGGATTCGATGGATTCGATGAAAACGGTAGAAATGTTGGATTGATGGAAATGGCGGACTGAAGCCCACCCTACAGCCCCACCCTACAATACGCCTTGCGAATCTGCCCTACGCCCGCCCTTGTATGTCTCAAATGGGTTAAACTACATACTTCCCGACTTCCCGTTTCGGGCAGGGGTGCAGGTCCGATCTATATTTCAATAAAACAAGGAAACTTTATGCAGCACGAAGAAGGCAACCGCCAACGCCCTCAAGGCGAACTGCTCCTGCGTACCGTCGCTATGCCGCGCGATACCAATCCCAACCAAGATATTTTCGGCGGCTGGATTATGTCGCAGATGGATTTGGGCGGCGGCATATTGGCGGCGGAAATCGCGCGGGGACGCATCGTTACCGTCGCCGTTCAGGAAATGAACTTCATCCGCCCGGTCAAGGTCGGCAACGTCGTCTGCTGCTACGGGCATTGCGTCCGCGTGGGCAATACTTCCCTCCAGCTTAAAGTGGAAGTCTGGGTGAAAACTTTGATGAACGATTGCGTTACCGAAGACCGCCACCTCGTAACCGAAGCCGTGTTCACTTATGTCGCCATCGATGCGGAAGGCAATCCGCGCCCGATACCGAAAGAAGGCAACCCCAAATTGGCGGGCTTATTGCCTACTCCGTAAAAATACCCGTAAAAATGCCGTCTGAAACTGTCTTCAGACGGCATTCCGCATCATTTGAACCAGGACCTGATGCGGGAAAACAGCGACATACTCTGTTTTTCAAAGTCTTCCCGCACTTCCGGCACGGCTGTTTTTATGACCTTCATTCCTGCAAAAGTCTGCGCCACGGGCATAATTTCAATCGTGTTCACATTCATATGCGCCGGCCGGCGGTACAGCCACAATGCGGTTTCCGCAATATCTTCGGGGCGGATAAATTCCACACCCTCATACACGCCCGCCGCCCTCTCGTCATCGCCTTTGAAGCGCACGTTGGAAAACTCCGTATTGCCGCACAAACCCGGCTCGATATTGGTAATGCGGATGTTCTTATCCGCCAGCTCTGCGCGCAAATTCAGGCTGAACTGGCGGACAAACGCCTTGGTCGCCCCGTAAACGTTGCTGCCGGCATAAGCATAATTACCCGCAATCGAACCCAAATTCATCACATAACCGCCGCCCCGAGCCACCATATTCGGCAAAATCTTGCGCGTTAGAAACGTCAAACCCAAAACATTGGTTTGAATCATTGTTTCCCAATCTTCAAAATCCGCCTTGTCCGCCGTGTCCAAACCCAAAGCCAGCCCGGCATTGTTGATGAGGCAGTCGATGTCGGAAAATTCATCGGGGATGCCGTTTAAGGCGTTTTCCACCGACTCGCGGCGCGACACGTCCATTTCCAAAGGGTAAAACAAAGCACCCAATTCATCCGCCAAGGCCTGAAGCCTGTCCGCGCGGCGCGCCGCACCGATAACGCGGTATCCCGCCCCGACAAACGCACGGCACATCGCTTCGCCGAATCCTGCCGAAGCACCGGTAATTAAAACAGCCATTGTTTTTCCTTTCTTTCTCGTTTCCCAAACCTGTTTCAGGTATCATAACGCCTTTCAGACGGCATCGCGCCGGCTGAAAATGACAACAACCATACCACCACGACAGGACACATTCAATATGTTTCAACACACAGGACGACACATAAAGCGTCGCCCTATGTGCCGTCCTGATTCGGAAGGGATTGCACCCTTCCCAAATAAAATCTGATTCTACCGCCCCGAAGGACGGATGTCCAAGTGGGCGGGGTTTCAACCGAAAAGGAAACACGATGAACATTCAAACCCGCCTTGCCGCAACCGCCCTCGCCCTATTCCTTTCCGCCTGCGGAAACGGCGGCGCGCCCGCACAGCCCAAAGGCGAAATTTCCGAAAACCGCACCGCCGCGTTCAAATCTATGATGCCCGACTTCTCGCGTATGGGCAAAATGGTCAAAGGCGAAGAGCCTTACGATGTCGAAAAATTCAAACAGGCTGCCGCGGCGTTTGCCGAAAGCAGCAAGAAACCGTTCACACTTTTTGAGTCCGATCCGCAAGGCAACGGCCGCGCCCTGCCAGCCGTTTGGTCGGATGGTGCAAAATTTGAAGCCGAAAAAACAAAATTCGCCGCCGCCGTCGAAAAACTCAACGCCGCTGCCCAAACCGGCAAACTGGATGAAATCAAAGCCGCCTACGGCGAAACCGGCGCAAGCTGCAAATCCTGCCACGACAGCTTCCGCGCGCCGGAATAACATCCGAAACAGAACAATGCCGTCTGAAGCCTTCAGACGGCATTTTCTTTGTCATTTCAGCACGCGCAAAGCAATCAGAAATTATCGTCAATCCAAATGAAAAAACGCTATCCTTATTTTTACCCCACGCACTCCGCCATTTTCTATTTTGATTTGCTATGCGATTAATCTTTATCGTCAAATGTCAAAATCGGGATGCCGGATTGGGTAAACAGGGCATACACCGGCTTGAGCCAATAATCTTCCGGAAGGGAAGCCGGTTTCAATGCATAAACGTGCACATTGGGAAAATCCTTCATCGTCAACGCCGCGCCGCTGAAAAAGGTATAAATTTCATACCTCGTATGCGGGTTTTTCTTAATCTCGCGCAAAATATAGTCTTCGATGACATAGGGCGAATTTAATGTGGTTACGCCGGAAAGCTCGTAGGTTTGGCGGGGATGCGGTGCGACATATTGTATGTTGAAATCTTTTGCCGCCTTTTCCGAAATTTCCTTCATCTCTTTGTCGGGCGAACCCAAAAGTATCCGCACCGTGCCGCCCGTTTCATCCCCCGCCTTCAGTTCGGACGCATCGAACAGCGGCAGGTAAGTCATCTTGCGGCGGCCGTCGTCCATAATGTTTTTCAAACCCTTGAATATCGTGTAATGCTCGTCGGAAGCATTACGGGTTTTGGCGATGCTCCAATCTCCGATCATCATTCGGGCAAAATTCCGCTTGATCGTCCCGTTTACAGAAAACTCATCGCCCAAATAGCTGCTCTCCTGTATCAGGTTGTTTGTCCCGTCGTCAAAGGTTTTGATTTCCGCATCCGGGTAAGTGCTCAAAAAGGCGGCGATGCTGACTTTTTCCAAACTCGCCAAATAAATCCGCTTGACCTTCGGCAGCAGCATCGACTTCACCTTCAGCTCCGCCATCGTCGGAATGAAATTAAACGATTTGTTCAACCCGTAGGGCAGGTAGAAAAAATACGCCCGCTCCGCCTTATCCTTTATCTGATTAAAATAATAATCGTATTTTTCATTCCTGTTTTCAGACATCAGCACCACATAAAACCGCTCGCCCGGATGCTGCGCCATAATCCTTTCCGCCACCTTCATCTGCAATATGGTATAGCAGAAAATCAGATTGACCGGCTCCCCCTCTTCATTGAAGAGTTTCTCCTTCAGCAGGGAAACCGCATTCCTTTCCCCCTGATTTACCCGGTCAAATGTATAAAATATCCCGAAACAAAAAACAATCAGGCACAACACGGTCAAACAAGCCTTTTTCAAGCCCATATCCCTAAAACTCCATTCCGACAAATTAAACATACGCCCCGAGTGTCCCGGGGCGGAAAAATGCGGAATTTTAGCAGATATTCCGACAGTTACCGAATATTATAGTGGTTTAAATTTAAATCAGGACAAGGCAACGAAGCCGCAGACAGTACAGATAGTACGACAAGGCGAGGCAACGCTGTACTGGTTTAAATTTAAACCACTATAAAATCAATTTCACCGAAAATATGCCGCCGCACATCAGGCACAGCACCTCCGACACCGCCGCCAAACGCGGGAAAACCATTTCCCCCTTCCTTTCACGCTGCCGCGTTCAAACACGCCAAGATCGAACAAAGCGCGAACAAAGCCGCCAAAATATGCCATAATAGCCGCGCACATTCCCCGCGCAATGTGTTCCAAAAGAAAAAACCAACCTACAAGAGAATAATCCTATGACTCAAAAATCCACCATTGTTTATACCCATACCGACGAAGCCCCCGCGCTGGCGACCCAATCGCTGCTGCCGATTGTGCAGGCGTTTGCCCGCCACGCCGATATTGATGTCAAAACTGCCGACATTTCCCTGTCCGGCCGTATTTTGGCGGCATTCCCCGAATATCTGACCGAAGCGCAGCGCGTACCCGACGCGCTTGCCGAATTGGGCGAACTGGTGAAACAGCCCGATGCAAACGTAATCAAACTGCCGAACATCAGCGCATCCGTACCTCAACTGACCGCCGCGATTAAAGAATTGCAGTCTAAAGGCTTTGCCGTCCCCGATTATCCTGCCGACCCTCAAACCGATGAAGAAAAAGCCGTGCGCGAACGCTACGACCGCATCAAAGGCAGCGCGGTAAACCCTGTCCTGCGCGAAGGCAACTCCGACCGCCGCGCCCCCAAAGCAGTGAAAAACTTTGCGAAAAAAAATCCGCACAGCATGGGCGCGTGGGCGAAAGACTCCAAAACCCACGTCGCCACCATGCAAAGCGGCGACTTTTTCCATAACGAACAATCCGTTACCGTACCTGAAGCGACTTCCGTATCCATCGTGTTCACCGACAAACAAGGCAACAAAAAAGAGCTGCGCGCGCCTGTTGCCCTGAAAGCCGGCGAAATCATCGACGCGACCGTGATGAGCAAAAAAGCCCTGCTCGCCTTCCTTGCCGAACAAGTGAAAGACGCGAAAGCTAAAGGCGTATTGTTCTCGCTGCATATGAAAGCCACGATGATGAAAGTGTCCGACCCGATTATCTTCGGACACGCCGTCAAAGTGTTCTTCGCGCCTGTCTTTGAAAAATTCGGCGACAAACTGGCTGCCGCAGGTGTCAACGTCAACAACGGCTTCGGCAACCTGCTTACCAATCTGGACAAACTGGATGCGGACACCCGCGCCGCCGTCGAAGCTGAAATCGCTGCCGTTTACGCCGCCAACCCTGATTTGGCGATGGTTGATTCCGACAAAGGCATTACCAACCTGCACGTTCCCAGCGATGTCATCGTTGATGCTTCTATGCCTGCGATGATTCGTAACTCCGGCCGTATGTGGGACAAAAACGGCAAAGCGCAAGACACCAAAGCCGTCATTCCTGACAGCAGCTATGCCGGTGTTTACCAAGCAACCATCGATTTCTGCCGCGAACACGGCGCATTCGATCCGACAACAATGGGTACTGTGCCCAACGTCGGTCTGATGGCGCAAGCGGCGGAAGAATACGGCTCACACAACAAAACCTTTGAAATCGAAGCCGACGGCAAAGTCCAAGTCATTGATTCGTCAGGAAAAATCCTGATGCAGCACGACGTTGAAGCCGGCGACATCTGGCGTATGTGCCAAACCAAAGACGCTCCGGTTAAAGACTGGGTGCAACTTGCCGTCAACCGCGCCCGCCTGAGCAACACGCCAGCCGTATTCTGGCTCGACGAAAACCGTCCGCACGACAAAAGCCTGCTTGCCAAAGTCAAAGCCTACCTTGCCGAACTGGATACTGACGGCCTCGACATCCGCGTCCTCGCGCCCGAAGAAGCCGCCAAGTTCAGCTTGGGTCGTCTGAAAAACGGCGAAGACACCATTTCTGTAACCGGCAACGTCCTGCGCGATTATCTGACCGACCTGTTCCCGATTTTGGAACTCGGCACCAGCGCGAAAATGCTGTCTATCGTTCCATTGATGAATGGCGGCGGTATGTTTGAAACCGGCGCGGGCGGTTCTGCACCGAAACATGTTCAACAATTCCTCGAAGAAAACCACCTGCGTTGGGACTCTTTGGGTGAATTTCTCGCGCTTGCCGTATCGTTTGAACATCTGGCGCAAAAAACCGGAAACGCCAAAGCCCAAGTCCTCGCCGACACTTTGGATGCTGCTACCGAAAAACTGTTGTTGAACGACAAATCGCCCAAACGCAAAGCGGGCGAACTCGACAACCGCGGCAGCCATTTCTACCTTACCCTCTACTGGGCGCAAGAATTGGCAGCGCAAGACAAAGACGCGGAATTGAAAGCGGCTTTTGCGCCGTTAGCCAAATCGTTGGCGGAAAACGAAGCCAAAATCGTTGAAGAACTCTCCGCCGTACAAGGCAAAGCGGCCGACATCGGCGGCTACTACGCCGCCAATCCCGAAAAAGCCGCACAAGCGATGCGTCCGAGCGCGACCTTTAATCAGGCACTAAACGCCTTATAAGCACAAAGGCAAAAATGCCGTCTGAACATTTGTCGTTCAGACGGCATTAGTTATCCCTATCTGCCTGATTATAATTAAACGCCGCACCCATTGGATATAAATCATATAATCTTCAGTTTTGACCCTACGGAAAGACAATAATATGAAAGCTGTTCCAACCATCCTGATTAGCATCCTTTTGGCAACCGCCCTTCCCGCATCCGCACACGGTATGCATAAGAGCAAACCCCTGACTATGGACGAACTGCCGCCGATTTGCCAACAATATTTCAAACGCGCCGAAACCTGTTACAACAAAGCTGGAAACAAGGCAGATTTCGCACGCAACAACACCAAATTCCTATTCCAAGCCCTGCCTGCCGCCGATTTGGGCCAGCGCAAGCAAATGTGCCAAATCGCTATGGATTCGTTTGCAGAAAAAACCCGCAATCTGAATTGCGAATAAAGCCGCATCAGCAATAGCAATGCCGTCTGAAACAATGATTTCAGACGGCATTCTCACATCAAAACGCACCGGCTTGATAAAATCCGCCTTCCCCGCATCCCTGACCCGAACAGGATTAAACGAAGTAACGGCTTTAACCATTATGGCAAGTTCCCATTCTCAAAAATTACCATATAAATTACCATAAAAACCGTAATCAAAGCATCTGCCGATTGCGGTTCGTTGCAGGGCGTTACGGAAAATCATAGTAATCCAATGATTCTTTTATGGTAATTGTGCAGATTCGCGCAAAAAAGAACTGCCCTGATTCAGGGCGGTTTTGTTTTGTGGCGGAAACGGTGGGATTCGAACCCACGGAGGATTTGCACCCTCAGCGGATTTCGAGTCCGCTGCATTCAGCCTCTCTGCCACGTTTCCGATAATGAAGTAAAACCAAATAAAAATGCCGATGCTTTATGCTACTTCATTTTTATTTGGTTTTTGACCTCAAGGATTGGCGGAAGCGGTGAGATTCGAACTCACGGAGGGCTATCAACCCTCGACGGTTTTCAAGACCGTTGCATTAAACCGCTCTGCCACGCTTCCGTCTTCTTAAAGATTAGGAATAATAATGAAGTTTATACATTTTGCCAAGCACTTTTTTCGGAAAATACTTAATTTATTGTTTTCACTTTATTTGTTCCGAACGCATAAAAACCCATTCGCTTTCATTGGAAGCCGCGTCATTGAATGCGTAGCCTTCGTAATTAAAATTTTTCAGCATTTCAGGGTCGGTAATATTGTGTTCTGCCGCATAGCGCACCATCAATCCGCGTGCGCGCTTGGCATAGAAACTGATGATTTTATATTTACCGTTTTTCTCATCTTTAAATATCGGTGTAATCAGCCGCGCCCGAAGTTTTTTTACATTGACAGACTTGAAATATTCCTGTGAGGCAAGGTTGACAAGCGTATTGCTGCCTGCTTGGGCAAGCGTGTCATTTAAAAGGTTGGTAATGATGTCGCCCCAAAACTCATACAAATTCTTACCGCGCAAATTGGCAAATGCCGTCCCCATTTCCAAACGGTAGGGCTGCATCAGATCCAGTGGGCGCAGAAGACCGTACAGACCGGACAGCAGGCGGACATGGTTTTGCAGATAGCGTATCTGTCCAATATCCAATGTGTTTGCATCCATACCTTCGTAAACATCGCCGTTGAACATAAAGACTGCCTGTTTGGCGTTTTCCGGCGTAAACGGCGTGTGCCATTCTGCATTGCGCTGCGCGTTTAAGAGGGCGATTTTGTCGGAAACGTGCATCAGTTCGGCAATCTGTTGCGGCGCAAGCTCGCGCAACTGCTGCATTAGCATTTCGGATTCTGCCAGCAGGTCGGGTTGGGTAAACTCGCTGACAGGGGCAGGGTCTTTTTCGTTAAGGTTTTTCGCAGGGGAAAGGACAAAAAACATAATCTGCTCGGTATGGTGTCAAACATCGGAATTTTAGATTTAAAAGCATCCTCAGGCAAGCCGATTAATTGTGATGCAAATACCGTAATGGCAAACACAATTTAATGACAGAGATTTTTACAAAACCGCCAAATTTCAAAATTCAAAAATAATTAATTGAAATCTCAGTAATTTATTTTCAGTAACTATCTAAAATAAGGTATTGCAAAGGTTTCGATAATAAAAAATGCCGTCAGGAAAGTCCGAACGGCATTTTTTATTCTTTACCGATATAGGGAAACAATGGTTTCCGCAGCTTTGGCACAAGTTGCGACATCGGCAACCAAAGCAATCCGCACATAACCTTCCCCGGGATTGCCCTGTTCGGTATCCCGTGCCAAAAAACGTCCGGGCAATACTTGGATAGCGGCTTTTTGCCATAAATTGCGTGCAAATGCCAAATCGTCGCCATCGGGGACTTTCAACCAGATGTAAAACGAGGCATCCGGTAATTTAACGTCAAATACCTGTTGCAAAATGGGAATAACGCGCTCAAATTTTTCCTGATACATACGGCGGTTGTCGATAACGTGCTGTTCGTCATCCCAAGCGGCAATACTTGCGCGCTGCACGGGAATGCTCATTGCACTGCCGTGATAGGTTCTGTAAAGCAGAAAGTTTTTAAGCAGTTCGGCATCGCCGGCGACAAAACCGGAACGCAGGCCCGGAACATTGGAACGCTTGGACAAACTGGTGAACATAAGCAGTTTTTGCCTGCTTCGACCCAACTGTGCAGCGGCTTGCAGGCAGCCTAAAGGTTTGTTGCCGTCGAAATAGATTTCGGAATAGCATTCATCCGAGGCAATAATGAAACCATATTTATCCTGTAAATCAAAAACTTCTTTCCAGCCGTCCAAATCCAGCACGCTGCCGCTGGGGTTGTTGGGCGAGCAGACGAACACCAGTTTGGTGCGTTTCCAAACCTCTTCGGAAATACTGCGCCAATCGGGGTTGAAAGACGGCGCGGGACAATTGGCAAAATGGATTTCCCCGCCGCCCAAAAGTGTCGCACCTTCATAAATCTGATAAAAGGGATTCGGGCTGACGATTACGGGTTTGAGGCCGTCTGAAACAGGGTTCAACACGGTTTGGACAAAAGAAAACAACGCCTCCCTACTGCCTAAAACCGGCAGAATTTCATTATCCGCATCCACTGTCAAACCATCGTAACGGCGTTTTAACCAGTTCGCACACGCCTGACGCAGTTCAGGCAAACCGGCCGTCAGCGGATATTTTTCCAACTCGTGCAATGAGGCGGTCAGCGCATCCGTAATGACTTTCGGTGTCGGGTGTTTGGGCTCGCCGATGTGAAGGGGGACGGCTTCCAGACCTTCGGGCGCGGAAATGCCCTGCATCGCTTCACGCAGTCGGGCAAAGGGATAGGGTTTGAGTTGGTTGAGTAAGGTATTCATAATGTTCTCCGATTACCGGCATATTGGGAAGATATGCCGTCTGAACCTGACGGCACCCATCAGACGGCATTTTATATTCAATGCAAACCCGTACTGCCGAAGCCGCCCTCACCCCGACTGCTTCCGACAAACTCCTCAACACGTTTGAAACGCGCCTGCACGATTGGAACGATAACCATCTGCGCGATACGCTCAAACGGCTTGACGGCAAACGGTTCGCTGCCCCTGTTCCACAACGACACCTTCAATTCCCCTTGATAATCGGAGTCAATCAAACCGACCAAATTGCCCAAAACGATACCGTGTTTATGCCCCAAACCGGAACGGGGCAGCAAAACGGCGGCATATGAAGGATCGGCCAAATAAATTGCCAAACCGGTCGGCACAAGCAACGTTTCGCCCGGCTGCAAAACGACTTCCTCATCCAAACAGGCGCGCAAGTCCAAACCGGCAGAACCCGCCGTCGCATAGGCAGGGGCAAAATCCGCCATTCTCTCGTCCAACACTTTCATTTCTACTTCAATATTCATCGTCTTGCTCCTGCATACGGCCGGTTTCAAAGATGGGAGATTATACACAAGCCGTGTTTACGCTGAAACACGGCAAATCGGTTTTGTTTTGAAATCCGTTGCCAATGTATAATACCCGCCCTTCCGGTTATGAAGACGAACATTATGCACACACCTTCCCCGCATAACGAATTTATACGCGGCATCAAAGAAAGTTCGCCTATGCTGATTGGGCTGCTGCCTTGGGCATTGATACTCGGTATGCAGGGCGGGCAAAAAGGTATGACTTGGCTGGAAATGCTGCTGATGACCGGTATGAATTTTGCCGGAGGCTCCGAATTTGCCACGGTCGACCTGTGGGCGGAACCTCTGCCGATACTGCTTATCGCCACCGTAACCTTTATGATTAATTCGCGGCATATCCTGATGGGGGCGGCGCTTGCCCCACACCTGAAAGGAATACCGCTGAAAAAAGCCGTACCCGCACTGTTTTTTATGTGTGATGAAAGCTGGGCGATGGCATTCTCCGAAATCCAAAAACGGAAAGCAGCCGGTTTGCCCGCGTTCAATATGCCTTTTTATATGGGCGTATGCTTTATCCTCTACATTACCTGGATAGGGTTTGCCGCCCTCGGCGCGGCAGTAGGGCCAGTTTTCGGCAATGTGGCCGCTTGGGGATTCGGTATGGCGTTCCCTGCCGTATTTCTGGTTTTATTGAGAGGGATGTGGAAAGGTTTTTCCGCATCAAGACCATGGTTTGTCAGCCTGATTATTGCATCCGCCGTTTACCTGACCGTTGACGGCGCGTGGTATGTTCCTGCCGGCGCACTGTCCGGTCTGTTATCGGCTTATCTCTGGGGAGAACAAAAATGAAAGGTTTATTGTCGCTCCAATCATTCCTGTTGTTTGCCTCTATGCTTGCCGTTACCTACTCTACCCGGTTGATCGGCTTTTTCGCACTGCGTAACCGAACCTTAAGCCGCCGTGCCCAAACCATTATGGAAGCCGCGCCGGGCTGCGTCCTGATTTCCGTCATTGCCCCCTATTTCGTATCCGACAAGCCGCACGAACTTATCGCCATCGCGTTAACCGCCTTGGCAGCCTGCCGCTTTTCTATGTTGCCTACCGTATTGATAGGGGTCGGCTCGTCAGGCATCTTGGGATGGTTGATGACATAATTCATTTCAAAATGTCCGTAAAAAATGCCGTCTGAACATTGATTTTCAGACGGCATTGGCAAAACAGCCCTATTTTTTACGATTAGAGAAAGCTTCACAGCCGGCATCCGCGGACAAAGTCTCCGAATAGGCTCGGGCAGAAGCGGCATCACGGCATTTGTATCCGTCGCCCACGCTGTTCATCCATACCGACAAGGTATAACCCGTCCCCGCCTTCGGAACGCCGACCAACCTGTATGCCCTTGATTTTGCCGCATCGACAAATTCCCCCGAAACACTATATTTTTCAGCAATTTTCGGGTTCATCCGATAAGCCGGCGCAAACTTCTTCAGTTCCGTTTCAAGGTTTTGATTACTTTCCCCAGGATTTTTCAAAATAATCTGTTTGAAAGCATTGTTGATACTGACCATCTCCGTATAAAGCTGGGACTGATAGCCTTTTTCAATATAACTTTGATAAGAAGGTATGGCAATGACGCTGATGATGCCGAGTATCGCGACGACTATCATTACCTCAACCAATGTAAACCCTTTTTGCTCCATTTTATTGCTCATCATTATTGCTTACATAAGATTGTAGGACGACCACGGTATTGGCATTCTTACCCCAAGCCTTGGCAGTAACCCTATAAATATTTTGGTTATTCTTCACACCCAAATATTCGATAATATAACGCGGCATTTTGCTGACGCTTCCCGTACCTTTCCCATATACCATCCCTTTATTGTCAATACACAGGTTGGTAGAATTTGCAGGGCAAAAACGCTTCACGGCTTCAACGGTAGGCTTGCCTTGCACCACGATATTGTCAAAAGCCTCTTCATTATCATTATTTGTCCGCACATTCACTGCGGTACACAGGCCGTTTTCACAGTTTTCGCTAAATGTAACCTTACTGTCCGTAGTATATTCCAAATCCAAAACCTGAAATTCGCCGTCCCGCAAAGCCGCCTCGGCTAAAGACAAAGCCAATTTCCTGTCTGATTCGTTGGCACTGATCCTCTGCTCGGTATTGTAAGACTGCGCGGCAGTTACAACCAAAAAGGCCACGACGATCATCACCATCAGCACGATAAACAGTGCAAACCCTTTCTGTCCGTCAGAAGTCGGGATTCCCGTCAAAGTGTTCTGTTTGCGCATACATTTCCCCCGCGTATTGTCGCATCGATACGGTAAGCATAAATATTATTGTCTGAAGAAGCGGCAATCTTGGCATCAGTACCGCTATTCAATAAAACCTCCACCCCGGCAGGCGTAACAGCACCTTTGGAGCTGTCGAATTTATCCGTATATTTGAATTTTTCCTCTTTGCCGGCATCTTCATCTTCAGGACAGTCGGAAACATAGATATACCGCACATTCATATGGGTAATTTTTTTCACGAGCAACTGAGGATTACCCCATCCGCCATTAGTATTCAATTGGAAGCGGAACAAACCTTCCTCATCGGCAATCTTGCCGACCGCATAGGCATTGACCTCATGCCTTTGACGCGCAATATTGCCATTTTGCCTGTTATCCGTATCCGGAATCTTCAATTCTTTTTTTACATTTTCTAAAGTAAGGATTTGCTTGCCCGGTTTCGATATTGCGGCACAGCTGCTGACGACGGTAGTCGCGGCGCTTGCATTAGCATCATCGATACCGTATTGGAAAATCAATGCCTTACCGGACTGGGTAAAACCCGGATATCCGATATTTGAAGATTCCGCTATGGGAATAAGTTTATCTATACCGTTCCTTTTTAAGGAAAAAGGAGAATTTTGTTGCGTCGTATCGAAAATAACATCAGTTGCAGGATGCTCGGACATATTGAAACAACCGAAGCCGCCCGCCATTCTCGCATCGCGGACAATCAATGTTGCCGCATTCCGCAAATCCTGTTGCGCGGCAAGACGCTCGTTTGCCGCATCATTTAATTTCCGGGACGTAAAGTAACTCGATCCGACCGCCATCAGGACAATCATACTGAGCAGACCTGCAACCAGAAATTCAACAATGGTAAAACCCTTCATACCATCATAACTGCCTTTTGGTACGTTTAGCATTTTACGTTTCATTCCCGACCTCCGACCCTTGCCTGATAGGTATATACGATATTGTCGCCGTTCGCCTCAAGATTCGTACGGGCAATATCCGAATCCCCTGCCGAATCATTTACCCACAATACTTTAATTAAAGTATCTCCGTTTGCCTTATTGTCGCAATTTGAAGAAAAAACACCGCTGTCGGACAATGTCGGCGCATTACCCGACGAATCTTTGCAGACGGCGTAATGAATAGCTGCCGCATCCGGCAAGGCATTTTTCAATTCATAACCGAACCTGTCCAACTGAGCTTTTGCCAAATCCTTCTTGGTTTTCAAATTATTAGGCGTGAAATCGCCGTCGGAGGAAGAAGGGGCGTACGACCCTGTGTAAAGATTATAGTTTTTCTTGTTGCTGTCCGAATCAATGGTCGGATTCATCAACATCCCTTCCATCAGGTTTTGCGTGATTTGGCTGACGATGGTTTGCGTTTCCGCTTCCCTGACGGAAGCGACTGTCCGCAACTGCACGGACAGCAATGCCAAAATACCGATGGTCAGAACGAGCATAGCAACCAAAACTTCTATCAGCGCCATACCGGACTGGGGATTTTTCAGGCGGAAGCAATCATTATTCTTCATTTTTTTATTTCCCAAACCGACTAAAACAGTCATTGATGTTGGCATACGGCGCGCGTATCGTTTCTAGGACAAACCTCAACCCTGCCGCTGCCGTCAATCAAAACCACTGCCGAACGGAATTTCTTTTCATCGGCAGAAACCGCCTTCGCATCTGTCAACACGATTTGGATATAACCGTCAGAGTAAACAAATCTGGAAGTGCGCGTGAGATTCTGATCGGACGAATAGCCGAATGCCCCGTTTTGGTTGAAAGTCCAAACAACACGGTCGGCAGTCGGCTGTGTCTGACCGAAAGCGATATGGTTGAAGGCATAATTAATCCGGCTGTCGTCGGCATCATTCAACACCACGCTGCGGAGAAAAACATCCGCAGCATCGCCGTCATATGCCTTATTGCCGTTTTTGTCGCCGAAAGCCAACATTCCCTGCCCCTTCTTACTGAAGTCGCATTGGTTGTTGACCGTACCGTCTTTTTTAACTTGAACAGGACAGATATAGACAGGGAGATTGAGCCGGACGGCTTCGCCCCTGGAGAAACGCAAAAGGTTGGCAACCTGCTCCGCGTGACTGGCGATACGGCGGGATGCAATCCACCGGCTCATACTGGGGAGGGCTATCATCGCCATAATGGCTGCGATGACCATCACGATGAGCAGCTCTATTAGCGTGAAACCTTGTTGTTTTCGTGTACACATAAGCAATAGGACGTTAACTGTAATGTATTTTTCAATTATCTGCGGGCAGGATGGAAGGCATCCGGACCGCTTTTATTTTTAGGAAAACCGCATAGGCGATTCTAAACGATTTTGCCCATTTTTGCCTAATAATTTTTTATTTTATTATGCCGTTCGGCCTTCCGCCGCCGATTCCGGGATATAGGCGGCATTTCCGAATTTGGTAAACTGCCCCATCCAAGTCAGGATGACTTTTCCGACCGGGCCGTTGCGGTGTTTGCCGATGATGCATTCCGCAAAACCCTTCATCTCCGATTCTTGGTTATAGTATTCGTCGCGGTACATAAACATAATCAGGTCGGCATCCTGCTCGATTGCGCCCGACTCCCTCAAGTCGGACATCATCGGGCGTTTGTCGGTGCGCTGTTCGACAGTGCGGCTCAATTGCGACAGGGCAATGATGGGGACTTGCAACTCTTTTGCCAGGGCTTTGAGGGAGCGGGAAATTTCGCCCAGCTCGGAAGCGCGGTTGTCCGAACGCCCCGATCCCGCCATCAGTTGCAGGTAGTCGATGACGATCAAGCCTAATCTGCCGTCAAACCGGCGGGCGAGGCGGCGGGCGCGGGCGCGCAGCTCGAGGGCGGCAAGATTCGGGGTTTCGTCAATAAACATAGGCGCGTCGGAAAGTTTGACGACCGCTTCGTTCAAACGCCCCCAATGTTCGTCTTCCAACCTGCCTGTTTTCAGGACGCTCTGATCCAAGCGTCCGACCGAACCGAGCATACGCATGACCAATTGCGCCCCGCCCATTTCCATCGAGAAAACGGCGACGGGCAAATGTTTTTCAATGGCGACATACTCGGCAATATTGATGGAGAAGGCGGTTTTACCCATAGACGGGCGGCCGGCGACAATAATCAAATCTCCCGGCTGCAGACCCGAGGTTTTTTTATCGAGGTCGGCAAACCCTGTCGGCACGCCGGTTACTTCGTCAGGATTGTCGCGCGAATAAAGCATATCGATGCGCTGTACGACTTCTTTCAGCAAATCGGGCATCTCCAAAAAGCCCTGTTTGGATTTGGATGTGCTTTCGGCGATTTGGAACACTTTGTTTTCCGCCTCGTCCAAAAGCTGCCCCGCGTCCCTGCCTTGCGGATTGTAGGCGCTGCGTGCGATTTCCGTTCCCACTTCGGCGAGTTGGCGCATAATGGAACGCTCGCGCACGATTTCGGCATAACGCCGGATGTTGGCGGCAGACGGGGTGTTTTGCGCCAGGGAAATCAGATATTCGAATCCGCCTGCCGCTTCTAATTCTTCGTTCCGCTGCAAATCTTCCTGAACCGTAATCACATCGGCAGGACGGCTCTCATTAATCAGTTTGGCAACAGATCGGAAAATCAGGCGGTGTTCGTGGCGGTAGAAATCCTCTCCCGAAACCACATCGGCAATCCTGTCCCAAGCCGGATTTTCCAGCAACAGCCCGCCCAAAACGGATTGTTCCGCCTCCATTGAGTGCGGCGGAAGCGACAATGGGCTGATCTCACGGTCTTCAGACGGCATAGCCGCGTAATCGTTCATGATGGTGCATCCTATCTATTGTGCCGAAATTGCAATCTTCTATTATAGCGTAAAGCAGGTTCAATTGGTTTCCGCACCGCAAAACAGGTAGAATACGCAAGCTGCAGGGTTATTTGCAGCAACACTGCCAAAATACAACATTTAAAACAATATTAGGAGCACAAAATGGAACATAAGCTGCCGCAACTGCCTTATGAGCCGGACGCATTGTCCCCGCATCTGAGCAAAGAGACTTTGGAATTCCACTACGGCAAACACCATCAAACCTACATCACCAATCTGAACAATCAAATCAAAGGTACGAAATTTGAAAACCTGCCTCTGGAAGAGATTGTGAAAAAATCTTCGGGCGGCGTGTTCAACAACGCTGCGCAAACTTGGAATCACACCTTCTACTGGCTGGGTTTCACGCCCAAAGGTCAAGGCAAACCTTCCGGCGAACTGGCCGCCGCCATCGACGCGAAATGGGGCAGCTTCGAGAAATTCCAAGAAGCGTTCAATGCCTGCGCGGCCGGTACTTTCGGCTCCGGTTGGGCGTGGCTGGTAAAAACCCCTGCCGGCGGATTGGATTTGGTTTCCACTTCCAACGCGGTAACTCCGCTGACCACTGAAAACACTCCGCTGCTGACCTGCGACGTGTGGGAACACGCCTATTACATCGACTACCGCAACAGCCGTCCCAACTACCTGAAAGGTTTTTGGGAAATCGTCAACTGGGACGAAGTCGCCAAACGCTTCGCCGCATAAGCCGCAAACCGGCAAAATGCCGTCTGAACACATTTCAGACGGCATTTTTTACGGGAAATCCGAATCAATGTCCGCAAGCGCAAGCGTCGCCGTGGTACCCGCAACCTTTAGCCGCTTCGAGCCACGCGTCGTCATCGCCGTCAAACTCTTCCACTTCGTCAAACTCGCCGCGCTCGACCATGGCGCACAATTCTTCAAGGCTTTCCGCCCCCTCTACCCAAAAACACGGAATATCGGGAGGCGTATCCGGCGCAAGCAATGCCGCCAAACCTTGATGCCACGCAATCCAATAACCGTTTGCCGTTTGGACGAACTGCGCGTCCCGATGCACCGATTCTCCTTCCGTGCCGACGAGCATACGCTCCGCAATACTTTCCTGAAAAGATAAAATCTGCATAAGTGTTCCTTTATATGATGGTTTTCCGTCAAAACAAGGCGTTATTTTAAAACATCGAGCCCGCTTGAGAAACTGCCAACCGCTTTATAACAAATTCGTCTTTGCACCAAACTTTCCATTCTTTCCGTTTTTCGGACGGCATCGTTAAAGTAGCCCTTCCTTTTCCTTATTTTCAGCATTGTTTTATGTTACTGCTCAAAACGCCCGGCGTACTGCCCGGCTTCAAAATCAGCCTCGGTCTGACCGTATTGTGCCTGTCGCTTCTGGTGGTTTTGCCGTTTGCGATGATGACGGCGAAGGCGGCGGAAATCGGCTGGGGCGGCTTTTGGAACACAATTACCGAGCCGAACGTGTTGGCAGCGGTGTGGCTGAGTTTGCGGATGTCGTTTTATGCGATGCTGACCAATATCGTGTTCGGCACGCTGGTGGCGTGGGTGTTGGTGCGCTATGAATTCCCGGGCAAGGGTCTGGTGAACGCGCTGGTCGATTTGCCGTTTGCGCTGCCGACGGCGGTTACCGGTATCGCGTTGGCAACCCTGTATGCGCCAAACGGTTGGATAGGCCGTTTTTTCGAGCCTTTGGGCATCAAAATCGCATTTACGCCCGTCGGCATTTGGATTTCGCTGGTCGTCGTCAGCCTGCCCTTTATCATCCGCGCCGTGCAGCCGGTATTGGAAGAATTATCGGGCGAATATGAGGAAGCGGCGGCGACTTTGGGTGCAAACCGCTTTACGACGTTCCGCCGCGTGCTGCTGCCGGAAATCACGCCGGCACTCTTGACCGGCGCGGGAATGATGTTCGCGCGGGCAACGGGGGAATACGGCTCGGTGATTTTTATCGCGGGCAATATTCCGATGGTTTCCGAAATCTTGCCGCTGATTATTACGGGCAAGTTGGAACAGTTCGACGTACAGGGCGCGTCGGCAGTAGCGTTGTTTATGCTGATGATTTCGTTTGTCATCCTGTTTGCGCTGAACGTGATGCAGTGGGCGTTGGGCAGGCGTTCGGGCGCGAAGGGTTGATAGACCGTCTGAAAAACGTAGGTCGGATTCTTAAATCTGATGTTTTGACACCTGGAACTGAAACACCGGAACACCGGATATTTTGTCGGATTCAAGAATCCGACCTGCCTTCTAAAAAGGTCGTCTGAAAACCTGAACTACGCTGTTGCCGTCATTCCCGCGCAGGCGGGAATCCGCCACAAGGCAACAGGAAAACAGAAAATCAATAAGGCAGCCGAAATTCACTAATGGATTCCCGCCTGCGCGGGAATGACGGCAGCTAGACTTTTTTATTTCTCTTTTAACATAAAAGATAAAAGGTCGTCTGAAAACGAATCCGCTCCCCAAAACACAGTTTTTCAGACGACCTCCAAACATTTTCAAACCAACCGGGGAACACCACCGCTATGAAACCCTATTCCGCCAATCCCAACCTGACCGAACCGCGTTGGCTGCGCGTGTTGCTGATTACCGCCGCCTTGGGCTTTCTGCTGCTGATGCTGGTCGTGCCGCTCGTCGCCGTGTTTTACGAAGCCTTAAAAGGCGGTTGGGATTTGTACCTGAAATCCTTAAGCGATTCCGAAGCATGGTCTGCCATCAAATTGACGCTGATTACCGCGCTGATTGTCGTCCCCGTCAATGCCGTCTTGGGCGTGGCGATGGCGTGGCTGCTGACCCGTTTTGATTTTCGCGGCAAGCAGTTGCTGACCACCCTGCTCGATTTGCCGTTTTCCGTATCGCCCGTGGTTGCCGGTTTGATGTTCGTCTTATTGTTCGGCGCGCACACGGCATTGGGCGGCCGGCTCGAAGCGCAAGGCATACAGATTATTTTCGCCATCCCCGGCATTGTTTTGGCGACGCTGTTCGTTACCTTCCCCTTTGTCGCGCGCGAAATCATCCCGCTGATGCAGGCGCAGGGCGACAGCGAAGAACAGGCCGCCATGATACTCGGCGCAAGCGGCTGGCAGATGTTTTGGCGCGTTACCCTGCCCAACATCAAATGGGCGTTACTCTACGGCATCATCCTTACCAACGCCCGCGCGATGGGCGAATTCGGCGCGGTCAGCGTGGTATCGGGACATATACGCGGCGAAACCAACACCATTCCGCTTTTGGTCGAAATCTTCTACAACGAATACAATTTCACCGGCGCATTCGCCCTCTCCGGCGTATTGGCACTTTTGGCACTGGCGACGCTGGCGGTGCAAAACATCATCACCAAATTACAAGATAAAAAACTCGCCGCCGCCGAAAGGAACGCAGCATGAGCATCACCATCCAAAACTTAAACAAACACTTCGGCAATTTTCATGTGCTGAAAAACATCAACCTCAACGTCCCCACCGGCAAACTCGTTTCCCTGCTCGGCCCGTCCGGCTGCGGCAAAACCACACTTTTACGCATTATCGCCGGACTGGAAAACGCCGACGGCGGCAAGATTCTGTTTGACGGGCAGGACGTAACCGCCAAACACGTCCGCGAACGCAAAGTCGGTTTCGTGTTCCAACACTACGCCCTCTTCCGCCACATGAACGTGTTTGACAACGTCGCTTTCGGTTTGACCGTATTGCCCAAGTCCGAACGCCCGTCCAAAGGACAAATCCGCGCCAAAGTCGAAGAATTGCTGAAACTCGTACAACTCTCGCATTTGGCAAAATCCTATCCGCACCAACTCTCCGGCGGGCAACGCCAGCGCATCGCCCTCGCCCGCGCGCTTGCGGTCGAACCGAAACTCCTGCTTTTGGACGAACCCTTCGGCGCGCTGGATGCCAAAGTACGCAAAGAATTACGCACCTGGTTGCGCGACATCCATCACAACCTAGGCGTAACCAGCATTCTGGTTACGCACGACCAAGAAGAAGCCCTCGAAGTTTCCGACGAAATCGTCGTGATGAACCACGGCAAAATCGAACAAACCGGCAGTGCCGAAGCCATTTACCGCAAACCCGAAAACGCCTTCGTTACCGAGTTCCTCGGCGAAACCGACGCTTTTGAAGGCAGAATCGAAAAAGGCTTCTGGCATTACAACGGTTTCGCGTGGAAATTGGACGCGCAATACAAATGGCAGGAGCAAACCGCCACCGGCTATATCCGTCCGCACGAATGGCAGATCGCCGCCGAACACGAAACCCCGATGATTTGTGCCGAAATCGAAAAAATCCACGCCGTCGGCGCATTGACGCACGTTTTGGTGAAACACGGCAAACAGGACGTGCATATCACGCTGGCTGGCAGCGATGCCGCGCGCTACCCAATCGCCGAAGGAAAAGAATTGAAGCTGATTCCGAAACAGATTTATGTCTTTTCTCAAAACGAGCTGATCGAATATTCGATTTAACCTTGAAAGCACAATGCCGTCTGAAAGGCTTTCAGACGGCATTGTGTATTACCCATTAAGCAAGAAACAGCTTGTACGCGGCATTTTGCGTTTCCTCGTGATAGCTGTATCCCAGACTTTCCAAGAAACCGTCAAATGCGGCGGCATCGTGCGGCGGCACGTCGATACCGACCAAAATCCGCCCGTAATCCGCACCGTGGTTGCGGTAATGGAAGAGCGTAATATTCCACCCTCCCTGCATATGGTTCAAAAAGCGTGCCAACGCCCCCGGACGCTCCGGAAACTCAAAACTGACCAGCCGCTCGTTTGCCACTTTGTCCGTCCGCCCTCCGACCATATAGCGGATATGGATTTTGGCAATCTCATTGTTGGTCAAATCGACATTGGGCAATCCCGCCTCATCCAACCGGCTGCCGATAACCGCCAAATCCTGCGGGCCTGCCGCTTGAAGTCCGACAAAAATATGCGCTTTTTCATCGTCCCCGTAGCGGTAGTTGAACTCGGTAATATTCCTATTTCCCAATATATTGACAAACTTAAGGAAGCTGCCGCGTTCTTCGGGAATGGTTACGGCAAAAATGCCTTCGTTGCCCTCGCCCAATTCGCTCCGTTCCGAAACGTGGCGCAAACGGTGAAAATTCATATTCGCACCGCTGGTAACGGCAATCAGGGTCTGCCCCTTGATGCCGCCGCGTGCGATATAAGCCTTCAGTCCCGCCAATGCCAACGCGCCGGCCGGCTCGGTAATGCTGCGCATATCATCGAAAATATCCTTGACCGCACCGCAAACCGCATCGGTATCGACTGTAATGATTTCATCCAAAAGTTCTTTGCAGAGGCGGAAGGTTTCGTTTCCGACGACTTTGACCGCCGTGCCGTCTGAAAACAGCCCGACATCTTTCAAATGGACGATTTCTCCCGCTTCGACCGACTGCTTCATACAGCAGGAATCGTTGGTCTGTACGCCGATAACTTTGATTTCGGGACGAACCTGCTTGATAAATGCCGCCACGCCCGCCGCCAAACCGCCTCCCCCTATCGGGACGAATACGGCGTGAATATCATCCGGATGCTGGCTGACAATTTCCATCCCCACCGTCCCCTGCCCCGCAATCACATCGGGATCGTCAAACGGTGCGATATAGGTCAGCCCTTCTTTTTCCGCCAACTCCATCGCATAATCGTAGGCATCGTTGTATGAAACACCGCGCAAAACCACCTCGCCGCCACGGCTTTTGACCGCATCCACTTTGATTTTCGGCGTAGTCTCCGGCATAACGATAACGGCACGGCAGCCCAAACGCTGTGCGGACAACGCCACGCCTTGTGCATGGTTGCCCGCGCTTGCCGCAATCACGCCGCAGGCAAGCGCATCTTTCGGCAACTTGGACATTTTGTTATACGCGCCGCGTATTTTGAACGAAAAAACCGGCTGCAAATCTTCGCGTTTCAGCAAAACATTGTTTTCCGAACGTGCAGAAAGGCTGCGTGCCGGTTCCAAAGGCGTTTCCACCGCCACATCATAAACAGATGCCGTCAGGATGCGGATAAGGTAATCGGAATAAGGAAGGGGCGTGTTCATAATTCAATATGGGATAATCGGTTTGTTAAAATCACAAAACCCGAAACCATACGCCTAAGACAGCCCGAAAGCAAGAAAAATCCGCCCGCACGCCCATCCCGGGCGTATAATCGGCAAACTGAAGCGATTATACGGTTAACACCTTTCATGACTGCACATAAAGCCCTGTCAATCTTAATCCCCATCATTTTAGCCGCCTCTCCCGCACCCGCCGCCCTTTCTTCAAACAGGCTGCCGGTACGCGCGGCATCCTCCCCTCAAACGCCGGAAACCCTTGCTGCGGCACACGTCGTCATCGACCTCCAAAGCAGACAGACCCTATCCGCCAAAAACATCGATGCCCCCGCAGAACCTGCTGCACTGGCGCAATTAATGACCGCCTATCTGGTTTTCAAAAATTTGAAATCGGGAAATATCCGCCCTGAAGAAACCTTAAAAATACGCGAATCGGCGTGGAAATCGGAAGGCAGCAGAATGTTTGTCCGGCCCGGCGGCAGCGTTAGAACCGACACGCTCTTAAAAGGTATGATTGTCCTGTCCGCAAACGATGCCGCCCTAACCCTTGCCGGCAGGCTGGGCAACGGTTCGATAGAAAACTTCGTCAAACAGATGAATGAAGAAGCCCGACGCTTGGGTATGAAGAACACTTTATTCAGAAATCCGACCGGTTTGAGCCAAGAAAGACAAGTTTCCACCGCCCGCGACCTCGCCCTCCTTGCCGAAGCATTGATGCGCGACTTTCCGGAATATTACCCGCTGTTTTCCATCAAATCGTTCAAGTTTGAAAACATAGAACAAAACAACCGCAATATCCTTTTATATAGGGACAACAATGTAAACGGTCTGAAAGCCGGCCATACGGAAAGCGGCGGCTACAACCTTGCCGTGTCATACTCCGGCAACGGCAGGCACATCCTTGTCATCACATTGGGTTCGGAATCGGCGGAAACACGCGCATCGGACAACAGCAAGCTGCTGAACCGGGCATTGCAGGCCTTCGATACGCCCAAAATATATCCGAAAGGCAAAACCGTTGCCCAAATCCAAATTTCCGGAGGCAGCAAAAAAACCGTCCGCGCAGGCTTCCTCAAAGAAGTCTACATCACTCTGCCACATAAGGAAGCGAAAACAGCCGAACAAATTTTGGAAACCATACAGCCGATTCCCGCCCCGGTAAAAAAAGGGCAGATTTTAGGAAAAATCAAAATCAGACAAAACGGATACACCCTTGCCGAAAAAGAAATCGCCGCGCTGGAAAATGTAGAAAAAAGAAGCCGGTGGCAAAGGCTTTGGACGCGTCTGACAGGGCAATAGCCTTCCATATTCCCATTTCCGAGATAAGGGAATCAAAAGGTCGTCTGAAACAATCTTCAGTCCCCGATCGGTTTACCCAATCAAAGTCATTACCATATCCGCATCTTCGGTTGCCGCCGCCCCAATCCAACATCGCCATACTACGATTACACCTGTTTGTTTTAAGCCTGCTCCTCTTTTTCCGACTTTAAGTCCCCCACTTTTTCCACAACACGGTATGCCAAACCATCCAGCGCTTCAAAATGCCGCTTGCCGCATTTGATTTTCAGCCTCTCATTTTGGCGCAGCTTGTCCGTGTCCACGCCGGTCTGAATGCCTTTGCCGGTGTTTTTGGTTTCCGCAACGAAATACACTTTGTCCCGAACTTGTTTTACCACCGCCCAATCGGGATTGTAATTGCCCAGCGGGGTCGGGATTTTGAACCAGCCGGGCAGTTTGAAGTAAAACGCCACGCCGCCTTCATTTTCGGCATCATAATCCTCGCAATTTCGGGCAAAGGCTTGTTCCGTGCCGGAATCCAATGGAATATAGTTTTCGCAAATGGTTTTTTGCGGATTACTTACTGCAAATGTAAAGTTGTTTTCATAAAACTCGATGCCTTCGCGCGCCATATCTTCCAACAGCTTTTGGTCGTACACTTCGCCGGTTCTCTCATACTCGATTCCTGCCGCCATCAACGCGTGCAGGCTGCGGTTTACCGCTTCGGCGGCAAGGTCGATGAAGCGTTGCGGATTGCCCGGCACATCTTTCAGACGGCCTGACTGTATGATGATTTCGTACACCGTGCGCCGCGTCAGCCCCGTTTTTCTTTGAATCTCGCCGAGTATGTCCGGAATCTCCCATTGAACGTCCATTTCGCGGCTGCGGCTGGCAATTTCGACTGTTTCGATACCATAGGTTTGTGATTGTTTTAATTGTGCCTTACGGACGCGGATTTTCGGCTTTTGGATTTCCGGCAGGTTTGCCACCGCCGCCGAAGCCTGTTCGATCAATTCTTCCGTATCGAAGCGCACGCGGTAGCGCGTTTTGTATTTCAACTTGTCCCAAATTGCCTGAAATTCGGGATCGAGCGGAAAATCTTTGCGGAACAGCTGTTTTTTCTTCTTATTGCCGTTTTTGATGTTTTCGGCGGCAAATTTGATGCCGCATTCGTCTTCGTATTCCTTTTGCAGATTTGCGGCAAACAATTCGTAGCTTTCGTTCGGCACAACGGTCAGTATGTTCACGTTTTCATCGCGCACGCGCCGTCCTTCCTGATTGACGGCGATACGCAGCCCGCGCCCGATTTCCTGCCGCTTTTTCAGCGGCGAGCGGGTTTCGTTGAGCGTGCAGATTTGGAATACATTGGGGTTGTCCCAGCCTTCTTTCAGCGCGGAATGGGAAAAGATAAAGCGCAGCGGGCTATCAAAGGAAAGCAGGGTTTCCTTGTCGCGCATAATGAGGCGGTAGGTATCGTTGTCCGCCTGCGTCGTGCCGTCAGTGTTTTTCAGACGGCCTTTCTTGTCTTGCGAGAAATAGCCGTCGTGTACGCCCGCCGTATCGCTATTGCCTGCAAGCTCCCGATAGATTTCTTCAAACCAAAGGGCAAACTTGCCTGCCGTTCCGTCTTCTGTGCGGTAATTCTCCACGCGGTCGATGAAGAACAGCGACAACACCTTAATCCCCAGCGGATTCAGCCGTTTCTCCTTCGCCAAATGCTCCCTTACCGTTTCGCGGATTTGGTTTTTCATAATTTCATCGCGCACCGCGTCGCCGTCTCCGCCGCGCATAATGGTTTTACCGCTTGAGAACGCCAATTCCTGATTCTCAAAATCCAGGCCGTCGATGATGAAACCGTGGCGGTAGGCTTCGTTGCCGCCCGATTTTTCAAACAAATCGTCTCCCGATTTGACGGATACCTTTTTCTTCTTGGTCTCCTTTTTATCCTGATAATGAATGTTCAAATCGGCTTTCAGACGGCCTTTGGCCGCCTGTTTCACTTCCAGCAGCTCCGCAAATGCGCCGTTCACATCGTTTTCCGCCAATACCGGCAAAACTTCGATTTGCTTGACCAGCTTCAAATTGTATGCCTGCACGGGATTCAGGCTGTACACCTTGTGGTAAGGGTTTTTATGCGTTGCCGAATAGCGCAGGGTAAAGAGCGGATTGAGCGATGCCAAAGCGTTCAGACGGCCTTCCGTTTCCATATTTTGCGGCTCGTCGATGATGACGATGGGACACGTTTCCTGAATAAACTTAATCGGCGCGTCCCCGCTTTCGTTTACCTTATTGATTACGTTTCCGTCTTTTTCAAACGACTGGATGTTGATAACTAAAATTTCGATATGGTCGTTTACCGCAAAAGCGCGCAAGTCCGACAGCCTGCCGCTTGAATATTCCGAATAACGCATCACGGGCCTGCCGAACACCCCGTCAAAATGCGCCTTCATAATTTCCAGGCTTTTCAACACGCCTTCGCGTATCGGTACGCTCGGTACGACAATGACAAATTTCTTCCAGCCGTAGCGGCGGTTTAATTCGTAAACCGTACGCAGATAGACATAGGTTTTGCCCGTACCCGTTTCCATTTCCAGGGAAAAATTCCGCCCGTGCTCGCCAATTTTCGTTTTAGGCTGTCCGTTTTGCTTTTGTACCGCATTCAGATTCCGACCCAGCGTTTCCCAATCCAAATCCAAGCCGTTGCCGACAAACCGCCCCGTCCCCTGACTGGTCAAATCAAATGTCCGGGCGTGGTTCGGCTGCCCTGCAAAAAGATTCGCAACGGCATTTACCGCATCAAGCTGATAGGGCAGTTCTTCAAATTTCAATTCCATTTTTATTTCCTTCTATCCGCTGTCGCGCGGAAAATCCACCTCTTTGCCGTCATTCCCGCGCAGGCGGGAATCCAGACCTGTCGGCGCAGAAACTGATATATCGTCATTCCCGCGAAAGTGGGAATCTAGGTTCGTTGGGTTTCAGTCATTTCCGATAAATTCTTGCAACTTTGAGTTTCTAGATTCACGCCTGCGCGGGAATGACGGCAGACGGCACTTCCGGTTTTCCGCTGACTACACGCATTCGAACATCACGCCCGCGTCCTTCATCTGCAATACGGTATTGCCTTTGAGCGCGTCGTCGCCGTCGAACAGCCTGTCCAAAACCACCGCCTTGACGGGATGCTTCGCCAGCACGGCATCAATCAAATCCTGATTCACGCGTTCCAGCAGGAAGGCGTACAGTCCGCCCGTATCCTCGTCTTCCACAAAATACACGCCGTCTGAAAGCGAAACCTTGCAAGTCAGCTTCAAACCTAAACGCAGCATCAATTCGCAGAGCAGGTTTTCAGACGGCGTTTCAGACAGTACGGAATCAATGTTCAAGGACAATTCGCGTTGCAGGGCTTCCGTATCGGCTTGTCCGGACTGCCGCCATTGTTTGAAACCGCTTTCGGCAAGTTTGAAGACTTTAAAGCCCGTATCCACGTTTTGACCGCTTTGAAGGCCGTCTGAAATCTGCCTGCCCGCGCGGCGGATGCGTTCTTTGGCGATTTCGGCAATCGTGTCGAAACCCGCCTTGCGCGCTTCGGATTTTTCGTCGGTTTCTTCGGGAAGTTGGACGCAGATGAAACGGCGGCTGCCGCCGTCTTCGGCATTAAGCTGCATCACGGCGTGGGCGGTAGTGCCGCTGCCGGAGAAGAAGTCTAATATAATTGAATCTTTTTTATTTGATGCAATTTTAAGCATCCTTTTGATTAATGAAGGAGGTTTCGGAAAAGTAAATATTCCTTTACCAATCATGGATTCCAACTCTTTGCTGGCAGCATCTGTTGTTCCTGTTTCATCATGTTTCCATAAATCAACTGGCACCATTCCGCCATCCATCTCTGTGAGAAATTTCTTTAAGCGTGGATATTTGTTTTCTCCATTCTTTCCCCAATACAGTCTGTTATCTTCCTGATAGGATAAATATTTTGAATGCTCAAATTTCCATGCATTTGTTGGGTGTGTAATGACTTCTCCCGTGTGTGGATTTTGTATTTCATATGATAAATTCGGGCGTTGTTCCTTTGTTGCTGGGTTAACACAAGATACGCTTGTCCATACTCCTCTTGGGTCATTATCTGGATTGGTATAAGTGGAATCTGCTTTTTCATTTCTAGGCTCTTTTAACTCCTGTAAGTTATCAGATTTCCTGTAGCAAACTATCTGCTCCGTTAATGTTGTGAACATGCGGGCGTTGTTACTTCTGGTATACCTCTTCTCCCATATAATATTTGACACAAAATTCTCCGCCCCAAACACTTCATCACACAGCAGTTTCAACTGTGCCTGTTCGTTGTCGTCGATACTGATAAAAATCACGCCGTCTTCGCGCAGCAGGGTTTTCGCCAGATGCAGGCGCGGCAGCATCATAGAGAGCCAGTTGCTGTGGTAATGGCCGCTGTCTTTGCCGTTTTTGCGCCACGCGCCCTGGAACACGCCGTCGCGCTTCAGGTAGCCCGCGTCGTCGGTATCGCCCACGCGGCGGGCGTATTCTTCGCGGCTTTCGGAGAATTTGTCGGGATAGACGAAGGAATCGTTGCCGGTATTGTAGGGCGGGTCGATGTAAATCATCTTCACGCTGCCGGCGTAGGATTTTTGCAGGATTTTCAGTGCTTCGAGGTTTTCGGCTTCGATAAACACGTTTTGCGTGCCGTCGAAATCTGCGGATTCTTCTTTGCAAGGAACAAGGGTTCGGGAAGTGGGGCTTTGCAGGTTGAGATAGGCGGCGGTTTTACCCGCCCAATCGAGTTGGTAACGTTCGCCCGCGCCGGCAAGGTTTTCCGCGCCGAGGACGAGTTTGAGCTTCTCAAAATCGATTTGGCCTTCGCAAAAGACTTCGGGAAAGATTTGTTTGAGTTTTAATATGTTGTTTTGTTTGAAATTATTTTCTAAATCGTGTATAATTTCGGTTCGGTTCGGTTCGGTTCGGTTCGGTTCGGTTCGGTTCGGTTCGGTTCGGTTCGGTTCGGTTCGGTTCGGTTCGGTTGCCATAACTATGTCCATCAAGAGCGGGTTACGAAATATTCTTTTATCGGGATATTTCAAAAGTTGAAAGAAAAGTGATTTTCAGGATAAAAGTTGATCGACTATCTCTGATAGCCGGTTCGGATCGGGCGGCTGCCGGAATGTGAACGACATATCTTCTTCATTTTCATCCGGTAGGAAATGCCGTTTTTGAGCCAAGCATCCGTTGTCGCGCAATACGTCCGGATAGATTTCCACCCGAACGGAAATAAGCGGTTTTCCCTTATAAACGGATGAAATCAACCAAATATTGAAACACAGCCCAAAACAATAAGGCGGTACGCATCATATACGTACCGCCTGCTTTTCAATCAATCAGCGTTTTTTACCGGTAACGGTGGCAACAGCCAGATTTTCATTACGTTTCAAGGAAACGCTTTCTACACCTTCAGGCAATTTGATGTCTGGCAAATGCAAAATGTCGCCGGCAACCACTTCGGCACAATCCAAATCCAAGAAAGCAGGAATATTGGCAGGCAGCGCAAGCACTTCAACAGTAGTGTTCAACAGAGATACACGACCGCCTTGCAATTTAACGGCTTGAGAGTTTTCAGCGTTAACAATGTGCAGGGGAACGCGGATGCGTACAAGCTGATCGGCTTTAACGGCTTGGAAGTCGATGTGCTGGACTTCGCGGCGGAACGGGTGCATTTGGAAATCACGGACGATAACGTCTTTGGTTTCGCCGTTCAGAGACAATTTAATCAACGCGGTATGGAAAGATTCTTTTTCCAATGCGTAGAATACGGTCTTATGATCCACAGCAATCGCAACGGGCTCTTGACCTTCGCCGTACAAAATACCGGGGATTTGACCTTCGCGACGCAGGCGGCGGCTCGCACCAGTGCCTTGTGCTTCACGAACAGAGGCTTGAATTTCATAAGTCATACTAAATACTCCAAGTTAAATAAAACTACCGTCATCGGCCGCGACCAGCTTAAGACGGCTTCGGGCTTATGGCAGCAACATACTGCCTGTCATCACTTCTTCATTGAAAAGATATGAGACGGATTCTTCATTGCTGATGCGGCGGACGGTTTCGGCCAACAGACCGGCAATCGTTACCTGACGGATACGGTCGCATTGTTTGGCCGCATCAGACAAAGGAATGGTATCTGTTACAACAACTTGGTCGATTTCGGACGAGGCAATCCGGCTGACCGCCTCTCCGGAGAATACGGCGTGGCTGGCATAGGCCAAAACACGTTCCGCCCCCCGCTCTTTCAGGGCGACGGCAGCTTTACACAAGGTATTCGCGGTGTCAATCATATCATCCACAATCAAGCAAGTACGACCTTGAATATCGCCGATAATGTTCATGACTTCCGCCACATTGGCTTTCGGGCGGCGTTTATCGATAATCGCCAAATCGGCATTCAAGGATTTTGCCACTGCGCGGGCGCGGACGACCCCGCCGATGTCGGGGCTGACGACAGTCAGATTTTCAATCCGCTGCTGCTTGATATCGTTCAACAGAATCGGGGTGGCATAAATATTATCCACAGGAATATCGAAAAAACCTTGAATCTGGTCTGCGTGCAAATCAACGGTCAGAACACGATCAATGCCTGCCGAATAGAGCATATTCGCCACCAGTTTGGCAGAGATTGGAACACGGACGGAACGCGGACGGCGGTCTTGGCGGGCATAGCCGAAATACGGAATGGCTGCCGTGATGCGGCCTGCCGAAGCGCGTTTGAGCGCATCCGCCATTGTTAAGATTTCCATCAGGTTGTCATTGGTCGGCGCGCAAGTAGGCTGAAGGATAAAGACATCGCGGCCGCGCACGTTTTCCAAGAGTTCGACGGCAACTTCGCCATCTGAAAACTTGGATACGGAAGCATTGCCCAAAGAAATATCCAAATGTTTGACAACACGTTGCGCCAATTCGGGATTGGCGTTACCCGTAAACACCATCAAACTGTCATAAGCAGCCATATTCTCACCTGATTTTATGTTTAACTTCCGCTCAGAAAACATAATGTTTCCCTCCGCCTGTACCTTGTACCCAAGCCCGACATTATACCTGCAACATCCGGTGCGAACAAAGGCATTTCGATTTTTTTGCCCCGCCAACAACAAAGGCGTGCAAGTACCCTTACACGCCTTTATCTGGCTGGGGAGGAAGGATTCGAACCTTCGCATGCTGGAATCAAAATCCAGTGTCTTAACCGCTTGACGACTCCCCAAAAAAATATGGCTGGGGAGGAAGGATTCGAACCTTCGCATGCTGGAATCAAAATCCAGTGTCTTAACCGCTTGACGACTCCCCAACTTGTTTGGCTTGGCTGGGGAGGAAGGATTCGAACCTTCGCATGCTGGAATCAAAATCCAGTGTCTTAACCGCTTGACGACTCCCCAACAATGTTTAACCAGGCAACAGGGGGTGTATTGCGAGACCCTCTGCCAAATACGCCTCATATAAACATGAAACTTGTCGGTATATATTGTATGCGCTATCCCTATCCCGACAGGCTGTGAATACACACGCACCGGAACCTGTCATTAAGGCAAATCCATATCGGGACAATTCGGAATAGGCTTTCCAAACTTCAGGGTATTCTTTAAATACAACTGCCTGCATATCATTTCTAAACGGTTGCAGGTTTTGGAAAGTCGGCATTATGCTTGAGGCAGAATCCCGTGTCAAGCCTTCGTGTGTGAAAATTTTTGCGGTGGAAACGTGGACAGGCGGTTTGACAATGACATACCACTGTTTCGGAATATCCATTCCTATCAGTTTTTCACCTATCCCGCTTGCAAACGCATTTTTGCCGAAAATAAAAAACGGTACGTCCGCACCCAAAGCCGCGCCCAAGTCAATCAGCTGCTGCGTCGTTCGGGAACACTGCCACCAACGGTTCAATACCAGCAAAACCGTTGCGGCATCAGAACTCCCACCGCCCAAACCGGCCCCGGTCGGAATTTTTTTGTCCAGCCATATTTCCACGCCTGCAGGGGTGCGCGCATATTTTTGCAGCAACGATGCGGCACGGTAGCTTAAATCTGCTTCCTGCGGCATTCCATCGACCGGATTGTGCAGAATGATTTTGCCGTCGTCCCTTGGTTTCAAATATACGGTATCCTGCAAATCTATCAGGCAGAATATACTTTCGATATTGTGATAACCGTCCTCGCGCCGGCCGGTAATCCTCAAATCGAGATTCAGTTTTGCAGGTGCGGGAAACGCCTGCCGTCCGTCCGTAACACTCATATATCCGCCTTACCGTCTGCGTGCCGCGCATTGTTCTTGGGTTTCGGTTTCAGACGGCATACCAATCTCGGTGAAAACCAGCCTGATGTTCAATTTCCCGTTATCCAATTGCAGGATGCGGGCTTTTCCTTCGCTGCCTGCGGTTCTGCCGATTGTCCAACCGTATTGTTCCAACATACCGTCCGGCAGGATGCGGTAAGGCGCGCCCGCCACCCGCCTGCCGTCTGCCCAGATATGCAGATATTGGATTGGCAGCTTGAAACCAATAAGCTGCCGGCTCAATTCTTCCGCACTCTCTGCCTGATAAACATTTCCTTTAGCATCCACTGCCAATGCGCCGCCTTTATCTTGGCACATCTGTCCGAGCGTACTGCCCAAAGGGGTGTTGATATTGATGGTTTCCACGGGTGGGCGGTATGTCCAATCGAAATTTGCATACGAACCTTTCCCTTCCGCTTTGACTGCCAACCGCCCTTCCGCTGCAAAACTGCTGATGTGTTCGGACGGCTGCCACAGATTTTCGTTATTTTGAGGTAATTGCGCGCAAGCGGTCAAAAGCAGGATGACCGATGCGGATACGGTGTGTTTCATCAGAATTTCCTTAACGGATGCCATCCTGCCGACCGGCGGGTTCGGCGTGCTGCAAAAACGCGTGCGAACCGTGTGCCGTCTGAAAAGATTGGCCTGCATTATTTCCGGGGTTTCCGGGAAGCTTGGGGCAATGCGATGCCGTGACGTTTGAGCGTTTCGCGCCATATTTTTTTGTCTCCCGCAAGGTGTGCCGCCTGAGTCCACACGTCAACCGCCTGATCGCGTTCACCCAATGCCCACAACACCTCGCCCAGATGGGCGGCAACTTCGGGCTCAGGCTGGCTCTCAAACGAATAACGGAGATACGGCAGCGCACTTTCCGCATCGCCTTTCAGGTAATACGCCCAGCCTATGCTGTCGTTGACGGCAATATCGTCAGGGTTAATTTGATATGCCTTCTGAAGCAATACAAAACCCTCGTCCAAACGCTCGGAATCGGAAAGCAGGCTATAACCTAAATTATTCATAATCTGAGCGTTATCGGGTGCAAGCCTGAACGCCCTTTCAAGATCTGAAATCATTTTTTTCCGCTTGCCAAGCCGGTCGTAAACAACTGACCGCTGTACCAATGCCTCTGCCTGTAACTCTGTATTGCTGCCGACAGGCGGTTTTTCGATAATCTTGTCCAGCTCCCTTAAAGCCTCCCGTGTATCCGGCAATTTTGACAGTGCAAACAGCTGTACTTTAGACAAGTTGTCCGCCATAAAATAACGCCCCTGCTGCTCGGGAAGCTTCCGTACTTCCCTAATTTGCCGCAAAGCCGCCTTTGCACCATCCAGTTCGAGGGTTGCAACAACTGCCGACACACCTTTGTCAAACAAATATTCCGGCGCGGATACTTTTTTCAGCCACTGCCTGACTTTGGCGTAATCCCTGCGGTCGGCATACATCATCGCCGCCGTTAGCGCCGCCCTGCTCCGCTGTTCCTCCGTCCCCCTGCCGTATGCCTTTTCGACATAGCCGTCGATAACGGAAATATCTTCTTTCCGGTTTGTCGCCAATATTGCCGCCTGAATATACAGATCCGCATTCGGATTGGCATCCAGCAACACTTTCAAGCGTTCATATGCATCATCGGGCCTGCGCAGGGAAACAAGGTTCATAATTTCCATTTCCTGCCAAACGGTTGAAAGGTTTTTGGTGTCTGTTTGCTCGAAAAAACCACTGAGTATCTCGGGATAACGGCGCGCAACCAGACGCAAGGTTACCAGGGTCGGCGGTAGTATTTCTGTATCAAGTTTTGCCAAGCGTTGCAATGCCGCGATTGCTTTATCTTTTTCCCGTACTTGCACGTTAAAAACCACATCGGCAACCGCCGCTTCGGGCAGATGTTCATATTTCAACGCCGCGCGGTGGACGGCTTCGGATGCTTTTTGCGCCAATCCGTCCTGCTGCACGGCGGCTTGCGCCAGCAGCAAAAATACCCTGCGTTTTTGCACATCGTCCGATTGCGCCAGCACCTCTTCCAGTCCGTCCAGACGCTGATTTCCCCCTTCCTTCAGCACGTTCCTCAGCCATCCCGCCCGTTTTTGCGCGCCGCCCGGTATAGGCTCAATCTGCCGCCATTTCTGATAAATCATCTCAGCCTGTTCAAACGCATTCAGCGACACGGCCATTTCCAAGGCACGTTCGGCAACTTCGGGGGATTTTGTACGCTCCAACATCAGCATATAGGCGGCAAGTGCCGTTCCCGCCTGCCCCTTTTGCAAGGCGGTTTCCCCTCCCAGCAACGTAAATATCTGATTAACCCGTTCGCCCACTGCCGCAAGCCGTGCGCGTTCGTTTTTGATTTCTTCCTCGCTGTAACGCTGATGTTTCCTTAAAACCTTTCCGACTTCCTTCGGCTGTTTCATATCCCTCGCACCGCCTCCGGCGGCAGACACCTGTCCAGCAACCAAGGCTGCCGTCAACACAGTTAACATTTTGAAACGGTTAGGTAGCATAATCATCCTTTATCCGATATCCGTCTGAACTTTCAGACGGCATATAATCAGGCGTAACTTTATCACAAGCAGAATCGTTTGTAGATTTGCGAAACCCCGTTCAAAAAAATAAATGCCGTCTGAAATACTGCTTCAGACGGCATTACCAACGCTTGCAATTCAAGGGAGTTTTATTTCCACATTGTCAATCAGACGCGTCGCCCCCAAACGGGCCGCAGCCAAAACCACCAGTTTCCTATCTCCCGTCCGTGCCACTTCGAGCGTATCGGCGTGGCGGATTTCAACATAATCGACCGTCCAGCCGTGTTCCGTCAGAGATTGGACGGCCCGTTTTTCCAAACCTGCATAATCCAAACTGCCCTGCTTCAGCGATTCGGCAACCGCCTGCAGCTCGCGGTACAAGCGCGGTGCTTCGGCGCGTTCCTCAACGCTCAAGTACTGGTTGCGGCTGGAGAGTGCCAAACCGTCCGCCGCCCGCCCCGTATCGACGGGGACAATTTCGATGTCGAAATTCAAATCCTCGGTCAAACCTTTAATCACGGCAAGCTGCTGGTAATCTTTTTTGCCGAAACAGGCAACATCCGGCGCGACAATATTGAACAGCTTGGACACTACCGTTGCCACCCCGCGGAAATGTCCCGGACGGAACTTGCCGCACAACTCATTTTGCAGATTGGGCGGTTCGACGTTGTAACGCTGTTCCACGTTCGGATAGAGTTCTTTCTCATCGGGCGCGAATATCACGGCCACACCCTCGGCTTCCAGCTTGTCCGCATCCTGTTGCAAAGTACGCGGATATTTGTCGAAATCTTCACCCTGACCAAATTGCAAGCGGTTGATGAAAATGCTGACAACAACGTTGTCGGCGCGTTTTTTGGCTTCGCGAACGAGAGCAAGATGCCCTTCGTGCAGGTTGCCCATAGTCGGCACGAACGCCACCGTTCCCGCATTTTTACGCCACGCGCGCAGTTCTTGAATGGTATGTATGATTTGCATAACGGTAATCCTTATCCTTCGGGCTTCCTGCCCGACAAAACGCGCCGATTATACGCGCCGTGCACGGCAAAACAAAATGCCGTCTGAAACGGCTTTCAGACGGCATCGGCAGCAAACCTTGTTCAGTCTGCAAAAATATGTTCCGCAGCAGGGAAGGTTTTGGCTTTAACTTCGGCAACATACGCGCGAACCGCCGCCTGAATGCCGCTTTGCCCGTGCATAAAGTTTTTGACGAATTTCGCCGTCTTGCCCGGAAAAATACCGAGCATATCGTGCATCACCAAAACCTGCCCGTCGCAATCCGCACCCGCACCGATACCGATGGTCGGACAAGAAACGGATTCAGTTACCTTTTTTGCCAGTTCCGCAGGAACACACTCCATCAATACAACCGCCGCCCCCGCATCATCGTGCGCCTTGGCATCGTTAAGCAACGCCTGCGCCTTACTTCCGCGCCCCTGAACCTTGTATCCGCCGAAGGCAAACACGGATTGCGGGGTCAGACCGATATGCGCGCAAACCGGAATACCGCGCATTTGCAGAAATTCAGTCGTTTCCGCCATCCACACGCCGCCTTCGAGTTTGACCATATGCGCTCCTGCCACCATCAGTTCGGCGGCGGCGGCAAACGCCTGCTCCTTACTCTGCTGATATGCACCAAACGGCAAATCACTGACAATCATCGCATTTTTTGCACCGCGTGCCACACATTCGGTGTGATAGCACATATCGCGCAGGCTGACCGGCAGCGTCGACTGCCGCCCTTGAACCGCCATACCCAAAGAGTCGCCGACCAGCAGCATTTCCACGCCGGCATCGTCCATCAGTGCGGCAAAACTGGATTCGTAAGCGGTCAGCATCGCGATTTTCTCACCTGCCGCCTTCATTTTTTGCAGTGTGTTCACAGTAATCATCAGATATTGTTACCCCGCCCTTTTCAGACGGCCTTTTCAGTTTGAAACGGGCTATTATAGTGAAATGCCCGCAGCCCTGCCACCGACCGTGCCGCAAATGCAAAACAGCCCGACTGTTTTACACAATCGGGCTGTCAAATCTGGTGCCGGCACCAAGAGTCGAACTCGGGACCCCCTGATTACAAGTCAGGTGCTCTACCAACTGAGCTATACCGGCAAAGAAAGCGAATTATGCAGGCAACTTCACACTTTGGCAAGGAATTTGTTCGACCCCCTCATAAAAATACACTAAGTATCTTATTTAAAACAAAATTAATTTGAAGCAGGACAAGTACTGCCGTTCTGATAAAATATCCGCCTTTCAAACCGACCGTTCACACCGATGGCAAGACATCCCTACCGCCGCCTGCGTCCTGCAAAATCCGGCTTCCCCGAAGTCGGCATTTCCGAAGAAGGCAATATCCGTTCGCTTCACTTGGGCAGCGACACCATCCAAAGCTCAATGAACCTCGACCACCCGTCCGAGCTGGTGCTCTCTTACAGCCGCGCGATGATGGGCTGGCTGCTGTTTGCGGAACGCCTGCCGCAACATATCACCCAAATCGGCTTGGGCGGCGGCTCGTTTGCACGCTGGATAGATACCTACCTGCCCGATACGCGTCAAACTGCCGTAGATATCAACCCGCAGGTTATCGCCATTGCCCGCAACCTGTTTGAGTTGCCTTTCGAGGGCGAGAAATTTGAAATTATTGAAGCAGACGGTGCGGAATATATCAAAGTCTTCCGCCACAACACCGATATCATCTTGGTGGACGGATTCGACGGCGAACAAATCATCGATACGCTGGTTGAAGAACCGTTCTTCCGAGACTGCTGCAACGCGCTTTCTTCAGACGGCATATTCGTTACCAACTGGTGGAGCGGCGACAAACGCTACCAACGCTTCATCGAACGCTTATTGAACGTTTTTGAAGGGCGCGTATTGGAACTTCCTGCCGAAAGTCACGGCAATGTCGCGGTAATGGCCTTCCAAAGCAGCCCCAAAGAGCAAAACATAGACAAACTCAAAAAACGTGCCGACAAACTGAGCAGCGCATACGGATTGGACTTCCATCGTATGCTCGCCGGCCTGAAAGCGTCCAACCCCAACAACGGCAAGCATTTCTACCTTTAAGCCGCCATCTTCGCGGCTGCATCGGAATATGCGGAAAATCAAGAGGAAACCATTATGCAAAAACCCGAAACCATACACATACCCGGTCCTGCCGGCATTTTAGAAACCATCTATATCCCGTCCGAACAAGTACCGGCACGCGGTGTTGCCGTCATCAATCATCCCAACCCCCTCCAGGGCGGAACAAACACCAACAAAGTCATCCAAACCGCTGCCAAAGCATTGAGCAAACTCGGATTCCACTGCTACCTGCCCAACCTTCGCGGCGTAGGCAACAGCGAAGGCACACACGATTACGGACGCGGAGAAACGCAAGACTGCCTCGCCGTCATCGATTATGCCCGCGCCCAACATCCCGAAGCCCCAGAATTTGTCTTATCCGGCTTCTCCTTCGGCGGTTATGTCGCCACATTTGCCGCACAAGCGCGCACACCCGATTTATTGCTGCTCATCGGCGCGGCAGTCTGCCACTATACCGACCGTCCGGAACCGTCCGCCGTTCCCAACGTTGCCAAAACGCTGATGATACACGGCGCGGAAGATGAAGTCGTCGAAATCGGGAAAGCATTGAAATGGGCAGAACCGCAAGATTTGCCCGTCATTACCATCGCCGGTTCCACGCATTTCTTTCACGGCAAACTCATCGTCCTGCGCGACACCATCCTCCGCTTCGCGCCCGTATGCCTGAACGGATAAAGCCCCTTTCAGACGGCATCGATAATATCAAACCCGTATCGGCGGCATCTGCCGATACGGGTTTGCATTCCCTCTCATTATAGGCAAAACCTACTGTAAAACACCCTTTCCAGACCCGACAAAGGATCTGCAAACGCAATCTTTTTTGCCAATAGCTTCAAAGGTTTCCGATAATCCTCGCTTCCCGCTTCAGACGGCACGGGATAGAGCGCGTCATTCAACAACGGCATACCCAAGCCCATCATATGCACGCGCAACTGGTGTTTCTTGCCGGTATGCGGCGTGAGGCGGTAAAGGCTGAATTCCCCCCTGTTTTCAATCAGTTCGACCGTCGTATGTGCGTTTGGTTCACCTTCCGCCTCTTGCGTCGTAAAAAATTTCTCACCCCTCACCAAACGCGAAACCACATCGAGCGGATACGGCAAATCCGTCCTTGTCGGCGCAAGTGCCTCATACGTTTTCCATACCGTTTTGTTTTGAAACATCGTCTGATAAGCCCCGCGCGTGGCAGGATTGTGCGACAGCAACATCACGCCTGCCGTATCCTTGTCCAAGCGGTGCAGCGGCGTAATGTCTTCAACATTCAAATGCTGCAATTCGGGACGCAGGCGCAGACGTGTGAGCAGCGTTTCCCTCAAAAAACGCCCGCTGGGGATGACGGGCAGAAAATGCGGCTTGTCCACCACAATCAAATGCTCATCAATATGCAAAATCTTTTCTTCAAACGGAATACGCGGCTCATCCTCACTGCTGGTTTCCCGATAATAAAACATCGTCTTACCGGGCTCGAACAAGGTATTCTCATCAAACGGCACGCCATCCGCACCCACCACAAAACCGCTGTTCAACCGCCTGCGCCAGTTTTCTTCGCCGACAAAGGGAAAATGAGCGCATAAAAAATGCAGCAGCGGCAAGCCGTAAAACTGCTTTTCATGCGGCAAAACCAAGTAGCTGGGTTTGACACCGTTCAACAGCGGAAGAGGATTTTCACGTTTTTTCATACGGCGGATTGTAACCGTTTTTCACAAACTTTTCAGACGGCATATCAAAACATAATTGATAAAAACAAATATATCGTTTTTTTGATTTAAAAATTTATTTAGACAGAATTATCGGATATTCATTACTATTATTAAATAAGAATTAATATCGATAAGAGGAAATATGAAACGCATCTTTTTGTCCGCCTTGCCCGCCATCCTGCCTTTATCCGCTTATGCCGACCTGCCCTTGACGATTGAAGACATAATAACCGACAAGGGAAAATGGAAAATGGAAACTTCCCTTACCTACCTGAATAGCGAAAACAGCCGCGCCGCACTTGCCGCACCGGTTTACATTCAAACCGGCGCAACCTCGTTTATCCGCATTCCGACCGAAATCCAAGAAAACGGCAGCAATACCGATATGCTCGCCGGCACGCTCGGTTTGCGCTACGGACTGACCGGCAATACCGACATTTACGGCAGCGGCAGCTATCTGTGGCACGAAGAACGCAAACTCGACGGCAACGGCAAAACCCGAAACAAACGGATGTCCGACGTATCCCTCGGCATCAGCCACACCTTCCTTAAAGACGACAAAAACCCCGCCCTAATCAGCTTTCTTGAAAGCACGGTTTACGAAAAATCGCGCAACAAAGCCTCGTCGGGAAAATCGTGGCTCATCGGCGCCACCACCTACAAAGCCATAGATCCGATTGTCCTTTCCCTCACCGCCGCCTACCGCATCAACGGCAGCAAAACCCTTTCAGACGGCATCCGCTACAAATCGGGCAACTACCTGCTGCTCAACCCCAACATCTCATTTGCCGCCAACGACAGAATCAGCCTGACCGGAGGCATCCAATGGCTGGGCAAACAGCCCGACCGCATAGACGGCAAAAAAGAAACCGCAAGAAACACATCCACCTACGCCCATTTCGGCGCAGGTTTCGGTTTCACCAAAACCACGGCTTTAAACGCATCCGCACGTTTCAACGTTTCAGGGCAAAGCAGTTCCGAACTGAAATTTGGCGTACAGCATACATTTTAAGCAGGTTTTGATTTTCCAACGTTGTAATCCAAAGGAGTTGTTATGAAAAAACAAATCACCGCAGCCGTAATGATGCTGTCTATGATTGCCCCCGCAATGGCAAACGGCTTGGACAATCAGACATTTGAAAACCAAGTGTTCCACACGCAGGCAGATGCGCCGATGCAGTTGGCGGAGCTTTCTCAAAAGGAGATGAAGGAGACTGAGGGGGCTTGGGGACCGGTAGGTGCATTTATCGGAGGAGTCGGAGGCGGAATCGGATATATGATGAACCAGCAACTTAGCGGAAGCAGATTTTCTCCCACAGCATTCACTCTTGCCGTAGGGGCGGGAGCTTTTGGAGGGGCGACAGCAGGTCCGGCAGGGGTTGTATGGGGATTTAACCGATCTTTGGCAACAGGTATGGTTACGGGTGTTGCCCAACGATATGGTAAATAAATATATAAAAACAGCAATCAGCATAACCGCCATATCTATATTTTATCTTCTAACTCAAGAAAGCAGCGGCAAAACTGAAGAACCATCATATTTCTTGATGTTCATGTTTCTCAACTCGCTTTGGTTTGAAGAAAATAAAACAGTTATGGCTGCCGTTACGGCAATGATTGCCGCCCACCTTATATTTGTCACACTATCCGATTAATAAGCAAACAAAAAGGCTGCTTGGAAATTTCAGGCAGCCTTTCAGGAGGACTTTGATGAAACATTATCTCCTCCCTAAGAATTTGTTATGAAAAAACAAATCACCGCAGCCGTGATGATGCTGTCTATGATTGCCCTCGCAATGGCAAACGGCTTGGACAAAATGAATTAAGGACATTAGCTGTTTTTACAGAAATTTTTAAAATGGATGATTTGATTGTAGCTTTTTTAGGCTATTTATCAGGTAAATATAGCGAAGGGAAAATAAGCAGATTAGAAATATCCCTAACGGCAGGAAGTATTTTCTTTGCAGTATTCTTTATTCATGAACTGATAATTTTTATTGTTGATGGAAATAAGGAAAATCTTTGGAATTTTATTACTGAGATGATGAAAGATTTATTTTTATTTTCATGTTCTGTTTGTTTATTATTCTACTTCTTATTATTTATTGCGGAAACTATTGGGAAAACAATCAATAAAATTAAATAAGATATTTAAGCCGCTAAAACCATTTAAGTATTTTATCTTTTCTATGCGGCATTTATCTTGGAATTGAAATACTGCAATCGGACTGCCGTTACGGCAATGATTGCCGCCCACTTTATATTTGTCGCACTATCCGATTAATAAGCAAACAAAAAGGCTGCTTGGAAATTTCAGGCAGCCTTTCAGGAGGATTTTGATGGAACAAAAAAGACGGTTTGCCGCTTCCCTGCTCCTCGCCGCCGCCCTGCCGCTTTGTGCACATTCTTTTCCCTTTGCGGAAGAAAACCCCATAGCCTACGGCAAAGTCAAAATACAAAGCTGGAAAGCGCGGCGCGATTTCAATATTGTAAAGCAGGATTTGGATTTTTCCTGCGGGGCGGCTTCGGTGGCGACGCTTTTGAACAATTTTTACGGGCAAACGCTGACGGAAGAAGAAGTGTTGAAAAAGCTGGATAAGGAGCAGATGCGCGCGTCGTTTGAGGATATGCGGCGCATTATGCCTGATTTGGGTTTTGAGGCGAAGGGCTATGCCCTGTCTTTCGAGCAGCTCGCGCAGTTGAAAATCCCCGTCATCGTGTATCTGAAATACCGCAAAGACGACCATTTCTCGGTATTGCGCGGAGTGGATGGCAATACGGTTTTGCTTGCCGACCCGTCGCTGGGTCATGTTTCGATGAGCAGGGCGCAGTTTTTGGAGGCTTGGCAAACCCGTGAGGGAAATTTGGCAGGTAAGATTTTGGCTGTCATACCGAAAAAAGCCGAGACAATTTCAAATAAATTGTTTTTCACACAACACCCAAAACGGCAGACGGAGTTTGCAGTCGAACAAATCAGGCAAGCACGTGCAGAGTAAGTCAAATGCCGTCTGAAAACTGTTTCAGACGGCATTTTTCCCCGCCGGCAAACCATCCCCATCCTCTCAAACCCTTAAAAATCAGCTATAATGCCCAACTATTTGATTTTCGCTTATCCCATATTGAAATGGCACAAAAAATTCAATCTGTAAAAGGTATGAACGACCTTTTACCTGTCGAACAAAAAGATTTCAAACTGACGGCTGCGTTTTGGCAGGCGTTTGAAGATACGGTAAACCGCTGGACACGCGCTTACGGCTATCAGCAAATCCGTACCCCGATTGTCGAGCAAACCGGTTTGTTTGTCCGCTCCATCGGCGAGGAAACCGATGTGGTCGGCAAGGAAATGTACACCTTCTCCGATTCAAACGATTCTTTGAGTTTGAGCCTGCGTCCTGAAGGTACGGCGTCTTGTCTGCGTGCGGTGGTCGAACACAACCTTTTGTACAACAGCCCACAAAAACTGTGGTATATGGGGCCGATGTTCCGCCGCGAGCGTCCGCAAAAAGGCCGTTATCGTCAGTTCCATCAGGTCGGTATCGAGGCTTTGGGTTTTGAAGGGCCGGATATTGATGCGGAAATCATCGCGATGTCTGCCGACTTATGGGAAAAATTGGGTATTCGCGAATACCTGACTTTGGAAATCAACAGCTTGGGCAATCGTGAGGAACGCGCGGCACACCGTGCGGCATTGGTCGAATATCTGACCCGTTATGAAGCGCAACTGGATGAAGACAGCAAACGCCGTCTGAAAACCAATCCTTTGCGCGTTTTGGATACGAAAAACCCTGATTTGCAGGAAATCTGCAACGCGGCGCCGCGTCTGGTGGATTACTTGGGCGAGGCTTCGCAAAACCACTATGCACGCTTCAAGGCGATGTTGGACGGTTTGGGTATCCAATATGTTGAAAATCCGCGCTTGGTACGCGGTTTGGATTATTACAATCAAACAGTTTTTGAGTGGACGACCGACAAACTCGGCGCGCAGGCGACTGTGTGCGGCGGCGGCCGTTACGATGGTTTGATTGAAGAGCTTGGCGGCAAACCTGCGCCGTCTATCGGCTTTGCAATGGGTATTGAGCGACTGCTGCTTTTGGTGGGCGAATACGGCTCGCTGGAAGTGAACGCTGCGCCTGATGTCTATGCAATGCACCAAGGCGAAGGTGCGGACTTGCAGGTGATGAAATACGCGCAAGCCTTGCGCGCTCAAGGTTTCAATGTGATGCAGCATTCCGGCTATCAAAGCCTGAAAGCGCAAATGAAAAAAGCAGACAACAGTGGCGCACGCTTTGCCCTGATTGTGGCTCAGGATGAGCTGGCAAACGGTACGGTTACCCTGAAAGATATGCAGGGCAAACACGAACAACAAACCGTTGCCGCCGCTGATTTGACAGACACTTTACAACAATGGAAGAACACATAAATGGCAGCCCATTTGGAAGAACAACAAGAGTTGGACAACTTTAAATATTTTTGGAAAACCACAGGCAAATGGCTGTTTGCCTTGCTGATTTTGGCGGCACTCGGCTACTTGGGATACACGGTTTACCAAAACCGTACAGCTTCCCAAAATCAGGAAGCGGCGGCGGTGCTGGCGGACATCGTGGAAAAGGCGCAAAACAAAGCCCCTCAAAACGAAATCAATGCCGAATTGACCAAACTCCAACAAAGCTACCCGCATTCCATTTCCGCCGCCCAAGCCACGCTGATGGCGGCGGCAACCGAATTTGACGCACAGCGTTACGATGTTGCCGAAGGCCATTTGAAATGGGTGTTGTCCAACCAAAAAGACAGCCTGATTCAGGCGTTGGCGGCGCAGCGTCTGGGCGTTGTGTTGTTGCAACAAAAAAAATACGATGCCGCGCTTGCCGCGCTCGACACGCCGGTTGAGGCGGATTTTTCACCCCTGCTGATGGAAACCAAAGGCGATGTCTATGCCGCACAGGGAAAAAACCAAGAAGCCTTAAAAAACTACGGACAGGCTTTGAAAAAAATGCCTCAAGATTCTGTTGGTCGTGAATTGCTTCAAATGAAACTCGATTCGCTGAAATAAATGCCGTCTGAAATGCCGCCCCACCCTTTCAGACGGCATTTCCCATCACATTTTTTTCTGCCATTGCCTGCAAACCCATTAACCGTGTCTTTATAGGCACCTGCTCGTGTTCAGTTCTCCCGAACGGCACTTGACACAGAAAGACCCAGTCATGAAACCAACCATCGCGCTTGTCGGCCGCCCCAACGTCGGTAAATCTACTTTATTCAACCGTTTGACGCGCACCAAAGACGCACTCGTACACGACCTGCCCGGCCTGACCCGCGACCGCCATTACGGACACGGCAAAGTCGGCAGCAAACCTTATTTGGTCATCGATACCGGCGGTTTCGAGCCGGTTGTCGATAGCGGCATTTTGCACGAAATGGCAAAACAAACCTTGCAGGCTGTCGATGAAGCCGATGCAGTTGTGTTTTTGGTGGACGGCCGTACCGGTTTGACGCCGCAAGACAAAATCATTGCCGACCGTTTGCGCCAAAGTCCGCGCCCTGTTTATTTGGCCGTGAATAAAGGCGAGGGCGGTAATAGGGCCGTGCTTGCCGCCGAGTTCTACGAACTTGCCTTGGGCGACCCTTATGTGATTTCAGGTGCGCACGGCGATGGCGTGTATTATCTGATTGAAGATATTTTGGAAACCTTCCCTGAGCCTGAAAAGGAAGAGGAAGCAGCGAAACATCCTGTTTTCGCTGTAATCGGCCGCCCCAATGTCGGTAAATCGACCTTGGTAAACGCCATTCTCGGCGAAGAGCGCGTGATTGCCTTCGATATGGCAGGCACTACGCGCGACAGTATCCACATCGATTTTGAACGTGAAGGCAAACCGTTTACCATCATCGATACCGCAGGTGTGCGCCGTCGCGGCAAAGTGGATGAAGCGGTGGAAAAGTTCTCTGTTATCAAAGCTATGCAGGCGGTTGAAGCGGCAAATGTTGCTGTTTTGGTATTGGACGCGCAGCAGGACATTGCCGACCAAGATGCGACGATTGCAGGTTTTGCTTTGGAAGCGGGACGCGCGCTGGTGGTTGCCGTCAACAAATGGGACGGCATCAGCGAAGAGCGTCGCGAGCAAGTGAAACGCGACATTTCCCGCAAACTGTATTTCCTTGATTTTGCCAAGTTCCACTTTATTTCCGCGTTGAAAGAACGCGGCATAGACGGTTTGTTCGACAGCATTCAGGCTGCCTACAACGCGGCGATGATTAAGATGCCGACGCCGAAAATCACGCGCGTATTGCAAACCGCCGTCGAACGCCAACAGCCGCCGCGTGCCGGCTTGGTGCGTCCGAAAATGCGTTATGCCCACCAGGGCGGTATGAATCCGCCGGTGATTGTGGTGCACGGCAATTCGCTGCACGCGATTTCCGACAGCTATACGCGCTATCTGACCCAAACGTTCCGCAAAGCCTTCAATCTGCAAGGTACGCCGTTGCGGATTCAATACAATGTTTCGGAAAACCCGTATGAAAATGCCGACGACAAGCCGAAGAAAAAACCGTTGCGCCGCGTCAGCTTGAGCAACCGTATTGAGAAACGCGAAGGCCGCAAGGAAGAGAAAAATCGTTTCAAAAAGAAAACCAAAGTCAGCGTGAAAAAACAATTCAGCAGATAATTCCCGTCATTTCAAACAACAGGAAACATTATGTGGTTCAAACAAATCAGCTTTTACCTGCTCGACAAAGAAAAGCTGCCCGAATTGGAAGTCCTTTCCGACAAATTGGCGCAATCCGGATTTGCCCGCTGCCAGGGTTTGGACTGGTTTAGCGAAGGCTTTGCCGCGCCTGTCCCTTTCTCCCCCGATCCGGTCTTCCCTGCCGACGACACTTGGCGCGTCGCCCTGAAAAAAGAGGAAAAAGTCCTGCCCGCCGGCGTTATCCGCGATATTTTGGATGAAAAAATCGCCGAAATTCAAGACAATGAGGCCCGCAATGTCGGTCGCAAAGAAAAACAAGAGCTTAAAGAACAGATTACCGACGACCTGCTGCCCCGCGCGTTTACCCGCAGCAGCCGCACCGAAGCCGTTTTCGATACCCGGCGCGGCTACCTGCTCGTCAACAACGCGGCTTCCGCCAAAGCGGAAAACATCCTGACCAAGCTGCGCGAAGCCTTGGGCGGTTTGGAAGCCTCGCTGCCGAATACCAAACAATCGCCCTCTTCCCTGATGACCGGCTGGCTGCTGCAAGGGCATTGCGAAGGCGGTTTTGAATTGGACAGCGATTGCGAACTCAAAGGCGCGGGCGATGCCGCACCTGTCGTCAAAATCTCCAAACAGGATTTGACCGACGACGAAGTCGTCCAACACGTCAAAAACGGCAAAACCGTTACCCGGCTGGGCTTGGTGTGGCGCGAACAAATCGCCTTTATCCTCACGCAAGACTTCACGCTCAAGCGCATCCAATACCTCGACGTATTGCAGGAAGAAGCTGAAAACAGCGGCGGCGATGCCGCCGGCCTTGCCTTCGCCTCGCAAATCTTAATGGCGGAAGCAGTCGGTACGATGCTCGATGAACTGATTGCTTATTTGGGCGGCCGGCAAGATTGATTTTTCAGACGGCTTTTATACCGTCGGCCAAAATCCAATGGAATAACCCTTATGCTTAAACACCCCGCATTCCTACTGTCCGCCATTATGTTCGCCCTCCCCGCACCGGCCGCCGTCCTGACTTCCTATCAGGAAGCCGGCTGCACCTACGAGGGCGGTGTCGGCAAAGACGGCAAACCCTCCGGCAAGGGCATATGGCGCTGCCGGGACGGGCGCGGTTATACCGGTTCGTTCAAAAACGGCAAGTTCGACGGACAAGGCGTTTATACCGTTGCCGCCGGCCGCGAAGTATTTCTCGAACCGTTCAATTCCGACAGTACCAAATTCCGCAATATGGCATTGTCGGGCACGTTCAAAAAAGGCCTAGCGCACGGCAGGTTTACCGTCTCGCAGAACGGCGAAACCCTTTTCATTATGAAATGCGAAAACGGCATGATTAAAGAAGTGAAACTGCCCAAAAACAAATAAGACCCCGTTTTCAGACGGCATCCCCGAATGCTTTGTCCGAACACCGCAAGAAACAAGGAAAACACTATGAGCATCAAGTCCGACAAATGGATACGCCGTATGAGCGAAGAGTTCGGTATGATCGACCCCTTCGAGCCGAACCAAATCAAAGAGTCCGACGGCAAACGCATCATCTCCTACGGTACGTCCAGCTACGGCTACGACATCCGCTGCGCCAACGAATTTAAAATTTTTACCAACATCAACAGCACCATCGTCGATCCCAAAAACTTCGATCCCAAAAACTTCGTTACCGTCGAAGACGACTGCTGCATCATCCCGCCCAACTCCTTCGCACTGGCGCGCACGGTCGAATATTTCCGCATCCCGCGCAACGTCCTGACCGTCTGCCTAGGAAAATCCACCTACGCCCGCTGCGGCATCATCGTCAACGTTACCCCGTTCGAACCGGAATGGGAAGGCTACGTTACCCTCGAATTTTCCAACACCACCCCCCTGCCCGCCAAAATCTACGCCGGCGAAGGCGTGGCGCAAGTCCTCTTCTTCGAGAGCGACGAAGTGTGCGAAACTTCCTACAAAGACCGCAACGGCAAATATATGGGGCAAACCGGCGTAACCCTGCCCAAAGCCTGAAATACAAAATGCCGTCTGAACCGCATCATCCGGTTTCAGACGGCATCTGCCTGTTTATCCGCAGCTAGAATTGAACCGTCCCATTGACACTGATGCTGATTTCCTCCACGCCCGGCGCGACGGAATCCGTACCCTCCGCGCCGTAGCTTGCCGCCATCGGCATCGCGCGCAGCATTTTTGCCCGAACAGCTCCGCCACCCGCGATATGGCTGCCGATGTGTCCCAAATTCAATTTGACGATTTTATAACCGGGCGCACCCAAAACGCCCGCCAACTTTTCGGCACGCGCCTTGAAACGCAAAACAGCATCCTTGCTGACCTGATCGATGACCTCGTTGCGGCGTTCGCTCGACACATAAAAATCCGTATATTCCAACGCGGCATCCGCCTGAACATCGGCAATAAAACGGTTCAACGCGTCAAAATCCCTGCCCTCCGCCTTAAATTCCGCACGCTCCTCCCAGCCGGTTTGAATGCGTCTGCCGTTGGTATATTGATAGCGCGGCATCGCACTGCGCGATACCAATTCGGTTTTAAACCCCCCGTTTTTTGATTTTCTGATGAAATTGTTGAATTTTTTAACAAACTCGGCATTGACGGCATTTTTGTCCCGTCCTTCCGCCATCACTTGGAAACGCGCGGACATTGTATCCTGCGCCACCTCGACACCCGCCGATTCGGAAAATTCGACAATATTGTAATTCAATGCCTCAGCCGCCGCCGGAAAAGATACCGCCAGCAGGGAAGCCGCCAAAATAGAACGCAACATATCCGCCTCCTTACTTGAAAAACCGCCAATCTAACACACCGGCGCGCCAAATTGCGTTAGTGCGGGGCAATTATTTCAGACCCGCGTTTTTATTCCTGCCGCCCCGCAAACCCGTTATCGGCAGGCAGCCGCCAAATCCGATGCAAAAACGCCGGCAAAATAGATTAAAATCACACAATATCCAACCATTCGGATGAACATATGACCCATACCGTCCACCTGCATTTGGAAGAAACCGGCAACTCGGCGTTGCAACGCCTGTGCGGTTCTTTCGACAGCAACCTCGATTCGCTTGCCAAAGCACTCGATATCCACATCAGCCGCCGTTTTGAACATTTCACCCTCAACGGCGCATTTGCACACGCCGGCAAACGCGCCCTGCTCAAACTCTTGGAAACGGCGCAGACACGCGATTTGGACGACAACGACATCCGCCTTGCCGCCGTCGAAGCACAAACCGAAGATGCCGGGCATCAGGAAAAAAACCATGACCACGCCTATTATTTCCGCACCAAGCGCGGCAGCATCGGCGGCAGGACTCCCAGGCAGAACGGCTATATCCGCGCCCTGCTCAAGCACGACATCGTATTCGGGTTGGGGCCCGCAGGCACGGGCAAAACCTATCTCGCCGTCGCCGCCGCCGTCGATGCGATGGAAAAACACCAAGTCGAACGCATCATTTTAGTGCGCCCCGCCGTCGAAGCCGGCGAGAAACTGGGCTTCCTGCCCGGCGACCTGACCCAAAAAGTCGATCCCTACCTCCGTCCGCTTTATGACGCGCTCTATGACCTGATGGGCTTCGACCGTGTAACCAAACTGATTGAAAAAGGTCTGATCGAAATCGCCCCGCTCGCCTATATGCGCGGCAGGACGCTCAACGGCGCATACATCATCCTCGACGAGGCGCAAAACACCACGCCCGAACAAATGAAAATGTTCCTGACCCGCATCGGCTTCGGCGCGAAAGCCGTCATTACCGGCGACACCAGCCAAATCGACCTGCCCAAAAACATCAAATCGGGATTGAAAGACGCGCGTGAGAAACTGCGCGGCGTGGAAGGGCTGTATTTCCATACCTTTACCGGCGAAGACGTTGTCCGGCATCCTTTGGTTCAAAAAATCGTCGAAGCCTACGAATCGGCAGAACCTGAACGGGAATGACGGAGCGGATGCCGTCTGAAACCCGATGCACGGAAAATCGGGCAGAAAAAACGGATACGGAAGCAGGATTCCGTATCCGTTTCTTTATCCGTCCAAGCGATACATCAATCGAATTTTCTGCATCGGATTGCCTCATCTTCGCAAAACATTGCCGAAGTTTCGCGGTTGCACGCCTGACGCACTTTCTGCCGCGCCACGCCTTCATTCCGGCCGCCTGCCTCAAACGTCTTTTGAAAAGGCGTAACGCTGCATACATACATGGCGGAATTTGAACCGGAAAGGTCGGTTTTGACGGTATTGCCGCCGCTTTCCAATACGGCGACACGGTGTTCCAACTGTGCCAAACGTGCTTCCAAATCGCCGGTTCTGCCGGCAAATGCAGGCATGGCGGCACACGCGGTCAAAATGCCCAAAATACATTTTTTCATCAATTCTTCCTTGTTGCCCGAACCCTGCCCGCCCGGACATCCTTTTTCAGGGCGGCAGGGTCAGACTTTATTTGCAGGGATGAAGTCCCTCACAAATCAGGATAATACATGAAACGGCACTTTATGCTTCATCCTATGCGTTGAAACTTCATTGCTCCTTGTCTGTTGACCGTTATTCCCAATCCATTCCCGCAACTTTCGGTTTGGGCTTGCGCCTGCGCCGGCGGCGTTTTTTCACCTGTCCTTCGTTTTTCCCGTTCCGGGCGGCTTCGTTTTTGGTCATATCGGCCCGCTGTTCCGGCGATGCCGTCTGAAACGCCGTCCACCACTCGGCAAGGGCGCGGTCCGCATTGCCGGTTTCGGCGCGCAAGAGCAGGAAATCATAAGCGGCGCGGAAACGGGCCTGTGCAAACAGTTTGTGCGGCCTTGCGCCTTTGCGGTTCTCAAACTGCGGCTGGAACATCCAAATTTCGCGCATCGTGGCGGAAAAGCGTTGCGGCACGCCCCAACCGCGTTCGACGGTTTCGCGCATCGTATTGATTGCATCGGACATGGCGGGCGCGGGTTTCAAACCCTGTTGCAGGTTTGCCTGCCAACGGCGGTCCAATTCCGGCCACATTAGGGCGGCCAACACGAAGCCGACCGAAACCGATTTGTCGGCGCGCAGCCTTTCGTCGGTATTTTTCAGTGCAGACGCCGTCATTTTTCCGGCGATGCCGTCTGAAACGCCCAAGGCATCCAAAAGCGGGTGGATGCCGGTGCAGTCAAACCGCCGCAAAACCTGCAGACACGCCGCCGCGTGCCCTGAAAACAGCAGCTTCATGATTTCGTCAAACAGCCTTGCCACAGGTTCGTGCTTCAGACGGCATATCGATTCGGCAATCGGTGCGGCGGTTTCTTCCGACAGTTTGAAGCCCAATTTGCCCGACAGGCGGATGGCGCGCAAAATCCTGACGGGGTCTTCCTGATAGCGTTCGGCAGCATCGCCGATCATGACCAGCCGGCGCGCGGCAATATCGGCAACCCCGTTGTGGAAATCCAAAATTTCTTCTGTTTCCGGGTCGTAATACAGCGCGTTGCAGGTAAAGTCGCGCCGCATCGCGTCCTCCCCGATGCTGCCGTAGGTGTTGTCCTTCATGATTCTGCCGCGCGCGTTCTGCTGAACCTTCGCACCGCCCCGGAAAGTCGTTACCTCTATGGTTTCCGCTCCGTTCATAACGTGGACGATTTGAAAACGCCTGCCGATGATGCGGCTGCGGCGGAAGAGTTTGTGCACCTGTTCGGGCGTGGCATCGGTTGCGACATCGAAATCCTTGGGTTCGATGCCGAGCAGCAAATCCCTGACCGCGCCGCCGACCACATAAGCCTGAAACCCCGCCTCTTTCAGGCGGCGTATGACGTTTTCGGCGGCAAAGCTCAACATTTCGGCACGGATGTTGTGTCTTTCGGCAGGAATGACCGTTTTACTTTCCGCTTTTTTACTGCTCCGACTGGAAGGCAGCATCTTATTCAACCATTTTTTCAACATAAATACTCTGACCCGGAGAGCGGCATCTCCACGGGCAACCGTTTCAGACGGCATCGGGCGGTACGATTCCGCAAGATGTCGAAAACCATAAACAAAAGGCGTAGAAACTACGCCGTCCGAATCGCGCCGCCCTTGCGGCGGCAACGCGTCATTATAACAGATTGCCCTCCAAAAAAATCAGACCCTGCTTTTGCGGCAGAGTCTGAAATTTGATGCACCTTTTCCGATTGGGAACATTCCCGTCGTACAAACAACAGAAATCACATTCAAACAGCGTTCCGCCGCCTCTACGCCGCTTCCCAGTAGTCGATATAAAGCTGTAATTCGAGATTATTCCGCCATTCGTTGGCAACGGGGCGGTACACCGTGCGGATGTATTCGGGAATGTCTTCGCTACAACGCCAAAACATGGCTTCAAATTCGCAACCGTCTTTTTGCAGCCACGCTTTTTTGTGTTTACCCTCCGCGCCCAAAGGCTGCTGGCGGACAACATGAAATTCGTCGGTAAAACTCGGCGGCGCGAAGCCCTGTCCCCAAACGTGTCGGGCAAGGTTTTGCGCCTGTTCCAACGTGATGTCACGTGCAGGCAGGCTGCCGTCGGTGATGAAAGTTTGCGACAAATCGTCTTCGCACACCATTTCGCGCACGGCTTCTTCAAAGGCCGTCTGAAACGCGGGAATATTGTGTTCAAGTATGCTCAAACCCGCCGCCATCGCGTGTCCGCCGAATTTCAAAATCAAATCGGGATGGCGTTTGGACACCAAATCCAAAGCATCACGCAGGTGCAGGTTGGGAATGGAACGCCCCGAACCGCGCACTTCGCCGTTGTCGGCAGGCGCAAACACGATGGTCGGACGATAAAAACGGTCTTTGAGGCGGCTGGCAACGATGCCGACCACGCCTTGATGGAAGTCGTCGCGGTAGGCGACTAGGGTCGTCTGACCTGAAGGTAGGGTTTCGGGAAAGGCGTTCAACGCGTCTTGCAGCATAGATTGCTCGATTTCGCGGCGTTCGATATTGAGGTTGTTCAACTGCGCCGCCAGTTCCTGCGCTTCGGCATCATCTCGCGCCAACAGGCAGGCGATGCCGACCGACATATCGTCCAGCCGTCCGGCGGCGTTGATGCGCGGGCCCAATGCAAAACCCATATCGAAAGGCTGGGCCTTGCGCCAATCCCGTCGCGCCACTTCAAACAAGGCGCGGATGCCGGGGCGCATTTTGCCCAAACGCATCCGTTTCAAACCTTGCGACACGAGGATGCGGTTGTTGTGGTCTAGAGTAACGACATCGGCAACGGTACCGAGTGCGACCAAATCCAAAAGGTCGCCCAGATTCGGCTCTTTCATGCCGTCTGAAAAATAATTGCGGCGGCGCAATTCGGCACGCAACGCCGTCAACACATAAAAAATTACGCCCACGCCCGCCAAGCTTTTGCTTTGGAAACCGCAGCCTTTTTGGTTCGGATTGACAATGATGCAGTCGGGTACGGTCTCGGCAGGCAGATGGTGGTCGGTTACAATCACATCCAAACCCAAAGCCTGCGCGCGCGCCACGCCTGCGATACTGGCAATGCCGTTATCCACCGTAATCAGCAAATCCACACCTTGCTCTACCGCGATTTCAGCCAGTTCGGGCGTTAAGCCGTAGCCGTGCTCAAAGCGGTTGGGCACGAGGAAATCCACTTTCGCGCCCATCGCCGCCAAACCGTCCAAACCGACGGCACACGCAGTCGCGCCGTCGGCATCATAGTCGGCGACAATCAGGATTTTTTCCTTGCGCCCAACCGCATCCGCCAAACGGCGGGCGGCGGCTTCGCAATTCGTCAGCGTTTGATAAGGCAGGAGGGAAGCGAGTTTGTCGTCCAATTCGGCAGGACTTTGCACACCGCGCGAGGCACAAAGCCGGGCGATTAAAGGATCGGCACCGGCGGTGAGCAAATGATTAAAAACGTTGGTATTGACGGATCGGGTTTGGATTTTGACGGACATAGCGCGGGGTTTTACAGTGCGGGTGTGCTTGAAATGCCGTCTGAAGGCTTTTCAGACGGCATTACCGTTCATTTGTCTGAGGAATTCGAGACTGCAATCAACGCCGCGATAGGCAAGGCCAGCACCGCGCCCGCCGCATCCAGTATCAACGTGGTGGGCGTATATGCAATATTTTCAAACAGCTTGAGTTTGTCGGTATATTTTCCCTCAACCATATAATAAATCTCGACAGGCACACTTTGCTCAAAATGGTAATCGGCGTTCAGTTTTTGCGGTGTGGCGTAGTATTTGCCTTTGGCGGATACGCAGCGCGTGTAAATGGTCTGATTGTCGAGTTTGACCGCTTTAAACTCAAGCTGTTTCAGCTTGGCGATGTCGGCAGGTCTGTCGGTATCGTAGCGCAGGCAAAGGCCTCCGGTACTGAAATTCTGGCTGCCGGGTGCTTCGAGTTTGACCGGCAGGGCTTGGTGGCGGGCATAGCTCGGGGTATCCTCAACTATTTGGAAGGGCTTGTCCAGCCCGGCCTTCAAAATGCCCGTCAGCTTCGCCGAATCTTCAGGATTGACGACGAACCAGTATTTCCCGCCCATCATCACCAGGCTGCCCTTTTCCAATTGGGCATTGTCTTCGGCAACCACACCGAAGGCGCGGATTTGGTCTTTGTCAACGTGTTTGCGGGCGGTCGTTTCGCTGAACGGGTTGTTCACACCCCACATCATTACCGTACAGCCGTTAAGCATCAAGGTTGCCGCCAAAACGGCGGCGGTCGTTTTACGGAACAACATTTTATCCTCCAATCAGAATGACGGCGGATGCCGTCTGAAAATATGCCTAAATTTCCTCGTCCCCGTTTTCCATCACGGTTTTCAATTCTTGAAACAGGGCGCGGAAATTTTTCGGCGGTTTGTTTTGCTCCTGCTCTTTTTTGGTATTGCGGATGAGCGTCCTCAGCTTGCCCGCGTCCGCATGCGGAAAATTCGATATAAACTGCGTCAACGCACCGTCGTCTGCCAACAGCCGTACGCGCGCCTGTTCCACGCGTTGCAAAAAGGCATTGTGCGCCGCATCGTCGCCGCGCAGCTTGGCAAGAAACGCCTCGATGGGCGCGGGATCGGTATCGCGCATCAGCCTGCCGATAAATTGCGCCTGCCGCTTGAGCGCGCCGTTGGACGTAATTTTTTTATAGGTAACGACGGCTTCGTACAAATCTTCGTCCAAGCCGATTTTTTTCAGCGTGTCGCTTGAGAGCTTGGTCAGTTCCATACCCAAATCCTGCAAACCGTTCATCTGCTTTTTCATTTGGGTTTTGCTGATCCACTCGTCTTCTTGTTCAAACATCTTCATTCTCAAATTTTATCCGACGGGCGCATTTTAACAGAATGCCGCCGCGTTCAGACGGCATTTTGCACCGCACGCCCTGCAAACGGCGCGCTTTTGCCCCTGCCGCCCGAAACGGTTAAAATGCCGCAACGCTCCACCAAGAAAGATTGTTATGCTATTCAACCACACCGCTTCCGAACTCCTCGACCTCTGCCGCCGCACGCTCGACTTGGCAAAAGCGACGGGCGCAACCGCCGCCGAAGCCGATTTCAGCGAGTCGCTCGGTCAAAGCGTCAGCGTGCGCTTGGGCGAAATCGAACAAATCGAGTTCCAGCAGGACAAATCGCTGGACATTACCGTTTACGTCGGCAAACGCAAAGGCCGCGCCGGCACTGCCGATTTCTCCGAAAAAGCCCTGCAAGACACCGTCAAAGCCGCCATCGACATCGCCCGCCACACCGCCGAAGACGATTGCGCCGGACTTGCCGACCCCGAGTTGATGGCAAAACACATCGGCGACCCCGACCTCTACCACGAATGGGATTTGGATACGGAAGCCGCCGTCGGCTTGGCAAAACAATGCGAACAGGCAGCGTTGGACACGGACAGCCGCATCGAAAACTCCGAAGGGGCGGCGGTGCAAACCGGCCATTACCAATACGTTTACGGCAACACCCACGGTTTTGCCGCACACCGGCAAAGCACGCACCACAGCATTTCCTGCAGCGTCGTTGCCGCCGACGAAAGCGGAATGCAGCGCGACTACTGGTACGATTCCGCCTGCCGCCATCCGGATATGGACAGCCCCGAAACCATCGGTCAAACCGCCGCCCGCCGCACTTTGCACCGACTCGGCAGCCGCAGCATCCCGACAGGCAGCTACCCCGTCCTCTTCGATACCACCGTTTCGGGAGGTCTGATCGGACACCTCGTCGGTGCGCTCTCCGGCGGCGCGCTCTACCGCCAAAGCAGCTTCCTGATCGACAGCATAGGGAAACAAGTCCTGCCCGATTTCCTTAACCTGCGCGAAGAACCGCACATCCCCCGCTCTTTCCGCAGCAGCTATTTTGATGCGGAAGGCGTTGCTACCGCACCGCGCTTCGTAATTCAAAACGGCATTGTCGAAGGCTATTTCCTCAGCAGTTACAGTGCGCGCAAACTCGGTATGCAGACCACGGGCAACGCCGGCGGCGCGCACAACCTTTATTTGAACCATACGCACAAAACGCAATCCGACCTGCTGAAAGAAATGGGGACTGGATTATTGGTTACCGAACTGATGGGACAGGGCGCGAACACCATTACCGGCGACTATTCGCGCGGCGCGGCGGGTTTTTGGGTGGAAAACGGCGTGATTGCCTACCCCGTCCACGAGATTACCGTAGCCGGACGCTTGCAGGATATGTACCGCGACATTGTCGGCGTGGCGGATGACGCTTTGCGGCGTTCGTCCAACAAAATCGGCTCGATTCTGATTGCGGGGATGACGGTTGCCGGAAGCTGAACGCCCTGCCGATGCCGTCTGAAGACGAAGGCAGCACGTTTTGCCCCGTGCCTGCCCTTTTGCCGTCTTATGCCGCACCGCCTTTTACCGGCGACATTGCACATTTTTTCATCAGCACTGATTTTTCCTTATCCGTCAAAATACTAAGCCACTTGTCCACAACAGGGTACACACAAGTTCAGGATAAGGCGTGCGGAGATTGGGGGTTTTTCCGCCGTCGGCTTCAGACGGCATTTTGCCGTCGGGCGGGATGGGCGCGCCCAATCCGCAGGAAGTTTCCCGGTTTGCCTGCCGATGCCGTCTGAAGCCGGCTTTGCACCGTCCGGACCGCCCGACCCGGAAAACGGCAAAACAAAACGGCAGGACATCGTCTGTCCTGCCGTTTCACAATATACGGTTTCCCGTACACTCGGGATTAAGCAGCCTGAATGTTAGCAGCTTGTTTGCCTTTAGGGCCGGTGGTTACGTCGAAAGACACGCGTTGGCCTTCTTTCAGGGTTTTGAAACCTTCCATATTGATCGCTGAGAAGTGAGCGAACAAATCTTCGCCGCCTTCGTCAGGAGTGATGAAACCAAAACCTTTAGCGTCGTTAAACCATTTTACGATACCGGTTGCCATTAGAAACTTCCTATACTTAAAAATTAACAAAATCAGCAAAATAAGGCATACAGCAAACTTAAACGTTCAGCGTTTCTCCCCAGCTTTATATACTTGGTCGAGTGCCAGCTTCTGCTTAACCGTCTTTTTACATTTGTTAAGACAAAACGTCAAGCTATGTTTGCAAAAAAGTGGGAAAATAGGTAAAAGTACCGAAAATACAACAAAAATGCCGCTTGAACGCGGCTTTCAAATGGGACACGCTATGACCGCGCAACACCAATCCGACACGCTTTTGCACCGCCTGGACACGCAGCCGCCGAAACGTTACGGCGTATTTTTATTAAACGACGATTACACCACAATGGAATTTGTCGTCGAAATCCTGACCGAAATCTTTATGCTCGGGCAGGAGCAGGCGGTGGCGGTGATGCTTTTGGTTCATCACGAAGGCAAAGGCCTGTGCGGCACTTACACGCGCGACATCGCGCAAACCAAGCAGCGGCAGGTGATGGACATGGCGAAAGCCGAAGGGCATCCGCTGCAATGTATTGTCGAGGAGATTTGATATGCTTGCACCCGAATTGGAACAGATTTTGCAGCAGCTTTACCGCGAGGCGCGCAACGCCCATTATGAATTTATCAGCCTCGAGCATCTGCTTTTGGTACTCATCGAAGAAGATGCCTCCGTCCACAACGTTCTCAAGCTCTGCGGTACGGATTTGAAAGTGGTGTCCGAACAACTCGCCGCCAGCGTTGCCGAAAACACCCCCCTGATTCCCGACCACCTTTTAGACACGGTCGAAACCCGGCCCACGCTGGGCTTCCAACGCGTGATGCAACGGGCGATGGTGCATACCCAATCGGCAGGCAAAGCCGCAGTCGAACCGTTGGACGTTTTGGTCGCGCTGATGAGCGAAACCGACAGCCACGCCGTTTATTTTTTGGGTTTGCAATCGGTTACGCGTTTTGAAATTTTGCGCTGCATCGCCCACGGTTCGCCCGATGAAGATGAAGACGATGGCAACCCTGCTTCAGACGGCATCGCCGGCGATGGCGAAAGCCGCACCGCATCGGGCAAAAACCCTTTATCGGCGTACACCGTCAACCTCAACGCCGAAGTCAAAGCCGGCCGTATCGATCCCTTAATCGGCAGAAAACACGAAATGGAACGGCTGGTGCAAATCCTGTGCCGCCGCCGCAAAAACAATCCGCTTTTAGTCGGCGAGGCCGGCGTGGGCAAAACCGCGCTGGCGGAAGGTTTGGCACATCAAATCGTCAATGGCGACATTCCCGACGCGCTCAAAGATGCCGAAGTGTACGCGCTGGATATGGGTTCGCTTTTGGCGGGCACGAAATACCGGGGCGACTTTGAAGCGCGTATCAAATCCATATTGAAACAGCTCGAAAAAATCCCACACGCTATTTTGTTTATCGACGAAATCCACACCATCATCGGCGCGGGCAGCACCGGCGGCGGCACGATGGACGCGTCCAACCTGCTCAAACCCGCATTGGCGAAAGGTACGCTGCGCTGTATCGGCGCAACCACTTACGACGAATACCGCACCATTTTCGACAAAGACCACGCCTTAAGCCGCCGCTTCCAAAAAATCGACGTGGTCGAACCCACCGTGTCCGAAACCGTGCAAATCCTGCGCGGCTTGAAACCGATGTTTGAAGGCTTCCACCAAGTCCGCTACACGCAAGGCGCACTCGAAGCCGCCGCCGAACTTTCCGCACGCTACATCAACGAACGCTTCCTGCCCGACAAAGCCATCGACGTGATGGACGAAGCAGGCGCGGCGCAACGGATTCTGCCCAAATCCAAACAGAAAAAAGTCATCGGCAAAGCGCAAATCGAAACCGTCATCGCCAAAGTTGCGCGGATTCCCGAAAAAACCGTGTCGCACGACGACAAACAAGTGCTGCAATTCCTCGGCCGCGATTTGAAAAACATGGTTTACGGTCAGGAAAACGCCATCGACGCGCTGGTTGCCGCCGTCAAAATGTCGCGCTCGGGCTTGGGGCTGCCCGACAAACCGATAGGCAGCTTCCTTTTCTCCGGCCCGACCGGCGTGGGCAAAACCGAAGCCGCCAAACAGCTTGCCTATTCGCTGGGCATACCGCTGCAACGCTTTGATATGTCCGAATACATGGAACGCCACGCCGTATCGCGCCTCATCGGCGCGCCGCCGGGCTACGTCGGCTTCGAACAGGGCGGCCTTTTGACCGAAGCCGTCAACAAACAGCCGCATTGCGTATTGCTCTTGGACGAAATCGAAAAAGCCCACCCCGACATTTTCAACGTCCTCCTGCAAGTCATGGACGCAGGCAAACTGACCGACAACAACGGCAAGAGTGCCGATTTCCGCAACGTCATCCTGATTATGACCACCAACGCGGGCGCGGAAAGCCTCAGCCGCCCCGGCCTCGGCTTTACCGCCAAACGCGAACGCGGCGACGAAATGCAGGCAATCAACAAGCTCTTCACGCCCGAGTTCCGCAACCGCTTGGACGCGGTTATCCCGTTTGCACCCCTGTCCGAACCCATTATCGCCAAAGTCGTGGACAAATTCCTGCTCCAGCTCGAACACCGGCTCCTCGACAAGAAAGTCGAAGCCGAATTCACACCGGCCTTGCGCAAATATCTGGCGGAAAAAGGTTTCGACCCGCAAATGGGTGCGCGCCCGATGCACCGCCTGATTCAGGAAAAAATCCGCAAACCGCTCGCCGACGAACTCCTGTTCGGCAAACTATCCGACGGCGGCTTCGTGCGGATAGACTGGGATGCGGCAAAAGAAGAAGCCGTGTTGAAGTTTAAGAAAAGCAAGGTCAAAATATAGTGGATTAACAAAAACCAGTACGGCGTTGCCTCGCCTTGCCGTACTATTTGTACTGTCTGCGGCTTCGTCGCCTTGTCCTGATTTAAATTTACTCCACTATAAAAACCGCCTCCGCATAAAATCAAAAATGCCGTCTGAAAGGTTCAGACGGCATTTTCTTTCAAACAAAATTACCAATCGTGTTTAAGCCAAATTTTCCAGCATCCATTTGACGTAGCGGTCGACACCTGATTTGACATCGAAAAATTCTTCCTTGTATCCGGCTTCGCGCAATTTGGTAATGTCGGCTTGGGTGAAGCTTTGGTATTTGCCTTTGAGCGCGTCGGGAAATGGGATGTAGCGGATAAGTTCTTCTTCTACCAGCTCTTTCAAGCTCATTTCAGGTTTGCCTTCGGCGGCGCGGCAGGCGTTGACGGTGGCGGCGGCGAGTTCGTTGAACTGTTGGCTGCGGCCTGTTCCAAGGTTGTAGATGCCGGAGAGGTTGGGATGGTCGAAGAAGTAGAGGTTGACTTTGGCAACGTCTTCGACGCTGACGAAGTCGCGGGTTTGTTCGCCGTTGCCGTAGCCGTCGTTGCTGCCGAACAGGTTGACGTAACCGTGTTCGCGGTATTGGTGGAAATGGTGGAAGGCGACGGATGCCATGCGCCCTTTGTGTTGTTCGTGTTGTCCGTAAACGTTGAAGTAGCGGAAGCCGACGACTTGGGCAGTGAGACCTTCTTTCATGCGGCGGCGCAATACTTGGTCAAACAGGAATTTGGAGTAGCCGTACACATTGAGCGGTTTTTCCAGTTCGCGCTCTTCGCGGAAGATTTCGCCTTTTCCGTAAACCGCCGCACTGGAAGCATAAAGGAAGGGGATGCGTTCCTCCTGACACCAGTCCAGCAAATCCAGCGTGTACTGGTAGTTGTTTTCCATCATATACAAACCGTCGTGGTTCATCGTATCGGAACACGCGCCTTGATGGAACACGGCTTCGATGTTTTGATAAGGTAAAATGTGTTCCCTCACTTGGCGGATAAATTCGTGTTTGTCGAGATAATGGGCGATTTCGCACTCGGCAAGGTTTTTGAATTTTTCGCCTTTTGTCAGATTATCGACGGCAACAATGTCGGTAATACCGCGCTGGTTAAGTGCTTTGACGATGTTGCTGCCGATAAAGCCGGCCGCGCCTGTTACGATGATGGTCATATTGGGTTTCCTTTGTTTTGACTTTTCAGACGGCGTTGGAAAACACCCTGCCGCCCGGAAATAAAAATTTGTTGCCTCAATGATTTGCCTATACCGGCTTCAGACGGCGTTTAAACTTTTGAGGCCGTCTGAAACAGCAATTACTGCTCTTCCAATGCCTTGTTCAACTCGTCAAACGAGCAGACCGCCGTACCGAGTTTCGCCACGACAACCCCTGCCGCAGTATTGGCAAGGTGCATGGCTTCAGGCATCGTGCAGCCTGCCGCCAGCCCCAAGCCCATTCCGGCAATAACGGTGTCGCCTGCACCGGATACGTCGTAAACTTCTTGGGCGCGGGTGGGCTGGTAAATGGGTTCGCCTTCGCTGAACAAGGTCATGCCTTCTTCGCTTCGGGTCAGTAAAACGGCGGTCAAGTCGAGGTGGCGGCGCAGGTTTTGGGCTTTTTCGGTCAAATCATTTTCGTTTTTCCAACTGCCGACCACTTCTTTCAATTCGGCGCGGTTGGGCGTAATCAGTGTGGCACCGGCGTATTTTTCGTAATCGTCGCCTTTGGGGTCGATTAATACAGTTTTGCCCGCGTGTTTCGCCCAATCGATCATATCGGAGATGTGCGACAGGCCGCCTTTGCCGTAGTCTGAAAAAATAATTGCGTCGTATTCGGGCAAGATTTCGCGGTATTTCTGCTTGATTTGTTCCAACACTTCACGGTTGGGATGTTCTTCAAAATCAAGGCGGATAAGCTGCTGGTTGCGGGCGATGACGCGCAGTTTGACGGTGGTGGCGATTTGTTTATCGCGCATCAGATAGGAGGTAACGCCGTCCTGCACCATCAGCGCGTCGAGCGCGTCGGCGGCTTCGTCATCGCCGGTTACCGACAACAGCCCTGCTTTGCCGCCCAACGAAGCGATATTGCGCGCAACGTTCGCCGCACCGCCCGCGCGTTGGTCGATACGTCCGATTTTTGCCACCGGCACAGGGGCTTCAGGCGAAATACGGGACACGTCGCCAAACCAATAGCGGTCGAGCATCACGTCGCCGACCACCAGGACTTTGGCTTGCGAGAAACGGAATTTGAGGGTTTCTTGTTGAAACTTGGCGGGCATTTTATGCACTCCAAAATAAGTTGTTTTTTGTGTGTGAAAACTTCACTGTATTCTCAGTAATTATCTGACAAATTTACTGATTAATAATAAAATCCGGCTTTTTATTATTCTTCAAAGTCAAAAGGAGACCAATCGGTAACAGGTGAAAAGCAATCCTCTCCTTCTTTTTTCTCAAAAACGCTACCTATATCCGCCCAAAACAGCTCCCCAACATCTGCTTGATAATGAGTAAGCCGCGTCAAACTATGAAAGGTAAAATTTTCAGGGTTATTCGTGTATTCATCATCTTCTGTTCCGGAAAATACTCGCCATCCGCTGTCAAATGGTAAATCCCCTTGATGTTCCCGATACATAAATTTAATAGGAAGCCCCTCTTCGACAATTTTATGCGACACAATCGCATACCACCCGACAGGGGTATCCTTTACAAGCAAATCATCTTCTGGAAATGCATCATAATCAAAAATATTGCTCACATCCGAACCACATTGAGACATTGGATAAATTCCTTTCTAAGCTAAAATTTTCCGGCTATTTATCTACCGTATCAAAGTGAGGCAGTTTCTTTGAACAGCATCAAACTTGTTGATGTTTAAGCATTTGCCACGCGGTTCACTTCGCGCAATACGGCTACCGGATCGGCGGCTTGGGTAACGGGGCGGCCCATCACCAGATAAGTCGAACCTGCCGCCAAGGCTTCGGCCGGTGTCATAATGCGGCGTTGGTCGTCGTTGTTGCCGGCAACGTCCAAGCGGATGCCGGGCGTGACCAAGACAAAATCCTGCCCCAATTCGCGGCGCAGCGGCGCGGCTTCTTGGGCGGAACAGACCACGCCGTCCAAGCCCGAACTTTGCGCCAGTTTCGCCAAACGGATGACTTGTTCTTCAGGGGCGATGTTCAAACCGATTTCCGCCAAATCGCTTTGCTCCATACTGGTCAACACGGTTACGCCGATCAAGAGCGGCTTCGTGCCGTATCCGGCAACGGCTTCGGCGGCGGCTTCCATCATGCGTCTGCCGCCCGATGCGTGCATATCGACCATCCACACGCCCATGTCGGCGGCAACTTTGCAGGCTTGCGCGACGGTGTGGGGAATATCGTGGTATTTCAAATCGAGGAAAAGTTTGAAACCTTGATTGATTAAGCTTTCCGCCAAATTGCGCCCGGTTGCGGTAAACAGCTCTTTACCGATTTTGATTTGACACAATGTCAGGTCAAGATTGCGGACAAATCCGAGCGTGTCTTTTTCGTTGGCAAAATCAAGGGCGACGATGACGGGGGTGCGTTGTTGCGGAGTTTGGAAGTCGAAAATCAAGGGATTCATAAGATGCCTGCGGATAAACGGTTACAACTTCGATTTTAACAGCTTTCATACACAAAATGCCGTCTGAAAATATTTTTTCAGACGGCATTTCCGACTCGGCAAAACTTATTTGCCCAAACCTTTCAATACTTCGGCTTTCACAGCTTCTACCGGTTGAGTGCCGTCGACTTTGATGTATTTAGGCGCGTGTTCGCCTTCCAGTTTGCTGTAAAAATCGACCAGCACTTCGGTTTGCTCGTGGTAAACGGCAAGGCGTTTTTTCACGGTTTCTTCTTTATCGTCGTCGCGTTGAATCAAATCTTCGCCGGTTACGTCGTCTTTGCCTTCGACTTTGGGCGGATTGTAGGTAACGTGGTAGGTACGGCCGGAAGCCAAATGCACGCGGCGGCCGCTCATGCGGTCGACAATCACGCTGTCGGGTACGTCGATTTCAACAACCGCGTCCAAATCCACACCGGCTTCAACCATCGCTTCGGCTTGTGCCAGCGTGCGCGGGAAGCCGTCGAACAGGAAACCGTTTTTGCAGTCGTCTTGCGCGATGCGTTCTTTGACCATACCGATAATGATGTCGTCGCGCACCAAACCGCCTTCATCGATGATTTTTTTCGCTTCCAAACCCAGCGGCGTACCTGCTTTAATCGCAGCGCGGAGCATATCGCCGGTGGAAATTTGCGGAATGCCGAACGCGGCAGTGATGAATTGCGCCTGAGTGCCTTTGCCCGCGCCCGGCGCGCCTAAGAGTAATGCTTTCATAAAGTCGTCCTTTCCAATATATTTAATAAAGCCGAACAGATTGTTCACAATTCTACACGGCTTGGAGCAATAGTTCAAAAAACCGGCCGCGCACACCGCCGTTTGCAAGCAAATGTTTTGCATACATTTGCCGAGCTTAATATTCACAAGCCGGCAACTTTTTGGGACAATCCCCAAAATTTCAAAACATCGCACCCTACCAAAAAGGAACATCCGTGAAACGCATTTTTCTGTTTTTGGCGACCAATATCGCTATTTTGGTCGTAATCAGTATTGTTTTGGCGGTTCTGGGCATCAACAGCCGGGGCGGCGCGGGCAGCCTGTTGGCGTATTCCGCCGTCGTCGGCTTCACTGGTTCGATTATTTCGCTGTTGATGTCCAAATTCATCGCCAAACAATCGGTCGGCGCGGAAGTCATCGACACGCCGCGCACCGAAGAAGAAGCCTGGCTTTTGAACACTGTCGAAGCCCAAGCGCGGCAATGGAATCTGAAAACGCCCGAAGTCGCCATCTACCGCTCTCCCGAACCCAATGCCTTTGCCACGGGCGCATCGAGAAACAGCTCCCTGATTGCCGTCAGCACCGGTTTGCTCGACCATATGACGCGCGACGAAGTAGAAGCCGTATTGGCGCACGAAATGGCACACGTCGGCAACGGCGATATGGTTACGCTGACGCTGATTCAAGGGGTGGTTAATACCTTTGTCGTATTCCTGTCGCGCATTATTGCCAACCTGATTGCCCGAAACAACGACGGCAGCCAGTCGCAGGGAACTTACTTCCTGGTCAGCGTGGTGTTCCAAATCCTGTTCGGCTTCCTTGCCAGCTTAATTGTCATGTGGTTCAGCCGCCAGCGCGAATACCGCGCCGATGCGGGGGCGGCAAAACTGGTCGGCGCGCCGAAAATGATTTCTGCCCTGCAAAGGCTTAAAGGCAATCCTGTCGACCTGCCCGAAGAAATGAACGCAATGGGCATCGCCGGAGATACGCGCGACTCCCTGCTCAGCACCCACCCTTCACTGGACAACCGCATCGCCCGCCTCAAATCGCTCTAAACCGATTTGAAACGACAAAAACCGTACGCGCAAGCAGTACGGTTTTTTCGTATATACCGTCTGAAAACATCGGGGTTGCCATACCGGCATCGACCTTATCCGTTTCCGCACCGGATACGCCGCATTGATATACCCCGACAAACCGCGTCCAAACAGAAAATATCAGATAAAACAGCGGTAAAAATGCCGTCTGAAACCAATTAGGGCTTCAGACGGCATTTTCACTGCAAAACCTTATGCGAACGGATGATGCAGCACAATCGTTTCTTCGCGGTCGGGACCGGTGGAGACGATGGCGACCGGCGCGCCGCAGACTTCTTCAATCCGTTTCAAATATGCTTTGGCATTGTCGGGCAGTTCGTCATAATTTTTGATGCCGAAAGTCGATTCTTTCCAACCCTCCATTGTTTCGTAAATCGGTTTGCAGGCTTCTACCGCATCCGAACCGCAAGGCAGGATGTCGGTTTTGCCGCCGTCGGGCAATTCGTAGCCGACGCAGATATTGATGGTTTCAACGCCGTCCATCACGTCCAGCTTGGTAATGCACATACCGGAAATGCCGTTGATTTGGATGGAGCGTTTCAGGGCGGCGGCATCGAACCAGCCGCAGCGGCGCGCGCGGCCGGTTACCGAACCGAATTCGTGTCCGCGCTCCGCCAAACCTGCGCCTACTTCGTCGAACAATTCGGTCGGGAACGGGCCCGAACCGACGCGCGTGGTATAGGCTTTAACGATGCCCAAAACATAATCCAGCATTTGGGGGCCTACGCCCGCGCCTGCCGAAGCCGCGCCTGCGAGGCAGTTGGACGAGGTAACGAAGGGATAAGTGCCGTAGTCGATGTCCAACAGCGTACCTTGTGCGCCTTCAAACAGCAGTTTTTCGCCGTTTTTGTTTTTCTCGTTCAACACGCAGGATACGTCGGCAATCATCGGCGCAATGCGCGGCGCGACTTTTTCGATAACCGCCATCACGTCTTCCGCTTTCACCGGCTCGGCATTGTGCAGATGTTGCAGTTGGACATTGTAATAGGCAAGGACGGCATCCAGTTTTTCACGCAGTTTTTCGGGATGCAGCAAATCGGCGGCGCGGATGGCGCGGCGTGCCACTTTGTCTTCGTAGGCAGGGCCGATGCCGCGGCCGGTCGTGCCGATTTTGCCTTTGCCGCGCGATGCTTCGCGGGCTTGGTCGAGCGCGATGTGGTAAGGCAGGATCAGCGGGCAGGTCGGCGCGATTTTCAGACGGCCTTCGACGTTTTTCACGCCTGCCGCGTTCAACTCGTCGATTTCGCCCAACAGGGCTTCGGGGGAAACGACAACGCCCGAACCGATAAAGCAGTCCAGGTTTTCATGCAGAATGCCGCTCGGAATCAGGCGCAAAATGGTTTTTTTGCCGCCGACGACCAAAGTGTGTCCGGCATTGTGGCCGCCTTGGAAACGCACCACGCCGCCGGCTTCTTCCGCCAGCCAGTCAACGATTTTACCTTTACCCTCGTCGCCCCACTGTGCGCCGATTACTACAACATTTTTAGCCATAGCCATATAACCTATCGATATTGAAAATTATTGCGGAAAATCCCCAAACCGGCGCGGCTTTGCGCCCCGCAGCGATTTGCCTTTCATCCGCCGTGAACGGGTATTTAGCGTTTCACGACCTGCCAAACGCCGTCTGTCTTTTTCAGACGGCCTGCAAGCTCTTCCGAAACATTGTGTCCGATACCGTAATCGATCACGACACACTGCCCCTGCGCGCGCAGCGTTTCAATTGCTTCGCGCGCCGCTTCGGCATCTTCCGCATCGACCGACACGGCGGGCTGCCGTTCGATGGCGGGCAAACGCCCGATAAAGCTGCGCAAGTCGAAACTGAATCCCGTTGCCGGGCGCGCCCTGCCGAAATATCCGCCCAATCCGTCATAACGCCCGCCGCGCGCGACCGCGTCGTGGAAATCGGCGGCATAGGCGGCATACACCAAACCTGTGTGGTAATTGTCGACGCGCAGCTCGGACAAGTCGATATGGATTTCACAATCGGGAAATGCGTCGCACACCGCCTGCAATTCGTCCAACGCGTTACCGACCGCCGACAAATCCGGCAACCGTCCGCGCGCGGCGGACAACACTTCCCGTCCGCCGTACAGGCGCGGCAGCAGCGAGAATGCTTTTGCCCACATACCGTCCAGCTTCCAAGCCTTGACCTGCGCTTCGACCGCCCTAGTATCCTTATCCTGCATCAAGGCAAGCAGCGTTGCGGACTGCCCCGCATCCAAATGCGCCGCATCGGACAAGGCGCGGAATATGCCGATATGCCCCAGCGAAAGCAGCACTTTGCCCATATCGGCAATTTTCATGCTTTTCAGCATAAGGTCTATCAGCTCGATGTCGCCGCGGATGTCGGCGAAACCGTACATTTCCGCCCCCGCCTGCAAAGGTTCGCGCATATTGGACAGCCCGTCCGGGCGCGCGTGCAACACGGGACCCGCGTAGCACAATCGGTTAATCCCTTGATTGGCGGACAAAAGATGGGCATCGATACGCGCCACTTGCGGCGTAATATCCGCACGGATGCCCAGCTGCCTGCCGCTCAGCTGATCGACCACCAAAATGGTTTTCAAAGACAAGCCCGCGTCAATATGCGTCAGCAGGGAGTGGCTGTATTCCATCAACGGGGGTTGGACCAACTCGTAACCGTGTACGCGGAACAACGCCAACAACCGCTCCCGCGCGCTTTCAAGCTGCCGCGCGTTCGTGGGCAATACGTCGGCGATATGTTCCGGAAGCTGCCAAGTCTGCATAAGAATCCGCCTTTTGTTTTATCCTGTAAACACAAAAGGCCGCCGGCCCGGAATCATACGGCACACCCGCCGAACCGCACCATACCGCTTTCCAAGCGGCGGTGCCGCTTTCCGATTCCGAATCCGATCGGCCCCTATCCGGCAGCCTGCCGCCGCCAAATGATTAAAACCAAACTTTACCATAAAATACATACAACCTGAATATGCCTTTACACTCCCCCCGCCGCCTCCTGCCGGCAACACGCCCTTTACTATATAATAAGCATCTTTACCTTCCGTTGTTCCAGACTGCCGTTTCCTGCTTCAGACGGCATTTTTGTTGATTGAATGCCTATCTTATGCTGCTCGACCTCAACCGCTTTTCCTTTTCCGTCTTCCTGAAAGAAATCCGCCTGCTCGCCTCCCTTGCCCTGCCCATACTGCTGGCGCAGGTCGCGCAGGTGGGCATCGGTTTCGTCGATACCGTGATGGCGGGCGGTGCGGGCAAGGAGGACTTGGCGGCGGTGGCTTTGGGCAACAGTGCGTTTACCACGGTTTACATTACCTTTATCGGCATTATGGCGGCACTGAATCCGATGATTTCCCTGCTTTACGGCGCGGGCAAAACCGGCGAAGTGGGCGAAACGGGGCGGCAGGGGGTTTGGTTCGGGCTGTGTTTGGGCATATTCGGGATGATTCTGTTGTGGGCGGCGATTACGCCGTTCCGCAACTGGCTGACCTTGAACGATTATGTGGAAGGCACGATGGCGCGATATATGGTGTTTGCCGGGCTGGCGATGCCGGCGGCGATGGTGCACCGCGCCTTACACGCCTACGCGTCCAGCCTCAACCGCCCGCGCGTGATTATGCTGGTCAGCTTTGCGGCGTTTGTGTTGAACGTGCCGCTGAACTATATTTTCGTTTACGGCAAATTCGGCATGCCCGCTTTGGGCGGCGCAGGCTGCGGCGTGGCAACGGCGGCGGTGTTTTGGTTTGGCGCGCTGGCGTTGTGGCTTTATATCGCCAAGGAAAAATTCTTCCGCCCGTTCGGACTGACGGCAAAATTCGGCAAGCCGGATCGGGCGGTGTTCAAACAGATTTGGAAAATCGGCGCGCCCGTCGGGCTGTCTTATTTTTTGGAAGCCAGCGCGTTTTCGTTTGTCGCGTTTTTGGTCGCGCCTTTCGGCAGCGATTATGTCGCCGGGCAGCAGGTGGCTTTGAGCCTGACGGGGATTTTGTATATGGTGCCGCAAAGCGTGGGGCTGGCGGGATCGGTGCGCGTGGGCTTTTCGCTGGGGCGGCGCGGCTTCCTGACGGCGCGTTATATTTCGGGCGTGTCGCTGGCGTTGGGCTGGATGCTCGCCATTCTGACCGCGCTGTTTTTGGTTGTGATGCACCGTCCTTTGGCTTCGCTTTATACTGCCGATGCGGCGGTTTTGGGCATTGCTTCAACGGTTTTACTGTTTTCGGCGGTATTCCAATTGGCGGATGCCACACAATGTATCGCGTCCTACGCCTTGCGCGGCTACAAAGTGACCAAAGTGCCTATGCTTATCCACGCCGCCGCCTTTTGGGGCTGCGGGCTGCTGCCGGGCTACCTGCTCGCCTACCGTTTCGATATGGGCATTTATGGTTTCTGGACCGCGCTGACGGTTTCCCTCGCCATTGCCGCCGCCGCATTGGTATGGTGTTTGGAGCTTTGCAGTAAAGAGAGGGTCAAATCGCATAAGGCCGTCTGAAAACGCCGCCGATTAAAATATATAGTGGATTAACAAAAACCAGTACGGCGTTGCCTCGCCTTGCCGTACTATCTGTACTGTCTGCGGCTTCGTCGCCTTGTCCTGATTTTTGTTAATCCACTATGGAAACAATGGGCTGAAGCCCGCCGTCGACAATACCTGTTTTAAAGTTCAAATTATGCAACCCATCCGATACCGAACCGACCTCACCCCCTACAACACTTTCGGCCTGCACGCCCAAGCCCAAGCCTTTATCGCGCTCGAACACGCCGACGGGTTGCGCGACATCGTCCGACTGCCCGAGTTCGACCGCAATACCGTTTTATGGCTCGGCGGCGGCAGCAACATCCTTTTGATGCAGGATTACGCCGGACTGGTCGTGCATATGGAAAACAAGGGAATACGCGAGATTGCGCGTTCAGACGGCATGGTTCTGATTGAAGCGCAGGCGGGAGAAATTTGGCACGATTTTGTCCTGCACACCGTCGCGCTGGGCTTGAACGGTCTGGAAAACCTGAGCCTGATTCCGGGCACGGTCGGCGCGTCGCCCGTGCAAAACATCGGCGCATACGGCGTGGAAGCGAAAGACGTGATTCACAGCGTGCGCTGCTTCGATTTGGATACGGAAACCTTTGTCGAGCTTTCCAATGCCGACTGCCGCTTCGCCTACCGCGAAAGCCTGTTCAAGCAGGAAGGCAAAGGGCGTTATGTGATTGTTTCTGTCGTATTCGCCCTGAAAGAGCGTTTCGAGCCGAACTTGGGCTACGGCGATTTGGCGGCAGCGGTTGCCGAACGGTGCGCCGGCAGGGAAATAACGGCGAAAGACGTTTCCGATGCGGTGTGCGCCGTCCGCCGCCGCAAACTGCCCGATCCGGGCATTTTGGGCAATGTCGGCAGTTTCTTTAAAAACCCCGTCGTCAGCGCGGAAAAAGCCGCCACCCTGTTGCAGCAGCATCCCGATATGCCGCGCTATCCGCAGCCCGACGGTTCGGTCAAACTCGCCGCCGGCTGGCTGATCGACCAATGCCGTCTGAAAGGCTTTCAAATCGGCGGCGCGGCGGTACACGACAAACAGGCTTTGGTTTTGGTGAACAAAAACAATGCCTCGGCAAACGATGTTTGGCAGTTGGCGCAACACATCAAATTTACAGTATTTGCTCGGTTTCAGGTAGAATTGCACGCCGAACCTAATTGGCTGCCTGCCTCGTACAGCCTGTAAATCCAAGGAGTATGCCCGTGACCCGCACCGCCAAAATCAACACCTACACACGCATCATCGATGCCGGTCTTGCGCTTTTCAACGAGGAAGGCGAGCGCAACATCAGCACCAACCATATCGCGGCGCATTTGGGCATCAGTCCGGGCAATCTTTATTACCACTTCCGCAACAAAGACGAAATCATCGTCCAACTGTTCAAACGTTACAGCGAAGCCCTGCTTGCCTACCTGAATGAAGCCGTATTGCCGTCTGATGTGGAAGACTCCATCAACTATATGGCGGGCATTTACGACGTGATGTGGGAATACCGTTTCCTCTTTAGCGACGTGAACACCCTGCTTGCGCGCAGTGCCGAATTGTTGGGCGAACACAATACCTTCACGCAAGCCAAAGTCTCCCCGCTCTTGGTCAAGCTGCTCACCCAGCTCAACGGATTAAACATCATCCAAGCCGACCAAACCGCTATGAACGACCTCGCCGTCAATATGTGGATGATCACGAAATACTGGTTCGACTTCGACAGCTCGCTGCGCGGACGCACCAAGCTGACCGAAGACTCCAAAGCACGCGGCGTCCGTCGTACCTTAAGCCTCCTGCGCCCTTATCTTTTGCCCGAACACCGCGCGGAATACGACTGGAAAATCGGCAACGGCAACCTGTAAACCCATAATGTCCGAATCAGTTTTCAGACGGCACTTGCCCGACGGTATCAGCGAATGAGCACAGTTCCCCCGCCCCATATCTCCATCACGGGCCTAGGCTATCTCGGCCTGCCGCTGGCACAAAAGTTTTACGGACACGGCAGCCGCGTTTCCGCCGTCAAGCGCAGCCTGACTTCGGACGATATCAACCTGCCCATACACCTCGACACCATCGACCTCGGCAGCACCGGCGCCTTTCAGACGGCATTGTGGCGGCACCACGCCGACAAACCCGTCTGGTTCTTCCTGCTGCCGCCCTCCTCTCTGACGCATTACGCCGACACCGTCAAACAATGGGCAGAACTTGCCCGGGCGTGCAACGTGCAACACCTGATTTTCACAAGCAGTATCAGCGTTTACGGCGATACAGCGCGCGAATGCGACGAAACCGCCCTACCCGATCCGCAAACCGAGTCCGCCCGCCAAATCCTCGCCGCCGAACAACACCTGCTCGACAGCGGCGTTCCGAACATCGACATCCTGCGGCTGGGCGGGCTTTATTGCGCCGAACGCCATCCCGTCAGCCGCCTTGTTCAAAAGCAAAACATCCCGGGCGGCAACCGCCCCATCAACATCGTCCACCGTAATATCGCCGTCGAAAGCCTGTTTCAGACGGCATTTAACCCCGGCGGCAGGCGGCTGAAAAACATTATTGAACCGCGCCACCCGACACGACGCGAATTCTATACGGAAGAAGCCGCCAAACTCGGCTTGCCGGCTCCCGATTTCGCACCCGACGACAGCAGTGGCAAAATCATCCGTACCGTTTGCGATAACGGCTTAAGCCTGTAAAATAAGCGGCAACAGCAACAAACAGGCATTCTCCGCCCCAATCAGAAAATATGTCCGCCCTCCTCCCCATCATCAACCGCCTGATTCTGCAAAGCCTGGACAGCCGCTCGGAACTTGCCGCCTTTGCAGGCAAAACACTGACCCTGAACATTGCCGGGTTGAAACTGGCGGGACGCATCACGGAAGACGGTTTGCTCGCGGCGGGAAACGGCTTTGCGGACACCGAAATTACCTTCCGCGACAGCGCGATACAGAAAATCCTCCAAGGCGGCGAACCCGGGGCGGGCGACATCGGGCTCGAAGGCGACCTCATCCTCGGTATCGCGGTGCTGTCCCTGCTCGGCAGCCTGCGTTCCCGCGCATCGGACGAATTGGTACGGATTTTCAGCACGCAGGACGGCATCGGCAGCCGTGCCGCCGACATCGGACACAGTATCAAACAAATCGGCAAAAGCATAGCCGGACAAATCGGCGGATTTTCCCGCGAACCCGAGTCCGCAAACATCGGCGGCGAAGCCCTTGCCGACTGCCTCAACGAAATAAGCAGACTGCGCGACGGAGTGGAACGCCTCAACGAACGCCTCGATCGGCTCGAACGCGACATTTGGATAGACTAACCTTCAGACGGCATCCGACATGAACAGCCCTTTTCACAACATCGGCATCGTAACCCGCCCCAACACGCCCGACATCCAAGACACCGCGCACACGCTGATTACCTTTTTGAAGCAGCACGGCTTTACCGTCTATCTCGACGAAGTCGGCATAAGGGAATGCTGCATCTATACCCAAGACACCGACGGCTGCCACATCGTCAACAAGACCGAACTGGGGCAATACTGCGACCTGGTCGCCGTCTTGGGCGGAGACGGCACCTTTCTCTCCGCCGCCCGCGAAATCGCCCCGCGCGCCGTTCCGATTATCGGCATCAACCAAGGTCATTTGGGCTTTCTTACCCAAATTCCCCGCGAATATATGACAGACAAGCTATTGCCTGTTTTAGAAGGAAAATACCTTGCCGAAGAGCGCATCCTGATTGAAGCCGCACTGATCCGCGAAGGCAAAACCGCCGAACGCGCTCTCGCCCTCAACGATGCCGTCCTCTCCCGTGGCGGTGCCGGACAGATGATAGAATTTGAAGTCTTCGTCAATCGTGAATTCGTCTATACACAACGTTCGGACGGGCTGATTGTCTCCACCCCCACCGGATCGACCGCCTATTCGCTTGCCGCCGGCGGCCCCATTATGCAGGCAGGATTACACGCCTTCACACTCGTACCCATCTGCCCGCAATCCATGACCAACCGCCCCATCGCCATTCCCGACACGTCCGAAATCGAAATCCTCGTTACCCAAGGCGGCGACGCGCGCGTCCATTTTGACGGTCAAACCCATATCGACGTGCAAAACCTCGACCGCATTACCATCCGCCGCTACCGCAACCCCTTACGCATCCTACACCCGACCGACTACCAATATTTCAAAACCCTGCGCCAAAAACTGCACTGGGGCGAGCAATTGGTCTAAGCCGGCCTTTACCCGAAAGTACCCATGAATTCCAAAATTTCCTCCGACCATACAGAAGATACGATGCGCCTCTCCAAACGCATGGCGCAACTGGGACTTTGTTCGCGCCGCGAAGCCGACGGCTATATCGAACAGGGCCGGGTAACGGTCAACGGCAAAACCGCCGTACTCGGCCAGAAAGTTTTACCGGCAGACCGTATCGAACTGGACAAGAAAGCCCACGAACAGCAGGCGGCACGCATTACCATCCTGTTGAACAAACCCGTCGGCTATGTCAGCGCACAAGCGGAAAAAGGCTATAAATCCGCCGCCGAACTGATTACCCCTGAAAATCGCTGGGAAGGCGACACCGGCCGCATCCGTTTCGATCCGAAACACAAAATCGGCCTGGCTTCCGCCGGCAGGCTCGACATCGACTCGGTCGGATTGCTGGTGTTGACGCAAGACGGCCGTATCGCCAGGCAGCTTATCGGCGAAAACAGCGGCAGTGAAAAAGAATACCTGGTGCGCGTGCGCGGCAAATTGGACGAAAAAGGACTTGCCTTACTGAATCACGGATTGAGTTTGGACGGCGAGAAACTGCGTCCCGCCAAAGTAGAATGGCAAAACGAAGACCAACTGCGTTTCGTATTGAAACAAGGTAAAAAGCGGCAAATCCGCCGTATGTGCGAACTGGTCGGGCTGCGCGTCGTCGGACTGAAACGCATCCGTATGGGCAAGGTCAAACTCGGCAGGCTGCCGCCCGGCAAATGGCGTTATCTCGCTCCCGGCGAATCGTTTTAAATAAGCATAAAAAATGCCGTCTGAAAATCCTTGCGTTTTCAGACGGCATTGCCTTATGCCCAAATAACGGTTTCTTCCAAGGGCCTGCGCGCTTTCGTGGCGATTTCCTGAACGCGGTAGCCGAATGTCGCGGCGACGGACACGCCCCATTCTGCCGCATCGAACAAACCGAACTGCCCGGACAATACGCGTTCCATATCGGCATAGTTGAAACCTTCCACCGGACAGGAATCGATACCCGCCATAGCCGCACCCGTCATCATGTTGGCCAACGCGATATAGGTCTGGCGGCAACACCAGTCAAACAAGGCGCGCGGATTGTCTAAAATCTTGATATCGTCAGCTTGAAACTCCTGATACCTCGCCAAAGATTTTTCCACGGCATCCGGTTCGGTAACACCGCGCCGTTTGAGGCTTTCCAACATAAACGGGCTGTCGGAGCGGGCATTTTTCTTTGCCAAAAACACCACCAAATGACTGGCGGTATCCAAAGCATCCGCCATACCCCAAGAAAACGGCTTGATGGCCTGTCGGATTTCGGGATTTTGAACCACAACAAACTGCCAAGGCTCCGAACCGACCGAACTGGGCGACAAACGCCCGAGTTCTAAAATAAACTGAAAATCCCCGGCACTGATTTTGCGTGCCGCATCGTAATGCCGGCACGATTTGCGGTTTTTAAATGCGGATAGAACCTGCTCTTTACTTAATACTGTCATCGTGCATCCTTTTATTACTTTGATTGCAAATTGATTTCAAGCCGATACGGCGGCAGATTCGAGAATGCCGCCCCAATGCCCTTCAGACGGCATTTGGATCATCTCAAACACGCCTACGGATACGCGATATAGGCATAAGCCGAATGGTTGTGGATAGATTCGAAATTCTCGCTCTCGACAACGAAACTCTTGATGCGTTTGTCGGCAATCAGCGAAGTAGCGACATCGCGCACCATATCTTCCACGAATTTCGGATTTTCGTAGGCCTTTTCGGTAACGTATTTTTCATCGGGGCGTTTGAGCAGGCCGTAGAGTTGGCAGCTTGCCTGTGCCTCCACATAATCGATGACTTCCTCGATACCGACTTCGGCATCGGCAGTCAGGCTGACGGTAACGTGCGAACGCTGGTTGTGCGCGCCATATTGGGAAATTTCTTTGGAACACGGGCAAAGCGAGGTTACGGGAATCATGACTTTCATACTGTGGCCGTATGCCCCATCTTTGATTTCGCCCGTGAGGCAGACATCATAATCCAGTAAAGATTGAATACCGGAAACCGGGGCGGTTTTCTTGCGGAAAAATGGGAAAGAAACGCTGATTTTGCCTGAGTGGGAATCCAAAAGCGCGACCATTTCGGCAGTAAGCCTGTGCAATTGTGCAAAATCCAAGGCTTCGGTATGTTGCTCCATCAATGCGACAAAACGCGACATATGCGTACCCTTCTGCTCGGCGGGCAGGTAGACCGTCATGGTCAGGCGGGCAACCGTGGATTGCGTTCCTTCGGCGGTTTGCATGGTAATCGGGAAGCGCAGGTCTTTAATGCCGACCTGATTGATCGGCAGGTTGCGTAAATCTCTGCTGGATTGCACGTCTGCAATGGCACTCATGCGTTGTTTTTCCTTAATATTCATGTAATTGTTGAGATGTGTGCATGGTATGGCGTTTCCGCCGGGGAATATACCGTCAATCTGCAAATGCGAGATTATATCACTCGCTTTTAGCGGCTGCATTGATTGTTTCTATTTTCGGGATAGTGATAAAATCCCGACTTATTCATATCTTACAAGGCAGAAACAGATGAAATTCGCCACCCAAGCCATCCATTCCGGCTACGATTGCGACGAACACAACCGCGCGCTGATGCCGCCGATTTATCAAAACAGTATGTTTGCGCTGCACGAAATCGGCGAAAATGTGCCTTACCGTTATTCGCGCCTGAGCAACCCGACCCGTCAGATTTTAGAAGACACCGTTGCCGATTTGGAACACGGTGCGGCCGGCTTTGCATTTTCCAGCGGTATGGCGGGCATTGATGCCGTGTGGCGTACTTTCCTGCGCCCTGGCGATACCATTGTCGCCGTCGCCGATATTTACGGCGGCGCGTATGACTTATTGGTCGATGTTTATCAAAAATGGGGGGTGAACGTCGTTTTTGCCGATTTGGGCAATCCGGATAATTTGGACGAATTGCTCAAAGCACACAAGGTCAAACTGGTTTGGCTGGAAACGCCGTCCAATCCGCTTTTGCGCTTGGTGGACATTAAAGCCCTTGCCGCGAAAGCCAAAGCGGCCGGTGCGCTGGTCGGCATCGACAACACCTTCGCCACGCCGTATCTGCAACAGCCCTTGGATATGGGTTGCGATTTTGTGTTCCATTCCGCTACCAAATATTTGTGCGGCCATTCCGACGTATTGATGGGCATCGTCGTTGCCAAAACCAAAGAGCTGGCGCAGCCTTTGCACGATATGATGGTGCATACCGGCGCGGTTGCCGGCCCGATGGACTGCTGGCTGGTGTTGCGCGGCATCAAAACGCTTGCCCTGCGTATGGAGGCACACTGCAAAAACGCACTCGAAATCGCGCGCCGTTTGGAAGCCCATCCTGCCATAGAAAAAGTGTTCCATCCCGGCCTGCCGTCGCACGAACATTACGAACTGGCGAAAACACAAATGCCCAAAGGCATCGGCGGCGTGGTGACGGTTTATCTCAAAAACGACACGCGTGAAGCGGCAAACAGCGTGATTAAAAACATGAAACTGGTCAAAATGGCTTCCAGCCTCGGCGGCGTGGAAAGTTTGGTCAACCACTGCTACTCCCAATCCCACAGCGGCGTGCCGCATAATGTGAAAATGGAAATGGGCATCAAAGTCGGTCTGCTGCGCTTCTCCATCGGCACCGAAGACGCGGACGATATTTGGAACGATATTTCCGCCGCACTCGATACAACTTTGTAAACCGTAAAAATGCTGTCTGAAACCATAGTTTCAGACAGCATTTCAATATTGCGAATCAAATATCAACGCTTCAGCATCTTGGCCGCCTCAATGGCATAATAGGTCAAAATCCCATCCGCGCCCGCACGTTTGAATGCCAGCAGGCTTTCCAAAACCACTTTATCGCCATCCAGCCAGCCGTTGGCAACCGCCGCCTGCAGCATCGCATATTCGCCCGAAACCTGATAGGCATAAGTCGGTACGCCGAACTCGTCCTTCACGCGGCGGACAACATCCAAATACGGCAAACCGGGCTTCACCATCACCATATCCGCACCTTCCTGAATGTCCAACGCCACTTCGTGCAACGCCTCATCAGTATTTGCCGGATCCATCTGATAGGTCTTTTTATCTGCCTTGCCCAAATTCCCCGAACTGCCTACCGCATCACGGAAAGGGCCGTAGAATGCAGAAGCATATTTGGCGGAATACGCCATAATCCGCGTATGGATATGCCCGGCATCCTCTAAAGCCTCGCGAATCGCACCAATACGCCCGTCCATCATATCGGAAGGGGCAACCACCTGCGCACCCGCTTCAGCGTGGCACAAAGCCTGTTTCACCAAGACTTCTACGGTTTCATCGTTCATCACATAACCGTTTTCGTCCGTCAGTCCGTCCTGACCGTGAACCGTATAAGGATCGAGCGCGACATCCGTCATAATGCCCAGTTCCGGGAAACGCTCGCGCAAGGCGCGGACGGCTGTCGGCACGAGTCCTTCGGGATTGTACGCCTCCTCCGCACGCTCGGTTTTGTTTGCCGTAACCACGGGGAACAGTGCCAGCATCGGAATACCGAGCTTCACCGCCTCTTCCGCCGTAAACAGCAGCCTGTCCAAACTTTGACGCTTCACGCCCGGCATAGAAGGCACATCCTCCTCGCGCACCGATCCCTCCAATACGAACACCGGATAAATCAAATCATCGGCAGTCAGCGTATGCTCGCGCATCAGGCGGCGTGAAAAATCGTCCCTGCGCATACGGCGCATACGCGAAGCCGGAACATTGCGGTAAGGAAACTGCATAACATCCCTCCAATCATCCTGCAAATCACTCAAACCATATGAAACCTGCAACACAAAAACACTTGCAGACGGCATCGGGCAGATATACGGACAACCGTCTCCGCAACACCGAAAAACGGCTGTTTCGACATACCGCCCCTAAAATCAGGCTTCGATATTCTTACGCCACAATACCAAAAGTTTCCCGATATGTTGGATCAGTTGCGCGTCAACCGCCTCACACAAGGCATTACAGATTTCGACACGTTCGGCACGGTCGTCGCCGAACACGCGCACCTTAATCAACTCATGCGCCGTCAGCGCGGCATCGGTTTCCCTGATGACGGAATCCGTCAGACCCTGCTGCCCGACCATCACGACGGGATTCAAATGATGCGCGCGCGCTTTCAATTCCAAAATTTCTTTGGTCGTTAATTTCGTATCGGACATTTCACTGCTGCCTGAATAAAAAGGATAGCCCCGCATTGTACGCGATTTGGCACGGCAACGGCAAAATTAACGTACAATACGCAGTTTCCATTCCGACCCGCGAACCACTATGGCTGTACGTTCCAAATCCTCAAAAGCGTGGCTGCACGAACACGTCAACGATCACTATGTCCATATGGCGCAAAAAGACGGCTATCGCGCCCGCGCCGCATACAAACTGCTGGAAATCAACGAAAAAGACAAATTAATCAAACCCGGCACGGTACTTGCCGACTTGGGCAGCGCGCCGGGAAGCTGGTCGCAGGTTGCCGCCAAGCTGACAGGTACTTCCGGAGCAGTTTTCGCCTTGGACATCCTGCCTATGGAACCCATAGGGGGCGTATCCTTCATTCAGGGCGACTTCAGGGAAAACGACGTTTTGGCGCAATTTGAAGGCTTATTAAACAACCGCCCCTTAGACCTTGTAATCTGCGATATGGCGCCCAATATGTCGGGAAACGCCGTAAGCGATCAGGCGCGCAGCTTTTATTTGTGCGAACTGGCTTTGGACTTCGCCTCGCAACACCTGAAAACCGGCGGCAGCTTTTTAGTCAAAGTCTTTCAGGGAGCAGGCTATCAGGAATACATGGCGGCCATGCGCGAAATTTTCGGCACGGTGCAGACGCGCAAACCCGAAGCCTCGCGCAATCGCTCCAGTGAGATTTATTTATTGGGCAAAAATAAACGCTGACAATACAGACGGCGTGCTTTACAATCATTTCCGTTTTACACCTCAATTATGGAGCTTGGCTAAGTGGGGAACGCCTTTAAATCAATCCTTGTCTGGGTCGCCTTGGGTATCGGCCTGATGGCTGCGTTCAACGCTTTAGACCGTAAAAAAGAAGACAACGGGCAAATCGAATATTCGCAGTTCATCCGACAGGTCAACAACGGCGAAGTATCCGGCGTCAATATCGAAGGATCCGTCGTCAGCGGCTACCTGATTAAGGGCGAGCGCACCGACAAAAGCACATTTTTCACCAATGCGCCTTTAGACGACAATTTAATCAAAACGCTTTTAGACAAAAACGTCCGCGTAAAAGTAACGCCGGAAGAAAAACCGAGCGCGCTGGCTGCCCTGTTTTACAGCCTGCTGCCCGTATTGTTGCTGATCGGCGCGTGGTTCTACTTTATGCGTATGCAGACGGGCGGCGGCGGAAAAGGCGGCGCATTCTCATTCGGCAAAAGCCGTGCGCGCCTGCTGGACAAAGATGCCAACAAAGTGACCTTTGCCGATGTCGCAGGCTGCGACGAAGCCAAAGAAGAAGTGCAGGAAATCGTCGATTACCTGAAAGCGCCGAACCGCTATCAAAGCCTCGGCGGTCGCGTGCCGCGCGGCATCCTGCTGGCGGGCAGCCCGGGTACGGGTAAGACGCTTTTGGCAAAAGCCATTGCAGGCGAAGCCGGTGTGCCGTTCTTCAGCATTTCAGGTTCCGACTTTGTCGAAATGTTCGTCGGTGTCGGTGCGAGCCGCGTCCGCGATATGTTCGAGCAGGCGAAGAAAAACGCTCCCTGTATCATCTTTATTGATGAAATCGACGCAGTCGGCCGCCAACGCGGCGCAGGTTTGGGCGGCGGCAATGATGAGCGCGAGCAAACATTAAACCAATTGTTGGTTGAAATGGACGGTTTTGAGAGCAATCAGACTGTGATAGTGATTGCGGCAACCAACCGTCCCGACGTACTCGATCCGGCATTGCAGCGGCCCGGCCGTTTCGACCGCCAAGTCGTCGTCCCCCTGCCGGACATCCGGGGGCGCGAACAGATTTTGAACGTCCATTCTAAAAAAGTGCCTTTGGACGAATCGGTGGATTTATTGTCCCTCGCGCGCGGCACGCCGGGTTTTTCCGGCGCGGATTTGGCGAACCTGGTCAACGAAGCCGCCCTGTTTGCCGGCCGCCGCAACAAAGTCAAAGTCGATCAGAGCGATTTTGAAGATGCCAAAGACAAAATCTATATGGGCCCGGAACGCCGCAGTATGGTGATGCACGAAGACGAAAAACGTGCGACGGCGTATCATGAGTCCGGACACGCGATTGTTGCCGAAAGCCTGCCCTTTACCGACCCCGTCCACAAAGTAACCATTATGCCGCGCGGACGTGCGCTGGGTCTGACTTGGCAGCTTCCGGAGCGCGACCGCATCAGTATGTATAAAGATCAGTTGTTGAGCCAACTCTCCATCCTGTTCGGCGGACGGATTGCCGAAGACATCTTCGTCGGACGCATCTCCACCGGCGCATCAAACGACTTTGAACGCGCAACCCAAATGGCGCGCGAAATGGTAACGCGCTACGGTATGAGCGACAAAATGGGCGTGATGGTTTATGCGGAAAACGAAGGCGAAGTCTTCTTGGGACGCAGCGTAACCCGTTCGCAAAACATTTCCGAGAAAACCCAGCAGGACATCGATGCGGAAATCCGCCGGATTTTGGACGAGCAATACCAAATCGCCTACAAAATCCTGGACGAAAACCGCGACAAGATGGAAACGATGTGCAAAGCCCTGATGGAATGGGAAACCATAGACCGCGATCAGGTACTGGAAATTATGGCGGGCAAACAACCCAGTCCGCCCAAGGATTATAGCCACAACCTGCGCGAGAATGCGGACGCGGCGGAAAATAACGTGCCGCACGCTCCGGCTCGGGAAGAAACCGAAGCACCTGCCCCGGCAGACACCGCTTCGACAGAGTCCGGGCAGCAGCCTGAAAACAAGGCTTAACTTCCCGAACAAACGGCAGCCCGCAAGCTGCCGTTTTCCCATCCCGTTTTCAGACGGCATTTTCCGCCCAATGCCGTCTGAAACGCAAAGGCCGTATCGGTTTTTGCGAATCTGCGATATGGCGGTTTAAATTGAAATCAGAACGGGGCAAGGCTGTACCGGTTTAAAATTAAACCGCTATAATACCGCCCTTCGAATACACGCCCGCATTGGTGATGCCCGTGAAAAAAGTTGAAAAAAACATCTTGGTGCTGCACGGCGCGAACAAAATGTTCGAGCTGGTCGATAAGGTTGAAGACTATCCGCACTTTCTGCCGTGGTACAGCAAGACCGAGGTCATCGGGCGTAGCGGCAACGAACTGAAGGCGCGGCTGTTTATGGACTATATGCACGTTCGCCAATCGTTTGCCACGCACAACCGCAACATCCCCGGCAGGGAAATCCGTATGGAACTGCTCGAAGGCCCGTTCAAAACCTTACGCGGAACGTGGAAATTCATCGATTTGGGCGACGATATGTGCAAAATTGAATTCAAGCTTGAATACGATTTTTCCAATGCCGTTTTGTCCGCCTTAATTTCCCCCGTCTTCAACCACCTTTCCGCCACGCTGGTCGAAGCGTTCGTCAAAGAGGCAGACCGCCGTTATGCTTGAAATTGAAATTGTGTACGGTCTGCCCGACCGACAGGTTTTGAAAACCATGCAGCTTGCCGAGGGAATAACCGTCCGCGCCGCCGCACTGCAAAGCGGTTTGGACGGCATATTTGAAGATTTAAACCTGCATTCCGCGCCTTTGGGCATTTTCGGCAAAGCGGTCAAAGACGATACGCCCCTGCGCGACGGCGACCGCATCGAAGTGTACCGCCCGCTGTTGATCGACCCCAAAGAAGCGCGCCGCAAACGCGTTCAAAATCAAGAAGAATAACCATGCCGTCTGAAGCCTTCAGACGGCATTCGACAGAAACACGGAAAATATCATGTCAAACACAATCAAAATGGTTGTCGGATTGGGCAACCCGGGCAAAGAATACGAACAGACCCGCCACAATGCGGGTTTTTGGTTCCTCGACGAACTGGCTTGGAAGTGGAAGGCTTCGTTTAAAGAAGAAAAAAAATTCTTCGGCGAAACCGCCCGTGCCGCCCTGCCCGACGGCGATGTCTGGCTGCTCAAGCCGGCCACGTTTATGAACCGTTCCGGACAGTCGGTTGCCGCTCTTGCGCAGTTTTATAAAATCAAACCCGAAGAAATCCTCGTCGTCCACGACGAACTCGACATTCCTTGCGGCAGGATTAAGTTCAAACTCGGCGGCGGCAACGGCGGACACAACGGCTTGAAAGACATTCAGGCACGACTCGGCACAGCCGACTATTACCGCCTGCGCCTCGGTATCGGTCATCCGGGCGACCGCAACCTCGTCGTCGGCTATGTCCTGAACAAACCCAGTACGGAACACCGCCGGCAGATTGACGATGCCGTCGCCAAATCCCTGCAAGCCATACCCGACATCCTTGCCGGCAAATGGGAAGAAGCAACCCGCTTCCTGCACAGCAAATGACCCGATGCCGTCTAAAGCCCTTTCAGACGGCATTTCCCGATTTCCATATCCGAACAGTCATGACCGAACTCAAGCAGCTTATCCAAACCGAATCCGTCCCCGTCATCGAAGAAACCCTCGATTTCCTGCTCTACGAATGCAGCATAGACGATGCCCCTACCGCCCAAGAAATTGCCGTTTGGCGCGACATACTTGCCGCACGCGGCGGCAAATTCCTGCGCCTGTCCGAAATCTGCCAAACGTGGCTGGACGAGGAGGCGGCATGAAGCTGCCGCGCAACCACTTTGCCCTGCTTTCCGCATTGTGGTTTGCCGGCGGCATCTATGCGCTGCTCAAACCCGCCGACACCGCGCCTCCGCCTTTTCCGCATTTCGACAAAGCAGCACACCTCGCCCTGTTTTTCGCACAAATCTGGCTTTTGACCAAAGCATTCAGAACCGGAAAACTTCCCATCCCCTACCGCAGCCTGATTGCGTTCGCCTTCTGTTTTGCCGTAGTCAGCGAATGCGCGCAGGCATGGTTTACCGCAACGCGAACCGGCAGTTTGGGCGATGTCCTTGCCGATATGGCGGGTACGGTTCTCGCACTCTTTGCCGCCCGCGCCGCCTGCCGCCCGGACTGAATCGGTTTATTTCTCCCAAACAGGATGAATCCCCCCGATGCATCCTGTTTTTCTCCTTACATATCAATCCCATCTCATAAACAAAACCGACAAATCGTTTACAATATATTTACACTACATCGGATTACAAATATACTCGAACCAGTTGCAGAACCGGCGGTTTCGCAGACCGTTTCGAATTGCACGACACAAAAGAAAAACCGATTTTGTTGCCTTAAAGGAGCATTCATGAACCTGCATGCAAAGGACAAAACCCAGCATCCCGAAAACGTCGAGCTGCTCAGTGCGCAGAAGCCGATTACCGACTTTAAGGGTCTGCTGACCACCATCATTTCCGCCGTCGTCTGTTTCGGCATTTACCACATCCTGCCCTACGCCCCCGATGCCAACAAAGGTATCGCGCTGCTGATTTTCGTTGCCGCACTTTGGTTTACCGAAGCCGTCCACATTACCGTAACCGCACTGATGGTGCCGGTTCTCGCCGTCGTACTCGGTTTCCCCGACATGGACATCAAAAAGGCAATGGCAGGTTTCGCCGATCCGACAATTTATATCTTCTTCGGCGGTTTCGCACTCGCCACCGCCCTGCATATGCAGCGTCTCGACCGCAAAATCGCCGTCAGCCTGCTGCGCTTGTCGCGCGGCAATATGAAAGTGGCGGTTTTGATGTTGTTCCTCGTTACCGCCTTTCTGTCCATGTGGATCAGCAACACCGCCACCGCCGCTATGATGCTGCCTTTGGCAATGGGTATGATGAGCCACCTCGACCAGGAAAAAGAACGCAAAACCTATGTCTTCGTCCTGCTCGGCATCGCCTATTGCGCCAGTATCGGCGGCTTGGGTACCGTGGTCGGTTCTCCACCGAACATGATTGCCGCCAAAGCCCTGGATCTTGATTTCGTCAGCTGGATGAAACTCGGTCTGCCCATGATGCTGTTGATTCTGCCGCTGATGCTGTTCTCCATGTACGTCATCCTCAAACCTAATTTGAACGAGCGCGTGGAAGTTAAAGCCGAATCGATTCCGTGGACTTTGCACCGCGTTATCGCATTACTGATTTTCCTTGCCGCTGCCGTCTCTTGGGTATTCAGTGCCAAAATCAAAGCCGCATTCGGTATTTCCAACCCCGATACCGTTATCGCCCTGATTGCCGCCGTCGCCGTCGTCGTCTTCGGCGTGGCGCAATGGAAGGAAGTCGCCCGCAACACCGACTGGGGCGTATTGATGCTCTTCGGCGGCGGTATCAGCTTGAGCGCGCTGCTGCAATCTTCCGGCGCATCTGAAGCACTGGGCCAGCAAGTTGCTTCCACATTCTCCCATTCTCCTGCATTGCTGGTGATTTTCGTGGTTGCCGCCTTTATCATCTTTCTGACCGAGTTCACCAGTAACACGGCTTCTGCCGCCCTGCTTGTGCCTATTTTCGCCAGCATCGCCGCGCAAATGGGCCTGCCCGAACAAGTCTTGGTATTCGTCATCGGTGTTGGCGCGTCTTGCGCCTTCATGCTGCCGGTTGCCACACCGCCTAACGCGATTGTGTTCGGCACGGGCTTGATCAAACAACGCGAAATGATGAATGTCGGCATACTGCTGAATATCCTCTGCATCGCGCTGGTTTCGCTGTGGGCATACTTCTTCCTGATGTAAATCCGATTCCCTAAAACGATGCCGTCTGACATAATCCGTTCAGACGGCATTGGATTTTCCGCAAGCTGCCCAATTTTGCCTGTGATTTTCAACGAAAGGAAACCTATGATTATCCTGCACACCAACAAAGGCGACATCAAAATCGAACTCGATTTCGACAAAGCCCCCGTTACTGCTAAAAACTTCGAGCAATACGTCAAAGACGGCTTCTACGACGGCGTAATCTTCCACCGCGTCATCAAAGGCTTTATGATTCAAGGCGGCGGTATGGATGAAAACATGAACGAAAAAGCAACGCGCGATCCGATTCAAAACGAAGCGTCCAACGGTTTGCCCAACGATAAATACACCATCGCCATGGCACGCACTTCCGACCCCCATTCCGCCGGCGCGCAATTCTTCATCAACACCGCCGACAATGCCTTCCTCAACCACCGCTCCAAAGAAATGTACGGCAGAACCGTCGTCCAAGACTGGGGCTATGCCGTATTCGGCAAGGTAGTCGGCGGTTTTGACGTTGTCGATGCCATCGAAGGCGTATCCACCAAACGCCACGGCTACCATGATGATGTTCCGACCGAACCTGTCGTCATCATTAAAGCCGAAGCCGTATAAACCGACAATCCGGAAGCAGCCTGCATCAAAGGCTGCTTTTATTTCAGACGGCATATTATTTGATGTAACCGTGCTATGCCGTCTGAAAACCGGACGCAAGCCTTCAGACGGCATACCGCTATGTTAAAATATGCCCGTTTTTCCTAAACGGACACAAAGGAAACCTTATGGCAAGCATCGCCCGCGACATCTTCAAAGCCTACGACATCCGGGGCATCGTCGGCAAAACCCTGACCGACGATGCCGCCTACCTTATCGGCAAAGCCATCGCCGCCAAAGCCGCCGAAAAAGGCATTACCCGCATCGCGCTCGGACGCGACGGACGCTTGAGCGGCCCCGAACTGATGGAACACATCCGGCGCGGCTTTACCGACAGCGGCATCAATGTCCTCAATGTCGGTATGGTTGCCACTCCTATGCTCTACTTCGCCGCCGTCAACGAATGCGGCGGCAGCGGCGTGATGATTACCGGCAGCCACAATCCGCCCGATTACAACGGCTTTAAAATGATGCTCGGCGGCGACACGCTTGCCGGCGAAGCCATCCAAGAACTTTTGTCCATCATTGAAAAAGACGGTTTTGCTGCCGCCGGCAAACAAGGCAGCGTCACCGAAAAAGACATCTCCGGCGAATACCTCAAATACATTACCGGACACATCAGGCTCAAACGCCCGATGAACATCGCCATTGACGCGGGCAACGGCGTGGGCGGCGCGTTTGCCGGCAAACTCTACAAAGGCTTGGGCAACGAAGTAACCGAACTTTTCTGCGAAGTGGACGGCAATTTCCCCAACCACCATCCCGACCCATCCAAACCCAAAAACCTGCAAGATTTGATTACCGCGCTGAAAAACAGCGATGCCGAAATCGGCTTGGCGTTTGACGGCGATGCCGACCGCTTGGGCGTAGTCACCAAAGACGGCAACATCATCTATCCTGACCGCCAACTGATGCTGTTCGCCCAAGACGTGTTAAGCCGCAACCCCGGCGCGAAAGTCATTTTCGATGTCAAATCCACACGCCTGCTTGCCCCGTGGATTAAAGAACACGGCGGCGAAGCCATAATGGAAAAAACCGGCCACAGCTTTATCAAATCCGCTATGAAAAAAACCGGCGCGCTGGTTGCCGGCGAAATGAGCGGACACATCTTCTTCAAAGAACGCTGGTTCGGCTTCGACGACGGTCTGTACGCCGGCGCGCGCCTCTTGGAAATCCTATCCGCCTCCGACAATCCGTCCGAAGTGTTGAACAGCCTGCCGCAAAGCATTTCCACACCCGAACTCAACATCGCCCTGCCCGAAGGCGGCAACGGGCATAAAGTGATTGAAGAACTCGCCGCCAAAGCCGAATTTGAAGGCGCAACCGAAATCATTACCATCGACGGCGTGCGCGTTGAATTTCCCGACGGCTTCGGACTGATGCGCGCTTCCAACACCACGCCGATTTTGGTGTTGCGTTTTGAAGCGGATACGCAAGAAGCCATCGAGCGGATTCAAAACCAGTTCAAAGCCGTCATCGAAAGCAATCCAAATTTAATCTGGCCGCTGTAAACATCGAAAAAATGCCGTCTGAAGGCTTCAGACGGCATTTTTCACAAATGGCCAATCAAATCTTGGCAGATTGGATTTGGCTTAAAAATTTCCGCGTCCGTTCGTGTTGGGGGTGGTCGAACAACTCTTTCGGGCTGCCTTGTTCGACAATAACGCCGCCGTCCATCACGACGACGGTGGTTGCCACTTCTAAGGCAAACTTGATTTCGTGGGTCACGACAACCATCGTCCAACCTTCCCGCGCCAATTCCTTCATAGCGTTCAACACGTCTTGCACCAATTCGGGGTCGAGTGCGGAAGTGGGTTCGTCAAACAGCATCAATTCAGGCTGAATCGCCAATGCGCGGGCAATGCCGACGCGCTGTTGCTGACCGCCGGAAAGCTGGTAGGGATACAAATCCACTTTATCGCCCAAGCCGACTTTTTCCAACAGTTTCAAAGCCTCTTCACGCGCTTGGGCGGCAGGTTTGCCCTGTACGGCAACCGGCCCTTCCATCACGTTTTCCAAGGCGGTTTTGTGCGGAAAGAGGTTGTATTGTTGGAACACCATTCCGGATTTGCGGCGCAGTGCCAAAATATCGTGTTTGCTTGGTTTTTTAGAAAAATCAATGCTTAATGGCTGCGAATTGTCAAACTCGATCTGACCTTGTTCTGGCATTTCCAGCGCGTTTAAACAGCGCAGAAACGTCGTTTTGCCCGAGCCGGAAGGCCCAAGGATGACGACAACCTGCCCTTTGCCGACATCCAAATCGATACCGCGCAAAATGGTGTTTTCGCCAAAGGTCTTATGGATATTGCGGATTTTAATCATAGCGTTTCCTTATTTGGCGACATAGCGGTCGAAACGTTTTTCCAAGCGCGCCTGAATTAAAAACAGCACTTTACAGAAACACCAGTAAACCAATGCGGCTTCGATATAGACGGGCAAAAAGTCATAAGTACGGTTTGCCGTCTCTTGGGCGACACGGAAAAGCTCCGTTACCGTTACCACCGCTGCGAGCGAGGTGTTTTTGAACAAGCCGATAAACTCGTTGCTCAAAGGCGGCACGGCAACGCGGAATGCCTGCGGCGCGACGATGCGGCGGAACGTCTGCATATAGGTCATACCGATGGAGAAACCCGCTTCCCATTGGCCTTTAGGTACGGACAAAATTGCCGCGCGTATGGTTTCGGAAGCGTATGCGCCGACATTAAGCGAAAAGCCGATGATGGCGGCAGGAATCGGATCGATATAGATGCCGACGGAAGGCAGCCCGTAAAACACAATCACAAGCTGCACCAACAGCGGCGTACCGCGAATGACGGAAATATAAAATTCCACCAATTTCAGCAGGATTTTCCGCACGATACCGCCGGCGGGCATAATCCGCACCAAAGCCACGGCTACGGCAATCATCATACCGATAACGAAAGAAGCGATCGCTAAAGGCAAAGATACTGCGAAGCCGGCTTTGACCATAGGCAAAAACGCGCTGACAATCATATCGGCGCGTGTTTCCGTCATAAACGGCAGCGAAGCAAGGAAATTATTGAACACTGATGTCTTTTCCGAAGAATTGTTCGCCCAGTTTTTTCAGCGTACCGTCGGCTTTCAGCTCGTTGATTGCCGTACTGAATTTCGCCACGGCTTCGTCATTGCCCTTGTTGACAATCAGGCCGGAACCGACTTTTTCATCGGCAGGTGCGGACCAAACGATTTTCACGCCCGCATTCGGGTTTTTCTTCAGATAGTCCAAAACCGCCAATTCGTCGTTCAGGGTTGCATCGGCACGTTTTTGTTCAATCAGGGTCAGCGATTGCGCCAAACCGTCAACAGCCACCAAATCTGCGCCTGCAGCTTTGGCTTTTTCGCCGTAGTTGCTGGTCAGGGATTGTGCGGTTTTCACGCCTTTGATGTCGTCGATAGATTTGATGTTGCTGTCGTTACGGGCAACCAATACGGCACCGCTCCAGCTGTAAGGATCGGATTTGTCGAATGTCGCTTGGCGTTCGGGGCTGGTCAGACCGACTTGGTTTGCCACCACGTCGAAACGCCCCGCCTTCAAACCCGCCATCATCGAATCCCATTGCGTTTCTTTAAACTCGACTTTCACGCCCAGTTTTTCCGCCACGGCGCGGGTTACTTCCACATCGTAACCGGTCAGTTTGCCGTCCTTGTCGTGGTAGGTAAACGGTGCGTAAGTGCCTTCTGTACCGACGGTAACCGTACCTTTATTGTTGATGCGTTCGATTAAAGAACCGGACTCGCCGGCAGATTGGGCTGGAGCAGAAGAAGACGCGCTGCCGCCCTCTCCGCCGCAGGCCGCCAAAACCAATGCGGCAATGCCGCCGAGTACGAATTTTTTCAACATCATCCTCTCCTGTAAAAAGTGTGCAAGGGCTGCATTCTAAGTGAAATTGCAGCAAACACAAAGAATACTTTTTTTATATGGTTATTCCAAACCGGAATGGAAAAGATATGCCGAAGCCGCCGGAAGCGGGAATAAAGGCGGCAGGCGGCACGAAACCGAAAAGCAGCATCAGGTACGCAAACGGCGGATTCACGCACGCTGTTCCGGCAAAAATCCGCCTGCCGATTCGGTGCTATAATCCACCCGAAACAGATGACACCAAAAAGGAACATCATGAACACACCCCAATCCGCCATCATTCCCGACCACGCCCAAGCCGGCATCTTTATCGAAGCCGACTTCGCCGCCAACCGCCTCAACGATATTAAAGCCGCCTGCCGCGCTTCGCTTGACGCGTTAACTGCCTTGAAAGCCCGCTTTCCAGACGATATTTTGGGTCTGACCATCGCCTTCGGCAGCGAAGCCTGGAAAACATTCGGACACACGGACGAAGGCAGTGAAATCAAACCCTTCCCCAAAATGGGCAATGGGCTTGCACCATCCACGCAGCACGATATGTACATCCACATCCAATCCTTCCGCCAAAACGCCGCCTACGCGCTTGCCCAATCTGTTTTGAGCGCATTCGGCGACAGCATATGCGTCGCGTCCGAAGAACACGGTTTGCGTCTGTATCAGGATCGTGGGCTGGACGGTTTCGTCGACGGCACGGAAAACCCGCAGGGCGATGAAAAAATCCGCGAAGTCGCCATCATCCCCGAAGGAAAACCCGATGCGGGCGGCAGCTATGTCCTGCTGCAAAAATACCTGCACGATTTGAAAAAATGGGATGCCGTCCCCGTCGCCGAACAGGAAGCCTCGGTCGGACGCAGCAAGGAAACCAACGACGAATTCAGCCGCGATGTCCGCCTGCTCGATTCGCACCTCGGCCGCGTCAACCTGAAAGAAAACGGAGTCGGCCTGAAAATCGTCCGCCGCAGCCTGCCCTTCGGCAAAATCAGCGGCGAACACGGTTTGATGTTTACCGCCTACTGCCGCACGCTGCATAATATCGAAGCGCAATTATTGAGTATGTTCGGCGACACGGACGGCAAAACCGACCTGCTGCTCCGACACCTCTCCGCCGCCGTTTCGGGCGGATACTACTACGCCCCGTCTGTCGAACGCCTGCAAAACCTCTAAGCCGGACGATGCCGTCTGAAACCCTTTTTCAGACGGCATTTTCCCGTTTTATAGTGGATTAACAAAAACCAGTACGGCGTTGCCTCGCCTTAGCTCAAAGAGAACGATTCTCTAAGGTGCTGAAGCACCAAGTGAATCGGTTCCGTACTATTTGCACTGTCTGCGGCTTCGTCGCCTTGTCCTGATTTTTGTTAATCCACTATACCGTCCAACCGTTTTCCGAGCGCGCACTATGTCTGCAAGCATCCAAGCATTCGACCCGCTGACCGTCCCCATTTCCGGCACCAACCTGATTGAAGCCTCTGCCGGCACCGGCAAAACCTACGGCATTGCCGCCCTGTTTACACGTTTGATCGTATTAGAACAAAAAAGCGTCGAGCGCGTATTGGTCGTTACCTTCACCAAAGCCGCCACCGCCGAGCTGAAAACACGCCTGCGCGCACGTTTGGACAATGTGTTACAAGTTTTAGAAAGCAAAGAAATTGCCAAACTTGGAGACGACACGCTTTCAGACGGCATTGCCGCCTACTGCGCCGAACACCACGAAGGCGACACCTTCCTGCCCGAACTCTTAAAACAGGCTTTGCAAAAAGAGGGCCGGACGCGTCTGATTGTCCGCCTCAAAGCCGCCATCGGGCAATTCGACAACGCCGCCATCTACACCATCCACGGCTTCTGCCAGCGCATCCTGCGCGACTACGCCTTCCTGTGCCAAGCACCGTTCGATGTCGAACTGACCGAAGAAGACGGCGACCGCCTGCTTGTCCCGGCGCAAGATTTTTGGCGGGAACGCGTCAGCGGCGACCCTGTGCTTGCCGCATTGGCGTTTAAACGCAAAGCTGTGCCGCAAACCGTCCTTGCCCAAATCCGCGCCTACCTGTCCCGCCCGTACCTGAATTTCCGCCGTCCGCAAACCGATTTGCCGCAAGCCCGGGATGCCGCTTTGGCAACTTGGCAAAACCTTTGCGGAAATCTGGCTGAATTAAAAGAAACTTTTTGGCGCATCCACCCCCTTTTAAACGGCAATTCGTATCGGAAAAACAGTTTTGCCGAATTGTTTGACGCGTTGGAACAAAAAGCCCTGTCGCCGGATTTGCCCTTTTTGGAGGCAAAGCTGCACGAACGGCTCTTGAAACTCTCATCCGACAAACTCGAAGCCGGACTGAAAAAAGGCAAAACGCCCGATGCGGCAGTATTTGCCGAATTGCAGAAACTGGCAGACTTCGGGCGCGATTTGAATGCACTCGAAGAAGCGGAAGAAGCAACAATGATCCGGCTGCAACTGGATTTAATCGAATATCTCAACCGCAGCCTTGCCGAGATGAAAAAATCGCGCCGCGAACGAGGTTTCGACGACCTGCTGCTCGATGTCCACACCGCGCTGACCGACAATCCGCACGCCGAAACCCTCGCCCGCGCCGTTGCCGAAAACTGGGAAACCGCGCTGATCGACGAGTTCCAAGACACCGACCCGCTGCAATACGAAATCTTCCAAAAAATCTTCATCGCCCAAAACCGCCCGCTGTTTCTGGTCGGCGACCCCAAACAGGCGATTTACAGCTTTCGCGGTGCGGATATTTACGCCTACCTGCAAGCCGCCGGAGACGCGCAACACCGCTACACGCTCGCCACCAACTACCGCAGCCATTCCGCGCTTATCGGCAGCATAGGCGCGCTGTTCCGCCTCAAAGAACGCCCGTTCGTTTTGGAAAACATCGGCTATTCGGAAGTCGATGCGGCGCGTGCCGAAAGCAGGCTGTCCCCCGAACGCACCGCCGTACAAATCCGCTGGCTGCACGAAAACGACAATGAAAAAGCCAACAAAGACGTTTTGCGCCGCCGTGCCGCCGACTATTGCGCCGACGAAATCGCCCACGCGCTCAACGAAGCCGCCGGAGGCCGTCTGAATTTCAAAGGCTGCCCGCTGCAGTCGGGCGATATTGCCGTGCTGGTCCGCACGCACAACGAGGCGGTGATGGTTTCCGCCGCCCTGAAAAAACGGCAGGTGCAAAGCGTCCTGCTTTCGCGCGAATCCGTGTTCGCCTCGCCCGAAGCCGCCGCCCTGTCCGCACTCATCGGCTTCTGGCTCGAACCGCGCCGCGCCGGAACGCTGCGCTTTGTCCTGACAAGCAGCATATTCGGTTATGACGCGCAGCAATTGCACGACTTCAACCAAAACGAAAGCGAGATTTTGCATTGGGCGGAATCTGCCCGAACCGCACTCGACAACTGGAATCAATACGGCATTTTCGCCGCTATGCAGCAATTTTCCCAAACACACGGCATCGAAACGCGCCTCTTAAGCCGGAACAACGGGCGCAGCCTGACCAACTATTTCCAACTGCTCGAACTGCTTGCTGCCGAAGACGCGCAAAACCGAAACCCCGCCGCGCTGCACAAATGGCTGCGCGACCAAATCAGCCTTGCCGGCAACAACGGCGGCGACAACCGCGCCATCCGTCTGGAAAGCGACGAAGATTTGGTCAAAATCGTTACTATGCACGCCTCGAAAGGTTTGCAGTATCCGCTGGTGTACTGCCCGTTTGCGTGGGACGCGCAAGATACCGGGCCGTCCGACTGGCAAATCCTCCACCAAAGCGCAAACCGAACCGAACTGTTGGCAAAGGCGCAACTGTCGGAAGACGAACAGAAGCAATACGCCGATGAGGAAATGGCGGAACGCCTGCGCCTGCTTTATGTCGCGCTGACGCGTGCCGAGGAACAGCTCAACATCTACGCCGCCTATTCTTCCGATACCGCCGACAACCCCCTCGCCTACCTGATTGAAGGCTTGCCGCAAGACAGCCGCGAAACCGTCCGCCAAATCTATGACCGGGAAAAGGACGGCATCGCGATGCTCAAACGCAACTGGCAGCGTTTGACGGACAACGCCCCTTCCGGCACGGATTTCGCCTTCACAGAAGATGCGCCGCCCCCTGCCGCCTATCGCGGCAACGCCGGTCAAACCGCCGAATTTGCCGCAAACAGCATTCCCGAACGCAGATTCCGATTTGTCCGCCACACCAGCTTTACCGCTTTAAGCCGCCAAAGCCAAACGCCCGACGACGGCGAAGAAGATGCCTGCCCGTCCTTGGATGCCGCCGAAACCTCGGTGCCGGCGATGCCGTCTGAAACGCCGACGGCTTCAGACGGCATATCGATACACGACTTTCCGAAAGGCACGCAGGCGGGGCTGTGCCTGCACGAAATTCTTGAAGATTTCAAATTCGGACAAGCAGCCGCCGGACAGGAAACCCTCATCACCGACAAGCTGAAAAAATACGGATTTGAAGAAATATGGCTGCCTGCCGTTGCCGAAATGGCGGAAGCCTGCCGCAAAACGCCGCTGACGGGGGCATACTGCCTGTCTGACATTCCGCCCGAGTACCGCTGTCCCGAAATGGGCTTTACCCTCCACACCGAAGACTTCGGCCTCAAACGGCTGCGCGACTGGTTTGCCCGCGACGACATCAGGCTGCCCGAAGTCTGCCGTGCCGCTGCCGAAACGCTCGACTTCCACACCGTCAACGGCTTTTTAAACGGCTTTGTCGATATGATCTGCCAAGACCCCGACGGCAATATCTGCGTCATCGACTACAAATCAAACCACCTCGGCACGGATGCATCCGCCTACACGCGGCAGGCGATGGACGAAGCCGTCGCGCACCACCACTATTACCTTCAGGCACTGATTTACGCCGTTGCCGCCGCGCGCTACTTCAAACTGCGCAGACAACCGCCCGCCGCCGTTTCCGTCCGCTACCTGTTTTTGCGCGGATTGGATGGCAAAGGCGGCGGCGTTTGGCGTTGGGACATAGATGCCGCCGCTTTGGAACAGATAAAATAACTTCCCGTCCCTTAAGACGACAACCGCAGGAGAACCCTATGAATATCAAACACCTGATTACCACCGCACTCATTGCCTCAGCCGCCTTTGCCGCGCAGGCAGCCCCGCAAAAACCCGTATCCGCCGCCCAAACCGCACAACATTCAGCCGTTTGGATCGATGTCCGCAGCGAACAGGAATTTAGCGAAGGGCATTTGCACAACGCGATCAACATCCCCGTCGACCAAATCGTCCGCCGCATACACGAAGCCGCGCCCGACAAAGACACGCCGGTCAACCTCTACTGCCGCAGCGGACGGCGTGCCGAAGCCGCCCTTCAAGAGCTGAAAAAAGCAGGTTATACAAATGTTGCCAATCACGGCGGTTATGAAGACCTGCTCAAAAAAGGGATGAAATGACGCAATGCCGTCTGAAAGGACAGGCTTTCAGACGGCATACGGCGTTCCGGCACGCGGCGCGGCACCGGGCGCGGCGCGTGCCGCCCCATCCAAAGCCTGATAAACAAACCAATAAGGAACAATGATGTTTCAACACACAAGACGACACATAAAGCACCGCCCTATGTGTTGCTATGATTTGGAAGGGGTTACACCCCTCCCGAATAAAGTCTGATTCTACCGTTTCAACCAAAAAGGAAAAAGGAAATACGATGAAACACATACTCCCCCTGATTGCCGCATCCGCACTCTGCATTTCAACCGCTTCGGCACATCCTGCCGGCGAACCGCAAACCCAAAACGAAACCGCTATGACCACGCATACCCTCACCTCAAAATACAGCTTTGACGAAACCGTCAGCCGCCTTGAAACCGCCATAAAAAGCAAAGGGATGGACATTTTTGCCGTCATCGACCATCAGGAAGCCGCCCGCCGAAACGGCTTAACGATGCAGCCGGCAAAAGTCATCGTCTTCGGCACGCCCAAAGCCGGCACGCCGCTGATGGTCAAAGACCCCTCCTTCGCCCTGCAGCTGCCACTGCGCGTCCTCGTTACCGAAACAGACGGCAAAGTACGCGCCGCCTATACCGATACGCACGCCCTGATTGCGGGCAGCCGCATCGGTTTTGACGAAGTGGCAAACACTTTGGCAAACGCCGAAAAACTGATACAAAAAACCGTAGGCGAATAAGCCCGTCGCCGACATATGGCGGATGGAAATCAAATGCACACGCCCCTCATTCCCACGAAGTCGGGAATCCAATCGGTTGGATTGCCGTGATTTTCAATCATTGCCGAAACGGACGATTCCGAATTCCCGCCCTCGCGGGGATGAAGACAGTGTGCGTTTTTGCCATATTACAGGCAACTTTGCCGCAAATCTTATCTGTCGCCGGTATGCCTTCTTGTTTCAATCCGCCACAAACCAAATGCCGTCTGAAACCCGATTTCAGACGGCATTTCCGTTTATTCACTGCTGTCGCGGCAAATATCGATGGCTTCCTGCAAACTCGAAACGCCGTAGATTTTCAGGTTCGGAAACTCTTTGGCGTTGCGCGGCATATTGGCTTTGGGGACGATGGCGCGTTTGAAGCCGAGCTTTTCCGCTTCTTTGAGCCGCTCTTGTCCACGCGCGACGGGGCGGACTTCGCCGCTTAAGCCGATTTCGCCGAAAACAACGGTTTTTTCAGGCATAGGGCGGTTGCGGAAGCTGGAAAGCATCGCGAGGATGACCGCCAAATCCGCCGCCGGTTCGCCGATTTTCACGCCGCCGACGGCGTTGAGGAACACATCCTGATCGAAACAGGCGATGCCGCCGTGTCGGTTTAATACGGCAAGCAGCATCGCAAGGCGGTTTTGTTCCAGTCCGACGGTGAGGCGTTTGGGCGTAAAGCCGTGCGCGTCATCGACCAATGCCTGAATTTCGACCAAAAGCGGGCGGCTGCCTTCCTGTGTAACCAAAACGCACGAGCCGGGCGTGTCGTCGCGGTAGCTGGCGAGGAAGATGGCGGACGGGTTGGACACGCCTTTCAAACCGTTTTCGGTCATCGCGAACACACCCAATTCGTTTGCCGCGCCGAAACGGTTTTTGATGGCGCGTATCATTCGGTAGTTGGAATGCTGGTCGCCCTCGAAATACAGCACGGTATCAACCATATGCTCCAACACGCGCGGGCCGGCAATCGCGCCGTCTTTGGTAACGTGTCCGACCAATATCATAGCGGTGCCCATTTGTTTCGCCATACGCGTCAGTTGGGCGGCACATTCGCGCACCTGCGACACGGAGCCGGGGGCGGACGTGATTTGGTCGGAATACATGGTTTGGATAGAGTCGATGACGACAACTTCGGGCTGGTGTTGTTTCAACGCCGTCTGAATCGCTTCCATGCGGATTTCGGCAAGAAGGTTTACGCCGTCGGTCGGCAGTTCCAAACGTTGCGCGCGCAGGGCGACCTGCTGGGCGGATTCCTCGCCGGAAACGTACAGCACTTTGCGGCTTTGCGCCATTTTGGCGATGGTTTGCAGCAGCAGCGTGGATTTGCCGATGCCGGGGTCGCCGCCGAGCAGGATGACCGCGCCATCGACCAAACCGCCGCCCAATACGCGGTCGAGTTCGCCCATACCGGTCGGATTGCGCGGCACTTCGGTGGCGGTCACGGTGGAGAGGGACTGGACGGTCGAGGTATCCGCCGCCCAAGATTGGAAACGGGCGTTTTTCGGATCGGGCGCGGCTAAGCTTTCCTGAAGCGTGTTCCACTCGCCGCAATGCGGGCATTTGCCTTGCCATTTCGGGGAAGTGCCGCCGCATCCGGTGCATTGGTAAAGGGTTTTAAGCGTTTTTGCCATCGGTTTTCCCTGCATCTGAAAACAAAAATGCCGTCTGAAAATAAGGACGGTTGAAATTACGCCAATGCGACAACGCCTCCGCCGTCATGTACTATCCGTACACGGCGGATATTGCCGCATTGCCTTATTTTTACCCTAACCTGCCATCCCTCGGCTTTCAGACGGCATATCAGGCAGTTTCCTGCCGGCTTACCCGCCGTGATACTGCCGCGACAGTTCGTGTACGGTGTCGACTAAGATTTTGGCGTGTTTTGGGTCGGCGTGTTGGTTGATGCCGTGTCCGAGGTTGAAGACATGACCGCTGCCGTGTCCGTAGTCGGCCAGGATGCGTGCGGCTTCGGTGCGGATGGATTCGGGCGTACCGAAGAGGGCGAATGGGTCGAAGTTGCCTTGCAGGGCGACTTGCTTGCCGACGCGGCGGCGTGCTTCGCCAATGTTGCACGTCCAGTCCAAGCCCAATGCGTCCGCACCGATTTCTGCCATGCTTTCCAGCCACAGCCCGCCGCCTTTGGCAAACACAATCACGGGAACGCGTCTGCCTTCACTTTCGCGTTTCAATCCGGCAACGATTTGGCGGATGTATTTGAGGCTGAATTCTTTAAACGCCGCGTCGCTCAACACGCCGCCCCAAGTGTCGAAAATCTGCACCGCCTGCGCGCCCGCGTCGATTTGGGCGTTGAGGTAGGCGGTAACGGCTTGGACGTTGGTATCGAGGATTTTGTGCAGCAAATCGGGGCGCGAGTACATCATGGTTTTGATGGTGCGAAATTCTTTGCTGCCGCCGCCTTCGACCATGTAGCAGGCGAGCGTGAACGGGCTGCCGGAGAAGCCGATAAGCGGTACGCGACCGTCCAATGCTTTGCGGATGGAAGTTACCGCGTCGAAAACGTATTGCAGTTTTCCCATATCGGGAACGTGCAGCTTGGCGATGTCGGCTTCGTGTTGCAAGGCGCGTTCGAATTTCGGGCCCTCGCCTTCGGCAAAATACAGCCCCAAGCCCATTGCGTCGGGGACGGTCAGGATGTCGGAGAACAAAATCGCCGCGTCCAAATCGAAGCGTTCCAAAGGCTGGATGGTGACTTCGGTCGCCAATTCGGTGTTTTTGCACAAATCAAGAAAGCTGCCCGCTTTCGCGCGTGTGGCTTTATATTCGGGCAGATAACGCCCCGCCTGGCGCATCATCCAAATCGGCGTGTATTCGACGGGCTGTTTGAGCAGGGCGCGGAGGAAAGTGTCGTTTTTCAAAGAGGTCATGTGGGGCTTTCGGTTTGTTTGTAAAACGGGGAAGGAAAACGGTTTTCAGACAACCTTTGCGGCGGTTTCCGCAATGAAAGGTCGTCTGAAAAGGGAGGGACGGGCACATTTGCCTAGGTAATCATCAGTAGATGATTAAACGGCAGCAGGTTTTCATGGGGTTTCAATAGTGCGTTTATCTTCGATATGGATAACTTTGGGTTCTTCAGCATCACAATCGCGATGAGAGCGCCCTTCGATACCGATTTTGAAATCTTCATCCAATCCTTCTTCTTTTAGGATTAGCGTAAAAATTTCAGGATGATGGCATGAAACGGCATATCCATCGCCACTATCTAAAGTGATAATGCCAAAATCTGCAGATGGTGTTCCTATTTGAACCTTGCCCCATTTGCTTAATATCTCTTTAGCTTGTTTCTCCAGATCTTTTTCCGGTTCAAGTAAAATGACGCAAGTCCCATTTTCAAAGAGCACCCAAGATTTTTCGTTTCCATTAATGCTCTTTTTCCAAACATCAATTAACTTTTGTCGATAAGCAGGCGTTCCAATTTCAAATATTTCTTTCTTTTCCTTAAAGGAATCTGAAGGTCCCATCAAATTCTCCCAGATAAAGATATTTCCCAAAATCAGCTATGCTGCTCTAACGCTGTGTGGCGTTCGTCATCGGAGACGGCTTCCAAAACCAAGTTGCGCTGCGCCTCCGCCTTCTGCGTTTCTCCGGTTTCGTCAAAGACTTTCGCCAACACCAGACGCGCCGGAATACTCGGCTTCAGTGCAATGCTCGCTTCAAGGTAGCCTTTTGCCTTGCCCCAAAGTTTGCGGCCGTAGGCAAGCTGTCCGAGATACATCAAAAGCAGGGCATTGTCGGGCTGATCCTGAAGCCAAGCATCGGCAAAATCAATGGCTTTCTGCTGACCGCGTTCGTCCAAAAAGCGCACACTTCCGACAAATGCCTCCAAAAGCCCGGGGAGGCGGTTTTGCGGATAATGCTGCCTGACCCATTTGACCGCATCGGCATACAGCCCCAAACGCCGGTATTTTTCCGCAACCGATACGCTCAATTCTCCGTTTTTGAGGCTGTCGGGAATCCGTTTCAGACAGGTTTTCAAAGCGGCGGCATCGGCAGCGTCCGCCAACAGCCGGCGGTAGGCCCAATTTTGATACCGTTCCATTTCCGATTTGCCCAACGCGCCCGCCTTGGAAAGTTTTTCGGTTTTTGCCAACACCTGCGGCACATCGCCCCTGTCGAAGGCGTAGCGCAATTGCAGGCGCACGAGACGCGTCAGGCCGGCATTCATTTTGGCTGCCGCGTGCAGATTGGCCTCCGCCGCTTCGTAATCGCGCCGGTTCAACGCCGATTCCGCCAGCAGCAGGTAGCGGGAAAGCTGCTGTTTTTCCGGCAGTTTGGCGATTTCGGCAAGGTAGCGGTCGCGCAATTCGGTATTTTCCATCTGTCCGGCGGCGTGTGCGCCCAGCATCAATGCCAAAGTACGGTTGTCGCCCGCCTCTTTGTTGCCCAACACGCGCGAAGCTTCGAGTTCCGCCTTTTCAAAACGCCCTTCAAAATACGCCAAACCCGCCTTGTTCAAGGCAAGCGCGGCCTTGCGTCCTTTCCGCGCCGAACCGGAACGCCGCAGCTTTTCGGGGATATTGAGTACGCCGATAATGAATTTGAACAGGAAATACCAAGCCGCAACGGCAATCAGCAGCCCCAGCACAAAGGCGTGCAGGTTGATTCTGAGCATAGTCTGTCCGACGACGACGAACACATCGCCGGTATAAATGCCCGAAGCCAATGCCAGCCCGACGGCAGCGGCAAACAGTACGACAATCCAGACTACCGTTTTCATGCGCGTTCCCCTTTAACGGATGGCGAACGCGCCGCTTTTTCCGGGGCGTGTTGTTTCTTCGCCGGCTGCTCCGGCTTGCCTTCCGAAGGCAGGGACGGTGCTTCTATGGCCTTCGCATCGGGCGCGCCGGCCGGTTCCGATACTGTTTTCCCATTTGCCGGTTCGGAGGCATCCTGCACAGCCCCCTGATTTTCCGCCGTTGCCGCACGCGCGCCGTCGAGGTAGGCGCGGACGGCGTTCAGGCTGGCTTTCAAACCGTCGTCTGCCGACACCCGGACATCCAACGCCTTCAATTCCGCCAATTCTTTCAGCCACGACTGCGTGGCGGGCGATTTGGCATCGAAATACTGTCTGACGGCGGCTTCGGCTCTGCTCAAATCGCCCTGATAGATTTCGCTGTTGCGCTGCATCAGTGCGGTTCGCGCACCCAAAAGGCGCAGGCGCAGGTTTTCACGCACAAAATATGCCTGTTCGGGAGAAATCAGCATCGCATCGTTGTTATTCAAGCGGCGGATTTCGACCAGCCCTTTCAATGCTTCGAGGGATTTCCCCCAAGCGTCCTGCCACCAAGATGAGGCGGGCGCTTCGTTTTTTGCCTGCACGCCGGGCTTCAATACGCCTTCAAGGATCAGCGGCAGCCCGGATACGGCGGCTTCCAGCCTGTCGAGGCGCAATGCCGTGCCGGAAATATCGGCGTAGGGGCGGTTTTTCAATTCTGCCAAATCGCTGCCGACCGCCTGTTTGATCGGCAGCAGCTCCGCCTGATCGAAACGGGACAGTCGGCTGTCGATATGCTCCAACACGCCGACGGCTGCCTGTATGTTGCCCGTCAGCACCAGCTGCTGCGCCGCCATATCGAGCATCGCCTCGGCTTCGTCCGCCAGCCAGTCGGCGCGTCCTTTGGTCAGTTCGCGGTAGGCTTTTTGCGCCGTCGAAATCTGTTCGGCGTTGGTTTTGACATTGTCCCCCAAACGGTCGAGTTCGGACTGCATCGCCGCTTGGCGGTTGATGCCGTCTTTCAGCAGCGCGGCGTTTTCCGACTCGCCCAAGGCGGCTTTGTCGATTTTCTGGTTGAACGCCAATTCTTGGTTTTTCAGGACATTCTGCCCTTGTACGAACAAAAATCCGCCCGCACCCAAACCCAAGGCCGCCAATACCAGGGCGCAGATTGCCAGGGCGTTGCCGCCGGCCTGTTTGACGACGAATGGGCGGGCATCCTGCGCGTAACCCGTACGCACATTGCCGGTTTGCGCCTCGGATTCGGACTTTTTGTCCGGTAAAGAGGTTTCAGACGGCATTTCTTTTTGCGCCGCCGCCCCGCTGACGGGTTCGGATGATTTGTTTTCAGGTTCGCCCACCGTTTTGCTCCTTATCGATTGGGTGTTTGGGGAAAGTCATACCGTCTGAAACGGAAATGGGACAGCGCGGCTTCCAGTGAAGGGACGGTTTCCACCGCCTCCGCGCCTTCGCGCTTCAATGCCTCCGCAATGCGCGGATGATGGGTAAAGTATAACAAGGATTTGAAGAATCGGGAAAATTGCGGCGGAAGCTGTGCAAACAGCGAGCGCGCGAGTTCTGCGGACGTAATATAGGCGGCAGTAATATTTTCGGCTTGGAAATTTTGAAAGTTCAAAGGTTTATGCCGTCTGAAATACACTTCGGCCAATTCGGTTTGCAAACCCTTTTCCCGAAGCCGCCCCATAAGGAAATCGCGCCCGCCGTGTCCGCGCACAAACAATACGCGCGCGCCTTCCGGCAGGCCGTCCCAAACCGGCAGGCGCAAAACCGCCTCGCTGTCGTTTCCGTCATCCGGCGCGATGACCGTTCTGCCCAAACAGCGTTCCAATGCGCGGCGGCTGCCCTGCCCTACGGCAATGTGTATCTTTATGCCGTCTGAAAGGTCAAGGTGCGGGACGGCGGTTTCGATTGCGGTCGGACTGACCCAAAATACCGCATCGGCGCGGGCATATTGTTCGGACAAAAGTTCCAGTCCGGCAGCATCTGCTTCGATTTCGACCGGGCTCAATACTTCCGCGCGCCAACCGGCATTCAGGCAGGTTTCGACATCTTCTGCGGCCCTGGCGGACGGACGGACAATCAGCATAATGGGTTTCGCTGTTTCCATCGCCTTATCCGCCCCGATTACCAGGAAAAATCAGCATCGTTGAAATTCGCCTGCGCGGTTTTCGGTGTACAGCCGACCCGTGCGACTTCCTTGCCCCTACGCTCCACAACGACACCGCTGCTTTCCGTATGAGTCACGGAATCGAAGTCTGTCCATACGGTGTACATAAATTCGCCGTTTTGGAATTTCATCGTTGACCAGCGTCCTCTACCTATGCCTTGCCACCTGTCGGAACGCCCCAACAGGTCGGATTTGCTGTTGCGTATGGCAATTTCTTTTTTTGCCGCACTGCCGAACGAATATTCGTAAAGATTGCGGTTGATTTTTTGAACTTCTATATATTTGTTGTTGTCCGTCTTACAGGAAAATACCGAACCTGCTTGTGCAATACCTGCCGTGCCAATCATTCCTGAAAAAATCAAAATCAAGGTTCTTTTCATTGGAATCACCCGATGTCTTATAAGGATTTAATCTTTCACAAACCAAACCGTGCAGCCGGCGTGCGGAAATCATCATTCCGCTTTAAGGCAATGCCGTCTGAAAACGCTTTTCAGACGGCATTGCCTTGATTCCGCATCAGGCGGAGACAGGTTTCAGCAACAAGGTTTCGCCACTTTGCACGACTTTTTCCAGCAGGTCGATGTTCGGATGCTTGCCGGGATGGGCGCGCGCGTCGGCAACGTGTTCGGCAAACCATATCAAACCCTGCTCTGCCGCTTTTTTGTCCAATTTTCCGCCAAAACGTTCCGCCAAGGCATTATACAGCTTGAGCGAACCGAGCTTGCCCTGTACGGCGGGAATGTGGTGAACCGTTTTGCCGTCGGCATCCCGAACGTCCAAACCGCCCAGATGGTCGATTGAAGGAAATGTGGCGAGATAGTCTTGAAAATTCATATCAGCTCCAAAAATCAGTCAGTTAGCGCGTGCCGAAAATCTTGTCGCCCGCATCGCCCAGACCGGGAATAATATAGCCGTTTTCGTTCAAATGGCTGTCGAGCGCGGCGGTGTAAATCGTAACGTCAGGGTGCGCGTCATTAACAGCCTTCACACCCTCAGGGGCGGCAACCAAGACTAAGGCTTTGATGTTGCGGCAGCCTTTTTCTTTCAACAGGTCGATAGTTGCCACCATCGAACCGCCCGTCGCCAGCATAGGATCGATAATCAAAGCCGGACGCTCGTCCATACTGTCCACAAATTTCTCAAAATAGGAAACGGGTTTCAATGTTTCCTCGTCGCGCTGCAGTCCGACCACGCTGATTTTGGCAGTCGGAATCAGGTCGAGTACGCCGTCAAGCATACCCAAACCGGCACGCAGGATAGGAACGACGGTCAGGGTTTTGCCTTTGATGCGGTCGCCTTCAATCTGACCGCACCATCCGTCGATAAGGTATTTTTCGATTTCAAAATCACGGCTTGCCTCGTATGCCATCAGGCGCGCCAGCTCGGTGGCAAGCGTCCGGAATTTGTAGGTGCTGCAATCTGCCTCCCTCATCAGGGTTAATTTGTGGCGGACGAGCGGATGGTTGATAACGTTAACGTTCATCGCGGTGTTCCAGTGTGATTTTGAGACGCGTCATTATACTTTTTTTTAATTTGCCGGAAAAGAAAATGCCGTCTGAAACACGTTCAGACGGCATGAGCGGCCGAATCAGGCTTTGAGCAGATCCTGCAGCTCGCCTGCCTCATACATCTCCGCCAGAATGTCCGAGCCGCCGACAAATTCGCCGTTCACATAAAGTTGGGGAATGGTCGGCCAGTCGCTGTATTCTTTAATACCTTGACGTACTTCGGGATTTTCCAATACGTTGACGGTTACATAGTCGGTACAGCCTGCCGCATTAAGGATTTGTACGGCACGTGAAGAAAAACCGCATTGCGGAAACTGCTTCGTACCTTTCATAAACAATACAACGCGGTGAGTCGTTACTACTTCTTTAATTTGGTCGTGGATGGAAGCCATCGCTTATTCCTTTTGATAAAGTCGACAAAATTTGTCAGGTAGAGCGCATTATACGCAAAAGCGGAAACTTCCCACAACATCCGCCCTATTTCGTGCACATTTCAAAGGAAAAAAAGAAAACGCCCGTTTCCTTACAATTAACATCATCCTCAACTCCGCAGACAAAGCAAGCGAACAGTTCCGGCGCATCGATGAGTCAACAGCCGATTAGGATGGATAGGACTTGATATTACCCCCATCATTGTCCATTTCGGAATCGATTTCAAAGTCGGCGACATGATTAAAGTAACCATCACAAATTCTGATGAATATGATTCGTGGGGAAGTTGTTAAGTTAACGGTTTTGACATCCTCCCCACCCTAAAGGACGGGGATTCCTACTGCGGTCGGCGGTGTTCTGCCAAACCGCTTCGGCGGGTTCGTGCTGCTGACAACCTTACCGCATTGTTCACTTCACACGCGCTGCGGACATGTCCTGCCCTGATTTGACTGCTTATTACGCCGCCAAGATTTCCTGACCGCGTCGTAATATATTTATCGCCCCAACCGCATCCGCATTTTCCGTATAGCCGCATTCTACGCATTCAAAATCAGCCTGCGTTTGGCGGTTTTCCTTTGCGGTATAACCGCAACAAGGACAGATTCTACTTGTATTTTGCGGCGGTACGGCAATCAGATGTCCGCCGTTCCAAGCCAATTTATACGCCAACTGCCGTCTGAACTCAAACCAAGATTGATCTAGTATCGACCGGTTCAAACCTGATTTCTGTTTCACATTCTTGCCGTGTTCTTCCGCTATGCCTCTGGCTGATTTGGACATATTCGACACCTGTAAATCTTCAACATACACAACCGCGTGGTTTTTGCTGATTTTGCTTGAAGTTTGGTGCAGAAAGTCTTTACGGCAGTGAGCGATTTTGTGGTGCAATTTGGCGATTTTCGCCTTTAATTTCTGCCAGTTTTGGCTAAATTTAACCTTGTTTTTAAGTCGGCGTTGTAGTTTTGCCAGTTTGCCTTTCAGGTTCTTGAATGCGTTAATCGGCTCAAAACATTCGCCGCTTGAAAGTGTCGCAAAACGAACGATACCCATATCGATACCGATTTCTCCGCCTTTGGGTTGCGGTGTTTTTTGTTCAAATTCTGTTTGAACGGAAATATACCACTTACCGCATTTTCGGCTGACGGTTACGTTCTTCATTTAGCCGACGACATCGCGGCTGTTGCGATAGCGAATCCAGCCGATTTTCGGGAGATACAGGCGGTTATTTTGTTGTTCCAGTTTGCAGCCTTGCGGAAAGCGAAAGTTCTCTTTCAAGCCTTTTTTCTTGAATTTCGGGAAGCCGGAACGCTTTTGAAAGAAGTTTTTGAACGCACTTTCAAGGTCTTTTAACGACTGTTGGAGTACTTGGGAATGGCAGCCTTTGAGCCAAAGCAGTTCTTTTTTCCATTGCGGAAGCAGATTGGCTATTTTCGTATAACTGAACTTGACACTGTTATCTTGCCCATATTGCTCATTCTGCCAAGCCAACGCCTGATTAAAGACAAAACGGGAACAGCCGCAAAACTGTTTCATTCTGCGGATTTGTGCGCCGTTTGGCATGATTTCGAACTTAAAGGCTTTGCGTATAATCATAGTGGTATGATTATACCTTTGGTTTGTGTTTGTGCCTTATATCTCCGCCCTGAAGGACGGAGTTTTACGGCACAGGGCTGATAAACCAAATAAATGTTAATGGTGATCGTAGTTCAATTTCTCTAGGAAAATCACCTTCATGACTATTGATATTAGCTGTAATAGATAATGGAAATGTCATGATTTAGTTACTTATTAATTAATATATTAAAAACCATACAACGGCACATTCACCAGCCAATCCTGTTCCCGATAATCCGCCATGGAAAAGCGAATAGCCTGCTCAGGCTGAAATTGTTCTACATACACTTTCAAACTTTTCGCTTTTAGATTTTCTTCAGCTTTGACTTCAATCGGAATCACAGCTTGCTTACGTTGCATAACAAAATCGACCTCTGCCGTGCCTTTTTCAGTTGCCCAATAAAAAATAGGATTTTCTTGCGTGACGATCAGTTGTTGCAAGACATATTGTTCGGTCAATGCCCCTTTAAATTCGGTAAAAATACGGCTACCTTCTAGAAGTACACTGGCATCTAAGTTGCTTTGTGCGGCAAGCAGCCCCACATCTAAACCATACAATTTAAAGGCGTTATCTTGATAGGCTGAAAGCGGTAAATGTGGTTTCTTCACTCGAGGCACGCTATGTACTAAGCCACTGTCTTTTAGCCATTGCAGAGCAATTTCATAGTCTTTGCTTCTCGCCCCTTTTTGTAGCTGAGCATAGATAAATTTTTTATTTTCTTTGGCAAGCTGTTCAGGAATGGAAGCCCAAATTGACCGCACTTTTTGCACAGTTTGCCCGTCGTGAATATGTTTGGAAAAATCCTGTTCATACGCCATCAATAAATTACGTTGTATTTGACGCACTTCATCGACATTTTGTGTTTCGATAAATACTTTTACCGCTTCGGGCATACCGCCGACAAAATAATATAAACGGAGTAAATCAATATAGGTGGTTTTCATGGCTGAAATTAGCGGCCAGTCTTTCAGTTCAAGTAACTTCACCAAATCTTGTTTGCCAAGTGCGGTTAAAAATTCGTGAAAATCCATGGGATAAAGTGGTAGAAAGTCCACTTTGCCGACAGGAAAAGAGGCTTGATGATGTAGTGACACCCCAAGCAATGAGCCTGCCGTGACAATATAAAATTGAGGTGCATTTTCGTAAAAATATTTGAGTGATGATAATGCTTGCGGGACTTCTTGTACTTCATCAAAAATAATCAGAGTGTTTTCTGCTTGAATATCGACACCGCTTTCAATTTTCAAACCGAGCATTAAGCGATCAATATTATAGTTGCCAGAAAATAGCGTTTTCATGCGAGGGTTATTATCAAAGTTGATATACGCCACTTTTTCAAATGATTGCTCGCCAAAGTGTTTCATCGCCCAGGTTTTTCCTACCTGTCTTGCTCCTTGAATAATCAACGGTTTGCGGTTTGTTTTGTGCTTCCACTTTTCTAAGGATTGTATGATTTTACGCTGCATAATGTTTCTCTAAAACAAGGGATGTAGAGTAATTATACATTTTTTCCAACAATAGAGGGTTGAAATGCACAATTTTTAAAATGAAAAATAGTGAATTAACACACTTTTTAAAATGAAATGTAGGATTTTTTCAAGCCGTCTTTTGTTCTAAAGTGCTGTCAATTTGAAAAAAACCGCCATTATGTAGTAAAAGCACAATAAATTAAATCAATTGGTTACGCCCATCCTTTGCTTACAGAAAAAACGCCCGAGTTTCGGGCGTTTTTTTGTTTGGCTAGTTAGAAGGCTAGACTGCTATCTCATTTCTATTGATGGATGAGGAGATCGACTAAAATGCCAAGTACGTTTTTCTGGAGTACAACCAATATGGGATATGTATTTTGTTGCAATATTGTCACATCCCAAACTCCAAATCGTCTTCCTCAATATCAACTTCCCATTTTTGGGCGAGCCATTGATTCTGAACCAGTACGTCCCTGTTTTCTTCGTATACAGTCTCTTTAGCTTCTTGAATCCTTTCGATTATATAGCTACCTTCATCAGGATCGACACCACAATATTGCTCCCCAAATTGCAACAACGCTTTCTTTGTCGGATAACGCCTGCCATGTTTATTTGTTAAACTCAAAGCTAATTTATCGTCATATACCTCATGTACTCCATTGTTTCCTACCGCGTAAATTGATGTGTCTAAAATATCATAAGCCGGGGCAAGTCTCACATCCTCTTCACTACGATATAACACTGAAAAATTCTTCAGATGTGCGTCTCCGTTTTTTAAGAGACAGGTGCACGCTAATTGAGAGAAAAACTGAAGCAGATTCTCATTAGGATTACTTGAAACTTCTCGAATTATGTTACATAGAGAAGCATAGCTACCCATATATTTCTCACTGGCAGACCAATCTCTTAGACTTGTAAAATCCTCCATCCCTAAGAAATCCCCATTATTATCTATGTCGAAACGTTTGACTAACAATATAGAGGAGTCTGTAGATAATGATGTTTGGGCAGTTCGAATACCTGCTCTCTGAGCTACCTTCATACAAAGATATTCATTGGCTGCCAAACAGGGGGACTTCTCTTTATCAAACCCCTTTGCAATATACGCAACAGATTGCTTGGTGTTACGTCCAATGGTTGCAACCGACATTTTTTTCTGTACGCCTGAGACGGTTACAAATCTTCCTTTTGCTAAAATATTATTCAAATAATCATCAAAGTTCTGCTCTGTCAAATCTCCCAACAAATCCTGTACATTGAGTAAGTTGCTTGGTTGCTCCAAGGACTCAATCCACTCGTTGAATATTGGGTCGCTACAGCGAACACGAATGCGTCCTAGCGTTTCTCTCCCAAAAATTGCAAGACGCAACATCTCATCATCTTGGAAAGGAGCATCTGAGAATGGATATTTGCTATTAAGATAGGTTTCCAAAAAACCTTCCGGGAAATACTGTGCAAAAATATAGGGTAAATTTAAGGATTGGTAAATTTTTGCCCGATCAGAATAGTGCAACCCAAGTAAGGGGGCTTTTTCGCTTATATATTTAAAGCGAAACACAGAGTTTTTTTCTAAGATTCCTATGGTTTGATCATTTATCAGAATTTCCAATTCTTTGATTCTAGGCTTTATAAATCTAGCTTGTCTATTTACCGATATAGTTTTTATCATTAAATATCTCCTAAGGAAGCTCTTCTATTTTAAATGGACACGTTCGCACCCGATTGCTGTCAAAACCTGTAGCATAAAATCCGCTCCGAAAGCACCTCGGCAGATTTTGTTGCTGAGGTTGGGCGGATTCTCGTCAATTCCGAGTAATTTTAATCTTTCCGCCAATTCGGCATAGCCCATATTTCTCAAGGCCATTTCCGATTTCACAATACCTTTGGCTTTGTCACGCCAAGCCTGCTGTACCTCTTTGTTCATGGCAAGTTTTTCATAAAACAGTTACACCCCTCATTATCCGTAACAAGACAAACGTTGTTAAAACATATTAAATGAAATATAATCACTATATAAGATGATTTGGTATTCCTATCCTTTATTCTTTCAAGAACAGACAGGCAGGTTCTGCATCACGGCGCAACACTTCCTACTTTCCTCCAAATCCCGAACGCTGACACCGATTGAAATGGCGCAGCTGTCCGACGAATCGGCTCACCGTCTGTTGTGCAGAATCCGTTGGGGCGGCGAGGAACACGTCGTCTGTCCGAAATGCCGTATCCGGCACAAAGCCTACCGTATCGCCAGCCGCAGACAATGGCGGTGCAGGTTCTGCAACCACACCTTCAGCGTTACCTCCGGCACAGTGTTTGCCGGCAGAAAACTTTCCATCCAACACTACCTCTATGCCATCGCTCTGTTTGCCAACGCGGCAAAGTGGCTGTCCGCCTGTCATCTCTCCCGCGACTTGAACGTCCAGTATAAAACCGCCCTTACTCTTGCCCACAAAATTCGCGAAAGCTTGCTCGTCAAAGAGCAGACCGAACCGCTTTGCGGCGAAGTCCATATCGACGGCACTTATATCCATACCTATGTCAGACCCAAAAACAGGAAGACAGACCGTATCGACAGACGGCTGAAGGAAAACGCCAATCCGGACAAACGCGCCGTCATGGTAATGCGCAGCCGTTACAGCAGGGAGGAAACGGAAGTCTGTCCCTATGCCGTCGGTGCCAAACGCACCCTGACTTTCCCTGTTATGTCGGAAACCGCCGCAGTGGCAGAAAAACTGGCGGGAAGATATATCAAAGCAGGGAGCCGTATCCATGCAGATGAAAACCCAGCCTACGACGGACTGATTGTCCGTTACGACCTGCGCAGAGTGAACCATCAGCGCGAGTACGGCACTTCAGACGGCATCAACAATAATCTTGCCGAGAGCTACTTCGGCAGATTCAAACGGATGATAGTCGGCACCTACCACAAAATAGGCAACCGCTATCTCGACTGTTATGCCGGCGAATGCGCCTATCGAGAAGACCACCGCCGATACGACAACCGCAGACTGTTTGACGGAATGCTGGAAAGATGCCTGTGTTCCGTCGAAACAACGGATTGGAGAGGTTACTGGCAGGGAAGACACAGAACCGTGGAAAGGCTGGTTGCTTAATGGCAGGGAAAATCTACCGCAGCCAGATACTGAAGAAGCTGGAGCGACTGGAGCGGGAAAAGAAACAGGTGTTGGAACATCTGGATTTGGTTGAAAGCAGAATCCGGATATTGAACGAAGCATTGAGTGCAATGGAAGCCGAAGCCTTAACCGACGAATACAGCACCAAGCTCTATACCTACCGTACCTATAAACGCCGGTACCGGTGCAAACTCAGACCTGCCGTACTGGCAGAACTGAAAGCCGAACCCGAACGCTGGTTCACCGTGAACGAACTGGTATCAAGGGTATTGGCGAAATGCGGACAGGAAGCAGAAATCAGTCCGCAGCATACTGCCTCTATGCGCAATGCGCTGAAGCACTGGCTGAACAAAGGTGTTATTGAAAGAGATGCTGCAAATGTCGTAGATGTGAAATGGCGGTTAAAGCAGGATATTTGAACAGACAACAAAATCAAAACCCCGCAGTTGGAAGGCTACGGGGTTTTGATTTGGGCAAAAGGGGAGTAGGATCCGTTTGAATTGAATATAACCCATTGATTTAATTCATTGTGCTTTTACTACATAATGCCGAGAGAAAATGCAATGTTGGCATCAAGTATTTCGGCAGGCAGATTTTCGGCAGCGAAATTTTCAGGTAGCCAGTTTTGCAGAAAACGGCACAAGGCTTGCAAGCCTTCATCGTCGCTGTTTTGCAGTAAATCGAGATGGTATTGCTTGAAGGCATCAAAAGTTTTTTCAGACGACGTAAACGGTTTTTCTTTCGCTTCGGCTTTGTTTTTATTGGCTTCCACGCCGAGCGCGTATGCGGTTTTATCCCACAAAAAATTCGGTTTGATGCCTGATGTGCGTTTTTCAGGGCGCGGCACACTCATCAGCTTCGACTGCGGCTTTTTATCGGCGGTCAGATTCGGCACAACGGTTTTCAGACGGCCTTCTTTATCCAACACCAAAATCCAGCCGATTTTTTCCTCGCTAAAACCATAAGGCGGCACTTTCGGGTTGCCCATGTCATCAGTTTTTGCTGCCAAACGGCGGGTAATAGCGGGCAAGGGATGCAAGAATCATGCTTTCACCTCCTCGGCGTAAAACGGCGGCACATCAATCACGCCATCTTTCATTTGTGCGCGGAAAAAATGCGGCGTGTTGCCGTGATCAAAATCAATATCGTGCAGCATCCAGCCCAAATCGCGGCTTGCCTCGCTTTCCGATAACGCTGACGGCGGCAGCGGCTCGCCTTCGTCAATCAACGCAAAATCGGCAGGAAACTCACGCACGCCCCAACAAGGCTGCTGAAAGCATTGCCCCTTTTTCGCACGGCGTTTGAACATCTCGATATGCTTGGTAACGGTCTCATCCGCCCCCGCTTTTGCCGTCAGCACCGCATGGGCTTCAATCACATAAGCCACGTCTTTAAGCACCGTTGCCGCGCGCTGCTGGCGGTCGTCTTCAATCAGCGTATATAAATCGGCAACACTCTTGCGCTTCATCGCACCGCTGACCTTACCCGCCGAAATCTTGCCGCCCAACTCATTGCGTCGCACTGACTCAAACTGAATCGGCTTTAACACATAAATCTTATCTATCACCCACCGAATCGCGGGCTTCCAATGCACCGCCGCCAAAATCCCACGCGCCGCCGACGGCGTGATGACATCATAAGACACCCGCTCCACCTTCATCTCCGGACGGGTAAAACAGGCATAATCGCCCCAAATGTGTAGGCGAATTTGGTTCATTTGGTTCTCCTTTTGGTTGGAAAGTGCAGTTTCAGACGACGTTTTGAAAACGTTAGGGAAATTGACCGCACTTTGAATGATATTTTTATATATCTGTAATTTCTGCAAATCTTACTTCTGGAAGTGGATCATTCTTTGCCATTTCCAATATTCTTTTTAGCTCTATATCATTATTTTGTTCTTTATTTAAAATATCTCTAGCCAATCTAACGCAAGCAGCACGAACAAGTGAAATACTTACAGATTCTTGATTATATGGCGGAATCCTCTCGTAACTCGTACTATCAAAAATAACAGGAAGAATTTCACTTAGCGATTCAATATCTTCGTTTGAAAGATATTCTTTTTTATACATTTGATTAGCCGTCCAAAGAAGTGCTGCTAATCCTTGTTTTTGATTTGAACCAATTATATAAATCAATCGCTTAATTAATTTGTTTATAACTGGTGAATCTTGGAGCTCCCTCCAAGTAAGAAGAGCATAAGAGGTATATGCTAATTTATTAGATTCTGTAGATTGAAAACCTTTCTTTATAGAACCTTCAACTCTACCGACAAACATTTCATCTGATGCAGCAAAATATGGATACGCCATCAGAATTTCCGGTTTATCAAGTGCTATATGCATATCACACAACTTCTGGAAATTTTCTTCAGTTAATGCTTCTTTTGATAATGCAGGAACAATAGAACGCGCTAATACTTCACTAATTAATTCAGCCGTTTTAGAATTTATATTTTTAGAAAACCCTATTTCGTTATTATCTTTTTGAGGCAATCTCCAAGAAGTTAATTTTTCAAAATAATCAAGAGCTCGTTCTTCACTTGGCAATTCCTTAACATTTTTTCCAAGTGCTGCATTAGCAACATCCATTAAAAAACCCAATTTAAACAAGTTTTCTTCTTTCTGTTCAAATAAGTATTCTCTAACCAATGCTTTTACAGACAAAGAATCCATGTTTGGCAATTCAAGTAGAACGTAATTAAGCAATCCAGTTTCAGGTATATTTTTATAATCAGGATTATCCCCCCATATATTTAATGCAATTTGTCTGCATTCTTTTTCGGTAAGGAATTTACTCTTTATTAATGGTAATAATCTTAATAATGCTGGAGCATTTTTAGAAGAGTTTCTTTCTATAGTATCTATAATTTCATTAATACGTTTATCAATAAAAATATTTTGCTTACGCTCCCCCGGATTATCTATAACAGGATTAGCCCACTTACCATATTCATTTTTTTGAATTTCTGTTTCAAGTGGATAAGATAATGCATCAAGCAACACCTCATGTTGTTCAGCGTCAGGAATACTTTTAAGAGAAAATTCAATTAAGTCTTTAATTGAATCAAATAGCCATAAATGTTGAAGTTTATTATTCTGCCCTAAAGATACTGCTAAGCGAAATATTTGTTTAGCTTGTTCAGATGTTGCTCTTACAGAAATTCTAGCTAAAACTTCAATAAAAACACGTAAGCGATCAATTGCATAGTTTGTAATACCGCTTATACTCGCTTGAGTCTCTCGCTTTTTAGACCAATATTCAATTGAAGATATAGTTTTTTCTATTAAAAAATTAGCCTCATCCTGAGATAAACACGCAATTTTAATTCTAGAAAATACTCTTTTTAAGACATTAGATGTCTCACTACTGGCGGCTCTAATAGCAAGAGAGAAACGTTGGGTATTATCAATTTCAGTTAATTCGGCAATTTTTGCAGCTGAATCGACAAGAAAATTTGTATGCTGCCAACGTAATGGTAGTCCAACAGTATTAGATATACCTTCTAGTAGAAGTAGCGGGTGTAATTCATTACTCCAAGTTACAGTATTGGAGTTATCTTTGTAATGCCCTGGTTCAAATAAAGGCTCAATCTCTTGTTCTTGTTGCTTTGCTAATTTTTTGGTAATTTTTTCCTGCATGTGTTCTATGTAATCCCAAGGATCACATTTAGATTCTTTATAATCAAAAGAGAAAATTCTAATTTTCTCTTCCAGTTCACTCAAGTTAACACCTCTAGCTAACCAGTATGCCCAAGCTAGACGAGAGAGCAAATAAATAGAACCATGATTGTTTCTATACTGCTTAAGTAAATCACTATATGCTCCACTTATTAAGTGTTTACCTTCTTCAAAATTTCCAAGCTCTGCAAATAAAGAAGCCTTTTTTAACTTCCAAATAGGATCATTAGTGGTAATTTCTTCTGCATATTTCTCTAAAGCAGGATAATCAAATGAATCACGAGCTAAAATAGCGGAATAATAGGACAATTCATTACCAATCTCCGCCCAATATTTTTTTCCTTTTTCCAATATATGTCTTGTTATTAGAATAATATCTTTACTTTCTGACTGTTCCATCCAACGTGTATTTTTCAATAAAAGAAGCGCAATATCTAATTGCTGTTTCTTTGTTAAACAACAAGGTTTATCAAGATCACATACTGTTAGCAGTTCATTTACCAACCAATTTGGAAGAATTTCAAAAGTTACTTTATGGTGCCAAGCTATTTCATACAGCAGCTTAGCTCTTGAATCTTTATTCATTCTTGACAAATTATCAGGATTAGGCCAAGGATCTGTTAACTGCATATGCAAGGTAAATCTCAATCGATTTGGACATACCAACCACTCTGGGTAAGACAATCTATCTTTTTCTAAAGAAACTAATTGTCCTTCAAGAAGATGAGCTGCATGCTCATGATCTTGATAACGCCTATTTAATTCTTCTTCTGTCATTTCCGTTCGATGTAGCTGATTTGGCTCCCATTCCCATTTATTCTTAGGCTTTAATTTTTGCAAGGTCTGAAGAAATATTTCTGTGGCCTTAAAATGACGCATATCTGCATCATCATAATCTTTAACCAAACTATACAAATCTATTGGTGCAATATTGAGCGACTCTAAATATTTCCGTTTTGAAGAATTTAATCCTAAAGCTCCAACGAGATAAATCCGTCTAGAATGACTAGTTAAATGATCTCTAACCCAACCAGCCCACTGTAAGAAATTTGGGTCATCCCCAGAGAAACCCATTAGACATAGTTCATTTTCAATAAATACTTGCCGAGCAAAGTTCACAAATGCTGCATATTGTTGCGGATATGTACGGTAATCTTCCTGAGTAAAAATCAAATCTTTAGTTACATCAATAGTGCCATGCAATTTCACGATACGAGGTGATCTTGCACTTGAAAGATCTTCCTGTTTTGAAACAATACTATATACAGGCTGATGAATTTCTTCTGAAGCACGTTCAAGCAAAGTATCCCAGTTTGTAGTCAAAACCTCTGACCATGGTAATTCTAATAAGGATTTATGTAGTTCCCTCGGTATCCAGGCTGAATCATTAATTTCCTTCTTGATTAAATCATGTAATGCTTGTTTCCCGAAATATGCATTGTATTCTTCAGCTAGTCGTAATGGATCTGAGCTATTTGAATTCAATTCTTTAGTTAATAGTTCAGAAAAATTAAACCAAAGCGGAAGCTTTTTATTGCTATCTCCTGTTGTCGCAGCACTTCTACTAAAACCTGCACCTATCATAATAGCTGCACCATGATAAGAGCTATTTTGTTGCCAAAGAGCAGAAGCAAGTTTTTTTAATTTTGTATAGTCATCAAGTTGTGTAATGTCTTTAGCCATTCTAAATTCCTATGTAATTATCTTCTCAATTAATCAAAATAATTTTCCTTAAAACACCAAACTCTCCCCTTTCAAAAACACCGTATCCTCCCAAGAAAGCCCGGCCACCTCATCATATAAATCCAGCCCAATCAGCGATAAAACTGTTTGCCGAAGTTTTTCTCGTTAATCGGTTCGATACGCCCTGCTTTATACAAAGTGGCAAGGGCTTTTTCGGGGATTTGGACGGTGTAGGGTTGCAGTTTGCGTAAGAATCCACCGATATGGTCGGCATGGTGCAGGCTGCTAATGAGGTTTTCGGCCTCACCATCGAACGGAATAATCAGCGGCTGCATATGGCTTTCGATCATGCGGAATTTGTCGGCGATGGTTTGGAATGGGAAGCGGCGGCACAGGCAAAGTTTTGGGTAGCTTGATTTCTTGCAGCCATACGCTATCGAGTTCCGGAATATCTTTACCGAATTGCAACGCCAAACGTTGTTTCAAGGTGTTGCGGTTATCACCCTCGCCCGCACCGTTTGCCAAACCGGCATGATGCCCCGCAATGCAAAACGCCATGAGCTTGCCGATAGCAATGCTGCCCCAACACTCAAAAGCGATTTTTGCCCCGGCGGTAGAATGGTCGACAGGCTTACTCCCGCCATTTAATCTATCCTGAAATTCAAGCGAGTATTCTCCTAAATCGTGTAGTTGCCCGGTGTGATAAGCAATGTCTTGCGCGTCGAAAACTTAGGCAAAATTTGCAGCCGAATTGCTGACATTTTGGGCGTGGGATTGAAGGGTTTGCCAGTGTTCGTAAGGCAAAAGGTTGCAGAATTGGCCTTGGGCGGAATGAGCATAATAAACCTTCATCTAAACTCCTTATTTTTACAATTAAATTTTGATATTCTAAGAGACCTTTGCAAAATTCCTTTCCCTCCCGACAGTCGAAACCCCAACACAGGTTTTCGGCTGTTTTCGCCCCTAATTGCGCCTAATTTTACACAAATACCTCCTTAATCCTCCCCGGACGCCCCATAATCAGGCATCCGGGCCGCCTTTTAGGCGGCAACAGGCACACTTAGCCTGTTAGCCGCTTTCAACAGGTTCAAACACATCGCCTTCAGATGGCTTTGGGCACTCACTTTAATCAGCCCGAAATAGGCTGCCCGGGCATAGCGGAATTTACGGTGCAGCGTACCAAAGCTCTGTTCGACCACATAACGGGTCTTCGACAAATATCGGTTGCGTTTGGTTTGCACTTCCGTCAGCGGACGGTTGCGGTGGGCTTTGCGCATAATGCCGTTCAGCAACTGATGGTCTTTCAGATGTTGCCGGTTTTCCGCACTGTCGCAGCCTTTATCGGCATAGACGGTCGTATCTTTGGCTATACCTTCCAACAAAGGCGACAGGTGTTTGCACTCATGGGTATTGGCGGGGGTAATGTGCAGTTTCTCGATATAGCCTTCTTCATCGGTGCGGGTATGTTGTTTGTAGCCGAGTTTGTAAAAGATAGGGTGTATTTAGCCATAAAAAATCTGCTCCTTAATTAGTTGGATTAGAGTCCAACTTTTGGGGAGCTGATCATAATCCATATAATCATCTATCTGTTTCATCAATTCGTCCACCGTCAATTCTCCTGCGTTATAGAAACACTCCGTCTTCAACACCGCAAAGAAACTCTCCATCGGTGCATTGTCCCAACAATTCGCCTTTCGCGACATGCTTTGAACCATGGAATGTTGGGCAAGCAATTCCCTATACCCCGCCGTACGGTACAGCACGCCTTGGTCAGAATGAAGCATTGTTCCTTTATCAGTCAGCCGGGGTGCGGCTTTTTCGAGCATTTCCTTCACCATTTCACTGTCGGCTCTGCGGCTCATGGCGTAGGCGACGATCTCGCGGTTGAACAAGTCCAAGATCGGCGAGAGGTACAGTTTGCCGTCCTTTCCTTTGAGTTCGGTCACGTCTGTCAGCCATTTTTCGTTGGGCTTTTTGGCTGTGAACCGACGTTTGAGGAGGTGTTCCGATATTTCGCCCATGGCGGGATGGCGGTAGGCTTTTTTCGCCCGTATGAGGGCTTTCAGTCCTAGCTGTCTTATCAACCGCGCCACTTTTTTGCGGTTCCAACCCAATGCTGCGGCAATGCGCCTTTGCCCGTATCGTCCTTTATGCCGCCGGTAGGTTTCGACGAGGAGGGCTTTGTCGGCTTCATCGGGGTCGGGTCGGTCTTGGTGGTGGTAGTAAAAGCTGCTTTTGGGCAGGTTTGCGATGTGTAGCAGGTATTTGAGCGGGTGTTGCGCCCTCAGTGTTTGGACGGTTTGGCTTTGTTCTTTTCGGTCCGCTTTTTGCTGAGGGCTTTTAACTCCTTTAGGTAGGCAACCTTTGCGCGCATATAGCACAACTCTTCGATAAGCTCCGCCTGTGTTTTTTCGTGGTCGGGTTTGTCGGCGATGAAGGGGTTTTTGCGGTGGTCGGTCATGGTTTTGGATTGGGGATGTTCGAGTGCGCCGACGCCGCCTTCTTGATAGGCGCGTATCCATCGTCGCAGGTGGGTTCGGGAGATGCCGTAGTGGTCTGCGGTACGCTGTTGGCTGCGTATATGCAGGTAGTAGAGTACGGCTTGGTATTTGAAGTGTAATGTATATTTGCTCATAAAAAAACTGCACCTTGTGAGTTGGAGGGGATGTGTCCAACTTTTGGGGTGCAGTTCAGACTCTGAATGCTGACATCGTTGCTCCTTTTGCTTTTTCAAACAATTGCGTTTCTTTCTGAGCTTGGTCTTTAGCAACCAGTATGCCAAATAATTCAAAATTCCATAACATTCTGATATTGCACGTATTTCAAATCAGGTTGATGCATTTTAAACCTCAGTTTAAAGTTTTCGTTTTGTCTGACTTAAAAACTTGATTTCATCCACTGATAACCAGCGATCATCTATATCAGTGCCATGTCTGATATTCCTCTGGGGGTATTGCGTTTTGCTATAACCTCAATAGAGACAGGCAATGAATGATTTAAATATAAAATTACCCATTTTAATTTATCTTAAAAATAACCAGATGTCAAATATTTTTGGCTATGTTCTGACAATAGGTTGATAAATTCATCCCAATTTGACAAGATCCATTATAACAATTTGAGTTGTAAGGAATTTATTCATGTTGGCCATCACGAGAGAATTGGACATTCTGGAACAGTTGTTCCAAAATCTTACGGACAGCGATAAGCAGCAGTTTTTAGCCTCTGTTTCCCAAAAAATCGAAATAAAGAAAGTAGTCGAGCCGAAGAAAATCACCTGCTGTCCGCACTGCCAATCTGCACACTTTGTCAAAAACGGCAAAAAATGCGGCAACCAGATGTATCTGTGCCGCAATCCGGACTGCCGGAAATCGTTTGTAGAACAAACCGGCACCATCCTCTACAACACACAGAAAGATATAGAAGTCTGGGAAAAATATATTCACTGTATGGTAGAAAAATACCCGTTGCGAAAGAGTGCTCGGATTTGCGGTATCTCCCTGCAAACCGCTTTCTACTGGCGACATAAAGTTCTCGGTGCCTTACAGAATATGATGGCTGAAGTGGAATTGGACGGCATTGTAGAAGCCGACGAGACCTATTCCACCATTTCCTATAAAGGACATCACCGGGATTTTAAACTGCCGCGTCCTGCACACAGACGGGGAACACCGGCAGGGAAGCGTGGCTTATCCAAAGAACAGGTGTGTGTTCCCTGTGGCATCAATTTGGACGGAAAGTCTGTTGCCAAAATCAGCAATTTGGGCAAACCGTCTTTGAAAGACCTGCAAAAGGTGTTGTCCGATAAAGTTGCCGCTGGTTCCGTGTTTGTCACCGATTCCTTAAGACCATATCAAAAATTATCGCTGGATATGAATTTGAGCCATATCCGTATCCCGAGAGGACGGCGTTCCGTCGGTGCCTTCAATATCCAAACTGTCAACAGCTACCACAGCCGTCTGAAAAACCTGATTGTCCACCGTTTCAAAGGTGTGGCAACCAAGTATCTGAACAATTATTTGGTCTATCACAACTTCGTGAATTTTGCCAAAGACACACCGGCGAATAAGGAAGCGGTATTGCTGAACTTTATCCGCAATACACCATATACAATTAAATCAGCAGATGTGTCTAAACGACCCGCTGTTCCAGTTTGAAAGAACTTCTCATGATGAAGTCTATCCTCGCCGTATTCGGAAATCGTATGCGTAAACCCAGAATCACCCATTTGGATGTTTGGGCAAACGATGAAAGAATCGGTACTCTGGAAAAGGGGGCCATGTATCGGTTCACATACGACAATTCCAATTCTTCGTTGCTGGGCCTGCATCATCAAGACAGAAGCAAGGTATATATCAGCAACAACATGCCGCATATCTTTGTACAGTATTTTCCGGAAGGCTTTTTGGCTGCACACATCACAAGCAAATATGCTTTTCATGATGCGCCTTTTGAAGACAATGAGATGCTGCGCTTGGCAATTCTGGGCAGAGAGGCTTTGGGTCGGATACATGTGCGCTGTAATGACTCGCTTTTTAATGAATGGATTGACGGGTTGGAGATGAAAAATCCAAGAATATTGACTGAACGAGATTTGCTGGGCATAAATGCCCGACAGGTTTTTCAGCAATATATGGCAGAAATCTTCCATCACGGCCGTTTCGTCAGCGTATCCGGGATACAGCAGAAGATGTCCTTAGATGCCATCAGCAGAAATACCAAGCAAACTGACTCATACATTGCCAAGGGATTTGATCCGTCAGAATACCCGTGTTTGGCTGCAAATGAATTTTTATGTATGCAAACAATCAAACAAGCAGGTATTCCAGTTGCACAAACCAGCTTGTCGGAAGATTCATCCGTGTTGTTGGTACGTCGGTTTGATGTCGGCGAACAGGGTTATTTTTTAGGGATGGAAGACTTTACCAGTCTGCGCCAGTATTCGGTAGAAGATAAATATAAAGGCAGTTATGCGGCTATTGCACAGATTATTCGTCAGATATCTGGTAGACCCGATGAAGATTTAATCCATTTCTTTAACCAGCTTGCCGCCAGTTGCATATTGAAAAACGGGGATGCATACCTCAAAAATTTTTCAGTACTCTATCATGACGAATACGATGTACGTCTTGCACCTGCCTATGATGTATTGGATACATCAATATACGGAGTTGGAACACAAGGAACTTTTGATGCTTATGACGATATGCTGGCATTGAACCTAACTGACCTCGGTAAGAAAACATACCCTTCCAAGAATACATTGTTGGATTTTGCTGAGAAATATTGCGATTTGGGAAGAGAAGATGCATCCTTTATGATAGATACAATCGTTCAAGCTAAAGAACAGGTTCTTGTTAAATACTCGGATGTATTGCGCGATAACGGATGGCTGGCCCAACAATGGCATTTTATCCCGGATGAAAATGAAGAAGGTCTACCGTTTACATTCCGGTAGCTGCCGGGTCTGAACCGGCTGTCAGAGATGGCCGGTCGACTTTCACCCTGAAAATCACTTCATCTTATGGTGTTTGAAACCGAGAAATTAGAAGAATCGTATTCGGTAGGAGATATACTGGGAAGATTGGAAAACTGGTAAATCACTCTATTGATTGAGTTGGCGGCCTATATGTTTAATGTAGGCAAACGAGAAGGAATCATGTATTTCATGATTCCTTCTTAAATTTCTGTGTCAATCTAATATCAAAACACAGCCATCTCTTACCATAATCATGATAGGTATTTTATTATGAAAAGCTATATCTATAGTTACCGTTGATTTGACTATGCCGTTTTAAAACGTATAGCCTACCTGAAAACCGCTTGCCCATTTCCTTGATTGGAAAAATTCGGGCTTTTTCAATGCACGGCCGGTAAATATATCGTAATGCAGGTTGCCGCCAAGCTTTATCTGCCCGCGTATCCCAATTGCTGTGCCGGCTAAAGTTTGGCCCAATAACCATTTGGCGGATTGTCCTGAAACATGTCCTACATCAGCCCCAAGATAAAGCTGATGGCCTGGTTTAAATTGCCAGCTCAAATCGTTGCGCCAATACCATCCCCGCTCGGCAGACAAACTCATCTCACCGTCGAAGCCACGCACGGTGTGGTGTCCGCCGATAGCCAGTTTGTCTTGCGATGTTAGCGGGGTTTTGTTCCATTGTGCATGAACGGATGTGTCATAGGCAAATAGCTGTTTACCGATTTGAAAAGGAGTATTTACATCAGCCGACGCCGTCCAAATTTTCATACGTGACGTGCCTTCGCCAAAGGCTTCTTCAGGCGCGCGCAGAGCATCACTCATACCCGTCCCACGTTTATAAGCAATCTTAAATTGAGCCGTACTGTTGCCAATGTATTCTTTATGGCTTAACTCGGCTAACCAACCTGCCGTTCTACGGCGTTGCACTGTAATCTCCGCATCGTCAATATAGCTTTGTGTTCCGCGTGTCCATAATTTCGCACCAACATGTGTTTTGCGTTTGGCATCGCGGTAGATTAGGCGGTTGAAACCTAAATCGGTGTTGTAACTTTTACCGTTGTAATCATACGCTGCACTTAATCCTGCTACGGCTTGATGATAGCGGTAGCCGCTGTGATTGAATGCCCATGTCCATTTGCCAAACGGCACAGAGTAATGCAGCGCATAATTGTGTGTACCACCTTTTTTCAGGCTGCCTGAACTGTCTGTTTCATCGGGAACATTACCAATGGAACGTCCATAGTTCACATAAAACAAATCGCTTAATCCCAATGGATTATCCGCCGAGAAAGTAACATTGCCTTGATATTTACCTGTTGCCTTGGTACCCGAATCATCCATCCCCACACTCAAACGATAAGGCACCAATCTTTGCTGTCATTTCACCAGTACCGTACTTTGATTGGGTACCCCCTCCACAGGCACAATTTGAATATCTGCTTCCACTGTTGGAATACGCTTTAAATTCTCCAAACCCTGTTCCAAATCGCGCAAATTCAAGATGCCGTCTGAACGCGTGGGAAATTCATTTTGAAACGCCGCAATGCGTCCAGCATGGGTTTGATTCGCTTGCGACATATCCATTTCAACGTTTTTAAGATAACCTGCCAACACCGTTAAAACCAGCTTACCGCTGTTTAAATCCTGTGGCGCAGCCAAAATGCGCGTGGTGGTGTAACCCCGTCCAATCAAAATATTTTGCGCAACCGTCATAATGTGATTGATGTCGCCTGCATTCAAACACTTGCCAGCCTGAAAACCCGTTTCGCGCAAGGCACGTTTTAGGGCAAACTGAAACCGAGCATGGTGTTCGCCTTCCAACACCACTTCGTTAATGGCAAAACACGGTTGGCTGCTGTCATCGCCCATCAACTGATTAACCGTTTCCCCCGTGTTTTTTTGATGCAAACGCACATCGCTTTCAGGCTGCATGGTTTGGCGCAACTGCTCTTCGCGTTGGCGTTGCTGAATATCTTGCTGCATACGGATTTCGGCAGGGTTGGGGGAGGCCAACAAAGTAGCAGGAGCGATGATACCTGCCAATAAGCAGCACCAAGACAAAAAGCGAATATTAGGCAAATAGGATAAAGGAAGTTTCATGGCATGGTCGCAAAATCAATAAAATCATCAATGGGCATTCAATACACGATTGCATCAAGTTTTAAAAGTTAAAATTCTCAAACCCTTATCGCTCCCTTTATGATACAAGGCGCGTAGTGTCCTACTAGGAAATAACTGGCGCACAGCTGAGCGCATTTGATGACTGTGTCCCAATGGCGCAAACCATTGAATCAACCAAATATTGTCGCCACAGTTCCAATCGCTGTTGTCGCGCAAATGGCGGTCAGATTCTAAATAATGCGCCTGCGCCACTTCATCAAAATAAGCCCATGAGATATAACCGATTGGTTGGGTACCCTTGCAAAACAAAGCGAACTGCCCGTTTTTTAACACAGGCAATATATACGTCATCATCTCCACAATAGGTACTTGGCGATGCGTAGGCGACTGATACCATAGCCAAGTGATGGCACCGAGTGCTTCGCTTTCGTTCCATTGTTCATTGAGGTAGAGTTTAGGGGAGATGATGTTTAAGGGTGGAGTGATGGGCATATTTTAAGTTAGGGTTGGTGTTGGTTAAAACAAAAAATGGTTTCAGCCTGAAATGAAATATCTCACGTTAAAACATAGCTTTAGCATACGAGACTGAATTGTGGGGCAATAAGCAACGACCCTACCATTCAACAATTCTCGTTAATTGCACAGGTTACGCTGGTTATTGCACAAACAAATGACCATACTGCTTATCTTTGCGAACATCGTATCTGCCATCATAGTAAGTACATTGTCCAGAAATATGTTGCCCAATGTCACTATCTTGAACTTGGCTTGTTGATTGATAGTTAAATTTACTTCCTATTGCCGATAACACAACTTTATAGTTATTTGATCGACAATTATGAACTGATTTCACCCAGCGTGGATTGAGTTCGGAACAATTCCAGTTTGCACAACTGCCCCAAAAAGGGCAAGCTGTTAGCATTGTTGAGCAGAATGATATTAGCATTAAATTAGAAAGGGTTTTCTTCATATTTTTCTCCATTTGGTTTGTTGGGGACTACTAACTTGGGAACTGCATGATTGATATATTTTTCATTATTACCCATTTTAGGAACTCCCCACTTTTTCGTATAATCTTCCCAAGCTTCCGTTAAAACAGATTCGCCATTTTTCTCAATAATATCCCCATTCTTATCCCTTTGGTACTGTTCAGGCACTTCTGCAAAATAACTGCTATGCGGATAACAAAATATCCTACAAGCTCCTTTTGTTGTCTCATTATTTCCTAACAAGAAAAATGGCGGTATCCACATTGTCGATCTATTACCAATAAGATCCTTGTTATGCACAATCGAATAGGCTCCGCTGTTATAAGTTTTGCCGTCTGCACCCGTATAGGTATAGCCGTTTTTCTGTAAAACATCGGCGTAATCATTCTTCACATTTGTGGCTGTACCATAGAAACGTGCTTTTCTGATTGGGGCAATGCCATTTTGTTTTTGATTGTTTACCCAATCTTTTAAGGAAACGCTTGCTGTAATTCCCCCACGACTGTGATTACTGGTATCAACCGACCAGCCGTTACCCATTTTTTGAACCTCTCGATAAATATCTTGATTCAGTTTTTCTGAATTGGTTTTGGGTAAATAGCCTTGGAACACTTTATTATTTAATTGGTCGTAACCGACATACATCAGTTCAGAAACAAGACTTGAACCGAGCCATAAAAAATCTTTTATTGCGTTATTAGAATCAGATTTATATTTCCCTGTTGGAGGATTCATAACTGCAATAACACCACTACCGTTTGTACTATTACGATTTTGTTTTGCTGCGTTGCTTAATGAATCTTCTCGATTATTGAAAATACCAGGATTAGACACAGTAATAACTTTGCCATTTGTGTCTTGAATGCTTGCCAGTTCTTCCTTGCTTAAATCATTCAATGACCAAATTTGTCTGGTATCAAAGGATACTTTACCTGTTTTTTCATCTATTATCTTCTTATGGAACCACATTTCTTTAGGTGCAGTTGCAGACCTTACCGCTCTATCGGCTTGGGTTGTGGCAAACATACTCCAAGCCATATCAGAACTCCCTGCTCCCCAAACGAGTCCTAATCCCGCATCAAGCCAACGAATTTTTTCATCTAATTCATTAGCTTCCTTATTTAATGCTCTAGATTTATCATTGTCATATCCACCATTTTTGAGTCTCTCTTTTGTGGCTTGCGCTCGTTTGCTATCTACTACTGCATAAAGTTCTTGTTTCACTCCTTGTCTAGTTTTATCAAACTCTTGGGTTACTTCCCTTTGTAAATCCAGTTCACTTTGCACTCTATCTTTGTCAAATACGTTTTTCAGACGGCCTGTGTGTTGATCGGCGGTGTCTGTTGTTGTGTTGGTATATATGTCGGCTTTGCTTTCCTCCGCTGTTTTGCCTGTCAGCCGGATTTGTGCGGCTTCGTCTGTGATTTGAATGTTGCGGGTGTTGATGCCGCTTTTCGTGATGCTGCTTTGGCTGTCGCTGTCGCTGCCATAACCCACTGATGAACTTGCGCCGTTTTTATCGGCTACGCTTGTCAGGTGTTTGTTTTGAGGTTTATTTTGTGCTCCCTGTCCCAGTGTTTTGCCGCTTATGGACGCACTTGCGCCCAATCCAAAACTTTCGCCTTTGTATTGGCTGTGGTTTTGAATGTCGCTGGCAGTAAGGGTGGCCGTCTGAAAGCGGTTTTTACCCTTGTCTTCTGCGCTTTGGCTGCTGGTGATGATGCCGCCTTTGAGGTCTGTATGGTTTCCGACCTTGATTTGATAACCGTCTTCACCCGCAAATATGCCGCTTTGTTCATTCACAGACGCATAATCGGCGTTGATTTTGCTTTGGCTGTAATCGCCACCGGCACTGAAGCCGTAACCTACGGTCACTTGTGCACCGGCGTTTTGTTGTTTGCTTTGATAAGTTTCTCTATCTTGTACGCTTTGAATACTTAAGTTTTTGGCATTGGCTTGTGCGCCTTTGCCGCGTACTTGCGCGCCTTTGATGGTAGTGTCGACACCACTTTGGATAAGGGTTTGGCTGCCTTTGTCGCCGATATGGCTATGGCGGTGGGTGATGCTGCCGCCATTGCCGTGGCCTTTGCCGACATTGCCGCCTGCGGTAACGCCTAATGACCAGCCTCCTTGTCCGAATGATACGGCAGCACCTGCGTTCCAGCCTGCCGATTTGTTTTGGCTGCGTTCGGTATTGCTTTGCTCGGCTGATTGGAGTGTGATGTCGTTATCGGCAATCAGGATTGTGCCTGCTTTGCCGGCAACATCTGAGCCTGCGATGTTGATATTGGATTGTTCTGCTGCGCCTGTGGCGATTAATGTGGTTTTGCCGCCTGCTTGAATTTGACTCGCTTGGGCTTGGCTTGCTTGAACTTGGGTGGTTTGTCGGTTTTGCTGTTCGCCGTAGGTTATGGAGATGCTGACTTGTTTGGCATTGGTTGTACCTTTGGCTAAGTTTTGTGCACTCTTACCTGTTTGATAGGCTTGCCAGCCTGCATTGGCAGCCGCCATGGCATTGACACGGTCGTTTTTGCTTTGTCCGACTTGTTTGCTGCTTTGTGCTACGGCAATCGCTTGTTGTGCCAAATCGGTAACGGGCGAACTGAATGCCACCGTTAGGCCTTTTTGTTCATAGGTTTGGGTGGTATTACTGTTTAATTTGTTGTGTGCCGCTTGAATGTCTATGCTTTGGGCATGGATGGTATTGTTGCCTTCCGGGCTGGAAACGGTACTGCCGATTTGTTCGTAGTGTTTGCCTGCAACAATGGTGGTATCGCCTTTCAGGCTGCCTACGGTACTGCCTGTATGTTCGTTGCTTTGGGATTGGTTTTCTTGTGTGTTTGTCTTGCTGCCAATAGTGAAGCCGATACCTGCGCTCATCAATCCTGATTTCTGGGTTTGATGATAGGTTTCGCTTTGGCTTTGAGTTTGGGTTGTACCAATGCGAACATGATTGCCTGCTTGAATCCGGGTGCCATTATCGGAAATAACATTGCTGCCAAGGATGTTGGCATCGTTTCCTGCCTGCAATACAACCTGCCTGCCTTCAAAGGTGCTGCTTTGGGCGGTTTCGTGATGGCTCTGGGCTTTGTCGGTAATAATCAATTTATTACCGCCGCCGCTTCTGCCTGTGTGTTTGGAAGCATCATCAACATAGGTCGTGTTGATGCCTGTGCTGATGTTGATGTCATTTTTGGCAGACACAGCGAGTGTGCCTTTTGCGCTGCCGACTTCGGCAGCTTTGGCATTGAGGTTATTGCCTGCTAACAGGGTAACATCGCCTTTTGTTTGAATGCTGCTGCCGACTTCGTTCGTTGAACCTCGGATGGTATGGTTATCGGCATCAAAATGGGTTGCTTGATGTTTGCCGGTTTGTACCGTATCCAGGTTAATGTCGCGCCCTGCCTGCAGCCGGGTTTGCCCTTGCTCTGATTGATTGCTGATTTGACCGGCAATGATGTTGATGTCTTTGCCTGCCTGCGCTGCTAAAACACCTTTTTCTTTGCCTGTGATATAAATACCTGCCATTCGGTCTAGGTAGGTGCTGCTGCCTTGTGTATTTTGACTGCCGGCGGTGGTGCTTTGGCTGTTGATGTTGTTGCCTGCGTTGAGCAATAATGTCTGTTCGGCAGAAAGCATGCCGCCAATATTATTGATGTCTTGTGTGGCCGTAACCGCTGATTTTTGCGCATGAATACGCCCACCGATATTGTCTAGCGTATCGGTATTGATAATAAGCGCATTGCGCCCTGCAATCGTGCCTGAGTTTTTCAGGCTGCCTGAAACATTGATTTGTGTATTGCTGCCTGACAACAATGCACCTTTACCGTCTATGTCGCCATTCTTAACGCGTACATAAACCTGTGGCACCAATACGGTTTGTGTGCCGCCATCAGAAAGTTTAACTTCTTTTTGTACCAACCAAACAATATCGCCGGTCAGTTGCGCTACTTGCTCGGCACTTAATGCAATGCCAACGCTGAGATTCATGGAGCGTGCCGCAGTCGCGCCATTATCCATCAAGGCTTTAAATTGTTCTTCGTCGTTTTGATAACCGTCTAAACGACGATGCCCTGTCAGCTCTGCGATTTGTTCATTGATTAAACGTTGCTCGTAATAACCATCACCCAAACGTTTATGTAAATTGTTTGGGTCTAGTTTGAGGCTGTCCAGCATATAGTCACTACCCAACCATTGACGGTAGTTGGCAAAGCGTGGATCGGTTTCAACAAGATAGCCTTTATTGGCAGGATTGATAATGTATAAACTGCTGCCGGGTAATGGGGTAAAAGAATTGGACGTATAGGGTAGCGAAATACCGTTGCTTTGCGGCAACTCAGTGCCTTGGCTGGGCGCATGATGGCTTAATGCTTTGCTATGCGATTCATAGGCAAATGAACCCAGTGAAATGTTGCGTGTGATTTCCTCCGGCAAAGTGTAATTTTGTTCGCTATGTCCCGTTGAGTCTCGTCCTTTATGTTTCTCACGCCAATAGCTGTGTAATTTGCCATTTTCACTGAATACTTTCTTTTCGCCAAAGGTTTGCTCGTTATGCAAACCGTCTTTTTCTGTTTGCACAAGCAAATCGCCGCCGGCGATGATTCGGCTGTCGGTATTAAATACTTCTTTACCATCAATGGTTAAATCATTACCTGAAATGATTTTGGCTGGCGCAGTTTGGGTAACTTGGGTTTTTTGGGTGACTTTTTCATAATCGTATTTATGCCAATTTTCATGCGCCACTCCATCAGGGGTGCGTAAGTGGTCTGATTCATCGTTATAGACAGACCAGCCTAATTCATGTTGCGTGCCTTCCCGCAATAATTCGTGTCGTCCAAATGCTTCGTAATCAACAATATGCTCGCGCCCTGTTTCCACCAACTGCGTTTGCAAGTGTTCATTGGTATTGAGCAGCTTTTCTACGCCTAAACGCATTTTGCCGGCGGCTTCAATGGTTGCGCCGGCATTGCGTATGCTTTGGGCTTTGCCTGTGGCTTGGCCATTGGTATCTAATGCGCCGCCAACCGCCATATCGTTACCGCTGTAAATCAGACTGTTTTCACGGTTGTTTAATTGTCCGATGCCTAAATTCAGGTTTTCGCGTGCCGCAATGGAGGCACCTGTACCGTTTTCATCTTGATTGTCTAAGCGGGTAGCCGCAATAGCGATATTGTCGCCATAAATCCGACCTGTCCCGATATTATTCACTTGCCCGGCTTGGATTTTGGTTTGTTGTCCGTCAATCAAGCCTCTATTGGTTAAATTGTGCTGCGTGCCAATATCTGTCGTACCGCCGGATTGAATGTTGCCTTGTGCTGCATTATCAAGGTTATTTGCTTTAATCCGAATGCGTTTTCCTGCTTGCAAGGTATGTGAATTTTTCAGGCTGCCTCGTGTACTGAGCGACAATTCATTGCCCGCGACGATCTTGCGTCCTACATAAAAATCATCTTGTAACGCAATATCCAGTTTATTATCAGCGGCAAGTGTGCCGTTGTTGGATAACGATTTTGCCTGAATAGCAACATCATGACCTGATTGTATCGTGCCGTTCGTATTATCAATGGCAGCGGTAGATTGCCGACCATCGTGAATAATCAGTTGTTGATTGGTAATTATTTCTCCATTTTGGTTGTTCAGGCTGCCTGAAACGGCTAGATCCGCTGTTCCTGCCGACAATAATTTGCCAGTGTTTTGAATCGATTGACTGTGAATTTGAGTGCCTTGTTGCGATACCGCCGTACCGCTGTTTTCAAAGGCTTGACTGCGGATATTGACTTTGTGTTCCGCTGTATTATTCATATCTTGCACATTGGCGGCAGCCATCGTGCCACTATTGACCAAACGGCCATTTGCATCAATCGCCACATTACCGGCAGAAGCAAACAACTGCCCTTGATTACGAATGCCTGCTTGTTCGGCCGTACTGATCAAGGTGATTTTGTTGGCATACATACCTCCTAATTTGCCTGTATCAATCGCAAATAAAGGGATATGTGTGCCGTTGTTGGCTGTATTGTTTGACGTATTGGCAGCAGCATTATTGAGAATAGGCGAATGTGCATCACCTGTTGCGGCCACATCGTTTTGTCCCGCGACGACACGAACATCTTGTCCCCATACGGGTGCATCAATTTTGGAATGATAACTGAGAATACGTGTGTAATCGGTATCTCGTGCATCCAAACCTTGTCCCGTGATCGCAACATGACCCGAACGAACCTGAAAGCCTGTTAATGCGCCTGTTTGATATTGCGGTTGGCCTGTCGTCAAAGTGGCACGGGAAGCATTGATAAAACCACCACCATTGACTGCAATCCCTGCCGGATTGGCAATAACGACTTCTGCACGTCGTCCGCCCACTTCAATATAGCCATTCAGTTGTGAAGAATGGCTGCTGTTGATTTGGTTTACAACCACACGTGCTTCGCCCCTTGCCAACCAAGGATTGCCTTGAATCCAACCGCCTAGCTGTGTTTGGGTGTTGCTGCGGCTGTTGTTTAAAATCGCCCCGCGATTACCCACATCAAACTGTGTATATTGATTAACAGAAACCCCTGCCGAAGTAGGGGTTTGAATATTGACTTGCGGTATGCCGTTACCTGTTTGCAGAATCGTGGCTTGTTGGGTTTTAGGAGCAGCTTTATCAGCAATAATGCCATCAGCAAAAGCAATATCGGCCGTACCTACAGCCAAACATAAAGAAAAGCCTAATGCAGAAAAGCAAAAGGCTTTGGAATGGGTAGGCGTGAAAGAAACAGATGGAACATGAACGCCGCCCGAACCACTATCGGCATAGCTTTTACCTTCGCGCTTGATGGTTTCAGCAACAGCTACCACAGCCCCGCGTTTGCGGTTGAAAATCACACGATAGAGGGTTTTATTCATGATTTCAGTTATTTGATTTTTATAGAGTTATTAGAAAAAATTGGGTAATCTAGCCATTCTATATCAAGGATTTTGGCGAGTCAATTACCGCCATTTTACTGCCATTTGTTTATTAAATTAGGGACTGTACTAGATAACGGTTAAAAATCCCATTCGAACGAAATGGCAAGGTTTATACCGTCGTTGTCCCTAACGCGCAATCAGCAACATTATTGCCGATTCTCCGAGAGAAAGTTAAGTCTGATGGCATTGTGTATACGGATACCTTTCGTAGTTATGATGTACTTGATGTCAGTGAATTTAGCCATTTACGCAAGTTTTCCAGTATTTGACTGGTAATTTAAAACAATCGGAATTTGTCCCATTTCCGGTATTTGACGGGCAATTTAAAACAGTCGGAAGTTGTCCCATTTGTCGGCCAAGTCTTTACTTGCTTGGCCGTTTGAATTTAAAAAGCAGTCTATCTACTTTCCGACCTTTTTTCCTGTTGTAAGGTCTATAATCCAATAGCATTCCCAAAGAGCATTTTGGACGGTATTTAAAGGAATGTGAATAGCGTTTTAACAACAGTGAAATAGAATCTAAAATTCGGATTCGAAGACAATTAGTTAATGGGAATTTGGTCTAGTTATCTAGTACAGCCCCTTTTAATTTCGCCGACGACATCGCGGCTGTTGCGATAGCGAATCCAGCCGATTTTCGGGAGATACAGGCGGTTATTTTGTTGTTCCAGTTTGCAGCCTTGCGGAAAGCGAAAGTTCTCTTTCAAGCCTTTTTTCTTGAATTTCGGGAAGCCGGAACGCTTTTGAAAGAAGTTTTTGAACGCGCTTTCAAGGTCTTTTAACGACTGTTGCAAAACCTGACTGTGGCAGTCTTTCAACCAGGTTAATTCACGTTTCCATTCGGGCAGCAGATTGGCTATTTTCGTATAACTGAACTTGACACTGTTATCTTGCCCATATTGCTCATTCTGCCAAACCAACGCCTGATTAAAGACAAAACGGGAACAGCCGCAAAACTGTTTCATTTTGCTGATTTGTTCGCCGTTTGGCATGATTTCGAACTTAAAGGCTTTGCGTATAATCATAGTGGTATGATTATACCTTTGGTTTGTGTTTGTGCCTTATATCTCCGCCCTGAAGGACGGAGTTTTACGGCACAGGGCTGATAAAGAAAAGGTACGTTCTTTTTGAGAATACTCAAAACCCACCCTTTCAAAGCAGTAGGATTTAGATTTGTTTAACAAGAACTCACCCTTTCCAAATCGGCACGGCGTTGACACATTTGTCAACCTGCCCTCATATCGGGCACTTTTTTAAACAGCCGGTAAAAGTTTTCCGTCGTATATGCCGCAACCTGCTCCAATGTTTGATTCCGCAATTTGGCAATATGTTCGGCGGTATGGCGCACAAAAGCCGGCTCGTTCTGCCTGCCGCGCTTGGGAACGGGGGCGAGGAACGGCGCATCGGTTTCCACCAAAATGCGGTCGTCCGGAACGTATTTCGCCGCCTCCTGAACCAAGGGTGCGTTTTTAAAGGTAACGATTCCTGAGAAAGAAATGTAAAGCCCCAAATCCATTGCCGCTCGGGCAAAACCGATGTCTTCGGAAAAACAGTGGATAACGCCCGAATTAACCCGGCATTCTTTCAGGATAGACAAGGTATCCGCCGCCGCATCGCGCGTATGGACGATAACGGGCAGTCCGGTTTGATTGGCGGCTTCGATGTGGTCTGCAAAGCGTTTGTGCTGCCAAGACAAATCGCCTTTGCACCAGTAATAATCCAAACCCGTCTCGCCTATGCCGACCACTTTCGGCGAGGCGGCTGCGGCAACCATTTCCGCAATGGAAAATTCTTCGGCTTCCTTGCTGTCGGGATGTACGCCTATGGTGCAGTAAATGTGTCCGTGCGCTTCGGCAATGGCGGACACTTCGGCAAAACTCTGCCTGCTGACGCTGATGGCAAGCGCCTGACCCACGCCGTTTTCCTCCATATTGGACAAAACTTCGGGCAGGCGTTCTTTCAAACCTTCAAAATTGAGGTGGCAGTGAGAATCGATGATATACATAGCGTTACATCGTAAACGTGGGTTTGCCGCTGCCGAGCACGCTGCCCAACTCGACTTCGATTTGGTCTTTGAGCTTCAGGCAGTTTTCGTGTTTTGTAAATGCCAGCCCCACCCCTTTGGGTTTGGAAGAAGTGCGCGCCGGATTGATCCACGCCACCTGTGTCGGCAGGAACAATTTGGGATAATTGAGAATTTCCACGGCAAGCAGGATGTCCTCCCCGATGGAAAGCACGTCGTCGGTCTGCACAAACAAACCGCCATACTCCAAAAACGGCATATATGATTTATAAAGCAGGCTCATTTCCTGCAATTTCAACGACATCATCTTTACCGGGATATTTTGTCCGTCTGACATAACTCACCCTTTCCCTTTCTTTAATTCCAAATAATCGATAAGCAGAGATTCAATCTGCATTTTAACGTTTAAAGTATGAAACCCGTAAGGGGCGAGCCTTTTCAGCATATCCTCTGCGGCAAACACATTGCGCGGGCTAAAACCGGATGCCGTCTGAAGCAGCCGGGCCTCATAAGAAGGATAGTAGGCAGGTTTCATATTGTGCAGGCACAGACCCAAATCGGCCAGCCATTTCTGCATCCATTCGACAAACACGGCAAGCGGCAGCCCTTCCTTCTCGAACAAGGCGGCATAATCCAAAATCTTCAACAACCTCGGTTCTGCCAAAATATCCAACAGTCCGGCCCGCAACGCACGGACACCGTCCGCCTCTTCAAACAGCGGCGCGCCCGAATGGAACGCCAAAAATTCTTCCGGTTCCTCCACGCCCCTTTCGCGCAGATATGCCGATGCCTCCTCATAGGAAGGCGCAGGCAAAACCATTTTCCGGCAGCGGCTTTTAATGGTCGGTAAAACCTTGTCCGCCGCGTGGCTGACCAGCAAAAAGACCACTTGGGGAGGAGGTTCTTCCAACACTTTCAACAAACTGTTGGCGGCCTGGACATTCATACTTTCCGCAGGATGGATGAGTACCACGCGCAAACCGCCCCGTACCGAAGTCAGATACACGTTATCGATAATTTTCCTGACGGCATCGATTTTAATCTGCAACAGTTTGCGCCCGTTTTCGGATTCGTCCGACAAGGGGGTGATTTCGTAAAAATCCGGATGGCTGCCTTGTTCAAAAAAATGACAAGAAGCACAAGCCCCGCAAGCCCGGTGATCCGGACTCGGGTTTTCACACAATAATGCTTGCGCCGCAAAGCGGGCAAACTCGGTTTTCCCTATGCCTTTTTTGCCGGCAAACAGCCAAGCATTGGGACGGCGCTCCCAATGTTCCGCAATCTGCCGCCATTGCTCATTATGCCACGGATAAATCATTTCAAACCATCCGTCCGGGAATCCATACCCTTCATCAGAGCAATTCCAAATCCGGTCCGGAACTTTGCGCGCGGCGGCTTCTCAACTGAACAGCCAAACGCAAATCATGCGCCGAATCGGCATTTTTCAAGGCATCCTGCAAGGAAATATCGCCTTTTTCATACAATTGGTAAAGGTGTTGGTCGAAGGTCTGCATACCCAGGGTAGTGGATTTTTTCATCACTTCTTTGATTTCATGGATGTTGCCGTTGTGAATCAACTCCGAAATTAGGGGCGAATTGAGCAGCACCTCGACTGCCGCCACCCTGCCCTTGCCGCCGTCTCGCGGAACGAGGCGTTGCGAAATAAACGCCTGAAGGTTGAGCGACAAATCCGTCAGCAATTGTTCGCGCCGCTCCTCGGGGAAAAAGTTGATGATGCGGTCGAGTGCCTGATTGGTGCTGTTGGCGTGCAGCGTCGCCATACACAAATGCCCCGTTTCGGCAAAGGCAATGGCGTAGTCCATTGTTTCGCGGTCGCGGATTTCGCCGATAAGGATGACATCGGGTGCCTGCCGCAGCGTGTTTTTCAACGCCGCCATCCAGTTTTCCGTATCCACGCCAACCTCGCGCTGGGTGATGATGCAGTTTTTGTGTTCGTGGACAAATTCGATCGGGTCTTCGATGGTGATGATGTGTCCGAACGAATTTTCATTGCGGTAATCGATAAGCGAGGCAAGCGAAGTCGATTTGCCCGAGCCGGTGCCGCCGACAAAAATAACCAGCCCGCGTTTTTTCAGCGCGACATCCTTCAAGACAGGCGGCAGGTTCAGGCTTTCAAACTTGGGAATCTTGCTGGTAATCGCGCGGAATACCAACGCCGTTGCGCCGCGCTGTATCATCGCATTGACGCGGAAGCGGCTGGTGTCCGGCAGGCTGATGGCGAAGTTGCACTCGTTGGTCGATGAAAATTCTTCCGCCTGCTTCGCACTCATAATCGAAAAGGCGATTTCCATACATTTTTCCGCCGTCAGCGGCGTATCCGTGATGCGGGTAATTTTGCCGTCCAGCTTCATCGCGGGCGGGAAATGGGTCGTCACAAACAGGTCGGAACCTTTGTTTTTGTTCATATGGCGCAGCCAGGCGAACAGTTCTTCCTTTGCAGTCATATTTTCACCGGCAAACATCTTCATCCCCCAATCTTCAAACAATCTGTATCTTCCCATTCTACCAAAAACCCGCCGTGCCGTCTGAACCGGTTTCAGACGGCATTGACGTTCTGCCCCGCCCAACCCCGCCCCTTTAACGTGTATAATCCGGCACTTATCCGAAACTCACAACAGGCTGTCAATATGTCTTTGAAAACAGTGGCCGTTATCGGCGCGATGGAACAAGAAATCGAGCTTTTGCGCGAGGCGGCAGACAATGTAAAAACCTTGTCTTTCGGTCAATTTACCGCCTACGAAGGGCATTTGTCGGGCAGGCGCACCGTGCTTGCCTTAAGCGGCATCGGCAAGGTCAACGCGGCAGTTGCAACGGCCTGGCTTATCCATCAGTTCGCACCGGACTGCGTCATCAACACCGGCAGCGCGGGCGGCTTGGGCAAGGGTTTGAAAGTCGGCGACGTGGTTGTCGGCACGGAAACCGCGCACCACGATGTCGATGTAACGGCGTTCGGCTATGCTTGGGGGCAAGTGCCGCAACTGCCGGCAAGGTTTGCTTCAGACGGCGTTTTGATTGAAGCGGCAAAACGGGCGGCGCGGACGTTTGAAGGCGCGGCGGTAGAACAAGGCCTGATTGTCAGCGGCGACCGCTTCGTCCACAGCAGCGAAGGCGTGGCGGAAATCCGCAGCCGGTTCCCCGAAGTCAAGGCGGTGGAAATGGAAGCGGCGGCAATCGCCCAAACCTGCCACCGGCTCGACACGCCGTTCGTCATCATCCGCGCGGTTTCCGATTCGGCGGATGAAAAAGCAGACATCAGCTTTGACGAATTTTTGAAAACGGCGGCGGCAAGTTCCGCAAAAATGGTGGCAGAGATTGTCAAATCTTTATAAAACCTTTATCAAACTTATGCCAAAACAGCGGTTTTCGGCTAGAATGTCGGGCTGTTTATCCCGTTGCGCCCGACATTCGGACGCAGCGCCGTTTGTTCAGACGGCATTTCCCAAACCCACTGTCCGACATTCAAAACAACTCTAATGAAAAATATCCGAAATTTCTCCATCATCGCCCACATCGACCACGGCAAATCGACGCTTGCCGACCGCTTCATCCAATATTGCGGCGGCTTGGATTTGCGCGAAATGAGTACGCAGGTGCTCGACTCTATGGACATCGAAAAAGAGCGCGGCATCACCATCAAAGCACAAACCGCCGCACTCAACTACAAAGCACGCGACGGGCAGGTGTATCAGCTTAATTTGATTGACACGCCGGGACACGTCGACTTCTCTTATGAAGTATCCCGTTCGCTGTCCGCCTGCGAAGGCGCGCTTTTGGTGGTTGACGCGTCGCAGGGCGTGGAAGCGCAAACCGTGGCGAACTGTTACACCGCGATTGATTTGGGTGTGGAAGTCGTGCCGGTTTTGAACAAAATCGACCTGCCCGCCGCCGACCCCGAACGCGTGGAACAGGAAATCGAAGACATCATCGGCATCGATGCCGTCGGCGCGGTGCAGTGTTCCGCCAAAAGCGGTATCGGCGTGGAAGATGTTTTGGAAGAAATTGTTGCCAAAATCCCTGCGCCGACCGGCGACGAAAACGCGCCGCTGCAAGCCGTTATCGTCGATTCGTGGTTTGACAACTATGTCGGCGTGGTTATGCTGATCCGTGTGAAAAACGGCATCATCAAGCTGAAAGACAAAGTGCGCTTTATGAGCACCAAAGCGGAAACGCAGGTCGAGCAGCTGGGCGTATTCACACCGAAATCGGTTCAAAAACAAGAACTGAAAGCCGGCGAAGTAGGCTTTTTGATTACCGGTGTAAAAGAATTGGGACAGGCGAAAGTCGGCGATACGGTTACTTTGGTTGCCAATCCTGCCTCTGAACCGCTGCCCGGTTTCCAAGAAGTGCAAAGCCAGGTATTCGCCGGACTTTATCCCGTAGAAAGCCACGACTACGAAGCCTTGCGCGATGCTTTGGAAAAATTGCAGCTGAACGATGCTTCGTTGAAATTCGAGCCTGAAGTTTCCCAAGCATTGGGCTTCGGCTTCCGTTGCGGCTTCTTGGGTCTGTTGCACTTGGAAATCGTGCAGGAACGCCTGGAACGCGAGTTCGATATGGATTTGATTACCACCGCGCCGACGGTGGTTTATGAAGTCGTGTTGAAAAGCGGCGAAAAAATCGAAGTCGAAAATCCGTCCAAACTGCCCGACATCGGCAGCATCGAAACCATACTCGAGCCAATTATTACCGCAACCATCCTTGTGCCGCAGGAATATGTCGGCAATGTCATGACTTTGTGCAACCAAAAGCGCGGCGTGCAGGCCAATATGCAATATATGGGCCGCCAAGTCATGCTGACTTATGATTTACCCATGAACGAAGTGGTGATGGATTTTTTCGACAAACTCAAATCCACTTCGCGCGGCTATGCTTCGTTGGACTACCATTTCAAAGAGTTCCAACCGTCTGATTTGATTAAGCTGGATATTATGGTCAACGGCGAAAAAGTCGATGCCTTAAGCCTGATTGTGCATCGTCAAAGCGCCGTTCACCGAGGCCGCGAGCTGGCATCGAAAATGCGCGAACTGATTCCGCGCCAAATGTTCGACATCGCCGTCCAAGCCGCCATCGGCAGCCAGATTATCGCCCGCGAAAACGTCAAAGCCCTGCGTAAAAACGTTTTGGCGAAATGTTACGGCGGCGACATTACCCGTAAGAAAAAACTGCTTGAAAAGCAAAAGGCAGGCAAACGCCGTATGAAACAAGTGGGCAACGTGGAAATTCCGCAAAGCGCGTTCTTGGCGATTTTGCAGGTGAGCGACAAATAATATTTCGGCACATAGGGCGGCGCGTCGGGAACACCCCTCAAACCGCCCTGATTTCAGGGGCACGCGCCCGCAAACAAATTTTGCAATTTGCCGCCTTAAAACGGTTGCACGGACAGGCGGGTTTTTAAGCATTAAGGAACAACAATGAACACAATGCTAATGTCGGGCGCGGCTGCCGCGCTGCTTGCCGGCATCATCCTTTATTTCAAAAGCGACAAGAAGCGGCAGGAAAACGGTGAATGGAGTTCCGGCCTCGAATACGCCTATATCCTGACGGCGGTCGGCGTGTTTGCCGCTTTGTCCCTGTTTATGAGCTTTACCGCCGTTTTCCTGATTTTCGTTGTATTGTGCGGTACGGCTTGGGGGGTATATAAATACCGCCTGAAGACTCATCCCGAAATCTCGGAAAGCAGCCACTTCGGCGATTATTTCGGCGGTTTCTTCCCTACCGTTTTGGTATTGTTCCTCATCCGGTCGTTTATTGCCGAACCGTTCCAAATTCCATCCAGCTCGATGCGCCCGGGCCTGATCAAGGGCGATTTCATTTTGGTCGGCAAATTTTCCTACGGCTTGCGCGTACCCGTTTTAAACAATGTATTTATCCCCACAGGCAAAATCGAACGGGGCGATGTCGTTGTTTTTAATTATCCTCTGCAGCCGGAGATGACCTACATCAAGCGTATTGTCGGCATTCCGGGCGATGTGGTCGAATATCGGGATAAAGTTCTGACGGTAAATGGAAAACCGGCTTCCGAAATTCCTAACGGCACATACCGTTATCCCGACGACACCGACCCTTCCGAAATCCACAACACGGATATGTTCCGCAGCGGTTTGGACGGCAAATCCTTCAATATTCTAAAAAAAGAAGGACAGCCTGCCGTTTCCCTACCCGTATTGGGCAAATATACCTCCGATATTATGTCTGAAAACGGATATTCCATAGAGCAAAGCGGTTTGGAACACTGCCAATATGCCGACGACGGCAGCGGTTTCGTGTGCAAAGTTCCCGAAGGACGCTATTTCGCTATGGGCGACAACCGCGACAACAGTGCCGATTCGCGCTACTGGGGATTTGTGGATGACAAGCTGGTTGTCGGCAAGGCAATGTTCATTTTGATGAACTTCGGCGATTTCGGCAGAGTCGGCACGGCAATCCGTTAGGTCGGAAAATTACGCCGGAACATCAAAAATGCCGTCCGAACCCTGTTTCAGACGGCATTTTTATCATCAAACGCCTTGTTTCCCTGCCGGCAACCTCGGGGATAATATAGTGGATTAAATTTAATCCACTATATTTCCGTTTGTGTGGAAACCCATCCCATTGAATAAAGGGCATTTCGTCCGACTGACGGTGTGGGCGGCATATGGAAATACGGACATTATTTTAGTTGCATTGCCATTCCTGCGGAGGCGGCTTTTTTGATTCTGCCCGCCCCGATGCCGTCTGAAAGGGCTTCAGACGGCATTTTCCGCTCCGCGCCGTTGCCGGCGTGTTTGGTCTTGCCGGTTTTGACTGCCTGCCAGTTCAATCGTACGCAGGTTTGCCACGGCAGAAAACCTGATGCCGGACGGAGTCAAGGCTCGGACTGCTGTTCCAGCGAACCGAGGTAAATTGCCGAGAGCGTCAGTGCCACCCCTGCCCACTGCACGCCTTCAATCGGTTTGCCCAATACAAAATAATCGATGACCAAGGCGGCAACCGGTTCGGACAAAAGCAGCAGCCCCGTCAGCGACAGGGAAAGCAGCGGAATCGCATAGGCAACCATCGCCCACGCGAAGCACTGCATCACCACGCCGTACACAAGCACCAAACCGGCATCTTTCCAAGTCGTCGGATAAAGCGCGCCGCCGTCCATCAACAATGCCGGAACAAGCAGCGATACCGCGCCGCCCAAACTCAAAATCATCATTGAAGGGAAAAGTGCCACCGGCTCGACTTCATGAGTCTTGCGGACGAACACCATCGACAGGGCAAGCATCAGTCCCGACACCAAACCGCTGGCAAACCCCCAAACCGCATTGCCGTTGTATCCGAATTCCGCACCGGCAATCATCGCCACGCCGGCAACCGCCGACATCAAGCTTGCCGCTTGCAGCCTGCCCAAACGCTCGCCGAAAAAGAAAACACCGATTGCGGACAAGAAAAAGATTTGCAGGCTGTTGAGCAGGGTGGAAATACCCGGCCCGACCGCGTGTATGCTTTCGTGCCACAACGCCAAATCGAAAGCAAGGAACACGCCCGCCGTCAGGGCATATCGGACGGTTTTCCTGTTTTTTGGGAATTTTTGCCCGAAAAACCGTGCCAAAAACCAAAATACGAACACCGAAATCAGCAACCGCCAAAATGCGATTGCATACGGGCCGACGTGGACGAATCTGACAATCAGGCTGCCCAGACCGAACACCACGCAACCCAGCACCAGCAATGGTGCGGCATATTTTTTGCCGTCCACAATATCCCCTCCTCTCCCCATACGGCTGCCGCGCCGCCGGCAAAAATGCCGCCATTCCGAAAATCCGAAAATATGCCGTCTGAAGCCCAAAGCCCCGGCTGCGCCCGGACAAACGGCTGATTTTACGGGCAGGCCGGCTATTTTCCGTTGGGGCAAAATCCGTCCTGCCGGATAAAACCCGAATAAAAAATATTTCCCTCAAGCAATGCGGCGATACCAACACCTGATTAAAACACAACCGGCGTTTTCGGCATATACGCAAAAACGCATTTTCCGGCACGGCGTTACACCGATACCGAAAAATGCGTCTGAATGTTTCGACAATCCGATTAAAGCATTACGCCAAATCGGCAAACAGGGGCGTGGAAAGATAGCGTTCGCCATAAGAAGGCAGCAACACGACTATCAATTTGCCTTCGTTTTCAGGCTGTTTGGCAAGCTGCAACGCGCTCCAAACCGCCGCGCCGGAAGAAATGCCCACCAAAATGCCTTCTTTTTCCGCCATTGCGCGGGCGGTTTCAAACGCCGCTTCGTTCGGGACTTTGGCGATGCTGTCGTAGATTTTGGTATTCAAAACAGTCGGGATAAAACCGGCGCCGATACCTTGAATCGGGTGCGGGCCTTTTTCGCCGCCGCTCAATACGGGGGAAGCCTCAGGCTCGACGGCAACCACTTTAACTTCGGGTTTGTATTTTTTCAATACTTCGCCCACGCCGGTTACCGTACCGCCCGTGCCGACACCGGCAACGAAGACATCGACTTTGCCGTCCGTATCCCGCCAAATTTCCTCGGCAGTTGTTTTGCGGTGGACTTCTGGGTTTGCCTCATTGTCGAACTGGCGCGGCATAAAATAAGTGTCGGGATGCGCGTCCACCAAGGATTGCGCTTTGGCAATCGCGCCCGCCATACCTTCGGCGGCGGGGGTCAGAATCAGCTCCGCGCCAAACGCGCGCAACAGCATTTTGCGCTCTTTGCTCATGCTTTCCGGCATGGTAATCGCCAGTTTGTAGCCGCGTGCCGCACATACCATCGCCAAACCGATACCCGTATTGCCGCTGGTTGCTTCGACAATGACGGTGTTTTTGTTGATTTTGCCCGCTTTCTCGGCAGCCTCAATCATTGCTTCGGCAATGCGGTCTTTCACGCTGCTGCCCGGATTGAAAAATTCCAGCTTCACGGCAACTTCCGCCTTCAGTCCTTCGGTCAGGCGGTTCAATTTGACCAAGGGGGTGTTGCCGATCAATTCGGTGATGCTGTTTGCAATTTTCATCTTCTGCTCCTGAATAATAAGGTTTCGACAGTAAGGCGCAATCCCCATCGGCATCCCGTCCGATTGCAAGAGATTTGCGCCGAACCATAAACAAATTTCGGATATGGCTTTATCCTAAACCTATGCCGACTAAAAAACCAATACCCAAAATTTCTTTCTTTATAACTTTTTGTTCCGATACAGACGGCATCACAATCATCTGCCGATTTCGGCAAGCAGCATCGCCGTTACCGCAACCTGCATCAACGCCGCCGCCAACACGCCGAGTCGCAACTGCGAACCGCCGAACGTTGACGGCGGCTGCCGGTCTATACCGCAGCGGTGGACATAGGCAACCGCCATCAGCACAAACTGCAACACAAACCAATAAACCGGCTTCAGCGCATAAAGTTTGAGCAGTGCCGCAAACACAAACACTTGAACCGTTCCTGAAAAGCAATAATGCACCAACGCACATATTCCGACAAAAGCAAGCGTCATCGATACATTACTGACGGCAAACAGCCCGAGCAGCGGATGTTCGGGGTCTGCCTGCCATCCGTTTCCATCCGTTTTCCGGTTCCAATGCCCGATGAAAAAAAATATGCTGCCCAAAGTCAGGTAAAAATGGGGGATGAACAAAGGCGCGGCGTGGGTCATTCCCCATATGCCGGGCATCAGTTTCGCCCCCAAAACCGATATGCCGAGCCACAGCACGACACTCGCCCAAAACCATTGCAACATTCCTGCGCGGAATATCAGAAACAGAAAAACCGCCGCATACAGTAAAGCAGACAAAAAATCCAAATGCAGCAAAATCATGAATACGCCAACTCGCCTTCAAACACGGTTTCCGCAGGGCCGGTCATCATCACATCGCCGCCGCGGACCCATTCGATATATAAAGTTCCGCCCGGCAAAACCGCCTCTATCGTTTTCCCTTCATCCAACAGCCCCAAACGGATACCCGCCGCCACAGCCGCACACGCGCCCGTACCGCAAGCTTGGGTTTCGCCCACGCCGCGCTCGAACACGCGCAAACGAATCTCGGTTCGGCCGACAACCTGCATAAAGCCGACGTTGACGCGTTCGGGAAACTGCCTGTGCGCTTCGATAAGCGGACCGGTTTCGCGCACCGGCGCGCATTCCACGTCATCCACCACAATCACCGCATGGGGGTTGCCCATATTGACGCAACTGACAGGCTGAATGCCGGATTCGAGATGCACCCCGTAAATACAGGCATCATCCCCCTCGCCCGATTCGGGGACAAACGGTATTTCAGACGGCATAAACTTCGGTTTGCCCATATTGACCGTAACCATACCGTTATCGGACAGTTTCGGAAAAATAACGCCCTTCGCCGTTTCAACGCAAATTTCTTTCTTATCGGTCAAACCCTTGTCTGTGACAAAACGGGCAAAACAACGCGCTCCGTTGCCGCATTGCTCGACCTCGCTGCCGTCGGCATTGAAAATACGGTAACGGAAATCCACGCCTTCGGTTTCCGAACGCCCGACCACCAAAAGCTGGTCGAAGCCCACGCCCCGGAAGCGGTCTGCCCATTCCGCAATCGGCGCGTCCTCCGGGGTAAAATCCTGACTGACCGCGTCAATCACCATAAAATCGTTGCCCAAACCGTGCATTTTGGTAAATTTTAAAGTTTTCATATCGAACCAGACTGATACTAGATTGTTATATTCTAACGATGGATTGCTATATATAACAACTGATCATTATATCTCTGCAACACAAATTGGAACTTGGAAATAGGAGTATAACTTATGCAATTAGAGATTATCGGTAGTAAAATTTATACGGAACAAGATTTTCATAATCAAATTTCAAAAATATTTTCTATACAAAATTATTATGGGAACAATCTTGATGCTTTGTGGGATTTATTGAGCACAAATGTAGAACGACCGATTACTTTGGTATGGAAAGATGCTATGTTCTCAAAAAATCAATTAAAAAGTATATTTATTGAAATAGTAAAGGTTCTAGAAAGAGTTAAGAAACAAGATGAGGATTATGGATTCGAAGAAAAATTTAATTATATTTTAGAGTAAGCAAACCCTAATTACATTACTTACACAGGCTTAAAACTCCCCGGAGCCAATTAAGATTGTTCCGAAATCCCGTATCGTCTGTTGCTTCCGAATCCGAAATCCCCGTGCCGGAGGGAAATACTTCCATCTCCCGCCGCCTGAGGATTAAAATGAGCCATTATACTGTTTGTCAGCCCTTACAAGAAACACAATGTCCCGCCTGTTCCTGCTGCTTTTCCCTTGGGCAATCCTTGCCGCCTGCACCCGAAACATACCGGCAAACCCCACCGTTTCAAATTGCGCGCATCTTCAAAACCGCACCGTCCTGTATTTCGACGCACACGGCAAACCCGCCGACAGCGCAGTAAAGGGCGGATTTTACAGGACTGTCGAAATTCATGACACAAACCGCATCCTTATTCAAGACTTTAACAGCACGGGGAATGCCCTCACCAAACCCTATTGGTCGGACTGCCGGAAATTATCCGTTTTCCCCGACAAACATCTGACCATGAGCCGTCCATGAACCACGACATCACTTTCCTCACCCTGTTCCTGCTCGGCTTCTTCGGCGGAACGCACTGCATCGGTATGTGCGGCGGATTAAGCAGCGCGTTTGCGCTCCAACTCCCCCCGCATATCAACCGCTTTTGGCTGATTCTGCTGCTCAACACGGGACGGATAGGCAGCTATACGGCAATCGGCCTGATGCTCGGATTAATCGGACAGGTCGGCGTTTCACTCGACCAAACCCGCGTCCTACAAAATATTTTATACACCGCCGCCAACCTCCTGCTGCTCTTTTTAGGCTTATACTTGAGCGGTATTTCTTCTTTGGCGGCAAAAATCGAGAAAATCGGCAAACCGATATGGCGGAACCTGAACCCGATACTCAACCGGCTGTTACCCATAAAATCCATACCCGCCTGCCTTGCTGTCGGAATATTATGGGGCTGGCTGCCGTGCGGACTGGTTTACAGCGCATCGCTTTACGCGCTGGGAAGCGGTAGTGCGGCAACGGGCGGGTTATATATGCTTGCCTTTGCACTGGGTACGCTGCCCAATCTTTTGGCAATCGGCATTTTTTCCCTACAACTGAAAAAAATCCTGCAAAACCGATATATCCGCCTGTGTACAGGATTATCCGTATCATTATGGGCATTATGGAAGCTTGCCGTCCTGTGGCTGTAACACTCATTAATTCCCGATACCCGTAAAAAATGCCGTCTGAAACCTGTTCAGACGGCATTTTCACCCTAAGCGTTACTCGGCGGCATTTTCTTCACGGACAGGCGCATCCAGCAGGGCTTTGATGGACAGGCGCACACGGCCTCTGTCATCCACTTCCAATGCTTTCACGTTTACCACCTGACCGACTTGCAGGTAATCGCCGACATTGCGTACGCGCTCGTGTGCGATTTGGCTGATGTGTACCAAACCGTCTTTGCCCGGCATCACGCTGACAATCGCGCCGACGTTGTTGTCGAGGATTTTCACCACAGTACCTTCATACACTTTGCCCACTTCCACTTCGGCAGTAATCTGCTCGATGCGTTTTTTCGCCGCATCGCCGGCTTCTTGGGTCGTCGCGGCAATGGTAATCGTACCGTCTTCGGCAATATTGATTTCCGTACCGGTTTCAGCGGTAATCGAACGGATGGTTTCGCCGCCCTTACCGATAACTTCGCGGATTTTGTCTTGGTTGATTTTCATCGTGAACAAGCGTGGCGCGTGTGCGGACAGCTCTTGCGGGCCTGCAACGGCGGCTTTCATCTGATCCAAGATGTGCAGACGCGCTTCTTTGGCCTGCGCCAAAGCGATTTGCATAATCTCTTTGGTAATGCCTTGGATTTTGATGTCCATTTGCAGCGCGGTTACGCCTTCGGTTGTGCCGGCCACTTTAAAGTCCATATCGCCCAAGTGGTCTTCGTCGCCCAAGATATCAGTCAGGACGGCAAACTTATTGCCCTCCAAAATCAGACCCATCGCGATACCGGCAACGTGTGCTTTCAAAGGCACGCCGGCAGACAGCAGGCTCAGGCAGCCGCCGCAGACGGAAGCCATAGAGGAAGAGCCGTTGGATTCGGTAATTTCGGAAACCACGCGCATGGTGTAGCTGAAATCTTCAGGTTTCGGCAATACGGCCAACAACGCACGTTTAGCCAAACGGCCGTGGCCGATTTCACGGCGTTTCGGCGCACCTACGCGACCCACTTCGCCGGTAGAGTACGGCGGGAAGTTGTAGTGCAGCATGAAGCGGTCGGTGTATTCGCCGGACAGCGCGTCAATGATTTGCTCGTCGCGCGAAGTACCCAAAGTTGCAACCGCCAAAGCTTGGGTTTCGCCACGGGTAAACAGTGCAGAACCGTGCGTGCGCGGCAAGACACCGGTTTGAATGTTCAACGGACGAACGGTGCGGGTGTCGCGGCCGTCGATGCGCGGTTGGCCGTCCAAAATTTGGCTGCGGACGACATCGGCTTCCAAGTGTTTGAAAATGCCTTTGATTTCGTTGGCTGCCAGCGTGTCGGTTTCTTCGGTAAGCAAGGCTTCTTTTACCGCATTCCAAGCTTCGTCCAATTTTGCGGAACGCGCCTGTTTCTGACGGATTTTGAACGCTTCTTTAATGGTTTCGCCGGCAATCCCGCGTACTTTGGCAACCAGTTCCTCATTGGTTTCAGGTGCTTTCCAATCCCAAACTTCCGGATTGACTTCGTCGGCAAACTCATTGATGGCGTTAATCGCCGCCTGCATTTGATCGTGGCCGTAAACCACCGCGCCCAACATCACGTCTTCAGGCAGGATTTTGGCTTCGGATTCCACCATCAACACGGCTTTTGAAGTACCGGCGACCACCAAGTCCAATTGCGATTTCGCCAACTCGGCTTTAGTCGGGTTCAAAACGTACACGCCGTTTACATAACCCACGCGTGCCGCACCAATCGGACCGGCAAACGGTACGCCGCTCAACACCAGCGCGGCAGACGCGCCCAACATTGCAGGAATGTCGGAATCGATTTCAGGATCGACGGACACGACCATCGCTACGATTTGGATGTCGTGGTAGAAACCTTCGGGGAACAGCGGACGGATCGGACGGTCGATCAGACGGCTGGTCAGGATTTCTTTTTCGCTTTGTTTGCCTTCGCGTTTGAAGAAACCGCCGGGGATTTTACCTGCGGCGTAAGTGCGTTCCAAATAATCGACGGTCAGGGGGAAGAAGTCTTGGCCTTCTTTCACTTCTTTGTTGGTGGTAACGGCAACCAAAACCACGGTGTCGCCCATAGAGACTTTAACGGCAGCGGCGGCTTGGCGGGCAATTTCGCCGGTTTCCAAGGTAACGGTCTGATTACCGTATTGGAAGGTCTTAACGTGTTTGTCGAACATCATTGTTCCTTTCAAAATACCGCACTGCTAAAACACTAATAATGCACACTAAAATCCGAATGTGCATAGTTAGGGTTTCAGACCGTGCGGCAGGTTGTAAACAAGCTTTCAGACGGCATTTCGGACGCTGAAAGCAATTGCGGATTATAAAGGCAACCATCCTTAAAATCCAGTATTGATACAATAAAAAGACCGTCTGAACCATATTTCTTTCAGACGGCCTTCAAACTTAAAAATCAATCCTGAGTCAGCAAAGTCAATGCTTCCCGATACTTCTCGACTGTTTTCTGAATCACATCGGCAGGCACTTTCGGCGCAGGCGCTTTTTTGTTCCAACCGCTTTGCTCCAGCCAGTCGCGGACAAATTGTTTGTCAAAAGACGGCGGATTGGTGCCGACTTCATATTGATCCGCCGGCCAGAAGCGGCTCGAATCGGGAGTCAATACCTCATCCATCAGCGTCAGCGTACCGTTTTTATCCAAACCGAATTCAAATTTGGTATCGCAAATGATGATGCCGCGAGATTTCGCATATTCCGCCGCTTCCGTGTAAAGCCGAACCGCTTTGTCGCGCACTTCCGCCGCCAATTCTTTGCCGATAATGCGTCCGCATTCTTCAAAGCTGATGTTTTCATCATGATCGCCGACTGCGGCTTTGGTTGAGGGCGTAAAAATCACTTCGGGCAGTTGTTGCGCTTCCCGCATACCTTCGGGCAGCCGAATACCGCAAACCGAGCCGGTTTTTTGATAATCTTTCCAACCGCTGCCTGCCAGATAACCGCGCACAATCGCCTCTACTTTCACCGGTGTGAGCTTTTTAGCCACGACGGCGCGTTTTTCTAAAACTTTGGCTTCGTTCTCAGGCAAAACGTCGTACACGGTATCGCCGGTGAAATGGTTGGGCATAATATGCGCCAGTTTTTTAAACCAAAAATTGGAAATCTGCGTCAGAATCTCCCCTTTGCCCGGAATCGGATCATCCAAAATCACATCGAATGCTGACAGGCGGTCGGAAGCAACCATCAACATTCGTTTATCGTCAATTTCGTACAAATCGCGGACTTTGCCGGAATAAATTTTCACCAAGCCGGTTACACTCATTTCACATCACCCTGAAAATGCCTTAAAAAATACCGAAACGACACTCGACTATCGGAATCGGAACCGAATCGCGCTATTTTAGCCGAAGTCGGTATAAAACAATACTCTTCACACAAAATGCCGGCACATCGGACACCGGCAAAATTTTGGCACTATAATATCAACAACAGGTCTTACAATACATTTTTATCAAGGAAATTGCCTTATGAGGATTCTACTGACCGGCTCGAAAAGCCAGCTCGCCCGCTGCCTGCGCGACCGCATTCCGGAAGATTGGGAAACCATTGCAACGGATTCCGCATCTTTAGACATTACCGATGCCGATGCCGTCTGCCGTATGATTCAAAATTTCCAGCCCGATGCCGTTGTGAATACCGCCGCCTATACCGCCGTCGACAAAGCGGAAGGCGATGCGGCTGCGACATTCGCCGTCAATGCTTCCGCCGTGTACAACCTCGCTTCGGCGGCACACCGCGCCCACGCCCGGTTCATCCACATTTCGACCGACTATGTATTCGACGGCCAAGCCGACAAACCTTATTTGGAAAGCGACTTTACCAATCCGCCCAACATATATGGAAAATCCAAGGCTGCCGGCGAACTGCTCGCGCTGTCCGCCAATCCCGACAGCCTTATCCTGCGGACTTCTTGGCTGTTTAGCGAATACGGGGACAACTTTGTCCGCACGATGCTGAACCGTGCCGACGAACGTTCTTCATTACCCGTCGTCAGCAATCAAACCGGCTGCCCGACCTATGCCGGCGACTTGGCTGCCGCCATCATCCGCCTGTTGCAGCAATCATCGCCGGTACGCGGTATTTACCATTTTGCGGGCGGCAAATCCGTATCTTGGTACGAATTTGCCCGGCACATCTTTCAGACGGCATTGCGGCAGGATGCCTCTTTTCCCATTCCCGAACTGAAAGCCGTTTCGGATGAAGAGTATCCGGCTGCCGCTTCCAGACCGCCGTACAGCATTTTGGACTGCCGCAAAATCGAAAGCGGCTTCGGCATCAAACCGTCAGACTGGCAAAAAGCCCTTTCGCAAGTTGTCTTAAAGCTGCTTTGACCCCCACTCATTCATACCGTTTCCGCCGCCAAGCCCAAACTTGGCGGTTTTTATATAGTGGATTAACAAAAATCAGGACAAGGCAACGAAGCCGCAGACAGTACAAATAGTACGGAACCGATTCACTTGGTGCTTCAGCACCTTAGAGAATCGTTCTCTTTGAGCCAAGGCAAGGCAACGCCGTACCGGTTTTTGTTAATCCACTATAAAACCAGAAAGTAACACAACCGGCCATCATCTTTACATTGCCATACCCCCGCCCCGTTCAAAAAATGGTATGATTGCCGCCGATAACATCTCACAATGAATTTCATAACCTTTATTGGGAAAATCAATAAACCGAAATCTCCCGACCGACAAATAAAATGAAAGAAAGGGTTAATATGCAACATCGAAGAAGACTGGCAATTTACCAAGCATTCAAACGCGCCTCCTTTAACGGCAGGTTCTCTGTTCCGCAAAAACGCGAAGAACGTTGATTCAAGCTGAAAATGCCGTCTGAAGTCCTGCTTCAGACGGCATTTTTACGATTCGAGAACCTGCCTCAACTTTTCCTCATCCAAGTACCAGTGGCAGATTTCTTTATCACCTGCCAACAAAACAGGCACCAGCTCATTGTATTTTTCTTCCAAAGCGGGATCGTCATCCACGTCAAACACATCCAAGCCAAACCCGTATTCATCTTGAAAAGGTTTGAGTTCGTCGCGCATTTTGTGGCACAAACTGCAATATTCGCGAAACATCAAGGTCAGTTTCATCGGCACTTCCTTACCGTTCTGCTTCCACAATCCCAAGCCTTCAGACCAGAGACTCGGGGACGGGTTGCCAAGTGGTCATTTTTTCATAAATTTCATTAAAATATTTCTGCAAATCATCTACTTCATCTTTTTCAACGCCATGGATTATTTCAAATTCCCTTGCATCTACGCATACACCTGCATATATCTCACTCAAGGTAGCCCGTAAAACAAAAACTTCATCTTGAGTGAGTGATATCGTTGAGTTTTAATTGTTTATGGATAGTATGTCCATAGCCGGTTTCCTATAAGTCATGATATTCAACATCTTGATGTTTTACTATAAATCTATTCTTGTGCTTCCTTTATCAGATATTTCAAAACAAAAGATACATATGCATTCTCTAATTTTATTTGAGATAAAATAATGCATTGCTTTGTCGATACTGTTAAATAAATTACTTCCCTCGTAATACCAATTATCATATATTTGATAAAAATAATTATCTTTCTTGATATAAATATCTCCCCCCAATACAAGTATTCTCTCATTGATAAATAAATTTAATATGTCTATTGCAGCGGGGACGGGTAATGCGGCTTCTCTAATTCCAATTCCTGTCAAAGATTCCCCTTGTCTCGAATAAATTTCAAAAATCTCATTTAACATATTAATCCCTATCTGCTATTTTTCAGGAAATTGCCGGTTAGGGACAAATAATCTATGATTAATTTTTCCATCTGCTTCTCTGATATATTCAAAATTTCCATCTTTTCCTTGATAAGATTCGAGGATATAAAGTTTATGCCTTACAATATTATCTCCGCCAACTATTTGTATTGCTGTATATTGTTCGCCTGATACCGGTCTGAATGCCGCACCTCTATCATTAGAATTTTTATCTTGGATAACTATTATCCCTGTTTTATCGTCCCAATACATAGCGGAATCATCATTGAAGCAAATCGGCACTGTCTTAACACGCAGCCAAAAAACAGCAAAAATGCCGTCTGAACAGTTCAGACGGCATTTTTAAAACCGTTTTACGCTTGAACGCTAATGCCTGCCGTAACCGTCGGTTGCGCGTTATGCGCCGTCAGAAACGAGGCGGCAAGCTCTCCGCAGCAGCCACAGCAGCTCGCCACGCCCAATTGCGACTGCAAATCGCCCATTGTGGTCGCGCCGGCGGCGATGGTTTCCTTGATTTGATGGTCGGTAACGGCATTGCAGATGCAGACAAACATTTTGTGCTCCGTGTGTTCTCAAACTATCGTACCGATAGCGGCTTTTATTATCGTATGCAAATATAAATAAAAACAGTTCGTATTGCAAGGTCGGAGGACGCAGTTTTCTTGGTATTTTTTTATCGCATTTCTATTTTCGATTGTTTTTTATTAATCTGAAGCAGATGAGAGAACAAAACCTCAATTTCGGGAATGATGTTCTTTAACCACCTTTTGCAGCCGCACGTTGGCAATATGGGTATAAATCTGCGTCGTGTTCAAATCGGCGTGTCCCAACATATCCTGAACCACGCGCAAATCCAAGCCGTGCTGCACCAGATGCGTGGCAAAGGCGTGGCGCAGGCTGTGCGGGCTGATATGCCCGATACCTGCCTGGCTTGCATATTCTTTGACAATCATCCACGCCAGCTGCCGGGAAATGCCCGTTTTTTTCTGACTGACAAACAAGGCATCGCAACTCCTGCCCTTCAACAAGACCGGACGCGCCTCCGTGTAATAGCGTCCCACCCAATACGCCGACTCCTGCCCCATCGGAACCATCCTCTGCTTGTCGCCCTTGCCCAGCGCGGTAATGCAGCCCCTGTCCAAATCCACATTGCCGAAGTTCAGCCCGACCGCCTCGCTGACGCGCAAGCCGGTTGCATACATTAATTCAAGCAATGCCTTATCCCGCAAACCGTGCGGCGTTTCCGTATCCGGCGCATCCAACAGCCGGGAAACCTGCTGTTCGGTAATCAGGGGCGGAATATTCCTGTCGGTTTTGGGCGGTTTCAGCAGGCGGGTGGGATTGTCCGCCCTCATCCCTTCCCACTCCATCCACGCATACAGGCGTTTGCACGCCGATAATGCGCGCGCCTGCGAACTCCGTTGCTCCCCGTCGGCATAAACCGCCGCCGCCAAATCCGTTTCTTCCGCATCTGCCAGCGTTTTGCCGCACAAAGACAGCCGGCGGGCGATTTTTTCCAAATCCCGCCGGTAGCTGTCCAAAGTATTCCGACTGAGCCGCCGATCCAACCACAAAGTTTCCAGCAGCCTGTCAATCAAACCGTTTTCCATACCGTTCCAAACCGATGCCGTCTGAAGGCTTCAGACGGCATTGCGACATTCATCGGGAAAGCGTTTCCAATACCTCCTGCGCGTGACCCGCCACCTTGACTTTCCGCCATTCCCAGACGATTTCTCCGTCCTTATTCAAGACGAACGTACTGCGCTCGATGCCCAACGACTCTTTCCCGTACAGTTTTTTCAATTTGATGACATCAAACAGGCGGCATACCGTTTCATCCTTGTCACTCAACAGCTCGAACCGGAAACCCTGCTTGGCGCAAAAGTTCTGATGCGCTTTCACGCCGTCCCGCGAAATGCCGACCACGGTATAACCCAATGCCTCAAACTGTTCCAAACGCGCATTAAAATCCAAGCCTTCCGTCGTACAGCCCGGCGTACTGTCTTTCGGATAAAAATACACGACCAAAGGCAGATGTTCTGCCGAACGGAAATCCGCACCGCTGCTCGAAGGCAGGGTAAATTCATATTTCACACCCATTATCCGTACTCCCAATATTCCAACGATTAAAACAACGCATCAGCACACACCCGTGCATCAGCTTGATTCCAGACAAACCCCGATTCTACCGCCCCGGCGGCGGAATATCCAACCGTCGGGCAAACCCGGACGGCACACGGCGGCATAAAGGAAACCGCGCCAAACCATTAAATATGTTCCAATTTAAAAACAAAATGTTACAAAGCAAACAAAATAACAAGGCAACGAAACCGCCAAAAGGCGGACGGCTTTTTTTCAGGCGGCACACTTTACAGACGACTGTTTTTTCAACAAAATAACGCCGATATTCAAATACACGGAATCAAAAATGCCCGCCCGCCCCCTGAAACACCTGCGTCCCGCCCTACTCCTCGGTTTGGCTTTCCTGCTGCCCTCTGCCCGACTTTTCGCGGATACCGATATTTTGGGGCAGTTTTTAAAACAAAACCTGCCCGCCTCCTCCGATCCGATAGAAATATTCGCCGAAAGCACGATATATCCCGCCGATACCCAGGCTATTACAGGCGGGCTGATTCTGTCCTCCCAATCCGCACTGGTCGTCAACAACCAAACAGGGCAAATACTGTATCAGAAAAACGCCGACAGGATTATGCCCATCGCCTCCATCTCCAAACTGATGAGCGCGATGGTCGTTTTAGATGCCGATTTAAATATGGATGAAACCATCACCATCACACCCGACGAAATCGACCGCCTCAAAGGAACAGGCAGCCGCCTTGCCATCGGCACGTCCCTGACCCGCAGGGAGCTGCTTCATTTAAGCCTGATGAGCAGCGAAAACCGCGCCACCCACGCCTTAGGCAGAACCTACCCCGGCGGAATGGGCGCCTTTGTTGCCGCGATGAACCAAAAAGCCCAAAGCCTCGGTATGTACGGCAGCCGCTTTTACGAACCGACCGGCCTTAATTTCCATAATGTTTCCACCGCCAAAGATCTCAATCTTATGGTTAACGCCGCCGTCCGCTACCCCCTGATACGCGCCAACTCGACTTCCAATTATGCTTCGGTGCAGACTAAAAACGGGCAGCAAAACTATAAAAATTCCAACGCCCTGATCAGGGAAGGCAGATGGCGCATCGAACTTCAGAAAACCGGCTACATCCGCGAGGCAGGCAGGTCTATGGTCGTCAGGGCCAATATTCAAAACCAACCGGTTACCATCGTATTGTTAAACTCGCCCACATCCGCCACACGGGTCAACGACGCGCGCAAAATCGAATCGTGGATGTTGCAGCAGCATTCTTGACGCGCCCGGGCAGGCGGTGTGCAAATCGGTTTCAAACACAAAAAAATTGGTAATTTTTCCTATTAAAGGCTACAATCCCACACGTACAGGGCATTTGCCCGATTTCACAATCATAATAGCGGAGCTAAAAGATATGACAGCTAAAGGACAAATGTTGCAAGATCCCTTCCTGAACGCATTGCGTAAAGAGCACGTTCCGGTTTCGATTTACTTGGTTAACGGCATCAAACTGCAAGGTCAGGTCGAATCTTTCGACCAATACGTCGTCCTCTTGAGAAACACTTCCGTTACCCAGATGGTTTACAAACACGCCATTTCCACCATCGTGCCGGCTCGCTCCGTCAGCCTTCAGCACGAAAACAAACCCCAAGCCGCCCCCGCACCGGGACTCGTCCAAGTGGAGACCGTCCGACAAGCTGCCGAATAATCCGCACGATTTCATATATTTTAATACCTTATCGGAAACGGTAAGGTATTTTTATTTGACCGTATTTTCATACAGTGCCGATAAGCCTACTTATCTTCAAGGTATTCGACAGAGCCATTTTCCACAGGATAACTTCCTACCCGGCCGGAAAACAATTGTCTTTCCGAGACAAACCGTTAAAACCGGCGGATTATTAAGGCGCAGCCTTTTATTTTCAGGCGGCATTTCAAAATGTTATTGAAAAACATCATCCCATTCGCCCATTGCCTTTTACGGCAGGTGCTTCCCGAAGGCGGCAATGCTTTGGACGGCACAGCCGGCAACGGACACGACACCCTTTTCCTCGCCCAAACCGCAGGCATCCGGGGAAAAGTGTGGGCATTCGATATCCAGCCCCAAGCCCTGAACAACACCCGATGCCGTCTGCAGGAAGCAGGTTACAGCAATGTACGGCTCATCTTGGACGGACACGAAAACCTGAAACAATATGTTTCAGAACCGCTAAATGCCGCCATTTTCAACTTCGGCTGGCTGCCCGGCGGGGACAAAAGCCTTACCACCCGCACGGAAACCAGCATTACCGCCCTTTCTGCCGCCCTGTCCCTGCTGAAAGAAGGCGGTATGCTTATTGCCGTCCTCTATCCGGGACACGAAAACGGCAAACAGGAGGCAGAAGCAATCGAACAATGGGCAAAAAACCTGCCTCAAGAACAGTTTGCCGTTTTGCGTTACGGGTTTACCAACCGGAAAAACAACCCTCCCTATCTGTTGGCATTTGAAAAGTTACGTCAAAAATAAATGTTTGCGGTAAAATAAGCCGATTCCAACCCTTATTTTGATAAGAGCCGACCATGCAGTATCTGATTGTCAAATACAGCCACCAAATCTTCGTTACCGTTACCATTTTGTTGTTCAACATCCGCTTTTTCCTGCTTTGGAAAAATCCCGAAAAACCTTTGGCGGGCTTGTGGAAGGCACTGCCCCACCTCAACGACACCATGCTGCTGTTTACGGGATTGTGGCTGATGAAAATCACCCATTTCTCCCCGTTCAACGCGCCTTGGCTCGGCACAAAAATCCTGCTTCTGCTCGCCTATATCGCATTGGGTATGATGATGATGCGCGCCCGCCCCCGCTCGGTCAAATTCTATGCCGTTTACCTGCTTGCCATTTGTTGCGTCGCCTGTATCGTTTACCTTGCCAAAACCAAAGTCCTGCCATTCTGAAACACTGCCATGAACAACAGACATTTTGCCGTCATCGCCTTGGGCAGCAACCTTGACAACCCCGCACAACAAATACGCGGCGCATTGGACGCGCTCTCGTCCCATCCCGACATCCGGCTTGAACAGGCTTCCTCACTGTATATGACCGCGCCCGTCGGTTACGACAATCAGCCCGATTTCGTCAATGCCGTCTGCACCGTCTCCACCGATATGGACGGCATCTCGCTGCTCTCTTTGCTCAACCGTATCGAGGCGGATTTCGGGCGCGAACGCAGTTTCCGAAACGCGCCGCGCACATTGGATTTGGACATCATCGACTTTGACGGCCTATCCAGCGACGACCCCCGCCTCACCCTGCCGCATCCGCGCGCGCACGAACGCAGTTTCGTCATACGCCCTTTGGCGGAAATCCTCCCTGATTTTATTTTAGGAAAACACGGAAAAGTTGCCGAATTGTCAAAACAACTGGGCAATCAAGGTATCCGTCTTTTACCGGACAGGTAATTCCGCACACAGATGCCGTCTGAATGCCGGTTTCAGACGGCATTTTTACCCTGCCGCCAATCTGTACGCAAAAAAAATCGCCCCTTGAAAAAGGGGCGCAAAAGGAACACAAACCACTACCAAAACTTTAAATCTGCAACACTGCCTGCCGCATACTGTATCCGACAGGATATAAAGCCCTCACCAAATCGTTTTGAGAAATCCAAACTTCTTCATCGCCGACAGAAAACCTGCCTTTCTCCGGCACCAGCTCCAACAAAAACGGCTGAACCGCCGTATGCAGCTTGTCTTTACACCGCCCCAACTTTCTAGATAGCGCAGACAAGGCGCGCTTATAGGCATTATCCTTGCGGTCAAGCTCCCGCGCACTGCCGACCCAGCTCAAACGCAGGCTGCGGCTTTCATCTTCAATCAGCAAAATACCTGTTTTAACTTCTCCTACCTCGGGTTCGCACGAAAGCGCAATATAATATTTGCCGTCAATGTTGACATACGCCGCTTCATGCACCTGACAGTTGCAACCCGAGGTTGCGAGCAGGGAATAAACAGAATCACGGTGCAGCCTCAAAATATCGGAGGAAATCTGTTTGAAAATACTTTCCGGCATTTTTCCCTCCTTTCGTCTGCTGCGTTGTTTACTGGATTGACTGCATTATACAGACATCTCCCAATTTTGCAAATGATAATTGTTCCTATTTTTTAAAAAGTTTATAAATTATTGATAATTATGTGAATTAATTTTTAGGATTTGAAACCTTTGTCTCAAAAAACACAAAAATGCCGTCTGAAACGTGTTCAGACGGCATTGGCTGCACCGGCAGTCCGTTTAAAATTTCACGCCCTTATGCAGCGCGACGATGCCCGCACTCATATTGTGATAGTCCACACTGTCGAATCCGGCATCCAGCATCATCTGTTTCAAAGTTTCCTGATCGGGGTGCATACGGATGGATTCGGCAAGATATTGGTAACTCTCCGCATCTTTGGCAATCAGCCTGCCCATGACCGGCAGCAGCTTGAACGAATAAAAATCGTATGCGCCTTCGAGCGGCTTGTAGATTTTGGAAAACTCCAACACCAGCAACATGCCGCCCGGTTTCAAAACACGGTACATCTCTTTTAGCGCGGCATCTTTATGCGTCATATTCCGCAAACCGAACGCCACGGAAACCAAATTAAAATAATTGTCGGGGAAAGGCAGTTTTTCCGCATCGGCAAGCGATACGGGGAGAATCATACCTTCGTTCAAAAGCCGGTCGCGCCCGACGGTCAGCATAGAAGAATTAATATCGGTCAGCCAAACCTCGCCTTCTTTGCCGACGCGTTTTGCCCAACCGCGCGACAAATCGCCCGTACCGCCCGCAATATCCAGCACCTTGTCCCCTTTTTTCAAGTGTGCCGTATGGATGGTAAAGTGTTTCCATACGCGGTGCAGCCCTGCCGACATCACATCGTTCATAATGTCGTAATTTTTTGCAACCGAATGGAAGACTTCCGCCACTTTTCCGGCTTTCTCATCTTCGTTGACCGTACTGAATCCGAAATGCGTTTTTTGTCCGCCCATCTTCTGACCACCTCCCTGATGCCGTCCTCTGGCATCCCAAACTTAACAATCTGATTGCTTTTCAAAACGCGACGCACCAGCCGCCGCCAATTTGTCCAAATATTCCTGCCACATCGCATCGTATCCGTATGCCAGTCTGTGCAGATACGCCCAATCGTAAAGACCGCTATCGTGCCCGTCCGAAAAACTGATTTTCAGCGCATACTGTCCGACAGGCTGCAAATCCGTGATTTGGACATCCGCCTTGCCGGTCTGCAAAACATCCTGTCCCACGCCGTGTCCGCGCACTTCCGCACTCGGCGAATAGACGCGCAAAAACTCGGCAGGCAGATTTTTAGATTCGTCCCCGTAAGTCAAAACCAATACGGTACGGTTTTTCAACAAGCGGATTTCAACAGGAATATTATTCAAAAAACACCTCGGTTCGGCATACAATATCCGGCAGGCGCAGGCGTGCCTTCAAACGGCGCGTATTTTAACAGCTTTATCCCGATACCGATATTCAAACCCACATTTCAGACGGCATTGATATGGACAATCTCGCTTGGGGCGGCATTCCCGACATCCGCACGCTTTACAATATTATCGGCAAACGCGCGCAACCGCTCAACCTGATTATCTGCCTCCCCGATAATCAGATTCCCAATTTTCAAACCGCACAAGATGCTTCGGATGCAGAATGCCGTCTGAAGCACCGTTTGGATCAGGCAACGCAGTGCCTACAATTCAACAGCATCAACCTCATCGAACACATCCTGCCCGATGTCCGTTTTTGGCTGGTTCCGCCTTCACGCACTCACCGCCTGCACGAACATTTCCACCATATCTCTTGGCAGACCGAAGCCATCGCGCAAACAGAAAACACCCCCGACAAACCCTGGTTTGCACTTCCACAAACATCCGAACGGCAAAAACCGGAACACGTCTTCGTCATCGGCGCGGGCATATCCGGCGCGGCAACCGCCCACGCCTTAGCATCACACGGCATTTCCGTTACCGTATTGGAAGCCCGAAAAGCCGCCCAAGCCGCCAGCGGCAACCGCCAAGGGCTGCTCTATGCCAAAATCTCGCCGCACGATACCGAACAAACCGAACTGCTGCTTGCCGGCTACGGCTACACCAAACGCCTGCTCGGACACATCCTGCCCGAATCCGAAACCTGGGGCGGCAACGGCATCATCCACCTCAATTACAGCCGCACCGAACAACAACGCAATCACGAATTGGGTTTGCAAAAACACCATAACCACCTCTACCGCAGCATCACGCAGGCAGAAGCTGAAAAAATCGCCGGCATCCCGCTGTCCGTCCCATACGACCACCCTTCATGCGGACTATTCTGGCAGCACGGCGTATGGCTCAACCCGCCCGCATTCGTCCGCGCCCTCCTCAGCCATCCGCTGATTAAACTGCACGAAGACACACCGTTAACCGGCATTTCCCACGACGGGGAAAAGTGGATTGCAAGCACGCCAAACGGCATCTTTTCTGCCACACACATCGTCTACTGCACCGGCGCGCACAGCCCCTGCCTGCCCGAAACCAACCTCGCCGCCCTGCCCCTCAGGCAAATACGCGGACAAACCGGCCTCACACCGTCCACCCCGTTTTCCGAACAACTGCGTTGCGCCGTTTCAGGTGAAAGTTACATCAGCCCGTCGTGGCACGGACTGCACTGCTACGGTGCAAGTTTTATTCCCAACAGCAGCCATACCGGATGGAACGAAGCCGAAGAAACCTCAAACCGCCAAGCACTAGCACACCTTAATCCCGCCCTTGCCGAATCATTGTTTGCCGCCAACCCAAACCCTCAAAAATACCGGGGACACGCCGCCATACGCTGCGACAGCCCCGACCACCTGCCCATCGTCGGCGCACTCGGCGACATTGCCGCTATGCGGCAGACTTACGCCAAACTCGCGCTGGACAAAAACTACCGCATAGATTCACCCTGCCCGTACCTGCCCAATGCCTACGCCAACACCGCGCACGGCACGCGCGGACTCGCCACCGCCCCCATATGCGCCGCCGCCGTTGCCGCCGAAATCCTAGACTTACCCCACCCCCTCTCAAAACGCCTGCGCCACGCCATCCACCCCAACCGCACCGTCATCCGCGCCATCGTCAGAAGGCAGAACATGACTCCCTAACCCTTTGCCGCATACCGTCCCGACCGCAGAAAATCATATTCAAATAAACATACCAATCCTGACGGTAAAATTACGAATCCTCAAAAACAAACAAAAAAACGCCCTGTTACTTGTATCAAAGTAAAGGATGTTAATTTTTGTTAATAATCCCTTCTCGAGAACTCGATATATAAGAAATGGGAAGTGGGAAATGGGAAATGGGAAATGGGAAATGGGAAATGGGAAATGGGAAATGGGAAATGGGAAATGGGAAATGGGAAATGGGAAATGGGAAATGGGAAATGGGAAATGGGAAATGGGAAATGGGAAATGGGAAATGGGAAATGGGAAATGGGAAATGCCTCCGATCATATCGGAGGCATTTTGAATTGGCACGCCCACGGGGAATCGAACCCCGGTTACCGCCGTGAAAGGGCGATGTCCTAACCGCTAGACGATGGGCGCGTATTGTATTTTCTTACTGGCGCACCCGGAGCGATTCGAACGCCCGACCCTCTGGTTCGTAGCCAGATACTCTATCCAACTGAGCTACGGGTGCGGTACAATCACTTTTAAGTGATTGGAAAAATAGAATAATACCGTTTTATTTAAATTCTGTCTACTGTTTTGAACAAAAATTCCCAGTTATCCTAATAATATGTTGATTTTAAAATTAACTATTTCTTGATGCGAGTTGCAGCAATTCCGCAGCGTGACGGCGCGTCGTTTCGGTAATGACTTCCCCACCCAGCATACGGGCAATTTCCCCAATCCGTTGATTCTCATCCAACATACTGATTTCACTGACGGTTTGCCCGCCTTCGCTGTGTTTGCATACCCGCCAGTGGTTTTCTCCGCAGGATGCGACTTGGGGAAGGTGGGTAACGGCAAGTACCTGATGTTTTTTACCCAAAGCACGCAGGGCTTTGCCGACCATTTCGGCTACTCCGCCGCCGATGCCGGTATCTACTTCGTCAAAAATCAGCGTGGGGATTTGCGTGTATTGGCTGGTAACAACCTGCAAGGCAAGGCTGATACGGGCAAGTTCGCCGCCGGACGCGACTTTGTTCAGCGGACGGGGCGGATTGCCTTTGTTGGCGGCAACTTGAAATTGAACCTGCTCCAAACCGTGTGCCGTCGGGGAAGACGGCAGCAGGACAATATCGAAACGCGCGCCTTTCATCGCGAGATGCTGCATATTTTCCGTCGTCTCTTCGCCAAGCCTGCCGGCAGCCTGATGGCGCATAGCGGAAAGAATGTGGGCGGCTTCCTGATATTCGGCAAGGTTGCGGGCAACGGTTTGCGCCAATGCTTCCAAATCGGCAGCGGCTTGCAGGCTTTGCAGGTGCTCTTCGATTTCAGCCAGCTTTTGCGGCAATTGTTCAGGTTCGATGCGGTATTTCCGCGCCATCCCCATCAGTTCGCCCATACGCTGTTCCTGTGCCGCCAATTCATTGGGATTGATGTCGCTGCGTCCTGCCACATCGCGCATATTGGCACTGATTTCGCCCAATTCGGCTTCGATGCTTGCCAACATATTCAGGCTCTCGGCAAAACGCGGCTCGATATTTTGCAGATTGTCCAATAGTTTTTGACATTGATAGATATGGCGTTGGATGCCGTTGTCGCCGTCAATCTTACTCCCGACTTCTTCAGCGGCCTGCAACAGCTCGGCGGAATGGGCAAGGCTATCGTGGCTTTGGCTGAGGGCTTCCCATTCGCCTTGTTTAATGTCCAACTGGTTCAGTTCGTTAAACTGCCATTCCAAACGCTCCCGCTCGATAATGACGGCATCGGCGTGTTCCTGCGCCTCTTGAAGGGCTTTTTTCGCATTGGCCCAATTTTGATAAAGCTGCCTGACGGTTTCCGCCTGCTCCCTGCTACCCGCAAATGCGTCCAACAATTCGCGCTGGGCGGCTTCCTGATTAAGCGAATGATGGGCGTTTTGCCCGTGGATGTCGATAAGCTGGCTGCCGACGGATTTGAGTTGCGCCAAGGTAGCGGCCTGATTGTTGATAAAGCTGCGGCTTTTGCCTTTAGCATCGATAATGCGGCGGATACTGAGTTCTTCTTCTCCGTCGTTTAAAAGCCCCTGTTCATACAATTCTGCTTTTAAAACAGGCAAATGGGAAATATCGAACAATGCCGACAACTGCGCTTCTTTTGCACCGCTGCGGACTTGGCTGTAATCGGCTTTGTCGCCCAACAGCAGACCAATCGCATCCAAAGTAATGGACTTGCCCGCGCCGGTTTCTCCGGTCAATACGGTAAAGCCGCTTTGAAAATCCAGATTCAGATTTTCAACAATGACAAAATCACGCAAAGAAAGTGTTAGAAGCATCGTGAGGATTCCTTAGCAATTCTACCGACAAAAGCAATATCAACTTTAGATATTCGAATTATAACTAAGATTTTTTAAATTAAAAATAAGTTTTTCCTTAATTTTGCTTAGTGCTTGTTTTTATCTGCTTATTTGTTGCAATGCCGTCTGAAGCAATGTGCGTTTCAGACGGCATTTGGAATTTCAGTTGGGCAGGGTATCGGACGATACGGCTTCCGGCTCTTCTTCATCCGTCGGCGGCATTTCTATCAAATCGGGCAAAACCAATTCGCCCAGTTCGGTCAACGGCGGCAGTTCTTCCAGACCGTCCAAGCGCAAATCGCTGAGGAACGTTGCCGTTGTCGCCCACAATGCGGGTTTTCCCAATGTGTCCCGATGTCCGATGACTTCAATCCAACCCCGATCCTGCAAGGTCTGCATCACGTTCTGCGACACCGCCACGCCGCGTATGCCCTCGATGTCGCCGCGCGTTACGGGCTGCTGGTAGGCGATAATCGCCAGCGTTTCCATCACGGCGCGGGAATAGCGCGGCGCACGCTGTTCTTGCAGGCTGCCCAGCCGCTCGAATGCCGTCTGAACAATCTGAAAACGCCAGCCCTCGTGCGTATGCACCAGTTGCAACGCCCTGCCCTGCCAACGCGTTTTCAACTGCGCCAACACGTCAATTAATTTGTCCTGCGACAGCGGCGGCACACACAATTCGCGCATAGATTTTTCGTTTAGGGGTTCGGCCTGGGTCAAAAGCGCGGCTTCAATCAGCGCGTCGGGAGGGAGTTTTTCGTTCATAACATTAAGATTTGATTGTTTAAATATTTTTCAGACGGCTTTGGGCAAGGCTTCTTTTCAGTTTTATATGTTGGTTTTGAATTTGACAAATCAGGTTGTCCGGACAATCTGCTGAAGTTTCAGACGGCTTTTTAATGCCGCAAATGATTTGATATTCCACTATGCCGCCCTACTCGTCCGCAGGCTTCTGCCCTTTGCGCTCTGCTTTCCTTGCTTCGCGTATGGCTTTGAGTTCGGCTTCTTTTTGGCGGGCTTTTTTGAGCCAAGTTTCCCATTGGTTCGGCGTTTCGAGGGTGATTCTGCCGATTTTGCCTTCGCGGAAGTCGGTAAGGATGTTTTCGGCGGCTTTTTGGTAGTTGATCCGTCCGCCGCCGAGGACTGCGCCGCGTTTTTTGGCTATCCATTCGAGCCAAGCGTTGTCGTCCCAGTGGCTGCTGGGATCTTTGTCGGCCCGGTAGCGTTCTTGCAACATAGGGAGGTAATGGCGGCGGAGGTAGTCTAAAAGTTCGAGGGCGACTTCTTCTTCGTCCAGCGCGTTGCGTCCGACTGCGCCGCCGGCGGCGAGGTTGTAGCCGCCTTCTTCGACGATGATTTTCGGCCACAGCATTCCGGGTGTGTCGTAGAGCCAGAAGTCATCGGCGAGGAAAAGGCGTTGTTCGGCTTTGGTGATGCCGGGTTCGTTGCCGGTTTTGGCGGATTTTTTGCCTATCATACCGTTGATGAGGGTGGACTTGCCAACGTTGGGAATGCCGCAGATGAGGACGCGCAGGGGTTTGTCTATGCCTTGGCGGTGGGGAATCATCGCGCGGCAGGCTTGGGTGATTTTGCCGTGTGCGCCGGTTTCGGAGGAATCGAGGGCGATGGCGCGGGTGTCGGGGCGGCTGTTGTAGTGTTCGAGCCAGACCTTGGTACGCTCGGGGTCGGCAAGGTCTTGTTTGTTTAGGATTTTGAGTTTGGGTTTGCCTTTGGAAAGCTGGGCAAGCAGGGGGTTTTCGCTGGAGGCGGGCATACGCGCGTCCAGCATTTCAATCACCATATCTACGCTTTTTGCACGCTCGGCGATGGCTTTTTTCGCTTTGTTCATATGGCCGGGAAACCATTGGATTGCCATATCTTTCCTTTCTTCTCAATATTTGAAATGCCGTCTGAAACAGAAAATCGGGTTTCAGACGGCATCATCGTTCAACGGGATTAGCGGCTCGGCAGGTTTTGCATCTGTCGGTGTCGTATCAGCAATTCGTAACGCCCCTGCAGCCTGCCGGCAAGCTCTTCGACAACATAGACGGAACGGTGCTGTCCGCCCGTGCAACCGATGGCGACGGTAACGTAGCTCCTGCTTTCATCCTCCAAACGCGGCAGCCAATGCGTAACAAACCTTTCGATGTCGCCAACCATTTCCTGCACAAGCGGCTGTCCGTCCAAATAATCCCAAACGGGTTTGTCCATACCAGTGTAAGGTCTCAACTCGGAATCGTAATACGGGTTGGGCAGGCTGCGCATATCAAACATAAAATCCGCGTTGGCCGGCACGCCGTATTTGAATCCGAACGACTCCAAAATCACCAAAAGCCCGGTACGTTCGACCTTCAGCCACTGCCGCACGGCTTGGCGGAGCTGTTGGGCATTCATTTGGGAAGTATCGATACAATAGGCGATTTCTTTAAGCGGGAAAAGCCATTCCCGTTCTTTCTTCAGGCTTTCCAACAGGGTCATATCCTGATTGCTCAAAGGATGTCCGCGCCGGGTTTCGGAAAACCGGCGAACCAGCACGCCCTCTTCCGCCTCGACAAACAAAACTTCAACCCTGTGCCCCAGTCCGCGCAAATAGGCAATCTGCTCGCGCGCTTGGGCAATGTCTATGCCGGAACGCACATCGACGCTGACCGCCAATTCGGTTTCGTCCGCACGTTCGATATGGTAAGACACCAGCGCGGGCAACATTTCCAAAGGCAAATTGTCCACGCAGAAATAACCCGAATCTTCCATTTGGCGCAGTGCGACGGATTTGCCCGAACCGGACAGCCCGCTAATCAGGACGATCTTCATTGTGTTGCTCGTTTTCTTTAAGCTGCGTCTGATGACGTTCCAAAAATTCGCGCGTACTGTCTTTGCCGCGCAACTGGAGGATATAGTTGCGTACCGCCGCCTCAACCAAAACGGCGAGGTTGCGTCCGACGGCGACGGGCAGCGTAACCGAACGGACGTTGACGTTGAGGATGGATTCGGTTTCGGTGCGGATGCTCAACCGGTCGAGCTGCTTCATATACTCGTCGTCCGCCTCGACTAAATTGATAATGAGTTGCAGGATTTTTTTGGGGCGGATGGAAGTTTCGCCGAAAATATGGCGGATATTGAGTATCCCCAAGCCGCGCACTTCCAAAAAATCGCGCAGCATAGGCGAACAACGCCCTTCCAATGTTTCCGGACCGATGCGGAACAGCTCGACCGCATCGTCGGCAATCAGGCTGTGGCCGCGCGAAATCAGTTCCAATGCCAATTCGCTCTTACCCAGGCCGGAATGCCCGGTAATCAGCACGCCGATTTCAAACACATCGAGAAATACGCCGTGTTTGACGGACGATGCCGCCAGGGTGCGTTGCAGGTAAATCCGCAACACATCCATCAGATAGGGGCTTTCGAGTTTGGAAGTCAGCAGTGGAATATCGTTTTTATGGCAATAGTCGCGCAGCCCCGGGGAAACCGGCAAGCCGTTTGCCACAATGACCAAAGACATAGAAATGTCGAACAGGTCTCCGAACTGATAACCCGTTTCCCCCGATTCGAGACGGTTCAGATATTCCGACTCTGCCAAACCGACCACTTGGATTTGGTTGGGATGGATGAAATTCAGGTGTCCGACCAAAGCGAGGACGGGCTTGTCCGCCTCTACGCCGATACGGTTGTCCGCACCCGAATTGCCGGCGGCCCAGGCAAGTTGCAGTTTGTATTGATTGTCGTCAAACAGTCGGCGGACGGAGATACTGGGCATATTATTCTTCAGTCAGGATGGCACGGACTTCTTCCGCAGAAGAAACCGTCATCAGCGATTCTCTGATGCTTTTTTGGGAAAACTTGCCGGCCAGTTTGGATAAGACTTCCAAATGCTCGCCGGTTGCGTTTTCTGGAACCAGCAAGATAAAAATCAGGGAAACCGGCTTGCCGTCCGGTGCGTCAAATCCGACGGGTTCGCGCGTACGGATAAACGCGCCCGTTGCCTGCTTCACGCCGGCATAACGGCCGTGAGGGATGGCGACACCCTGCCCCAAACCAGTCGAACCGAGTTTTTCACGGGCAAAAAGACATTCGAAAACATCAGCATGGGACAATGAGGATTCGCGTTCCAAAAGCAGGCCCGCTTCCTCAAACAGCCTTTTTTTACTACCCACCTCCATATCCAAAACAATATGGGACAAAGGCAAAATTTCGCCGATAAGGCTCATAAGCTTCTCTTTTCAGACATCGCAAAACAGAAAGATTGTACCGACTGCCGGGGCAAATCTCAATCCCGCATACGGTACGGGCTGACATAACACAGCGTTTTAAAAACATATTTTAACGCTTTTCGGCACAGATAGAAATGCCGTCCAAAGCAGTTTGCGGCTCTTCAGACGGCATTGCCCTGCCTTATTTCGCAAAAAACGTATGGGCAAAAATAGCGGTAAACCACACCCAACCGATTCTGTTGTTTGCCAAAAACGTTTCAAAACAGATTTGCCGGACGCGGCTTTTGATGGCGGCATATTGGCGGTATTGCAGCAGCAGGACGATGGGGATTGCCGTCCAATATGTCCATGCCGCACCGATAACCGCCCCCAATGCCGCCATCAGCAGGGTAAAGCCGCTATGGCACAGCATAACGGCGGCGATATCGTAACGCCCGAACGTGACGGCGGAGGTTTTGATGCCGATTTTCAAATCGTCTTCTTTGTCCGCCATTGCATAAACCGTGTCATACGCCAGAGTCCATAACACATTGGCGGTAAAGAGTATCCACGCTTGAGGCGGCACGTTTCCGGCGACGGCGGCAAACGCCATCGGAATGCCGAAGGAAAAGGCAAGCCCGAGATAGAGTTGGGGAATCGGAAAAAAACGTTTGGTAAACGGGTAAGTCAGCGCAAGAAACAGCGCGGGCAGGCTCATCAGCCATGTCAGATGATTCAGCGGAATCAGGCACAATGCGGCAAGCAGGCACAAAAATGCCGTCAGCAGCAGTGCTTCTTTTTTTCCGACCCGGCCCTGTGCGAACGGACGGTTTTTAGTGCGCTCGACAGCCCCGTCAAAATCGCGGTCGGCAAAATCGTTGATGACGCAACCGGCACTGCGCATTAAAAACGTGCCGATTGTAAACGCCGCCAATACCGCCAAATCGGGAATGCCGTCTGAAGCCAACCACAATGCCCAGTAGGTCGGCCACAGCAAAAGCAGCGTCCCAATGGGCTTGTCCACCCTCATCAGTCTGATATAAACGTCCAAACGATCGGACAGTCGTAAAAATAAAGGGGATTTAGGATTCATATTGCCGCACAACTTGAAAAAACGGTATTTTATCCGATAAAGCGTTTCAGTTCGGGCAGAAAATACTCGGTCAGCAGCATTTCCTCGCCTTGATGGGAAAACCGAGAACGCCGTGCGGCAAAGTACCGACCGCATCCTTCGCCGGCAACGGCAAACTCAAATGCCGAACGCGCCCCTTCCAAATCGGCTTGAAATAGACGTTCGCCCAAAGGACGCGTGCCGCAGTCCAAAATGTTTTGCCAAAACGCCGAACCGATACGGCATTCGCTCCTTGCCGCGACAACAGGGATACCGTCCAGCTTCAACAAAACTTCGCGCACCAGCCGCCCTCCGCATTCCGTTTCCAATTCGCCCAGTTTCAGCAGTTCCACCGAAAACAGATGCGGCAAGGCGCGCAATGCGGCGGTCAGCGACCGGGCTTTCAATAACCGGCTCATCGGCAGGCCGATGCCGTCTGAAACGTCGGCGGGCAGGTCGGGCAGCCATTTCCCAAATAGGTGTTCCATATCTTTCCCAATCTTTATACCGCGTCTGTTTTATCCAACTCCAACCATTCCGCCTCGGGGAAACTGTCTTTCAGACGGCATTGCAGATAGTTCAGGCTGTCTTGCGCGACACATTCGTCGGAACTGTCGTGAATATGGTTGAAAATCAGGCTGTGCAGGCGGATGCCGTATTGTTTGAGCGCGGCGAAACTGAGCAGGGTGTGGTTGATGCTGCCGAGCCGTCCGCTGGTAACAAGAATGACGGGATAGCCTTGCTGACGGATATAATCAATAGTTAACAGCTTTTCCGTCAGCGGAACCATCAAACCGCCCGCGCCTTCGACCAAGACGATTTCGTATTGCGCCGCCAGTTGCTGCGTGGCAGTGCGGATTTTGTCCAAATCCAAAGCCCTGCCGTCCAGTCGGGCGGCGAGGTGGGGTGAAGCGGGATAGCTGAAGATTTCGGGCATAGTCAGCCGCTGTTTGTCCGCTTCCTGCATCGGGATGCCCATGATTTTGCGGTGAACGGCGATGTCGTCGGCAATGTTTTGGCAACCGGTTTGCACGGGCTTTTGCGTGATTACGCTTTTGCCCTGCTGCAACAATTGTTTTGCCAATACGCCGGTGGCGATGGTTTTGCCGATGTCCGTGTCTATACCGCTGACGAAGTAAACACCTTTCATTTGCTGTGCTCCTTCAAGATTTGCACGGTTTTATCCGCAAGTTCGGTCAATAGATCGTCTGAAATAATGTAAGGCGGCATCAGATACACCAGCCTGCCGAACGGGCGCACCCAAATGCCCTGCACCACGCAATCCGCTTGAAAACGCGCCATATCCACGCCTTTTTCCAACTCGATCACGCCGATGGCGCCCAAAACGCGCACGTCTTTCACACCACGAATGTCCCACGCGGTTTTCAGACGGCATTTTAAGATGCTTTCGATGCGGCGGATATTTGCCTGCCAGTCTTGGGACAAAAGCAGCTTGACCGAAGCGCAGGCAACGGCACACGCCAGCGGATTCGCCATAAAGGTCGGGCCGTGCATGAACACGCCCGCTTCGCCTCGCGAAATCGTTTCGGTAACTTTTTGCGAAGTGATTGCCGCCGCCAGCGTCATATAGCCGCCGCTCAAGCCCTTGCCGATGCACATAATATCCGGCACGACGTTCGCGTGTTCGCAGGCAAACATCTTGCCCGTACGCCCGAATCCGGTGGCAATCTCGTCAAAAATCAACATGATATCAAATTCGTCGCACAAATCGCGCAAACCGCGAAGATACTGCGGATGATAAAAATACATACCGCCCGCGCCCTGCACGACCGGTTCCAAAATAAAGGCGGCAATGTCCGTATGATGCGCTTCAAACAAGACGCGGACAGGCTGCAAATCCGCCTCGTCCCATTCATCGTCGAAACGGCTTTTCGGATTATCGACAAAATAACGCTGCGGCAACGCGCTGCCGAAAATATGGTGCATCCCCGTTTCCGGATCGCAGACCGACATCGCGTTCCAAGTATCGCCGTGATACCCGCGCCGCACCGTCGCCATATTTTGTTTTGCACGCAAACCCCGCGCCTGCTGGTATTGCACCGCCATCTTCAGCGCGACTTCTACCGAAACCGAACCCGAATCCGCATAAAAAATACGGTCCAGCCCCTGCGGCAAAATCCCGACCAACAATTTGCCCAGCTCCACCGCCGGCTCGTGCGTCAAACCGCCGAACATCACGTGCGACATTTGTTTCATCTGCGCCTCAACCGCCTGATTCAAAACAGGATGGTTGTAGCCGTGTATCGCACACCACCAAGACGACATCCCGTCAACCAGCCGCGTACCATCCGCCAATTCGATATGCACGCCCTCCGCTCGGCGCACTAGATAAACAGGCAACGGATCGGTCATGGATGTATAGGGATGAAGCAGGTGGGCGCGGTCGAAATCACGCAAAGATACTGGTTTTTCCTGTTCAGACGGCATAAGTTTCTCTCTTTTCTGATTGCATTATTTAAAATCAAGGCTTCATTCTACCTTCCAGACCGTATCCTTCCTACTTCGATACCATCGGGGCAGGCGCATTGAGGCTGATGGCGGCAATGCCCGGCATTCCGCCCGTCCGCCAGTTCCCAAGCGGCACAAATGCCGTCTGAACCTTCAGACGGCATCGGGTTTATATTGACCCATCCCTTTTATGCCCGATGGCATTTCGGCGTTGATTGCCGTCAGGTTCGGCAACCGTATATTCCCCCTCGATAATATCGTCATCGTAAGGGGCGTCCTTTTTAGCACCCGGCCGGTTCATATTGAAAAAATGCCCGGACCCGGCAGGCTGCAATACGGCAGCACCTTTAAACGGCAGCAGCAACAGCAAGGCCAATACGGAAGACACAAACCCCGGACTCATCAGACACACCGCCGCCACCGTATAACGGATGGGCCACAACATCTGATAAACAGACACCCGCCCGCCGCTTTTTACCGCCGCGCCCGCCAATAAAATACCGGACAGCCCCGTATGCCTGAGCATCAGCACGCCGGCGGCAAAGGCTGCCGCCATCAAAAACAGCGTCCAGCCGCCGCCCAGCCAATCGGCAACCCACACAATCGACATAATCTCCAAAAACAGCAGCACCAAAAAACCGATACCGAAGAATCTCATTGACCGTCATCCTTATATTTAAGTAAACAGCAAACCGCCCGAACAGGACTCCAAGCGACTTGCCTGTAAATGATTACAAAACCATGTGCTTCAAGCAGAAACAATGTGAAATCACGCAATAATTATTTTTTAGCGTGTAAAACAAAACCGGCTGCATACCTGCAACCGGCCTCAAATCAGCACAATTCCTTATCCAAATCCGCCAACAGGTCTTTCAGACCGTCTCCGATTTCCTGAAGCGTAACCGGACGGTTGCCGTCCGAACCCGACTCCGCACCTTCTGCATACGGTGCAAACGTGCTCTTCAGTTTCAACAGTTTCACCACATCCAAACGGGTGTAGCGTTCGCCGCCGTAACCGACAACCACACCGTGATCATGCTGCCATTGCGCAAAACCATAGGGGCTGATTTGCAACAGTCCGCACAACTCGTCCAGCGTGAAATAGCGTTTTGCAGGAATCGTCAAATCAACGTTGTTTGTCATAGTAGTGTTCCACCATACCTTTGAGTTTCTGGCTGGCATGGAAAGTAACGACGCGGCGGGCGGTAATCGGCACTTCCTCGCCGGTTTTCGGATTGCGGCCCGGGCGTTGCGGCTTGTCGCGCAACTGGAAATTACCGAAACCGGAAATTTTGATTTCCTCGCCGCGCGCCAAAGTGCTGCGGATTTCTTCAAAAAAGAGTTCGACGATTTCTTTGGCATCGTTTTTGGTGACGTTGCTGACTTTATCTACCAAAATATCGGCCAATTCGGCTTTAGTGAGAGTCATATGATTACCTTCTGTTGTAATAGTTGTAGATTATTACCAATTTTTATTTAAAATTCAAGCGAATATTTATTTTTAGCTGCGAAGCCGCGCCCCTGCCGCCGTTGCCGCGCCAACCAGTTTTCCGATAAGCGGCTCGACCGCCTCATCCGTCAGCGTGTTTTCCATATCCTGCAAAATCACTTTAACCGCCACGCTCTTCATCCCTTCGGGCAGACCTGTGCCGCGATACACGTCAAACACGCTGATTTCCTGTACCAACTTGTTTGCCGCGCCCTTCAAGGCTGCCGACAACTCGTTATGGGACATTGCCTCCGGCATCACAAACGCCAAATCGCGGCGCACCGGCTGGAATTTCGATACCGCCCGATAGCGCGTTTTCCCGTATTCCAACACGGCCGCCATATCGATTTCAAATACCAGCGGCGCTTGCGGCAAATCATATTTTTGCAGCCATTTCGGATGCAGTTCGCCGACAAAGCCGATAACCAGGCCGTCTGAAACGATATTGGCGGCACGTCCGGGGTGCATGGCGGGATGTTCGGTTTTGACAAACTCGACTGCTTTGTTTTTCAACAGATTTTCCACATCCGCCTTGATGTCGTAAAAATCCGCATTGCGCGTTTTCTCGCCCCATTGCTCGGGCATTGCCGCGCCGTACCACAGTCCGCCGATACGTTCGTTTTGCACGAACAGTCCGTCCGAACCCTTGCCGAACACGCGGGCGATTTCAAACACGCGCACGCGGTTTTGCTTGCGGTTCAAGTTGTTTTGCAGAATTTCCACCAAGCCGCCGATGAGCGTGGAACGCATCACGGCATATTGCGCCGCCAACGGGTTTTGCAGGCGGATGGGGTCGGCGTTGGCGGCAAAATCTTGTTCCCACTGCTCGTCAACGAAGGCATAACTGACCACTTCGCGGTAGCCGCGCGCCGCCATTTCGTTGTAAACGGCAAAACGCGGGCGGCGTGTTTCGGGCAGTTCCAGCATTTTCAGACGGCCTGACGTGTAATCGTCGGGGATGTTTTCATAGCCGTAAACGCGTCCGATTTCTTCAATCAAATCGGCCTCGATTTCGATATCGAAACGGAAGCTCGGTGCGGTAACGCGGAAGCCTTCTGCAGTTTTCTCAGGCCGCAGACCCAAGTGTTGCAAAATGGTTTCCACCTGTTCGGCAGGAATGTCCACGCCCAACACGGTTTTCAGACGGCTCAAACGCAGCCCAACCTGTTTCGCTTCAGGCAATTCGCCTTGCGCTTCCACCATTTCTCCTGCCGCACCGCCGCAGATTTGCAACACCAATTCGGTGGCGCGTTCGATGGCATCCGCCTGCAAACGGTAATCCACGCCGCGCTCGAAGCGGAACGAAGAATCCGAACCGAAACCGTATTGGCGCGATTTGCCGGCAATGATTTCGGGTGCAAACCAAGCCGCTTCCAGCACGATATTTTGCGTGCCGTCTGAAACCGCGCTTGCCGCGCCGCCCATCAGTCCCGCCAAACTCAACGCGCCTTTTTCGTCCGCCACGACCAATGTATTGTCGGACAGAGACACGGTTTTTTCATTCAAACATTCCAATATTTCGCCATTTTTAGCGCGGCGGACAATCAAACTGCCCGAAATTTTATCCGCATCGAAAACGTGCATCGGCTGACCGATTTCCAGCATCACATAATTGCCGATGTCCACCAGCGCGGAAATACTGCGGATACCGCTGCGTTCCAAACGCTGCTTCATCCAATCCGGCGTGGCGGCACGCGCGTTCACGTTTTCAATCACGCGGCTGATAAAGCGGCCGCAGTCGGCAGGCGCGTCAATTTTCACAGCCCGGGTTTTACCGCCTTCAGACGGCATTTTCCGGATTTCGGGCTGCCTGAACGCGCACCCCGTCAGCGCGGACACTTCGCGCGCAATGCCTTTGATGCTCAGGCAGTCGGCGCGGTTCGGCGTGATTTTCAGCGTAAACACCGTGTCGTCCAAATCCAGATATTCGCGGATATTAGTACCGACAGGAGCATCTTGCGACAGAATATGCAAGCCGTTCACGCCGTCGTCGGGCAGACCGAGTTCGTCGGTGGAACACAGCATCCCGTTCGACACCACGCCGCGCATCTTGGTCGGCTTGATTTTGAAATTGCCCGGCAACACCGCGCCCGGCAACGAACACGGCACTTTGATGCCCGGCTTGACATTCGGCGCACCGCACACAATCTGAACCAACTCACCCGTACCCGCATCGACTCGGGTAACGTTCAAACGGTCGGCATCCGGATGTTTTTCAACGGATTTCACTTCGGCAACAACCACGCCCGCAAACGCAGGCGCGGCAGTCCCGGCTTCTTCCACTTCCAAGCCGGACATCGTTAACAGGTGTTCCAGCTTATCGGCGGAAAGTTCGGTATCGGCTTGGGTTTTCAGCCACGAGTAGGAGAATTGCATGGTTTAACTCTCTATTAATGTTTCAACACACAGAACGACACATAAAGCACCGCCCTACGTGTTGCCCGGAATGGGAAGCGGCTGCTTCCGCCCCCGATCAAATTCTACCGCCCTGGACGGCGTGGTTTCAAACGAAAAGGAATCGGAATGAAACCATATGAAAATACTGAATAAAAATACTGACGCTTCTTTGTTTTCAACTGCTCAAACAAGCCGGGCTGCTTAAACAAACCGTCTTAAAAACCGCCTTTTTGGTTTCATTTTCCCTATATCCCGGACGGCGCACATTGCAGATTTTAGACATCACGCCATCCGAGTCTGATTAAAACCTGCCCGGCGACCGCCTGAACCGCCGGCACGGCAACCGAGTTGCCGAACTGTTTGTATGCGGAAGCATCCGCGACGGGGATTTTGAATGTTTCGGGAAAACCTTGCAGCCTTGCCCATTCGCGCGGAGTCATCTTTCTGATGCCCTCGCGGTTGACCTCGCCTTTAATATTGGTGGTCGGCGTAAAATCGGTAATGCGTTTGTCGATAACCAAATTCCGCTCCCGCCCCATACCGCCGACGACGATCGCATTGGCAATCCCGTCATCGGAAATAATTTCATATCCGAAGCCGTTGCCCTTTTCTTCGTGCCTTTGCTTGTGTTTCCTTAAAGTATCGATGTATTGGGTGGACAAATAATATTTTGTCGGCACGGTATCTTTTTCCCGTATATCCCGAAAGGCCGTCTGAATGCCCGTCGGTTCGGGATATTTGAAATCTTTAATATCGGTATCTCCCCGAAAGCCGACAATAAAAATCCTTTCACGGTTTTGCGGCACGCCGAAATCCTTTGCGTTAACAATTTCCGGCTCGGGCACAAAATATCCCAAATCTTCCCTCAGCGTATTCAATATCGTCTGCAAGGTCCTGCCCCGGTCGTGGTTGGTCAACCCTTTTACATTTTCCAAAAAGAATGCCTTGGGACGGTGCCTGCGGATAATTTCCGCCACATCGAAAAACAATGTGCCGCGCGTGTCTTCAAAGCCGCCGCGCCGGCCGGCAATCGAAAATGCCTGACAGGGGAAACCCGCACACAACACATCAAACTGCTCCGGAATGCATTGTTTGGTTTCTTCCAAAGTAATATCGCCGAACGGCACTTCTCCGAAATTGGCTTCGTATGTCTGTTTGGCTTTCTCGTCCCACTCGCTCGAGAACACGCATTCCCCGCCCAAGTTCTGCATCGCGATGCGGAAGCCCCCGATACCTGCGAACAAATCGATAAAGGTAAATTTGGCCCGAACAGTATCCTTGTTTGTAAAAAGGCGGGATTGCGCTGCTTTTTCTTCCGAGTGCCCGCCCTGCCCGTCATCCTTAATTTCGTTTTTGCAAATCACTTCCCCTCGCGCGGACGATTTCTTTGACTTTTTCGGCACAGCAGGTTGTATTTTTGACGACATCGTTACTCCAAAAACGTAAAACCGTCCAGCCCTCGACCTTCAGACGGCCTGTTACTTCCCTATCCCTCCGGATATTGCGCTCAATTTTGGCAATCCAAAATTCGCGGTTGCCCTTTATTTCCACCTTTCTCTGTTCCCAATCCTTGCCGTGCCAAAACTCACCATCGACAAACACGGCAACTTTATATTTTTTAAATGAAAAATCAGGCTTCCCAAAAATGCTTCCGCTATTTTTCCGATACCTGAGTCCCAAAGCCCACATCGCTTTTGCCAACACAAGCTCGGGTTTCGTCCCCTTGCTTTTGTTGGACTGCATACATTTTTTGCGCTGTTCGGGGGTTAATCTGTCCATTTCGTGAGGTCTGAAACGCGTTTATACGAAAGCGCATCCATTTTACGCGGCATCGTTGCGGATTTCGGCAGTTTTGCGCCCCTCGCAAGGAAACAACAAAACCCAAGCGCGCCGGAAGCTGCCTGTTTCGTCAGATTTTCCCGTAAAGCCTTAAGGTTCGCAGCCGCCCGGACTCAAAATTACCAAACGCCCATCCGCACAAATCTTCAAAAAGCATCCATTCATCTGCCGAAATTCCGCCGAAATCTTGCCGCAGGTTTTCCCAGCCCATCCTTCCGGACAATATGCGGTTGCGCTCCGCCTGCGAACCGCCCGCACCATTATTTCGCAAACTGCTTCAAAAAATTCAAATCGTTATCAAAAAACAAGCGCAAATCGTTCACGTTGTAACGCAGCATCGCAAAACGGTCGAGACCGATACCGAAAGCAAAACCGGTGTATTTTTCAGGGTCGATATTCACATTTTTCAACACGTTGGGATGTACCATACCGCAGCCGCCGACTTCCAGCCATTTGCCGTTTTCGCCCATAATGTCGATTTCGGCAGACGGTTCGGTGAACGGGAAAAAAGACGGGCGGAAACGCACCTGCAAATCATCGCGTTCGAAAAAGCGGCGGATAAAATCGGTGAACACGGCTTTCAAATCGGCAAAAGTCACGCCCTCTTCCACCCACAAACCTTCCGCCTGATGGAACATAGGCGAGTGCGTGGCATCGCTGTCCACGCGGTAAACGCGGCCGGGGGCGATAATGCGGACGGGCGGCTCTTTTTTGTCGAGCATATAACGGATTTGAATCGGGGAAGTGTGCGTACGCAAAACATCGCCGTTTTCAACATAAAACGTATCCTGCATCGCACGGGCAGGATGGTTTGCGGGGATGTTCAGGGCTTGGAAGTTGTGGAAATCGTCTTCGATTTCAGGGCCGTCCGCCACTTCAAAACCCATACCGTGGAACAACTCGACCACACGTTGCAAAGTCAGGGTGACAGGATGCAGGCTGCCGCCTTCCTGAGCGCGTCCGGGCAGGGTAATGTCAAGGGATTCGGCGGCAAGCCGGGCTTGCAGCTTGGCTTCGTTGAGGGCATCGCGTTTATTGTTGAAGGCCGTCTGAAACCGGTTTTTGCACTCATTAATATGCGCGCCTATGGTTTTGCGCTCTTCAGGCGACATTTGACCCAAAGTTTTCAGAAGTCCGGTCAACTCGCCGGTTTTACCGAGATAGCGTGCTTTAATTTGTTCTAAGGTATTGAAATCTTGCGCGGCTTCAATGGCGGCAATACCTTCTGCAACGATACGGTTTACATTTTCCATAATGGTTTATCGTCTGTTTGTTGATGGCAGGCCGCCTGAAACAACAAAGCCGCCTGTTGGGTTTGGCTGCAAACCCGTTCAGACGGCCTTTTACATCAGTGCGGCCAATCCGTTTGATAAGGAAAGGTTATTTTATCGCAAATTAGTATAAAAAAATAGAGTTTAAAGAAAGAAAATCAATTACATAGGATTTCTTTAAAAAAGAAAAAAGGAAGCACGGGCTTCCTTTTTGCAAACAACCTTATCGAATCAGGCAGCCAAAGCGGCTTTAGCCTTTTCAGCCAATTGTGCAAATGCGGCTTTATCGAACACAGCCAAATCAGCCAATACTTTGCGGTCGATTTCGATAGAGGCACGTTTCAGACCGTTCATGAATTTGCTGTAAGACAAACCGTTTTCACGCGCACCTGCATTGATGCGGACAATCCACAGTTGGCGGAATTGGCGTTTGCGCTGGCGGCGGTCACGGTATGCGTATTGGCCGGCTTTCATTACCGCCTGTTTGGCAACGCGGTAAACATTTTTACGACGGCCGCGGTAGCCTTTGGCTAACGCGAAGATTTTTTGGTGACGGGCACGGGCGGTAACACCGCGTTTTACGCGTGGCATATTCTAAACTCCTTAAGCGTAGGGCAACATTTTGGCAACGGAAGCCAAATCGCGTGAGTCCACCATAGCGGTACCGCGCAATTGGCGTTTAGTTTTCGTGGTTTTTTTGGTCAGGATGTGACTTTTAAACGCATGACCGCGTTTTACACCACCGTTACCCAGTACTTTAAAGCGTTTTTTCGCGCTAGACTTGGTTTTCATTTTAGGCATAGGAAAACTCCATTTGTTATTGGATAAGGCATCAGGGGGTTAAAACCGTCGGTTTCCAACACTTGAACCCAAAATGCCACGGTTTTTGCCGCCAATCAAAAACTTACTCCGAAGCGGCAGTCGGAGTAAGCTGAAAATTATAACTTTATTTTTTCTTCGGCGCAATCATCATCACCATTTGCCGGCCTTCCATTTTAGGGAAGGACTCGATTTGCGCCACTTCCGCCAAATCCTCTTTCACACGCTCCAAAAGTTGCGCGCCGAGTTGCTGGTGGGCCATTTCACGGCCGCGGAAACGCAATGTCACTTTGACTTTGTCGCCGTCGGCAAGGAATCGGTTGATGTTGCGCATTTTGATTTGATAGTCGCCTTCATCGGTACCCGGACGGAATTTGATTTCCTTAATTTGCACCTGTTTTTGGTTTTTCTTGGCTTCGTCGCGTTTCTTGGCCTGCTGGTACTTATATTTACCGTAATCCATCAGTTTGCACACAGGCGGCTTGGCGGTAGGGGAAATTTCCACCAAATCGACATCCTGCCCTTCGGCCATAGCCAAAGCTTCACGAACCGATACGACACCAAGCTGTTCGCCTGACTCACTGATTAAACGCACTTCTTTGGCGGTAATTTCGCCGTTGATTCGTGCTTCGCGTTCTTGAGCGATGATGAATACTCCTATAAAAATTAATGATTGACGAGGGCATCCGCGATTTCTTGCTGCAATTGTGCGATGAAATCATCCAAATCCAAAGAACCCAAGTCTTCTGCTTTGCGGCGTACCGCAACTTTGTTTTCTTGTTTCTCTTTATCGCCGACAACGATTTGATAAGGGAAACGATATTGGCTGTTGTCGCGGATTTTGTAACCGATTTTTTCGTTACGCAAATCCAACTCGACGCGGAAACCTGCTGCCTGCAACCTGGCAGCCACTTCGCGGCAATAATCCGCCTGATTTTCGGTGATGTTCATAATCACCATTTGAACCGGCGCAAGCCACAATGGGAACGAGCCGGCGTGGTTTTCAATCAAAATGCCGATAAACCGTTCCAAAGAACCCAAAATGGCGCGATGCAACATTACCGGACGGGCGCGGTCGTTGTTTTCGGTTACATATTCGGCATTCAAACGCTCCGGCAACACAAAGTCCAGCTGCAACGTGCCGCACTGCCAAGAACGCCCCAATGCGTCTTTGACGTGATATTCGATTTTAGGACCATAGAATGCACCTTCGCCAGGCAACTCTTCCCATTCTACACCGCAGGCAGTCAATGCTTCGCGCAGGCCTTGTTCCGCCTTATCCCACACTTCATCCGAACCGGCGCGCTTCCCGGGACGCAGCGAAAGTTTGACGGACACATCGTGGAAACCGAATTGCTTGTAAATTCGGACGAGCAATTCGTTGAATGCGCGCGCTTCGCTGACGATTTGGTCTTCGGTGCAGAAAATATGCGCATCATCCTGTACAAATCCACGGACGCGCATCAGACCGTGCAAGGCGCCGCTCGGCTCGTTGCGGTGGCAGGAACCGAATTCCGCCAAACGCATCGGCAAATCTCGATATGAACGCAAGCCGTTATTGAAAATTTGCACATGACCCGGGCAGTTCATCGGTTTAACCGCGTATTCGCGTTTTTCGGAACTGGTTACGAACATATTGTCTTTATAGTTTTCCCAGTGGCCGGATTTTTCCCAAAAGGTTTTATCCATAATTTGGGGCGTTTTGACTTCTTTATAGCCGGCGGCATTCAGCTCTTTACGCATATGCTGCTCGACAGCCTGCCACAAAGCCCAGCCTTTGGGATGCCAAAACACCATACCCGGTGCTTCGTCTTGCAAGTGGAACAAATCCAGTTGCTTACCCAATTTGCGATGGTCGCGTTTTTCCGCTTCTTCAATGCGCCGGATGTAGGCTTTTAATTCGTCTTTTGTCGCCCAAGCCGTACCGTAAATACGTTGCAGCATTTCATTATTGCTGTCGCCGCGCCAGTATGCGCCTGCCAGCTTGGTCAGTTTGAAGTTTTTCAGGAAGCGGGTGTTCGGAACGTGCGGGCCGCGGCACATATCGACATATTCCTGATGATGGTACATACCCATCGCTTCCACTTCGGGCATATCGTCAATCAGGCGCAATTTGTATTCTTCGCCGCGATCCTGGAAGATTTTGACGGCTTCGGCGCGCGGAGTCATGATTTTGATTACATCATAATCTTGTGCAATCAATTCCTTCATACGCGCTTCGATGGCGGCAACATCTTCGGGTGTAAACGGTTTTTCTGTTGCAATATCGTAATAAAAGCCCTCTTCGATAACGGGGCCGATAACCATTTTTGCGTTGGGATAAAGCTGCTTGACTGCGTGCCCGACAAGGTGGGCGCAAGAATGGCGGATGATTTCGACGCCTTCGCGATCTTTCGGGGTAATGATTTGGACGGTCGAATCTTCGGTAATCGGATCGCACGCATCGACCAATTTGCCGTTTACCTTACCTGCCACCGCCGCTTTCGCCAAACCTGCTCCGACAGACGCGGCAATCTGTGCCACGGTAACGGGCGATTCGTATTGGCGGACTGAGCCGTCCGGCAAGGTAATGTTCAACATCAAAAAGCTCCAAAACATTAAAAAATAACGGCATAAATGCCGTTTGGGGAATTTGGTAGGCACGATTGGATTCGAACCAACGACCCCCACCATGTCAAGGTGGTGCTCTAACCAACTGAGCTACGTGCCTGTTTAACAGGGTTCGGATTATAGACGATACTTCGGCGCGCCGGCAAGCCTGAAAACGGGGTTTCAGACGGCATCGGCGGAACATTGTGATTTTTTGAAACATTTTTTAACGGCGGGTATCCTGATACGCATTATGCATTCTGAAATATCCAAACGCCGCCGGTACGGTGAAAATCCTTTATAATCCCGTTTTCCCCAACCGTTTGACTGCACGGCAGCTGCGCGCGTCGTTTTTCTACATTATAGATATAAGTTATGCTCAAATTTACCTTACATAAAAAAGACGGCCACGCCCGATGCGGCACGCTGGAGTTGAACCACGGCAAAATCGAAACGCCCGTATTTATGCCTGTCGGTACTTACGGTTCGGTCAAAGCGATGAACCCGCAAAACCTGCACGACATCAAGGCGCAAATTATTTTGGGCAACACTTATCATTTGTGGCTGCGTCCGGGTTTGGAAGTTATCGGACAATTCGGCGGACTGCACGGATTTATCGGCTGGGACAAGCCCATCTTGACCGATTCGGGCGGTTTTCAGGTTTTTTCTTTGTCGGATATGCGGAAATTGACCGAAGAAGGCTGTACGTTCAAAAGCCCGATTAACGGCGACAAGCTGTTTTTATCGCCTGAAATTTCTATGAAAATCCAAACGGTTTTGAACTCGGACATCGCGATGCAGTTGGACGAATGCACGCCGGGCGAAGCAACGCGCGAACAGGCGCGAAAATCGCTGCAAATGAGCCTGCGCTGGGCGGAACGGAGCAAAAAAACCTTTGAAGATTTGAAAAACCCGAACGCGCTGTTCGGCATCGTGCAAGGCGCGATGTATGAGGATTTGCGCGAAGAGTCTTTGCGCGGCTTGGAGCAGTTTGATTTTCCCGGCATTGCCGTCGGCGGGCTGTCCGTCGGCGAACCCAAGCCCGAAATGTACCGTATGCTGCGCGCCGTCGGCCCGATGTTGCCCGCACACAAACCGCATTACCTGATGGGCGTAGGCACGCCGGAAGACCTCGTGTACGGTGTGGCGCACGGCATCGATATGTTCGACTGCGTGATGCCCACCCGCAATGCGCGCAACGGCTGGCTGTTTACCCGTTTCGGCGATTTGAAAATCAAAAACGCCAAACACAAGTCCGACAAACGTCCGATAGACGAAAGCTGCACCTGCTACGCCTGCCGCAATTTCAGCCGCGCCTACCTGCACCATCTGCACCGCGCCGGCGAAATCTTGGGCGCACAGCTCAACACCATCCACAATCTGCATTTCTACCAAGTCATTATGGCGGAAATGCGCGAAGCCGTCGAACAAGGCAAATTTGCCGACTGGCAGGCGCAATTCCACGAAAACCGCGCGCGCGGCACAGACTGATTCCCGGCGATGCCGTCTGAAGCCGCTTCAGACGGCATCCCCCCTCAAAACCGCCACTTTGAATGACGCACCGACCGATTATGCCCTTATTCCTCCCCGAACCTTCCTTGCCGTACTGCAGACAAAACCGTACCGCCGTCCTGTTGATCAACCTCGGCACGCCCGACGCGCCGACTGCCGGAGCCGTCCGCCCCTACCTCAAATCTTTTTTGTCGGACTTACGCGTCGTCGAACTGTCCAAATGGCTGTGGCAGCCGGTTTTACGCGGCATCGTATTGCCTTTCCGCGCCGGGAAAAGCGCGCGCGCCTATGAAAAAATCTGGCTGGAAGAAGGCTCTCCCTTGGCGGTTTACACCGCCCGTCAGGCAGCCGCGCTCGCCGAACGGCTGCCCGGCCTGCTTGTCCGTTATGCGATGACCTACGGCAATCCTTCAGTGGCAGACGTATTGTCGGAACTGAAGGCGCAAGGCGCGGGCAGGCTGCTGGTTATCCCGATGTACCCGCAATATGCCGCCTCAAGCAGCGGCGCGGCGCTGGACAAGGTATTCGGACAGCTTCTGCGCCAACGAAACCAGATGAGCATCCGCACCGTTTCGCGCTTTTATGACGATGCCGGTTACATTGATGCGATGAAAAACCATATTCTCCAATATTGGGCGGAACACGGGCGCGGGCAGAAGCTGATGTTGAGTTTTCACGGCATACCGCAAAGCCACTACGACCTCGGCGACCCCTATCCCGACGAGTGCCGCCATACCGCCGGACTGCTTGCCGAAGCACTGGAACTGACCGAAAACGAATATACCGTATCGTTCCAAAGCCGGTTCGGCAGGGCGGAATGGGTTACACCGAGCACGCAGGATTTGTTCGGCAAACTGCCCAAACAGGGGGTAACCGAGCTGGACGTATTCTGCCCGGGCTTTTTGGCAGACTGTTTGGAAACCATGGAAGAAATCGCCCTGATGGGGCGGGAACAGTTTTATGAAGCAGGCGGCAAAAACTACCGCTACATCCCCTGCCTGAATGACCATCCCGACTGGATAAGCGCGCTTGAAAGGCTCGTCAAAGAAAACCTCGGCGGAGGATATTGAAACAGCCGTCCGCCGCGCCGGAATGCCGTCTGAACGCTTGTTTTTTCAGACGGCATCGCGTTGGAAGGCAAACAGGGTTTCAAAGGGTTTGGGAAACGCGTTGCGCCCGTGTTTTTTATCAAACTGCTTGGAAACATTGGAAGAAACCGCACCGGCAGGATGCGGACAGTTTTATGAAGCAGGCGGCAAAAACTACCGCTACATCCCCTGCCTGAATGACCATCCCGACCGGATAGGCGCGCTTGAAAGGCTCGTCAAAGAAAACCTCGGCGGAGGATATTGAAACAGCCGCCCGCCGCGCCGGAATGCCGTCTGAACGCTTGTTCTCTAAAATCCGGCAAGGCGGTACTATCGGGGCAAATGGGAAAAATCGCAACGGCGCGGCAGACACCCGACAAAGCACCGATGCGCCTTATTCGGAAAATGCGGGGATTTTCTTGACACGCCCCAATGTTCAGACGGCATTCCGCACCGCTTTCAAGTATGATAATTCGGAACAAAACCAAGAAAGGACAACCCGATGGACACAATCCGCCTGCTGCCTGCCCTTGTTGCCGGCTTGCTCTATACCGCCGCTTCTGCCGCCGACACCCCGCAGGCGGCAAACGGGCAAAAAATCTACGAATCCAACTGCGCCGCCTGCCACGGCAAGAAAGGGGAAGGACGCGGCGCGGCGTTTCCGCCGCTTTTCCGGTCGGACTACATTATGAACAAACCGCACGTCCTGCTGCACAGTATGGTTAAAGGCATCAACGGGCCCATCAAAGTCAACGGCAAAAGCTACAACGGCTTTATGCCGGCAACCGCCATCAGCGATGCCGACGCTGCCGCCGTTGCCGCCTACATTATGACCGCCTTCGGCAACGGCGGCGGCACGGTTACCGAAAAAGATGTCAGGCAGGCGAAAAACAAAAAACCATAAGCGGAAGGCTGTGTTTGAATATTCGGCCGGTTCCATTTGTTTGCAAAGGGAAAATCGCTTATTCCCGTTTGACCGGAAACCGGTTCCATCGAATAAAAGGCATTTCGCCCGACTAACCAGAGACGCACCGGCGGAATATGAACACACAGCCAAACGGACAAATGCCGTCTGAAATCCGCCCGACCCGCTTCAGACGGCATACCGGTTCAAACTGTTGCCCGACGACGGCACACATTTCGGTACACAGGCAACGCGCCACCGCCGTGAAACCGGACAAAACACATCCGCACCGCATCCGCAATGCCGCCGCAAAGCTCCGGCACGAAACCGCGCAAACTCCCCCTCAACCCTGCTTTTCACACAGACCGCCGCCGGATGCCCGCCCCGAAAGCCGACGACAGACGCGCCGCCGGCAGCCTTCAGACGGCATCTGCGGCAAACCCTGCCGTCTGAAACCTGCCACGTCCCGGGTTCTCCTGTATAATGCCGAAATTTGCGCCTGCACACACCGCGTTTCCATCCGTTTCCGCGCACCCGGGCCGCCGGCCGGTTTGAAAACCCTTCCGGCGGGGGCGCGTGCCGATTTTCCCATACCCGGGCCGCCGTACCGCCCCCGGCACGCCGTTTCCGCAGACACCGAATTTTTCCCGATGCCGTCTGAAAACACCCGGACGGCACCACGCCAAACAGACAGACACCTATGCTTCCCAAACCGGACAAATACCTGCAGCACCCCTTCCTCCGCCTGCCCCTGATTATCCTCCTTGCCGCCGCCACCCCCTTCGCCTTCGCACCTTATTACCACTTTTGGCTGATGCCCTTGATTTTCGGCGCATTTGTCGGACTTGTCGAACTGCGCCCCCGTTTTGCCGTCTCATCCGCCTACCTGTTCGGGCTGACCGCGTACACGGCGCAATTCTACTGGATACACACCGCCCTGCACGACGTTTCCGGGCTTCCCGACCTCTATGCCGTACCGCTGACCTTCCTGCTCCCCGCCTACCTTGCCCTCTATCCGGCACTCTGTTTCTGGCTGTGGAAAAAATTTACCCTGCCTCGGGGCATAAAAACCGGCTTGGCGCTGCCGGTTTTGTGGACGCTGACCGAGTTTGCCCGCGAACGTTTTCTGACCGGATTCGGCTGGGGCGCAATCGGCTACGCCCAAATTACCTCGGACAGCCCGCTCGCCGGCTTTGCCCCATTGGGCGGCATCCACATGGTCACACTGGCGACCGCCTTTCTCGGCACTTGGCTCCTACTCGCCGCCGGCCGGAACATACGCCCGCTCAAACGCCTGTTTCCGATTATCCTGATTGCCGCCCTGCTGACCGCCGGCCATACCGCGCAACAGACCGACTTTACCCGCCCCGACGGCAGCCGCAGCACCGTCGCCCTGCTTCAGGGCAACATCGCCCAAACCATCAAATGGCGTGAAGACCAAGTCATCCCGACTATACAGAAATATTACGGACAAGTCGGCAAAACCACTGCCGACATCGTCATCCTGCCCGAAACCGCCATCCCCGTCATGCGCCAAAACCTGCCGGAAAACATACTGGCGCAATTTGCCGAACAGGCGCAAAACAACGGCAGCGCGCTCGCCGTCGGCATCAGCCAATACACTTCGGACGGCAACGGTTACGAAAACGCCGTCATCAACCTGACCGGCTATCAGGAAAACAAACAGGACGGCATCCCCTACTACGCCAAAAACCACCTCGTCCCCTTTGGAGAATACAAACCGCTGCCTTTCCTGACCACGCCGCTTTACAAAATGATGGATATGCCCCTTTCCGACTTCCGCAAAGGCGGCGGCAGCCAATCCGCCCTGATGATGAAAAACCAAAAAGTCGCCTTCAACATCTGTTACGAAGACGGATTCGGCGACGAACTGATTACAGCCGCAAAAGATGCCACCCTGCTTGCCAATGCCAGCAATATGGCGTGGTATGGAAAATCCAACGCCATGTACCAGCACCTCCAACAATCGCAGGCGCGGGCTATGGAACTCGGACGCTATATGGTCCGCGCCACCAACACCGGCGCAACCGCCATCATCTCCCCCAAAGGCAACATCATCGCCCAAGCCCAACCCGATACGGAAACCGTATTGGAAGGGCACATCAAAGGCTATGTCGGCGAAACACCCTATATGAAAACCGGCAGTTCATGGTGGTTGATGGGCATATTGACCCTAGCCGCACTGATTCTTTTCATCTTCCGAAACAAAGAACACTGATACCTGCACAGCCCGTCCGGGCGGGCTGTCTTTTTTCAAACCGGCTGTTTACATACAACTACGTATGTAATATAATTCTGAAATCGAATTGAGCCATCAGGTTTACAAAATCAATCAACCTTGCCTTACAAAATTTTCCTGTCTTTCAAACCTTAGCGTATATCTCCTGCCAAACATACAAAATACAAGCCAAGCAGTGATATACTGCATCCCAACACACCAAACCGCCGATACGCAGTTTCAGCCGAAAGGAGATGCCCCAAATGAATAACGCTTTCGCATTACCCGCCATCCAAAGCGGCAACGGCAGCCTCGAACAATACATCCGCACCGTCAACAGCATCCCGATGCTGTCCCAGGAAGAAGAAACCCGCCTTGCCGAACGCCGGATTAAGGGCGACCTCAACGCCGCCAAACAACTCATCCTGTCCCACCTGCGCGTCGTCGTTTCCATCGCGCGCGGCTATGACGGCTACGGCCTGAATCAGGCAGACCTGATTCAGGAAGGCAATATCGGCCTGATGAAGGCGGTCAAACGCTACGAGCCCGGCAGGGGGGCGCGCCTGTTTTCATTTGCCGTACATTGGATTAAGGCGGAAATTCACGAATTTATCCTGAAAAACTGGCGTTTGGTCCGCGTTGCCACCACCAAGCCGCAACGCAAGCTGTTTTTCAATTTACGCAGTATGCGTAAAAACCTCAACGCCCTGTCCCCAAAAGAAGCGCAAAGCATTGCCGACGACTTGGGTGTCAAACTTTCCGAAGTATTGGAGATGGAACAGCGTATGACCGGGCGCGACATCGCCATTATGGCGGACAATAACGACGACGACGACAACTTCGCCCCCATCGACTGGCTTGCCGACCACGATTCCGAACCGAGCCGCCAACTGTCCAAACAGGCGCATTACGCGCTGCAAACCGAAGGCCTGCAAAACGCCTTGGCGCAACTGGACGACAGGAGCCGCCGCATTGTGGAAAGCCGCTGGCTTCAAGACGACGGCGGGCTGACGCTGCACCAGCTTGCCGCCGAATACGGCGTATCCGCCGAACGCATCCGCCAGATTGAAGCCAAAGCTATGCAGAAACTGCGCGGTTTCCTGACCGAAGAAGCCGAAGCGGTTTAAACAGGCATAATGAAACACCCGGCAAATCAGTTTGTCGGGTGTTTGACATTCAAAACATCAATGCGGTTTATGCGTTGTGCCGTACGCGATTTTATCCGTCAACGCCATTGCAATTACCGATGCAAGAAAACACAAATGAATCAGGGGCCGCCACATCAATTGCTTTGATGATACATTTTCTGCATAAATATAGTCATAAACCGCCTAAACCGCAACCGGCTCCGTATAAACCGGCATTTGCAGCCGGCGGCTTGCAAAAATCATCTTTGCCGGCATTCCCATCTTTATTTGCTGTTTTTCAATCCGTCTTCAGACATTGCGCCCCTCGGGCAAACAAAGGCGCGGATTTTACTTCAAACCTCGATTTTTCCGTCCCGCAACGCCGGCGTGCGGGCGGATATGATATATTTGATACTGTTTTAACGGAATTTGGAAGATAATATGACGACCCACATCCACAGTATGACAGGCTTTGCCAACGCGGCGGCGGAATGCGGCAGCAAACGCATCAACCTCGACATCCGCGCCGTCAACCACCGCTTTTTGGACATTCAAATCAGGATGCCGGATGATTTGCGCCATTTGGAAAGCGGTATCCGCGAGAAAATTTCATCCCATCTGGCACGCGGCAAAGTCGAATGCAAAATCCAAATTCAAGATGCGGAAAACGGCAATCAGTCTTTGGAACTGAATCGCGATTTGGTCGGACAGCTTGCCGAAATCAACAAAGACCTCCGCAAGCATTATGATTTGGCAAAACTGGGCGTTGCCGATATTTTGCGTTTTCCGGGCGTATTGGCAAGCCAAAGGGAAAATGCGGACGCATTGGCAAAGGTGATTGCCGATTTGACCGATTCGGCACTGAAGGACTTTACCGCCGCACGCCGGCGCGAAGGGAAAAAATTGGGCGAACACCTGCTGCAACGCCTCGAGTCTATGGAAGAAATCATCGGGGCATTGGGCGAAATCTTCCCCGCGCTGGTAGAAGCGCATAAAGAAAAAATCCGCACCCGCCTTGCCGAAGCCGTCGGCAGCATCGACAACGACCGCCTGCAACAGGAGTTTGCCCTCTTTATTCAAAAATCCGACATCGACGAAGAATTCAGCCGCCTGCGCACCCACATTGCCGAAGTGCGCCGTATCGTTACCGAACACAAAGGCAGCAGCGGAAAACGGCTGGACTTCCTGATGCAGGAATTAAACCGCGAGGCAAACACTTTGGGCAGCAAATCCATTGCCGCCGAATGCACCCGAGCCTCGGTCGAGCTGAAAGTCCTGATCGAACAGATGCGGGAACAAGTGCAGAATATCGAGTAATCGGTTTCCCCCGATAAGCAAATGCCGTCTGAAGCCCTTTCAGACGGCATTTTTGCAGTTTGAAACCTTTGCGGTACAAAGGCTCAAGGCTTTGCTTTTACGTCCACCAACCTTGTCCCGGCAAGAAAATCATACAGGAACTGCCGGTCGGGATTCAGCAGGGCGAACCCCCACGGCAGAATCAGCCAAACCAATGCCGCGCCGGCCGCTCCCTTGGGCGGAATGCCGAGAAAGTGGCGCAATCCGGCATAAGCAAGGGCGGGGACGAATACGGTGAATATGCACGCCCAAATAAAGCGCAGGCGCAGCAGGTGCAAAGACGGCTGTATGCCGTTAAGGTCGCACAAGCCGATTTTCCATGTCCTCATCGCCAAAGTCTGCCCCTGCCCGTGCCAGTTGGCGCGGAAATAAAGCCACCACGAACCGATAATCAGGATGCTCGTAACCAATGCCGAAAGCGCAGCGGAGACGGGATTGAGGAAAATGGCGGCAATGCCGGCAAGCAATGCCGCCGGACAGGTTGCCGCGCCTGCCAGCAGCATTTCATACAATATGGCGGCAAAGCGGCGTTTGAGCGGGGCGGTTTTCAGTGTCATCATCTTTTCAATCGTAATATGCCGTCTGAAGCACGGGCGGGTTCAGACGGCATTGGTGCGGATATGCGCCGGCCGGATTAACGGTGCGGACGTTTCTGACCGCGCGACTGTTTTGCCGCCATTTGGTTGATTTCCTGACGGGTCGGGCGTTTTTTGAACATAGCGTGCGCCTCGTCCACCGAACATTTTTGCGCCAGGCAGATTAATGTGACGGCATCTTTTTGATATTGTCCGCCGCTGTGGTACATCCGGCGCAGGTTGGCCTCGTTGACTTTGCCTTTTTCCGGATCAATGTCGAATTTTTTCAAACGTTCGATAAACAGACGCTGCTGTCGGCGGGATGTCCAAACAAAACCGCCCGCAGCGGCAGCGACAATGATGGCGGCAAGTAGGATGGCGAGCGGCCAAGAATCGACGATGAGCACGATAATCAGGCTGAGGACGGCGGTAGTCAGTAAAATCAGGCCGCCCAAGCGCAGTTTGGTCTTATTGTCCATAGGGTTGATGTTCCTTTATTAAGGTGGTCGTGCCGTCTGAAATGTTTTCGGACGGATTGGTAAATACTTTTCAGGATTAACGGTATTTTACAGTATTTTCGTATTTTGGGGATTGCCGCTTTATTTCGCCAGCGACACGGCGAGTTGTTTGAACGCCGCCCACGCATCGCCTTCTTCCGCGCCTTTGATTATCCTGTCGATTTCGGCACAGGTTTTCAGCGCGTCAAGCAGGCGGGGGACGGAAATCCGTTTGACCGCAGCCGGAGCGAGCGTCTGCTTGTCGCCCCAAAGCCTGAGGCTGTTGCGGACGGCTTGGACGCTTTGACCCTGTTTCAAGGCGGCGGCAAGGCGGATCAGCGTCCTGATGTCTTCGGCAACCGCCCACAGAAGCAGCACCGGTTCCCCGCCTTCTTCCCGCAATCCGTCCAAGAGCCTGCATACGCGCGGGACATCGCCCTTCATCCACGCACCTGCCAGTTGGAACGCGTCGAAGCGGGCAACATTGGCGACGGCGGTTTGCGCTTCATCGATAGTGAGGGTATGCCCTTTCGGATACAGCAGCCCGAGCTTGTCGATTTCCTGACGTGCCGCCAGCAGGTTGCCTTCCACGCGCTCGGCAAACAGTGCCAATGCGTCTGCCTCGATACCTAAACCGATTTTGTCCAGCCGTCCGCGTATCCATTGGGGCAAGGCCGCCGCGCCGACCGGTTTGGCTTCCCACACTTCCCCCTTTGCCGCCAATGCGGCAAACCATTTGGACTGGAGCCGGGTTTTCTCCAGTTTGGGCAGTAAAACCAGCGTTACCGTATCTTCCGGCAGTCGGGCGGCAAAATCCTGCAACGCCTCGCCGCCGTTTTTGCCGGGTTTTCCGTTGGGGATATGCAGTTCCAACAGCTTCAAATCGGCAAACAGACCCGCACTGCCTGCGGTTTGCAGCAGTTCGTTCCAATCGAAGGCATTGTCTACCGTATAAACTTCCCGATTGAGGTAACCTTGTTTCTTTGCCGCCGCCCTCAATGCGTCCAATGCCTCGATACGCAACAGTTCTTCCTCGCCGTGGATGACGTACAGCGGTTTCAAAGGCGTGTCCGTATCGATGCGTCCGATATGTGCCACCACGTCATTCCGCCTTCAGAAAGGTCAGGCGGCGGACAATTTGTTCGGCGGCATCCTGCCGCATTTCCGCCCACAATGCCGCCTCCTCTTCCTGTTTGCCCAAGATTTCGTTGTCGGCATAGGCAAGGACGCGGCGGACGGACACGGTCATCGGTTTGCCGACAGCTTCGCCGTGCTTCAACGCCTGTGCCTCAACCGTCAAGATTAAAAGATATTCGTTGATGACTGCCGCGCGGGTAACGGTGTAGGTTTCCTTGTTTTGGGAAACGCTGTCTATACGCAGGGTCATCGGCGTGCCGCCGGCATCCGCAATCCTGCCCGAAGCCTGATGCAGCGCGGTTTCCAAAGGAAGCTGCAACGCCTGCCCGCCTTCGATGCGCCAGCTCCGGTAAGCCGCCGGCAGGGATGCGCCGTCCGAACCTTTCAGGTGGAAACCGCACGCGCCCAGCATCAGGGCTGCGGCAGTAAGGAATATTTTGTTCATCGCTCGCCTTTCTCAAAAGCACAAAATCGGTGAATTATATCAGCGGCGTGTTCAGACGGCATTCCCGTCCAGCCAGATCAGGCTTGCCATACGCCCCGTTGCTCCGTCTCGGCGGTAGGAAAAGAAGGTGTCCCGTTCCAAAACCGTGCAATGCGTGCCGCCGTACACGCCGCCTACGCCTTCGCGCTTCAGAATCAGGCGGGCGAGCGCGTAAAGGTCGGCAAGGAATTTGCCGCCGCCTATGCTTTCAAATGCGGCGGCGGCTTCGGGCAGGGGTGTGCAGAACGCATCAAACACATCCTGTCCGACTTCAAACGCATCCGCACTGATGGCGGGACCGAGATACGCCATAATTTCGACGGGCGCAACCTTCATCGCGGCAATGGTGTTTTGCAATACGCCGCCCGCCAAACCGCGCCAGCCCGCGTGTGCGGCGGCAACCGCCGTACCAGCCCTGTCGCAAAATAGAACGGGCAGACAGTCGGCAGTCATCACGGCACAGGCGGCCTTGCCCGTGTCGTCCACGGAAGCGTCCGCATCGGGCGTGCCGTCCAACGCTTCGGCAGCGTTGACGACGACGGTGCTGTGGGTTTGATTGAGGTAGGCAACGGGCAATCCGACCTGCTGTTGCACGATTTCGCGGTTGCGGCGCACGGCTTCGGGATTGTCGCCGACGTGCGTACCGAGGTTCAAACTCTGATACGCACCTTGGCTCACGCCGCCGTTGCGCGTGGTCATCAGGGTTTTCACATTGGTGGGCGCGGGCCAATCGGCGGTCAGGAAGTTTTTGCCTTTCGGGGCAAGATTTAGGGTTTCTGTGATGGTTTTCATTGGATATTGGAATAGGTGTGTGGCGGAAAGGGTTGATTAACTGCCTTCGGGGCAAATGGATGCTTGTTTTTTCGTCATTCCCGCACAGGCGGGAATTCGGAGATTCGGGATTGTTTTCAAACGTTCGGGTTCGGATTCTTGCCGGTGCAGGAATGATGCCCTTATATACTTTCTCCGAGCTTTATATGTTTCAACAGAGGACGGCACATCAAGCACCGCACTGCGTGTTGCCCGAACGAGGCTGCCCTCCGATTAGATTCTATCGCCATAAACAGACGGGTTTCAACCGGATGCAGTCCGTTTCCGACACCTCCCGGGCGATATGCCGTCTGAAAACCAATCTCCATTTTCAGACGGCATTGTTTAGGCACGGTCATTTTGCAAATTAAGGTTAAGGCGTGTATGCTTGCCTTCCCTTAAAAACAAACACGCAACGCATTATTATGAATATCCTCAGTAAAATCAGCAGCTTTATCGGAAAAACATTTTCCCTCTGGGCCGCGCTCTTTGCCGCCGCCGCTTTTTTCGCGCCCGACACCTTCAAATGGGCGGGGCCTTATATTCCTTGGCTGTTGGGCATTATTATGTTCGGTATGGGTTTGACGCTCAAACCTTCCGACTTCGATATTTTGTTCAAACATCCCAAAGCCGTCATCATCGGCGTAATCGCACAATTCGCCATTATGCCGGCAACCGCCTGGCTGCTGTCCAAACTGTTGAACCTGCCTGCCGAAATCGCGGTCGGCGTGATTTTGGTCGGCTGCTGCCCGGGCGGTACGGCTTCCAATGTGATGACCTATCTGGCGCGCGGCAATGTGGCTTTGTCGGTTGCCGTTACGTCTGTTTCCACCCTGATTTCCCCATTGCTGACTCCCGCCATCTTCCTGATGCTTGCCGGTGAAATGCTGGAAATCCAAGCGGCCGGTATGTTGATGTCCATCGTCAAAATGGTTTTGCTCCCCATTGTTTTGGGTTTGATTGTCCATAAGGTTTTGGGCAGTAAAACCGAAAAGCTGACCGATGCGCTGCCGCTGGTTTCCGTTGCCGCCATCGTGCTGATTATCGGCGCGGTTGTCGGGGCAAGCAAAGGCAAGATTATGGAAAGCGGCCTGCTGATTTTTGCGGTTGTCGCACTCCACAACGGCATCGGCTACCTGCTCGGCTTCTTTGCCGCCAAATGGACCGGCCTGCCTTATGATGCACAAAAAACGCTGGCCATCGAAGTCGGTATGCAAAACTCGGGCCTGGCCGCCGCGCTTGCCGCCGCACACTTTGCCGCCGCGCCGGTCGTTGCCGTTCCGGGCGCATTGTTCAGCGTGTGGCACAATATCTCCGGCTCGCTGCTGGCAACTTATTGGGCGGCCAAAGCCGGTAAACATAAAAAACCCTAAACGCCTTTCATCATAATGCCGTCTGAACGTGGCAAACGAAACCGGCGGTTTCTGCCCGACCCCTTCAGACGACCTTTGTTTGAAATCGGCAGGGACGATTGTCCGGCTGCTCCGGTTCGGCTGCCTGCGTTCGCCCCGCCTTTCAAGCCGCCTCACTCCCTTACATAAACCACTTCGACATCGTAGTCGTCTTCGTTCCAATCGTCATCGTCGTCCGCGCCGAATTTGTCCTGCCATTCCTCTTCATTGCTCAAAGACGAATCCAAACCGGCTTCAAGACGGAGGACGGACAACAAATGATATATGTCGTTTGGAATCGGTGCTTCAAACGAAACGGTTTCGCCGCTTTCCGGATGAGTGAAACTTAAGCGGTAGGCGTGCAATGCCTGACGCGCGCCCAGACTTTTAACGGCTTCTTTCACCGTGTCGCCGCACGGGTGGCGCAGGTTGCCGTACACGGGATCGCCGGCAAGCGGATGGTTGGCCTCGCGCATATGCACGCGGATTTGGTGCGTCCTGCCTGTTTCGAGCGAGCATTCGATATAGCTGTGGGCAAGATAGCGTTCCAACACTTTGACGTGGGTAACGGCTGGTTTGCCGCCGAATTTGACGACTGCCATTTTCAGGCGGTTGTGCGGATCGCGTCCGATTTGGGTTTCGATTTTACCGTCAAAGGGGACGATGCCGTTGGCGACGGCGCGGTAGATGCGTTTGACCGTGCGTTCTTGAAGCTGTTGCACGAGGGAATTTTGCGCCGGCAGGGTTTTGGCGACCACCATCAGCCCGCTGGTTTCTTTGTCCAAACGGTGTACGATGCCTGCACGCGGTACTTGGCTCAATTCGGGACAGTGCGCCAACAGGCCGTTGAGCAGGGTGCCGCTCCAGTTGCCTGCGGCCGGATGCACCACCAGTCCGGCCGGTTTGTTGACGACGATGACGGTATCGTCTTCGTAAACGATGTCCAAAGCCATCGGCTCTGGAACAAACGCCAGATTTTCCTCACTCGGACGGACGGTTACACGGATTTGCTCACCGCCTATCATTTTGTCTTTGGGTTGCGAAGGTTTATCGTTTACAATAACCGCGCCTTCTCTAATCCATGATGTCAACCGGCTGCGCGAATAGTCTGGCAGAAGTTTTGCCAATACCGCATCCAACCGCCCGCCGGCAAGCTTGGGCGGAACAGTCAGACAAATACAGTTTTCGGTTTCCGGGGCTGACGCAAAATCCGAATCATCGCTATAATCGGCTTCATTCTCAAAGGAAGTATTCTGCATGAAAAAAATTCTTTTAATGGTTTCGTTAAGTTTGGCACTGTGCGCCTGTGCAAGCAGCCAAGGCACGGTCGACAAAGATACCCAAACGACCCAAGGCTGGGGCGTGGAAAAACTCTATGCCGAAGCGCAAGACGAGTTGGGCGGCGGCAATTATACGCGCGCCGTCAAATTATACGAAATATTGGGCTCGCGCTTCCCGACCGGCCGCTACGCGCAACAGGCGTTGCTGGATACGGCCTACGCCTATTATAAAGACGACGAAAAAGACAAGGCGCTGGCGGCAATCGACCGCTTCCGCAACCTCTACCCGCAGCATCCGAATATGGATTACGCGCTGTACCTGCGCGGTTTGGTACTGTTCAACGAAGATCAGTCCTTCCTGAACAAACTGGCCTCGCAAGACTGGTCCGACCGCGATCCGAAAGCCAACCGCGAAGCGTACCAGGCGTTTGCGGAACTCGTCCGGCGTTTCCCCGACAGCAAATACGCCGCCGATGCGTCCGCGCGTATGATCAAACTGGTCGATGCCTTGGGCGGCAATGAAATGGCGGTTGCCCGTTATTATATGAAACGCGGCGCATACATCGCCGCCGCCAACCGTGCCCAAAAAATCATCGGCAGCTACCAGAATACGCGCTATGTCGAAGAATCGCTCGCCATCTTGGAACTCGCCTACCAAAAACTCGGCAAACCGCAGCTTGCCGCCGACACACGCCGCGTGTTGGAAACCAATTTCCCGAAAAGCCCGTTTTTGACACACACTTGGCAGCCCGACGATATGCCCTGGTGGCGTTACTGGCATTAAGCCCATCTTCTTCGTAATGCCGTCTGAAGCCCTTTCAGACGGCATTTTCCGTTCCGGCGCAAGCCTTTCCGTTCACTCAAACGGTTTTTTCTGCCAATAGAATTTATACCCTCTCAAACGTTGGGCCTTCACGCCGCCGCGCCCCAAGCCGAATTGCAGCGCGCCAGACAAATCGGTACGCAACAACTTGATACCGTGTGCGCGAACACGGTTTTGCACCGCTTCGGTCGGATGTTTGTAGGCGTTGGCATAACCGCTTGAAGCAACGGCATATTCGGGCGAGACGGCATTGAGGAACACGCCCGACGAGGACGTATTGCTGCCGTGATGCCCCAACACCAACACCTGGCTGTACAGGTTGCCTCCATACTTGCCGACCAGGCTTTCCTCGCCCTTCGTATCCAAATCGCCCGTTACCAGCAGTGCCGCACCACCAGCCACAACACGCAAAACACAACTTTTCCCATTATCATCGATGTTTTTGCGTTCAGACGGCCTCAAAAACTCGAAATCTACGCCGTCCCATTGCCAACGCTGTTCCGCACAATGCCGCGCCCCCTCATAAAATTCCGGCTGTCCGGCATAAATCCCGCCGTTCGGTATCTTGCCGACTGTCTGAAAACCGCCGTCGTGGTCACTGTCGTGATGCGACAGAACCAGCTTGTCCAAACGGCGGACACCCGCCGCATTCAAACTCGGCACAATCCCCGTCTGTGCCGCCGATGCAGTTCCGGTGTCAAACAAAAGATGATGATTTGCCGTCTGAACCGACACCGACAAACCCTGCCCCGCATCCCAAACCGTAACCGCAGCCTCATTTTCCGGCACGCCGGGCGGACGGTAAAACACAAACCCTGCCAACAGCAACACCGCCCACGGACGCAAACCCAAGCCGCGCGGCAGCAACAACAGCAAAGCGGCACACACCGCCAACACCAGCAGCGGCAAAGGTGCGGAGGCAACGGCAAACTCGGGCGACACATCGGCAAGCCACACCAAAAACCGCAAAGTGTATTCCGCCAAAAATGCCCCCAACTGTTGCAAAGGCGCAAACGGCACGACCGAACCCAGCAACGCCAGCGGCGTCAATACCCAAGAAAACCACGGAATCGCCACCGCATTGACCAAAGGGCTGATTAAAGGCAGCGAAGCAAACAGATAACCGAGCAAAACCAGCGACAACACCGAAGCCGCCCACTGCCCGCGCAAAGCAGTTTGCCGTTTCCCCTCGTGCAAACGCCCCGAACACGCCCATATCAGGGCCGCCACCAAACCGAAAGACAGCCAAGTCCCCACTCCCAAGACCGCCAAAGGGTCGAACAGCAGCACCGCCGCCAACGCCTGCCACCACGTCGCCCACGCCGACAATCTTCCCCTGCGCCACGCCCACGCAAACGCCGCCAACATCAAAACACTGCGCTGCGTCGGCACAGAAAAACCGGCAAGCAGCGCGTAAAACAGCGCGCCTGCACACCCCGCCGCCAAAACCCACACGCGCGGCCGGGCGGGAAGGCGCGGGGAACAGGCAAGCAGCCGTTTCGCCAGCCACGCAAACATCACCGCCACCATCGTAACGTGCAAACCCGAAATACTGACCAGATGCGTCAGCCCCAACGGTCGAAACGCCTGCCACAATTCGGGGCGCAATGCCGACTGTTCGCCCACACTCAACGCGCGCATCAGCCCGATGCCGTCTGAAAGCCCGCCGTCCGCATCCGCCTGCTGCCAATTACGGCTGATGCGGCTGCGCCAAACCGCAATCCCCCAACCGCTTCCGTCATGCAGCAAAACCCTGTCCGCACCGACCGTCCCCACGCCGCCTATCCCGTTGGATAATGCCCACGCCTCACGGTTCAAACCGCGCAGGTTCAACTCCCCGACGACGGGGTGCACACGTGCCGTTATCCGCCATCTGCTCCCGACCGCCCATTCGCGCCGTTTGTAGTCCGACAGCAGCAAATCGAACGTCCGACCACCGCTGTCCACAGCCTTTGCCGCAAACTGCACGCGCCGCCCGTCCGACCTCGGCATATCCGCCACTTCCACCGTCAACGGCACGCCTGAAACCGCCTCCGCCCGCCATTGCGAAGACAGTGCCGCCTCCGTCCTGAACACACCGTAAGCAGCCCCTGCCAAGACACACAACATCAAACCGGCAAACGCAAACCGCCTTGCAAACACAGCAAAAACCGCAAAAGCCGCCAGCCAAAACAGCCAATGCGGCACGACCGGCAGCGCAAACGAAGCCGCCGCGCCGACGACCCAACACGGCAAAAAACAACGACGGAACACGTCTCCCCACTCCCGATATTTCAAAAATAAACAGATAATAAAGCAAATCCGAAAAGCCGTCATAAAGGAAAGTTCGTAAAAATGCCGTCTGAACTCAGGCTTCAGACGGCATTTTTATCAGACGGACGAGGTTACAGTTTAATACCTTTGAGCTTCGCCACGGTATTGATGTCTTTGTCGCCGCGGCCGGACAGGTTGACCAAAATCACCTGGTCTTTGCCCATTTTCGGCGCGTTTTTCACCGCCCAAGCAACGGCGTGGCTGGATTCCAGCGCGGGGATAATGCCCTCGAAGCGGCAGAGCAAGTCAAAGGCTTCGAGTGCTTCGTCGTCTTTGGCAACGGTGTATTCGACGCGCTTGATGTCGTGCAGATGGCTGTGTTCCGGGCCGATGCCGGGGTAATCCAAGCCTGCGGAAACAGAATGCGTACCCAAAACCTGGCCGTTTTCGTCCTGCATCAGGTAGCTGCGGAAGCCGTGCAGTACGCCAATCGGTGCGCCCGAAGTAATCGGTGCGGCGTGGTCAGGCGTATCCACACCCAAACCGCCTGCTTCTACGCCGACCAAACGTACGTTTTCTTCTTCGATATAAGGGTAGAACAAACCAATGGCGTTCGAGCCGCCGCCCACACAGGCAACGGCAACATCAGGCTGGCGGCCGATGGCTTCCTGCATCTGCGCTTTGGCTTCGTTGCCGATAACGCATTGGAAATCGCGTACCATTTCGGGATACGGCGCGGGGCCGGCGGCGGTGCCGATGATGTAGAACGTATCGTCCACGCGGGCGACCCATTCGCGCATAGCTTCGTTCATCGCGTCTTTGAGCGTGCGGCTGCCGCTTTCTACACCGACCACGTTCGCGCCCAACAATTTCATGCGGAACACGTTGGGCATTTGACGCTGGATGTCGTCCGCACCCATATAGACATCGCAAGTCATTCCGAAGCGTGCGGCAACGGTAGCACTCGCCACGCCGTGCTGACCCGCGCCGGTTTCGGCAATCACGCGTTTTTTGCCCATACGGCGGGCGAGCAATGCCTGACCGATGGTGTTGTTGACTTTGTGCGCGCCGGTGTGGTTCAAATCTTCGCGTTTCAACCAGATTTGCGCGCCGCCCAGATGTTCGGACAACCGCGCGGCGTGATAAACGGGACTGGGCCTGCCGACATAATGTTTCAAATCGCGGTGGAACTCTGCCCAAAATTCAGGATCGTTTTTCGCTGCCTTATAGGCATCCGCCAGCTCTTGCAAGGCGGGAATCAGGGTTTCGGAGACATAAAGCCCGCCATGTTCGCCGAAAAAGCCCTTCTCGTCGGGCGCGTGGTAGTTTTTCATCGGATTTCTTCCTTGTGCTTCAAATTTTCAGACGGCAATTTATAGTGGATTAACAAAAACCGGTACGGCGTTGTCTCGCCTTGCCGTACTATTTGTACTGTCTGCGGCTTCGTCGCCTTGTCCTTATTTTTGTTAATCCACTATATTTTTCAAAATGCCGTCCGAACGGGAAATTGCCGGCAATTATAACTGTTTTTCACACAAACCCGCCATTTCGAAAAACGCCCGATACGCCGCTGCCTTTTTCGCCAAACTCAAAGGATAGGCGCGCGAAGTCGAAGGCAGGCGCGTCAGCGTCAAATCCCGTCCGGCAAACTGAAACGGCACGGTTTCGCCCGTTTTCGGCATTTTGATGCCGCCGCCCTGAATATCGAGCAGGATTTCCGTCGCCTTACCGCCCGTCGTACAAATATGGCGGCACTCGGGTATTTTCGCCAACACCGCCGCCAAATCGACGGTTTCGACTACCTGCAAAAACTTGTCGGACGCATTGCCGTGCTGACGTACCGCCTTCAACACGGTCGGGCAGGACGCAATCCCCCGTTCGTGCAAAAACGTTTTGATTTTCTCCGCGTCAAACGCTTTTTCAGAGTGCGCAGCCTCCCCGTGGGACGGCATCCGGAAATGCGCCGCATCGTTAAAAAACACCAGCCCGTAAACGCGCCACATATCGTTTTGGAAATTCGGATAATGAAACTGCATCGCGCGTTTGTCTTCCTTGGGCGGAAACGTCCCCATCATCATGACCGCAGCCTTCGGCGGCAACACGGGATCGAAGGGATGGGTTTCGATTTCAAGCAGATTTTCAGACACGTTCAATCCTCCGACAGGCAAACGGCAGACAGCCGGTTTTTGCACCAAACCGCCAAACACGGCAAGCCTTCAAACAGCATTATCACGCCCTGCCGTTTTCGGTTACAATGCCGACATCAAACGGATACTGTAAACACATTTATGTTCCAACACACAGGACGGCACATAAAGCACCGCCCTATGTGCCGTCCTGATTTGGAAAGGGTTACGCCCCTCCCAAATAGGGTCTGATTCTACCGCCCTAAAGGGTGTGGTTTCAACCGAAAAGGAAACCCGATGAAAGAACACAAAGCCCGCAAGCGTTTCGGGCAGAATTTTTTGCAGGACACGCGGATTATCGGCGATATCGTCAACGCCGTGCGCCCGCAGGCGGATGATGTCGTGATTGAAATCGGCCCGGGTTTGGCGGCGATTACCGAACCTTTGGCGAAAAAACTGAACTGCCTGCACGTTGTCGAAATCGACCGCGACATCGTATGCCGTCTGAAAACGCTGCCGTTTGCGGATAAGCTGGTGATTCACGAAGGCGATGTGTTGCAGTTTGATTTCAACAGTATCGCAGGCAAAAAGAAAATCGTCGGCAACCTGCCCTACAACATTTCCACGCCGCTTTTGTTCAAACTGGCGGAAGTGGCGGACGATGTCGTCGATATGCACTTTATGCTGCAAAAAGAAGTGGTCGAGCGTATGGTTGCCGCGCCGAAAAGCAACGACTACGGGCGTTTGGGCGTGATGCTGCAATATTTTTTCGATATGGAGCTGCTGATCGACGTGCCGCCCGAATCGTTCGATCCTGCACCGAAAGTGGATTCCGCCGTCGTCCGTATGATTCCGGTGAAACACCGCATCGGCAGGGCGGACGATTTCGAGCATTTTGCCAAACTCGTGAAACTCGCCTTCCACCAACGCCGCAAAACCATACGCAACAATCTGAAAGAACTGGCAACAGACGAAGATTTGCAGGCAGTCGGCATCAGTCCGCAAGACCGCGCCGAACATATCGAGCCGGAGAAATACGTGGCGTTGAGCAATTATTTGGCGGACAAAGCCGTCTGAAAAGGGACGCGGCGATGGAAGGCAACCTGCAAAAAACCGAACGTTTAATCCGCGAAATCAACCGCCTGCATGCACAATATTCGCAGGATTATTTTGAAACCGGCAAAGTGCGGAAAATCAATTTGAGCCGCACGCTCAAAAACGTTCCGACCGAACATATTTTGTCTTACCGCCTTAATTTGCACGAAGCGGTTAACGATTATTTAGCCTTTGCCGACACGCGCGGCATAGACTTTTTCTACCGCGTGAAAACCGCAGAAGGCATACATGATAAAATCAGCCGCTATTTGGCGCGCGACAACCAATATCCGGCCAACAACATCCTGAACGATATTTTCGGCGCGCGGCTGATTTGGCCGTCTGAAACAGTTGTCGGAATTTTGAAAAAACTTGACGGCTGGAAAACAGAACACGGCTTGAAAAACCGGTATTTGCGCGATGCCGGCGGCTATATCGGCATACACATTTATTTCAAAAACAGCAGCAATTTCTACTATCCGTGGGAATTGCAGGTTTGGGATGAAAAAGATGCCAAAGCCAATATTGAAAACCATATGATGTGCAAACGGAATTTTGTGCGTTGAATTGCCGGCGAGCCGCCTTGAAACCGTTTATAACTGTTTATAAGAGAATAAACCATAAAATACACAACCGTATTCCTGACTTTTCCTTTAACCGCCCGAGTGAACAAACTATGAAATACACAGCCGCACTCCTGACTTTTCTTTTAACTGCCTGCATGAACCCGAACGATGCGTTTTTCCAAAACCGGCGTTATCAAATGCTGGAGGCACAATTGAAGGGTTCAAATGCCATTTTCCATTACGGTTATTCCCAAAATCCCGATCATGATTTATTGGTCGACCAAGTCCGCGTGCCGGACGCGTACAGGGCTTCATTTGAGCGGGATTGGATAGCGAAGGAGCAAGGCTACCGCAAAAACGACTGCGTACTGGAAAAAGCGGAAAGCGGGGGCGTGACGTACTACACCTGCGATGCGGAAAAAGGATTCAACGGCACACGTTTCGTCATCTATGTCGTGAATATGAAAAACGACAAAGGCTACGTCAAAGTTTACCGGAGCATGAATAAGCCGAATCAGGAAGAGTTAACCAAATTGGTTGCCGATTTGAATAAGTTTTACCCTTAATCGATCAGACGGATTCAGACTGCCTGAAAAGAATGGACACTATGATCAAATTCAAAAACGTACACAAACATTTCAAAGACCTGCACGTCATCAACGGCGTGAACTTGGAAATCAAAAAAGGCGAAGTGGTCGTCGTCTGCGGGCCTTCGGGCAGCGGCAAATCCACACTCATCCGCACCGTCAACCAGCTTGAAAGCATCGAAAGCGGCGAGATTTGGGTGGACGGCGTCAACGTTGCCGACCCCAAAACCGATTTGAACAAAATCCGCGAAGAAGTCGGCTTCGTATTCCAAGGCTTCAACCTCTACCCGCACCTGACCGTGTTGGAAAACATTACCCTCGCACCGATGAAGGTTAAGGGGCAAAATGCGGAACAGGCGGAGAAAAAGGCAATGGAGCTTTTGGAACGCGTCGGGCTGGTACACAAAAAAGACGCTTTTCCGTCCCAACTTTCCGGCGGCCAGCAGCAGCGCGTGGCGATTGCGCGCGGACTGGCGATGGAACCGCGCGTGATGCTGTTCGACGAGCCGACCTCCGCACTCGACCCCGAAATGGTCGGCGAAGTGTTGAAAGTGATGAAAGACTTGGCGGAAAGCGGGATGACGATGATGTGCGTAACCCACGAAATGGGTTTTGCCCGCGAAGTTGCCGACCGGGTGCTTTTTGTCGATAAAGGGCAAATCCTCGAAGACGAAACGCCGGAAGCATTTTTTACCAACCCGAAACACGAACGCGCCAAACAATTCCTGCAGCAGGTCATGACCCACTGATGCTATGCCGTCTGAAAATTGAACGTTCAGACGGCATAGCCCGACACCGCAAGATAATTGAGAAAGAAAACCATGTATTTTGTTGACCGTACCGCCGTCGTCCTCAAGCCGACCGTCCGCTTTTTGGAATGGCTCAAAAGCACCGACGAAAATATGCCCGACCTGACCATAGAGCAGCTTCGTGCCAACTGTTCCGTCTTCCTCGTTCCGCAGTTCGACGAACCGGAAGCCGTCGTTTCCTACTTCGACGAACGCTACCGGCAGATTTTTGAAGCCGAACTCGCCGGCTGGGACATCGACAAGGACAAATGGCCGCAAGATATGGGGCTGAAGGCGTTTTGGGAATTTTTCGACATCGAAATCCACGATATGGTTTTAGACATGGAAGAAGCGGATTTGAACATCACGCCCGTGTTCGACAATATGATGTAAAGCCGTGCGCGCCTTTCAGACGGCATTGAAGCCGTCCCGCATTCTGAACATCCTGACCGTATCGCTCCACTCGGCTTCCATTGCCGTCTGCCTGACTTGGTTTTACGGCCGGATGATGTGGTTCGGGCTTGCCGCGCTGCTTGCAAGTTTCATCCACTCGCTGCGGATAACGAACCTGAAAAACCGCCGCGCCGTTACCGCCGTCATTATCGACCGCGACGGACGGGCGGAAATCATATCCGGCAAAGAAAAAACAGCGAAGGCGGCGGCACTTTCGGGCAGCAGTATGGTTACGCCTTATGCCTTATTCTTACAATGGGACACCGGTGGCAAAACCGTCCGCCACTGCATCACCCCCGATATGGCGGACTCGGAATCCTACCGCAGGCTGAAAGTCTGGGTGCTTTGGCGGCAGCCGAAAAAAACCGCCGAAACCGATACGCCAAGCTGATTTCAGACGGCATTTGAACACGGAACACTCAATGAAAACACTGCAAGACTGGCTCTCGCATTTGGAAACCGCCCACAGCGGCGGCTTGATCGATATAGGCTTGGAACGCGTAGGCGAAGTGAAAAAACGGATGAAGCTCGAGCCGCAATGCCCCGTCGTCGTCGTCGCGGGAACAAACGGCAAAGGCTCGGTCTGCGCCTATCTGACACAGATTTACAAACAGGCGGGCTACAAAACCGGCACATTAACCAGCCCCCATTTATTGCGTTACAACGAACGTATCGCCGTCAACGCCGAGCCGGTTTCAGACGACACAATCACCGCTTCCTTCGAACGCATCGAAACCGCACGCGGTGAAATATCACTGACTTATTTTGAATTCAATGCCTTAGCGGCCGTCGACATCTTCATACGCGAACAAGTCGATGTAATGATATTGGAAGTCGGCTTGGGCGGACGTTTGGACGCGGTTAATGTGTTCGACGGCGATTGCGCGGTGGTTACCAGTGTGGATTTGGATCATCAGGCGTTTTTGGGCGATACGGTCGAACAGGTCGGTTTTGAAAAAGCGGGCGTATTCCGTAGCGGCAAACCCGCCATCTGCGGTCAAAACCCCGCGCCCGAATCGTTGGTCGCACACGCCGAAGCCATAGGCGCGAAACTGCTGATGGTACAGCGCGATTTCGAGTTTCACGCGATGGAAAACATCCAATGGAACTACCGCTTCCGGCCGCAGCATTCAGACGGCCCCGCACGCAACCGCAATGCCCTGCCCTTCCCCGCATTGCGCGGCGCATACCAGCTTTCCAACGCCGCCTGCGCGCTGACCGTGTTGGAATGCTTGAACGGCAAACTGCCGGCGGACATTGGTGCAATCAAGCGCGGTTTGTTGCTGGTTGAAAACCCCGGACGCTTCCAAGTCCTGCCCGGCCGTCCGCTGACCGTTTTGGATGTCGGACACAATCCCCACGCCGCCCGCGCCCTGCGACGCAGCCTGATGAATCTGGCGTTTGCGCAAAAACGCACCGCCGTGTTCAGTATGCTGTCCGACAAAGACATAGGCGGCGTGTTGGAAATTGTCAAAGACCAGTTTGACGAATGGTATATCGCACCTTTGGACGTGCCGCGCGGAATGACGCTCGAGAGCCTGCAAGACAAACTGCACGAACACGGCATCGAAAACATACAGACATTCGCCGCCGTCCGCGAAGCCTACCGGGCGGCAGCCTCAAAAGCGGGCGAAAACGACAGAATCGTCGTATTCGGCTCATTTCATACCGTTGCCGACGTGATGTCGGTACTGTAAAAGGAAACTTCTATGTCCGAAAACAAACAAAACGAAGTCCTGACCGGTTACGAACAACTCAAACGGCGCAACCGCCGCCGCCTCGTAACGGCAAGCTGCCTGGTTGCCGCCTCCTGCATCCTGCTGGCGGCCGCCCTCAGCTCCGATCCCGCCGACAGCAACCCTGCCCCGCAGGCCGGCGAAACCGGCGCAACGGAAAACCAAACGGCAAACGCGGCACAAGCCCCGGCTTTGAAATCCGCCGCCGGAAACGGGGAAACCGCCGCCGGCAAACCGCAGGACGCGGCAGGCGGGGGCAAACCCGCCGACGACGGCGGAATCAGCGAACCCGAAGACATCGGCGCACCGCTGGTCATCATCAACAACCGGCTCGACGACAGCAATATCAAAGGTTTGGAGGCATCCGCAAAACCGCAACCGCAAGAAGCCGCCGAAAAACCGCAACCGGAAGAAACCGCCGCAACCGCACAGGCGGAGGCAAAACAAGGCGCGGCCGAAAAAGCGCAGGCAACTGCCGACAGTACGGATACGGCAGCGGTTGAAAAACCGAAACGCACTGCCGAAACAAAACCGCAAAAAGCGGAACGCGCCGCCGAAGCCAAGCCCAAAGCCAAAGAAACCAAAACCGCCGAAAAAGTTGCCGACAAACCGAAAACTGCCGCCGAAAAAACCAAACCGGATACGGCCAAATCCGACAAGCCGGTAAAAGAACCGAAAAAATCCGATAAGGCAGAAAGCAAAAAACCGGCTGAAAAAGACAGTTCGGACGGCAAAAAACACGAAACGGCGCAAAAAACCGACAAGGCGGACAAAGCCAAAACCGCCGGACCAGGAAAAACCGCCGAAAAAGAAAAATCCGACAAAACCGGCAAAAAAGCCGCCATTCAGGCAGGTTATGCCGAAAAAGAACGCGCCTTGAGCCTCCAGCGCAAAATGAAGGCGGCGGGCATCGATTCGACCATTACCGAAATTATGACCGACAACGGCAAAGTTTACCGCGTCAAATCAAGCAACTATAAAAACGCAAGGGATGCCGAACGCGATTTGAACAAATTGCGCGTACACGGTATCGCCGGCCAGGTAACGAATGAATAGCCTCCCCGTTGCCGACCTCCTCGTCTCCGCCGTCATTGCCGCCTGCATCCTCATTTCCGCGATGCGCGGCGTGATTGCGGAAGCGGGTTCGCTGGCGGCGTGGGTCATTGCCTTCTTTTTTGCCAAACTCTTTGCCGCACCCTTTGCCGACCTCGCCTTTGCCTCGTTCCAACCCCGCCTGTTTGCATTGGCTCTGTCGTTTATTTCCCTGTTCGTCATTGCCTGTCTGATCCAGAAAATGCTCCGTTCGCTGCTGACCGGCGCAGTTTCGGCGGTCGGTCTGGGCTTTGCCAACCGTATTTTGGGCGGCGTGTTCGGTGCGGCAAAAGGGATATTGATCGTTACCCTGCTGGTTATGCCCGCTTCCAAAACCGACCTCCCCGATACGGAAGAATGGCGGCAATCTTACACCCTGCCGTTTTTCGTATCGCTTTCCGAAGCGGTGTTAAACCATAGCGGCGGCACGGCGGAAACTTTGGAAGACGATTGATTGCCCTGCGGTCGTTTCAGACGGCATCAGGCTGATTCCGGTTTCCGATGCCGCCGCCAAAGACGGGGTTTTAAACATTAAAAACGCAACCGCCCAAGATATGCCCCGTGTACCGCGTGCCGCCCTCTTTGATGTGGGAGCGTGCCGAGGCGGCGGCAGGCGGTTTGGGCGACCCGCACACGGCGGCGGAAACCGCGTAAAAAATGCCGTCTGAAGCCTTCAGACGGCATTTTTGCGGGAAATATTTCCCCTGCCGCACACGCCGCCCCGCATAACCGGCCCGGCTTTATCCGCCATACCGCGCCTGCCCGCCCCTCATCGGGCATTGTCGGCAATTCGGGCAAAAAACCGCCGTTTGCTTTATAATTCCGTTTTACCCTTAAACCTCGAATCGGAGAAGACGATATGTGCGGCGTATTAGGTTTGGTCAGTCATGAACCCGTGAACCAGCTTCTGTACGACGGTTTGCAGATGTTGCAGCACAGGGGGCAGGATGCGGCGGGCATTGTAACGGCCGAAGGCGGCACCTTCCATATGCACAAAGGCAAAGGAATGGTGCGCGAAGTGTTCCGCACGCGCAATATGCGCGATTTGACCGGCAACGCCGGCATCGCCCATGTCCGTTATCCCACGGCGGGCAACGCGGGCAGCAGCGCGGAAGCGCAGCCTTTCTACGTCAGCTCGCCTTTCGGCATCGTTTTGGCGCACAACGGCAACCTCACCAACACTGCCGAACTGTATGAAAACGTGTGCAACAAACACCTGCGCCACGTCAACACCAGCTCCGATTCCGAAGTTTTGCTCAACGTCTTCGCGCACGAATTGCGCCGCGAAGTCTCCAAAAACGCCGATCCGCACCGGCTCAATATCGACAATATTTTCAACGCTGTTGCCGAAGTCCACCGTCTGGTGCGCGGCGCATACGGCGTGGTTGCCATGATTGCGGGCTACGGCATGGTCGCCTTCCGCGATCCTTACGGCATCCGTCCGCTGGCATTGGGTTCGCAAACCGACGAAGCAGGCAGAAAATCCTATGCCGTCGCCTCCGAATCCGTTGCCTTCAACGCGCTTGCCTACGATTTGGAACGCGACATCCGGCCGGGCGAAGCAGTATTCGTCGGCTTTGACGGCACAATCATCGCCCGCCAATGCAGCGATAAGGCCAAACTCAGCCCCTGCCTTTTCGAATACGTCTATTTCGCCCGCCCCGACTCTGTGATTGACGGTGTATCGGTTTACCAATCGCGCTTGGATATGGGCGTGTCCTTGGCGGAAAAAATCAAACGCGAGCTGCCCGTGGACGACATCGACGTCGTGATGCCCATTCCCGACACCAGCCGCCCCAGCGCGATGGAGCTTGCCGTCCACCTCAAAAAGCCTTACCGCGAGGGTTTGATTAAAAACCGCTATATTGGCCGCACCTTTATTATGCCCGGTCAGGCGACGCGTAAAAAATCCGTGCGCCAAAAACTCAGCCCGATGGAAACCGAATTTGCAGGCAAAAGCGTGTTGCTGGTGGACGACTCCATCGTGCGCGGTACGACCAGCCGTGAAATCGTCGAAATGGTACGCGCGGCGGGCGCGCGCAAAGTCTATATCGCCTCCGCCGCGCCCGAAGTGCGCTATCCCAATGTGTACGGCATCGATATGCCCACGCGCGAAGAGTTGATTGCCAATGGGCGCAGCGCGGCGGAAATCGCCGCCGAAATCGGCGCGGACGGCATCGTGTTTCAAGACTTGGGCGATTTGGAAACCGTCGTCAAAGCACTCAATCCGAAAATCGAATCCTTCGATTCGTCCTGTTTCAACGGCATTTATCAAACCGGCGACATCGATGATGCCTACCTCGACCGCCTGTCCGCCGAGAAATCCGGCTGCGGCGGCCTGAAAATCCACCCGAGCAGGATGGAACACAGCATCAGCATCAGCGATGCGGGCGACGAAGAATAAGACTTCCCAAACCGCGATGCCGTCTGAAATCCGAACGTTGGGTTTTCAGACGGCATTTCCCATATCGGCATCACATTTCCCATTTCATCCGCACGCAATATGAGTACCGAAACCAAAAACTACATCACGCCGACCGGCTGGCAGGCATTGAAAGACGAGCTGTATCAGCTGGTCAACAAAGAACGCCCCGAAATCGTCCAAATCGTCAACTGGGCGGCAGGCAACGGCGACCGCAGCGAAAACGGCGACTATCTTTACGGCAAACGCCGTATGCGCGAAATCGACCGCCGCATCCGTTTCCTGACCAAGCGTTTGGAAGCTGCCGTCGTCGTCGATCCCGAATTGCGCGAAGCGACCGACCAAGTGTTTTTCGGCGCGACGGTCGGGCTGTTGCGCGGCGACGGGCGCGAGCAAACCGTCAAAATTGTCGGCATCGATGAAATCGATACCGCGCAAAACAAAATTTCTTGGATTTCGCCGTTGGCTCGTTGTCTGATTAAAGCGCGTGAAGGCGACGAAGTGGTTTTGAACACGCCGGAAGGGCGTGAGGAAATTGAAATCCTTTCTGTCGAATACATCAAAATCGACTGATCGAGAATGCCGTCTGAAACGGCACAAACGCGCCGTTTCCCAAATAAAGGAATACCGAATGAGGAAAATCCGCACCAAAATCTGCGGCATCACCACACCGGAAGACGCAGCGGCCGCCGCAGCGGCAGGTGCAGATGCCGTCGGGCTGGTCTTTTTCCAAGGCAGCAGCCGGGCCGTCGATATTGCCCGCGCAAAAGAAATCGCCGCCGCACTGCCGCCGTTTGTCAGCGTTGTCGCCCTTTTCGTCAACGAAAGCGCGCAAAACATCCGCCGCATCCTTGCCGAAGTGCCGATACACATCATCCAATTCCACGGCGACGAAGACGACGTATTCTGCCGCCAGTTCCACCGCCCCTATATCAAGGCCATTCGTGTTCAGACGGCATCAGACATCCGAAACGCCACCCACCGTTTTCCCAACGCTCAGGCACTGCTGTTCGATGCCTATCACCCTTCGGAATACGGCGGCACCGGACACCGCTTCGACTGGACGCTGTTAGCGGAATATTCGGGCAAACCGTGGGTGCTTGCCGGCGGGCTGACCCCTGAAAACGTCGACGAAGCCATCCGCATCACCGGAGCGGAAGCGGTCGACGTATCCGGCGGCGTGGAAGCGTCTAAAGGCAAAAAAGACCCCGCCAAAGTTGCCGCCTTTATCGCAACCGCCAACCGCCTATCCCGTTAAAGCAACAAAAATTGCCGCCGGAATGACTTATAGTGGATTAACAAAAACCAGTACGGCGTTGCCTCGCCTTAGCTCAAAGAGAACGATTCTCTAAGGTGCTGAAGCACCAAGTGAATCGGTTCCGTACTATTTGTACTGTCTGCGGCTTCGTCGCCTTGTCCTGATTTTTGTTAATCCACTATAATCTAAAAAATTTATGTTATTAAATCAGTAATTTCTGATGAATTTTGAAAACCTAATCCCGTCATTCCCGCGCAAGCGGGAATCCGGCTCGTTCGGTTTCGCTTGTTTTAAGTTTCGAGTAACTTCCACTTCGTCATTCCCGCGCAGGCGGGAATCCAGTGCGTTGAGTTTCAGCTATTTAGAATAAATTTTGAAACTCTAATCGCGTCATTCCCACGAAAGTGGGAATCCAGTTTTTTGAGTTTCAGTCATTTCCGGTAAATTGCCTTAGCATTGAATGTCTAGATTCCCGCCTGCGCGGGAATGACGAATCCATCCATACGGAAACCTGCATCCCGTCATTCCCACGAAAGTGGGAATCCAGTTTTTTGAGTTTCAGTCATTTCCGATAAATTGCCTTAGCATTGAATGTCTAGATTCCCGCCTGCGCGGGAATGACGGCGGAGCGGTTTCTGTTTTTTCCGGTAAATACCCACAAGCTAAAACCCTGTTATTTTCACAAAAACAGAAAACCAAAAACAGCAACCTGAAATTCGTCATTCCCACGAAAGTGGGAATCTGGTTCGTTCGGTTTCGCTTGTTTTAAGTTTCAGGTAACTTCCACTTCGTCATTCCCGCGCAGGCGGGAATCCAGTGCGTTGAGTTTCAGCTATTTAGAATAAATTTTGAAACTCTAATCGCGTCATTCCCACGAAAGTGGGAATCCAGTTTTTTGAGTTTCAGTCATTCCCGATAAATTGCCTTAGCATTGAATGTCTAGATTCCCGCCTACGCGGGAATGACGGCGGAGCGGTTTCTGTTTTTTCCGGTAAATACCCACAAGCTAAAATCCTGTTATTTTCACAAAAACAGAAAACCAAAACAGCAACCTGAAATTCGTCATTCCCACGAAAGTAGGAATCCAGTTTTTTGAGTTTCAGTCATTTCCGATAAATTGCCTTAGCATTGAATGTCTGGATTCCCGCCTGCGCGGGAATGACGGCGGAGCGGTTTCTGTTTTTTCCGGTAAATACCCACAAGCTAATATCCTGTTATTTTCACAAAAACAGAAAATCAAAAACAGCAACCTGAAATTCGTCATTCCCACGAAAGTGGGAATCCAGTTTTTTGAGTTTCAGTCATTTCCGATAAATTGCCTTAGCATTGAATGTCTGGATTCCCGCCTGCGCGGGAATGACGGCGGAGCGGTTTCTGTTTTTTCCTGTAAAGACCCACAAGCTAAAATCCTGTTATTTTCACAAAAACGGAAAACCAAAAACAGCAACCTGAAATTCGTCATTCCCACGAAAGTGGGAATCCAGTTTTTTGAGTTTCAGTCATTTCCGATAAATTGCTTTAGCATTGAATGTCTAGATTCCCGCCTTCGCGGGAATGACGAATCCATCCGTACGGAAACCTGCATCCCGTCATTCCCACGAAAGTGGGAATCTAGGACGCAAAATCTCAAGAAACCGTTTTACCCGATAAGTTTCCGCACCGACAGACCTAGATTCCCGCCTGCGCGGGAATGACGACGGAAATCTTGTTTATATTGAATCAAAAAAACCTGCACCTTAATCAGTTGGCGGTTTAGTCCGACTTTTGGGGTGCAGATCAAGCTTTCAGACGGCATTTCCTTTAAAACTTCATTTCAAGCGCGAGGCTGAAGTTTCTGCCCGGTGCGGCATACCTTCCATAGTTGCTGTCTTCGCTGCGTCGGTTTGCCGTGCTTTCCGCAGTCTGGCGCAAGGATTCCCAAGTAACGTAGCGGTAGTTGCCGATATTGTAGATAGCCGCCCTCAAGGTCAGCCGTTTTTTCAGATTCAGATAAGCGGAAACGTCTGCCGTTTTCCAAGAAGACGTAACCCTTCCTGCCGAATATCGTTTTTGATCGCCTGCCAGATAAGCAAGTTCATCAGGGTTTTTCCCTTTGGAATAGGTCAGCATAATGTTTGCGCCCCATTTCCCCTCGGGCTGGTCGTATCCGAACCCCAAAACATAACGCGACGGCTGTACCGCATCCAAAGCATAGCTGCGGAGGGACAAGTCCGGCCGGTTGGATACCGATTTCGGTTTGATGCGGTTGTACGCCAAAGTCGTGTACAAACCTTCGGGCAGTTTGCCGTACACGCCGTTCCAGTCGATTTTTCCCAATATATTAATGCCTTGGAGCGACATATTTTGGGCATTGTAATAATCGCGTATATCAATCTCTGTCAATCGTCCTGTTGAATCCGGCAATTTGGTTTTTTGATCGGCAACGGCAATCATATCGGTATAACGGTTGCGGAAGCTGCTGATTTCCAAAAAGCCGAAGTCGCCCTTCCACTGCAAACCGATTTCGCGGTTGGCTGCCTTTTCCGATTTCAGGGCGGGACGCTGCCAGCCTTTCGGATAATCGTGATAAATATCTATCCCGAAAAGTTCTTGGAATGAGGGCGTTCTGAAGCCGCTGGAGGCGCGGTAAGACAAAGAAAAATGCCGGTTCGGTTTGAACACGATGCCGCTGTTCCACGAACGGTTAACATACCGCCCGCTGCGGACGAGTTCTTCCCGCGTGGTAAAGTTTTGCCGGTCGTACCTGCCGCCCAAGCTGAAATCAAAATATTTGCCGATTGAAAAACGATTGTTCAAAGAAATGTGGATATTGCTGCCGTTGATTTTTCTTGGCACGCATTTGCGGGAACGCAGGGTTTCGATGTAGCCGCAGACCGACCCTTCGACGACTTCGGGCTTGCCCAAACGGTACTTATCTTTATCGTCGTCGGTGTACTCCCCCGTGTGTTCCGAAATCCTTGCCGCATTGTGGGAAAGCTGTTCAGGACGGGAGACCGCTTTGGAAGCATCGTAACCGAAGCCCAAGGTCAGATGGTGTTTCGTCCATTTGTTTTTCAGCGACTTCTCAAACGAGGCATTCAAAACATTGTGCTGTTCGCGGTAGTGGAAACGGTCGCTGCTGTCGTAGGAATACGGTTTGTCTGCCGACGCGCGGCAGGATTTGTCCACGGAAGGATACACGGCGCAATTCAGCTTCAGCGCGTTGTTGTCGGTTGCCACGCCCTGTTTGTCAAACGACAACACCGCCTTGTCCGCCCAGTTGTCCGAGTATTTCTCATTTTCATAACGATACAGCAAACCCATACGGCGGCGGCGGTGATGTTCGTCGATAAATTTGGTGCGGGAATATTTCAAACCTATGCCCTTGACCAAATTTTTATCGCCTTTCCACTCTTCTATATTCGGCACAAAATACAAGCCGTCGCGGAAATCGTCGCCGTCGTACACCCCGCTCTTGTCGCTAAACTTTTTCGACTCGTCCGTACCGTAATACTGTTTTTCCGTCATATCGCGGATGTCGTAACGCTGTTTGGTATCCTCAAACACGCCGCCGACATAATGCCTGCCGCCGAAGCGGTAGCCCAGCTTGGCAAGCCAAGAGCCGCTGCGGTAATCCATCGGATCGGGCAATATCCTGCCGCCGCCCGTGTACGATTGGGCGGACAGGTTTTCGTGGCGCGCCTGCGCCTCCCGCACCATCGCTTCTTCTTCTGCACTTAAAGGCTGATTGTTTTTCTTACGTTCTTCCACCCAGCGGTTGAGCTGGTTTTTCAAATATTTCCCGTTGCCCGCCAATTTTGCCACGGGCTTGGGTTCACGCTCGCCCTCCGCCAGGAAATATTCCGCCTTTTTATTCGGATTCTGAATATCGTATGTCTGGCGGAACGCATCCAAACGGTCTATGCCGTATTCCACCCCGTCCGCAATATCGCCGTGCGGGCGCGTTTCCCGCCCTTGGCGTTCGGTTCGGATGAACAGCCCTTCCCAACCGTCTTTGCTGAAACCCGCGCCGAGCGACTTCATAAATTGGCGGTTTTTACTGCCGTAGGCGGTTTTTGCCTGTATTCCCCAGCTTTTTCCGTCTGAAATCAAATCCGCCGCCTCTTTGGTGCGGAAAGCGACCGCGCCGCCGAGTGCGCCGCTGCCGTGATCGGACGAACCGGCGCCTTTGTCGATTTCCACCGTGCTGATGTTTTCATATTCGATTTCGTTGATTGCACCGCTGCCGCCGCGTCCGCCGTATCCGCTCAACGATCCCTGCACGGTAAACGCCTGTATTTGGGCAACGCCGTCAACCGAAACCGCCACACGGTTTTTATCCACACCGCGTATCGAGTAGCCGCCGCTCGCGCCGTTGCCCTGTTCGACAACCGCCACGCCCGGATCGTAGCGCGTCAGGTCGCGGATACCGAGTACCTGTTCTTTGTTCAACGTTTCCGACGTTTTGACGATTTTGCCCAAACCGGTCGCCTCTTTCGATCGCCGTCCCACTTTGGCGGCACGGACGGTAACCTCTTTCAATGATTGACTTTGCGCCGCCGTTTCAGGGTTTGCCGCATAAGCCGGAAAAGCGGTTGCAATGGCCAAGGCAGTCAGAGTAAGCGGAAAACCGTGTTTCTTATTCATTTTTCCACCTCTTTATTATCTTTCTTCGCGCCGAATACCACGCCGAATTGGGGTTTAGCTTCAGGTTCTAACTGTTCGCCAACACCAGCTTCAACTTCATTTTCAACTTCATTTTCAATATCTTCAGTTATGTCAAGAGATTTCTCATCCTTATTGAAAATAGTGCCGCCCAATTCCGCCGCCTGCGGGCCGTAAAATCCTCCTTCTACACGAAGATCACTAGCTTGGAAGGTTTTGGGGTCGGTCGAACCATTTCCCGAAAGATTGATGCCGTTATCCCGAGTGCGTGCTGTTGCGTAGAAACCGTTGCCCTCAATCTTGCCGTTTTCAATATGGAAAGCAGGTTCTACACCGTTTTTCTCCGTCAGCGTTCCGGAAATCGATTTCCCGCCAAAATCAACATCAAACTCTGCTTTTGCCGCTTTATCCGCCTGATTATCCCATTGAATGGGTTTGCCGATACGCGCTTCCCAAGTGCCGGTATAATGCGCCGTTCCGGTTTTTGGAATCTCGGCTTCTGCCGTGCGGATGCCTTTTAAAAAGAGGTCGATGTCCCTGCCTTTAGGGGCTTCCGGAACGTGCGGGATGCCGTCTGAACCGCCGCCGCCTTCTCCTGCCGGCGATTCTTCTTCGGATTCTTCAGCTTCTTCGCCCTCCTCTTCTTCGATTTCCTCTTCATCAGCTTCTTCGTTTTCGCCGTTATCATCTTCGGAAACTTCGTCTTCTTCGCTGCCTTCGTCTTCTACGGCTTCGTCTTCCGTGCTACCTTCTTCATCGCCGATTTCGTCTTCGCCTTCTTCGCCTTTATCAATACTCGAATCCTCTTCGCCCTCCTCTTCATCCTGCGCCTTTGGTTTACTTGCCGGGCGGTCGGTTTTTATCCGTCCGAGTTTCACATAGGTCAGAAAATCGCAACAAGCACGGACGGTCATTTTCCTGCCGTCGGCAAGATTGATGATTTGTTCTTGGTTTACCAAAGGAATTTCACGCCCTTCGACAAGAAGTTTGTCGGGATGACCAAGATCGGGCATAGAGGAAATGGCAAACGGGCGGGGATTGTTATCACTTGCCTCGTCAACGGAAATTTTCAGAGAATCCAAGATTTTGGTGTGTTTTCCAGACGGCATAGCAGGATTTGTGCCTGATGCGTCTGTTTTTTGTTTGCCTGCGAATACGCCAAATACGCTGTTGTCGTTACTGATAAACCGTCCGGCAAGCTCTTCTCCCTTATCGCCGAAAAAACCGCCCTCAAGCCGCTGATCAGCATTGGTATGGAAAAACAAATGCTCCTTATTGGCATGGTTTTTCGCTAAATCAGGATTGACACTGGCACTGCCGGTAAAGCGGTTGCCGTCCAATGTTGCGGTAATGTTGTAAATGGTCAGCGGTTTTTTGGGCTCATTTGGATTACTTTTATTTTGCACATACTGATTTTTAATCAGCTTGCCATTCAGGGTTTTGTTATCAAAATCAACCGTATATTCAGCAGGATGCTTTTCCCTGTCGTCGGCATCCCTAGCCTCATAAGAAGCTGCCCCAATTTCATTACCATAATATGTGGTATAACCCAAATCCATACTGGAAACCGCCTTACCTGTCCGATGACGTTTGGCATCGGTCATATATTGCCAGTTACCGGAATATTGCACCGTTCCCGCGCTCGGTAAAGATTGGGAAGGATGTTCTCCGGAATAATATACAAAACCGTCATAACTAAATCGGTTAACAAACTCCTTACCATCAGAAGTCTTTTCTTTTTCATTCTCCTTTCCTTCCGCCTTGGTAAACACATAGCCCGCACGGACAAATTGATATTGATATTTTTCTTCTTCTTTTTGCGATGTGATAACCTTCACATCAGGATACCGTTCGTTGATTTTCTTTTTAAGTTTATCGGCCTGTTCTTGCGGCGTACCGTCCAAAAACAGGATATCCTCCTCTTTGAGCGGCAGATACTCCTCTGCCTGATGCTTGTCGGGAATTTCCGTACCGTCTTTTTTATAGGAAGCGATATTCCGCCTTGGCAGCCGCATTGCCGCACCAACGGCGGGCTGGTTGACCGGCGTGGTTTCTTTAGAAGGTTTGGCAGGAGCCGGAGCGGGCTTATCCGCAGGATTGGACGGTTTGAAACCTGCCGGGGTTTGCTCGGTCGGCGTTGGTTCGGCAACAGGCTGCACGCCGAAATTGCCGCCGATACAAGATGCCAAAAGTAAGGGCAATAAGGCGATGCCGCCATAATTCGGTTTACACATCCCTACTATTTTCCATATTTGATTAATAATAATTATCATTATATTAATATGTGCAGATAACATCAAGCCGTTTTTTAACAAAGATATTCCCGATTAAAACAAAATGCCGTCTAAAACCAAGTTCAGACGGCATTTTTGCGTCGGCCCCGACAGGGTTTGAAGCCGTAGGGGAATCAGATTGTCCTTTAAAGGTTTACAAACCCAGTTCCCGCAGGAAGCGGATGTCGTCCTCGCCGTTTCAACACACAGCCGCCTAGAGGCGGCTGAGGGACACTGGGGGGCGGTGCTTCCCCGTCTGTCGGTTTCAACACACAGCCGCCTAGAGGCGGCTGAGCCTCCAAGCCGTTGATGCTTCGGGCGTGCGTCTGTTTCAACACACAGCCGCCTAGAGGCGGCTGAGCTTGTTCATGTTTCTGCCTTTCAAAGGTTATTTTGTTTCAACACACAGCCGCCTAGAGGCGGCTGACCGATATGCCGCACACTCGTTGGTTGGTTTTGTTGTTTCAACACACAGCCGCCTAGAGGCGGCTGATTATGCGTCGCCCCGATGCTCGATTGTATCTATTGTTTCAACACACAGCCGCCTAGAGGCGGCTGACTATGATAGGACAAATTCCGACTATAAATGGGACGTTTCAACACACAGCCGCCTAGAGGCGGCTGATCTACAATCAGGGACAGATTGCCGACCACGGAACGTTTCAACACACAGCCGCCTAGAGGCGGCTGATCCAAGCGGAGCATCGAACAAAACCGCCGATTATGGTTTCAACACACAGCCGCCTAGAGGCGGCTGAGGCGAAATAAGCGTTTTTCAGCGCGGCGAAGACGGTTTCAACACACAGCCGCCTAGAGGCGGCTGATCCTGCTCTGTTGTTTTTAAAACGTTGTTCAAAAAGTTTCAACACACAGCCGCCTAGAGGCGGCTGATACGGTCTCAATGCAGTTGTTACTATTAAGACAAGGTTTCAACACACAGCCGCCTAGAGGCGGCTGATACGCTTTTAGGTTCGGGGCATACGCCGTCAACTGTTTCAACACACAGCCGCCTAGAGGCGGCTGATTCCTGCTGCGCCGTGGGGGTCGGTATGGTTTTTTGTTTCAACACACAGCCGCCTAGAGGCGGCTGAGTCCTAGATAGGCTACAAGCTGCTTTGCATGTGTGTTTCAACACACAGCCGCCTAGAGGCGGCTGAAGTGGTTTATTGTTTCTTGGATATAGGGCTTGATGTTTCAACACACAGCCGCCTAGAGGCGGCTGACCTTGGCTGCCGCTGCGTTGACTACGGCTGCGCTGTTTCAACACACAGCCGCCTAGAGGCGGCTGACCTATTTAACAGAGGACGACTACCGCCCCCGTATCGTTTCAACACACAGCCGCCTAGAGGCGGCTGAGCCTTTAAAGACGCTTAAATCAACTTCTAGTGCTAGTTTCAACACACAGCCGCCTAGAGGCGGCTGAGAACGCCGTATTTATCGAAAAAGGTTTTTTCATGGTTTCAACACACAGCCGCCTAGAGGCGGCTGAGTTTGCTGCGTATCTGTAACCGGTTTCTTCAATACGTTTCAACACACAGCCGCCTAGAGGCGGCTGACAAATATTTCCGCCCGGCACCCATTCCCGCGCCGGTTTCAACACACAGCCGCCTAGAGGCGGCTGACGCCCACCACTGCCAACATTGTTTGACTGGCAAAGTTTCAACACACAGCCGCCTAGAGGCGGCTGATACCAAAGCCGCCGAGATAATTGTTGATTTCGTTGTTTCAACACACAGCCGCCTAGAGGCGGCTGAGTGGGCAGCGAGGCGGTGGTGGTATTTGTGGCGGGTTTCAACACACAGCCGCCTAGAGGCGGCTGACCCGTATTGAGCAACGCGCCACCGAACTGCTGGCGGTTTCAACACACAGCCGCCTAGAGGCGGCTGAATCTTCGTGCATCGTGAATGACAACCAATCTATAGTTTCAACACACAGCCGCCTAGAGGCGGCTGAGCTTGCTCCTCTAGGTTTGCGGGGCGGCTAAAATTGTTTCAACACACAGCCGCCTAGAGGCGGCTGAAATTAAAGTAGTATCTTATATATTTCGTCCCTAAGTTTCAACACACAGCCGCCTAGAGGCGGCTGAGCTCCCAAGGCAACGCATTTGGCAGCTCTACTACTGTTTCAACACACAGCCGCCTAGAGGCGGCTGACTTGAAAATGTTATTGATTATTTCTCTTTTTTCTGGTTTCAACACACAGCCGCCTAGAGGCGGCTGAAGCCTCTTCCGAAAGCCTTACTACATCAGGCTTCGCAGCCCCGACTTCGCCAAACTCCCGAAAAAAGCACAAACATGAGTATAGCACAGCCTTATCCGCCATATCCACATTTGCAATATCCTGATTGTTAAAGAACAACCCAGATTCGCCAACCCTGCCGCATTTTTATGGGAACAACAGGTTGGCGATTCACACAATCAGCGTGTCCTTAAATATATCGACCGCCGGTTTTGCGCCGTGATGCTCCACTTTGCGCCGCCATTTGCTGCCCAGGTGGTAAAAGCGCAGGCTGTCTGTTTCGGGGTTGTAGGTTTTTAAAAGTTTGTCTTTTAAAACTACCCATTGGTCGGGTGCGATGTCGCATTCGAACACGGAATACTGCACGCGCACGCCGTAGTCTTGGCACAGTTTCGCTACGCGCCGCAGCCTTGCCTGCCCTTCGGCATTTTCCAACGAAATATCATAAGTTATCAACATCAGCATTTTCTTGTCCCTCCATGCCGTCTGAAGCCGGTTGCGTTCAGACGGCATACCCGGCTACCTCATCAAAAACGGCGGATATGCCGCCAAATCTCCGCGCAGATGCCGCGCCAAAAGCATAGCTTGAATATAAGGCAGCAAACCGATTTCCACTTCTTCGCCCAAAAACGGATGGGTGATTTTTTCCTGCTTTTTCGCCTGCAAAGACTGGAACAAAAGTTTGCGCGCATCGGCTTTTAAGCTCACTGCCCCGCTTGCCCCGACGACAAAATCCTGCGGCTTGATTTGCCCGCGGTTAATCAGCGACAGTACCAGCCTGTCCGCCCACCACGCGCGGAACTCTTCCAAAATATCCTGTGCAAGGCTGTCGCGCCCGGGTCGGTCGGCGTGCAGAAAACCCACCTGCGGGTCCAGCCCCACGCCTTGCAACGCACCGCTGATGTCCTTGCCCAAAATACTGTATAGGAAAGAAAGCAGCGCATTGACACCATCTCTTGGCGGGCGACGGTTTCTTCCGTCAAAAGCAAACCCGCTTTCTGCCTTAACCAACTGCCCGAACACGCCGAAGTAACGTGCCGCCGCATCTCCTTCAATCCCGCGTATCAAATCCAAACTGTCTGCCCGTTTCAACTGCTGCAAAGAGAAATTCAGCGCGGCAACCGCCGTCTGAATGTCCGCATTGCCGCCGTGGTTGCGAATCTGCCGCTGAAGCACCCGTTTGCCTGCTTGAATCTTCGCCGCGATGATATTGCGCGCAATCGGCACGGGATTTTGTTCCGACATCCGATACTGCGCCCGACGCAGCAGCACATTGCCGCTTTGCCGCCCCTGCAACCGCCCCAAGAAACGTCCGTTTTCGGTAAAAAACGCCAGATTCACATTATTCTCGCCGCAAAACCCCAGCAAAAACGGCGACACCAGCACGTTGCCGAAACAGAAAATATGCCCGATGGAATGCACCGGCAATTGCGCCACCTTCTTACGTTCCTGCTCCACCACCAGCGTTTCCCGCTCCTTATGCAGATAGCTGCCTTGCGTGGTGATATACAGCGTGTTTTGCAGTTTGCGCATAAGGTACTCCTTCATTTTTATTGCATTTCTAAACAGATGGTTTGGGACGGGTGAAATCTGCCGATGCAATGTCGAAAGCACCGACAACTGATAATATTTGGGGCTGTACTAGATTAGCCCTAAATTCCACACCAATCCCGTAGGATTTTTAGCTGCCGGGACGGTGTGCCGAAGTTAAATCGAAATTCGCATTCTTTCAAGAACAGCGGGAAAGATTTACGATCGATTCCGTTGTATTTTCGCAAGACGCGTTTTGACTGATTCCAAAAGTTCTCAATGCCGTTAATGTGGTTTTGACGGTCTGCAAATTCCTTGGAATGGTTGATACGGTAATGGATAAAACCGCTCACGTCCAACTTGTCGTAGCTGCTCAGACTATCGGTATAAACAATACTGTCCGGCATGATTTTCTTTTTGATGACAGGGAGTAACGTTTCAGACTTGGCATTATCTACGATAACGGTATAGACCCGTCCGTTGCGTTTCAGAATGCTGAAGACAACCACTTTTCCTGCCGCACCGCGACCACGTCTGCCTTTACGCCGTCCGCCGAAATAGCTTTCGTCCAGCTCGACAGGGCCCTCAAAAACCTCATCGGCAGCCAAGGCCAAATGATAATTGATAACCGTGCGGATTTTACGGTAGAACAGTGCTGCCGAATTGGGATGGATACCCAAAATATCGGCGGCAGAACGGGCGGTAACTTCCAGCACAAAAAAACGGAGCAGTTCTTTCTGTACTTTTTTCTTTAATTTGCAGTGTGTTATCTTCATACTTTGAGGGTAACATATCTGCTAATCTAGTACAGCCCCTAATATTTTATTGAAACCGATAAGGAAAGCACCTTCGAACTGCATTTTAAGAAAATCTAAAGGGCAACAAAATTCCATTATAGGCAAAACATCTTTCCAGACATCAAAATACGGAACATATAGGAAGTTCGGTTTGCCTTATTCCTGTCCTTGTATGAACAGAAATAACGGCGGCTTGTATTTCCTATTCCGGATTGACCACCCGATTGGCAACCGTATCCGCCCCTACCCCGTCAAACGTAATGTTTATCTTACAACAAAATTTTCATTTAATTGATATGAATCAAAATAATCCACTGTATTTATTTAAAAATGTAATAAACTTTTATTTAATTAAAATAGATATGAATAGAGGGATGAAACCGGGTGTCAGCCAAGCCGTACCGGATGCTTTTCCCGAACGCCGGGCGTTGATGCCGGTATGGGGCGGATTGCCGTGCCGTCCGTGCGTTGGCAGCAGCTTTGGCGGGAACAGGCGGAAACGGTTTTGCGGGAAGCTGCTTTAGCTTATCCGCATATTCCGTTTTGCGCCAACCACTGCGGCTTCTGCCGCAATGCTTGGAAAGGCGGCTGCAGCCGGGTTTGCACCGACAAAATCATTGCGGAGCCGGAATCCGTCAAGGAAGCGGCAAAATCCGTGCCGTCTATTTCGGCGGCGGTACGCCTACCGCTTTGCCGACCGGAGATTTGGTGCGCCTGATACGCGCGTGTTACCGCCGCCGCTTTGATTGACGACCGGAACACGCCGTCAGAACAGATATTTTCCGTAACCGGCCGAACCTGTCCCAATACGCAAATGCCGTCTGAACATACTTCAGACGGCATTTGCCGATATTTTTTCCGCAGCTTCTATGCCCTCTTTCGAGGACAAGGCGGAATAATGTGCGCTGCTCGGGGCCTGCATGCCGTCTGAAGCGGTGCAGGCGGCATTGTTGCCGTTGTACCCGAAATCTTCCGCCGGCAAAACATCACGTCAGCTATTTTGAAAGCGACCGGCGCAACGTCATCCTTTGAACTGCCAAACAAAATGCCGTCTGAAACCTGTTCGGACGGCATTTGCGTAAAGTTCGGCAAGAAAAACTACAAACCCAGTTCCCGCAGGAAGCGGATGTCGTCCGCCCAACCGGATTTGACTTTGACCCAGACCTTCAAAAACACTTTGGTATCAAACAGTTTTTCCATATCCAACCGCGCCTCGGTGGAAATCTTCTTCAAACGTTCTCCGCCTTTACCGATTAAAATCGCCTTTTGGCTTTCTTTGTCGACCAAAACGGCGATATAGATGCGGTTTAAACCGTCTTCCTCTTCAAACTGCTCCACTTCGACGTTCATCGCATAAGGCAATTCCTCGCCCAAATAGCGGAACAATTTTTCACGCACGATTTCCATCGCTAAAAAACGCGCCGATTTGTCCGTAACCATATCTTCGGGATACATCGGCACGCTTTCGGGCAGATACGGCTTAATCAGCTCCAACAGGTTGGCAATCCGCAATCCGTGTTTCGCACTGACCGCCTCCGCCGCCGCAAATTCAAATTCGGCGCGCACTTGGGCAACAAACGCCTCCAGCGCGTAACGGTCTTTCGCCTTGTCCTTGTCGATTTTGTTGACCACTAAAATGACCGGCGTGTGTTTGGGCAGTTGTTTCAACACGACGCGGTCGGCATCGGTAAAGCGCATCGCCTCCACGACGAAAACCACGGCATCCACACCGCCGAGCGCCTCGGTAACATTTTGATTCAGCCTGTCGTTGAGCGCGTTGCGGTGGTCGGTTTGAAAGCCGGGCGTATCGACAAACACGAACTGCGCGGTATCGTCGGTATAAATCCCCGTTACACGGTTGCGCGTCGTCTGCGCCTTTTTGCTGGTGATGCTGATTTTCTGACCGATTAGATGATTCATCAGCGTTGATTTGCCCACGTTCGGACGGCCGACAATCGCTACGAAGCCGCAACGGTAACCGTCGGCGGCGCGTTCCCCTGCAAGGAAGGTTTCAATATCCATATTCGCTTTCGTATCCATATGTTCAGACAGCATATTTACGCGCCGCCTTATTTCTTTTTCTTCTTCAGCGGCAGCTTCTCTTCCAGCCATTTCAAAGCCTCTTTCGCCGCTTCCTGCTCCGCCGCCTTGCGGCTCGTCCCTTTGGCGCGGCATACGAAACCCAGTTCGCCCAAATCGCAGGAAATCACAAACATACTGTCGTTGGCATGGCCGATTTGCTCTTCGATACGGTATTTCGGCAAGGCGAAACGGCGCGCCTGAAGCGCCTCCTGAAGCGCGGTTTTCGCGTCTTTTGCCTGATTTTGGAAATCGGCGCGCCGGACGCGGTCGGCAAACAAATGGCGCACCACCTTTTCCGCCGTGTTGAAATCCGCATCGAAGCTGACCGCCGCAAACATCGCCTCCATCGCGTCCGCCAGTATCGAAGGCCGTCTGAAGCCGCCGCTCTTCAACTCGCCCGCCCCCAAGTACAGGCCGTCGCCGACATTCATTTCCGCCGCCATTTCCGCCAGCACGCCCTCATTGACCAAACTCGCCCGCAACCGCGACAACTCGCCCTCGGTCAACTTCGGAAACGCGTCAAACAGCATCCGCGCCACTGTATAATTCAAAATCGAATCGCCGACAAACTCAAACCGTTCATTATGTTTCGTATGGCAGCTTCTGTGCGTCAAAGCCTGCCGCAAAAGCGAAATATCGCGGAACGCGTAGCCCAGTTTCTTCTGTATCGCCGCGTGTGCCTGCTGTTTCAAAACATCGTCTTTCATTACCGTCTTCCGCAAAAAACAGCCCGAATGCGTTTCCATACTCCAAAAATACAGAAACACCTTAAGGCTGCAAACGGCGCACATTGTACCACCAAACCGCCGCCGTCTGCCGACAACGCGGGAATCGTGGTAAAATCCGTAAGTTTTCCCCCAACGTATTCCCGTAATGAACGCATTTGCACAAGCACTTTCCTCGGCACTCGACCGCTGTATCGCCACCAACACCGTCGCCAAACAAAACCGGCCCGTCGGCTTCCTCTACCGAGAAGCCCCCGTTTTTGAAAACGACAGCGGCTGGCGTTTCTTCAGCGGCGACGAAACCGACGAATATACCGACGATCCGGACAACTTCAGCATCGTCAGCCTCGCCGAAATCACCAAAACCAACCCTGAAACCGCCGCACTGCTTTCCCAACCCGAAGGCAGCGCGTGGGAATTGGCAGAAGACGGCACATTCCAAACCGTCGCCGACTGGCAACCTAAGGACTGACCCTTCAGACGGCATTCCGAAACCTCCGAATACCAAAGGACACCCAATGAACACCATCGCCCCCAACCTTGACGGAAAACACCTCCGCATCGGCATCGTACAGGCACGCTTCACCAACGAAATCGGCAGCGAAATGCTCAAAGTCTGCTGCCGCACCCTCCAAGAATTGGGCGTGGCAGACGAAAACATTACCGTCGCCACCGTACCCGGCGCGCTTGAAATCCCCATCGCGCTGATGAACCTTGCCTCTTCCGAAAAATTTGACGCACTGATTGCCATCGGCGTCGTCATCCGTGGCGAAACCTACCATTTCGAGCTGGTTTCCAACGAATCCGGCGCAGGGATCGGCCGCATCGCACTCGACTACAACATCCCGATTGCCAATGCCGTCCTGACCACGGAAAACGACGCGCAGGCAATCGAACGGATTGAAGAAAAAGCCTCGGATGCCGCCAAAGTCGCCGTCGAATGCGCCAACCTCGTCAACCTTCTGCTCGAAGAGCAGTTTGAAGACGAAGAATAACAAACAGGGCGTACACCGATACGCCCTTTCCGCTTCAGACGGCATACCGTGCCGCCCAACCGTTTCAAGGAAAAATCATGAAAACAGCCCGCCGCCGTTCCCGCGAGCTTGCCGTACAAGCCGTTTACCAATCCCTTATCAACCGCACCGCCGCGCCCGAGATTGCTAAAAACATCCGCGAAATGTCCGACTTTGCCAAGGCAGACGAAGAATTGTTCAACAAACTTTTCTTCGGCACGCAAACCAATGCGGCAGAATACATCCGGCAAATCCGCCCGCTGCTCGACAGGGACGAAAAAGACCTCAACCCCATCGAACGCGCCGTCCTGCTGACCGCCTGCCACGAACTGTCCGCTATGCCCGAGACACCCTACCCCGTCATCATCAACGAAGCCATCGAAGTCACCAAAACCTTCGGCGGTACGGACGGGCACAAATTCGTCAACGGCATCCTCGACAAACTCGCCGCCCAAATCCGCCCCGACGAGCCCAAACGCCGTTGATATGTCGGATTAAAATCAGAAATACACAAATGCCGTCTGAAAAACCTTTCAGACGGCATTTTGCTTGACCGTTCGATCAATGTTGGCCGGTTTGGTTTTTGACGGCATCGGCCAGTTGGTAGGCTTGGGCACCGGCGGCATCTGATTATTTTGAAATTGCCATTTCAATGACTTGCTCAACATAGTTGTTTTCCAAATCAATCAAGTCTCCTTTTTTTTGATTTGATTTTTTTAGTTCATTATATGCATAAAAAATGACGATTTTCTTCCCTTCACAAAATAAATGTCTGTCGGATTTATTCATCATATACATACTTTCATTCCTTACGATGCCTTCACCATCTATAAAACTAAAACTATTCGGTATATTTCTTCGTTCCATTCCCGCTTCATATATTGACGATATCACTCCGGAAACGCTTCTGGTGATAATCTGTCCGGAATCAATATTACTCCACCATTCCTCTGATGCAAATAAGCCTTTGTCTTTTTTGATGCCAAAGATACTTTCGTCATTTAATGATAATAATCTTGTCTTTTCAATAAATTCTTTTTCTCTTTTCATGACTTTTTTAAAATCATAGATTAAATACATATCATCATCTAAATTTAAATAGCTCATTTTATATCTCCAATTTTTTCAAAACTGAACCGTCCAGCCGATTTCGCCGCCCGCGCGCATCGGGACAAGTTCGCCGTCGCCGTAGGGGACGCTTGCGGGGACGGTTTGGCTTTGTTTGATAAGGGTAATCGTGTCGGTATTTTCGGGAATGCCGTAAAACCTTGCGCCGTTTTTTGAGGCGAAGGCTTCGAGTTTGTCCAACGCGCCTGCTTTTTCAAATACTTCGGCGTAAAGCTCGATGGCGGTCATCGCGCTAAACATACCGGCGCAGCCGCAGGCGTTTTCTTTGGCGGATTTGGCGTGCGGCGCGGAATCTGTGCCGAGGAAGAATTTGTGCGCCTTTTCGCCGGTAACGGCGGCGACCAATGCCTGACGGTGGGTTTCGCGTTTGAGGACGGGCAGACAGAAATGATGGGGGCGCACGCCGCCGACCAAGAGGTCGTTGCGGTTGAGCAGGAGGTGTTGCGGGGTCACGGAGGCGGCAACGTTGTCGCCTGCTTCCAAAACAAGGCGGGCGGCTTCGGCGGTGGTGATGTGTTCGAACACGACTTTCAGCTCGGGCACTTGCGCCAAAACGGGTTTCATCACGCGCTCGATAAAGGCGGCTTCACGGTCGAAGATGTCGATTTCGGGGTCGGTTACTTCGCCGTGAACGAGGAACAGGATGTCCTGTTTTGCCATTTCTTCCAATACGGGGATGAGTTTGAACAGGTCGGTTACGCCGGAATCGGAATTGGTCGTCGCGCCGGCAGGATAGAGTTTGAAGGCGACGATACCGGCGGCTTTGGCTTCGCGCACGAGTTCGGGTGTGGCGTTATCAGTCAAATAAAGCGTCATCAGCGGCTCAAACGCACTGCCTTCGGGCAACGCCGCCATAATGCGCACTTTGTAGGCAAGCGCGTCGGCTACGCTGACGACGGGCGGTTTAAGGTTGGGCATAATGACGGCGCGCCCCATTTGGCGGGCGGTATAAGGGGCAACGGTTTTGAGCGCGTCGCCGTCGCGCAGGTGCAGGTGCATATCGTCGGGGCGGATGATGGTCAGGGTTTGCATAGGTGTTCCTTTTTAGGTTTTGGCTGCGTTTGAATACCCGGTCGATTCCATCCGTTTGCCGGGGGAAAGCCGGTTATTCCGTCTGGTCGGAAACCGGTTCCATTGGATGAAAGGCATTTTGTCCGACTGATTGGGTTGCATCAACGGAATCTTCAAACACAGCCTTTAGATTTTGATTGTGCTTGAGCCTTGCTTCTTTGCCGACGGCAAGGCGGTTAACAGTCATTCCGGAACAAATCGGCGGCGATACGCCCGAAATGCCGGCACTGCACGCCGGACGGTTTGTTTTTGAAACGGCACGCGGCACATACGATATTCAAAAACAACGCCGTCGGGCGGGACATCCGCATTTCAGACGGCATTTATTTGTGTTGGACGACCAACGTGAATACGCCTTCCTGCTCCGAAGCATCCAGCAGGATATGCCCGGTTTGGCGGCAAAAAGCCTCAAAGTCCCCCGGCGCGCCGCCGTCGGTCGCCAAAACGGTCAACACCTCGCCCTGCCGCATTTGCGCCAAAGCCTTTTTCGCCCGCAAAATCGGCAGGGGACATTTCAATCCGGTTACGTCTAAAGTTTCGCTGTTCATCGTTTGTACCGTTTAAAAAATGGGAATCGGGGGGAGATTATACCCCGGTTGCTTGCAGCCCCCTTTGCCAACCCATAAAATAACGCCGTTTTCAATTTGGAGAAACTTATGCGCCGCACCGCCCTCCTGCTGCTCGCACTTGCCGCCGGCACGTCCCTTGCTTCCGGCCTCAGCCAAAAAGACACGCCGATCAATACGCGCTACCGCGAAACGCCCGAAGAAGCCGCCGCCCGGGAATTTAAAGAACAGACCGCCGAACTGCCGCCGCTGCCCGATACGCACTCGGACGGCTGGTTCGACATTTATGTGGATGAAAATTACGGCAAACAGCCGAAAATCCTGCTCGACAGCCTGCAAATTATGCCCGCGCCCGACACCAGCATCCGCTATATCCTCAATATCCGCTCCGACAAAGGCTACGACAACCTGACTGCCGAAGGCATATTCTGCGCCCGTTCCTCCATCGGGTTCGGCAACGGCAAACCTTCCTCCTACAAGGTATTCGGCTACGGCGATACGGTCAACCGCCGCTGGATACAGCCCCGCAATACCGGATGGAAACCGATAGGCGGTACGCTTGGGCGCAACGACGCATTGCGCGGCGTACTGTATGACGCATTTTGCGGAGGCGGCGCACCCGCCGGCAACCGAGGGCTGATACAACGCTTGAAAGAACGCGCCGGACGCTATACCCGCCGATAAAGCGGTACGGCAAACAAACCAAATGCACAAATGCCGTCTGAAACATCTTCAGACGGCATTCGCATTATCAGGCTTTATGCGGCGGCAACCTTGTCCTGACGGAGCAGCAGCGTCATCAAACTGCTGATTCGCTGCTTCATCTCGCGCCGGTCGACAATCTGGTCGATTGCTCCTTTTTCCAGCAGGAACTCGGCGCGTTGGAAGCCTTCCGGCAGCGTTTCGCGCACCGTCTGCTCAATCACGCGCGGGCCGGCAAAACCAATCAGCGCGTTCGGTTCGGCAAGCACGACATCGCCCAAAAATGCGAAGCTGGCAGATACGCCGCCCATAGTCGGATCGGTCAATACCGATATAAACGGCAGGCGTTTTTCCGTCAGCAGGTGCAGCACGGCACTGGTTTTCGTCATCTGCATCAGCGAGTTTACACCCTCCTGCATACGTGCGCCGCCGGAAGCCGCCACACAGACGAACGGACAATTGTCGGCAGCTGCGCGGCGGACACCCTGCACGAAACGCTCGCCCACAACCGAACCCATCGAACCGCCGATAAAGCGGAATTCAAACGCGGCAACGACGACGGGCAACCCGTTCATCTTGCCTTTCACCACCACCAGCGCATCATCTTCCCCGGTCTGCTTGCGTGCCGCGCCCAACCGGTCCGGATATTTCTTACTGTCTTTAAACTTCAAAGGATCGGTCGGTTTGACATTGGCGGCGATTTCATCCCGACCCCCTTCATCCAAAAGCAAATCCAGGCGTTGGCGTGCCGACAACGGATTGTGGTGGTTACATTTCGGGCAGACCTGATGATTCTTCTGCAACTCGGTCGAATAAACGGTTGCCGCACAAGACGGACATTTGTGCCACAAACCTTCGGGAACATTGGAAGAACCGTCTTTGCTGCGGTTTTTGATTTTGGGCGGCAGGATTTTATCTAACCAACTCATAGGCAACTCCTAAAATATTCAGGATGCGGGACAGCCGTCAGCGCACGGCATCCTTCAACTCTTTGACCAAAGCACCGACGGCAGCAGCCTCGTTGCCCGTATTGTTTTCGATTTCTTTCACAATCCGGCTGCCGACAATAACCGCGTCGGCAACCCGGCCGATTTTGCGCGCGCTTTCCGCATTGCTGATACCGAAACCGACACCGATGGGAATATCGATATACTGACGCAAATACTCTATTCTACTCGAAACTTCATCCGTATCCAAACTTGCCGCACCCGTAACCCCTTTGAGCGATACATAATAGACAAAACCGCCGGCAAATTGTGCAATGGTCTTAATGCGTCCTTCAGTCGTCGTCGGTGCAATCAGGAAAATACAGTCAACCCCGCTGCCTTTCAGCTCGCGATATAAAGAATCGATGGTTTCGATGGGGGAATCCACCGTCAGCACGCCATCCACGCCCGCCTTTGCGGCCTCTTGTGCAAACTCCCGATAACCCATCTTATGTATGGGGTTCAAATACCCCATCAAAACAACCGGCGTTTGCGTGTCGGTTTCACGAAACTTCCTGACAACATCCAAGACATCGCGCAGGGAAACACCGTTTGCCAACGCCCGTTCCGCCGCACGCTGAATCACCGGCCCGTCCGCCATCGGATCGGAAAACGGCACGCCCAACTCTAAAATATCCGCACCGTTTGCAACCATACTGTGCATTATTGCCAAAGTCACCCCAATATCCGGGTCTCCAACCGTAATATAAGGAATCAATGCCTTTTCACCGTTTAAAGCGGCAAAAGCCTGCCGGATTCTGCTCATTTGTCTCTTCCATCCTATCGGCAAATATGCCGTAAAACACAATCGGTAAATTTTTCCCAGTATAGCATTTGCGGTACGGATAAGCGAATACGGAAAATGAAAACCGGGAAAGATTATGCCGTGCAGTTTTTTGTTTCTCAAAATTCCCCGCTCTTCCGAAACCCGCCCTTCAGGTCGGTCAAATCGGATTTTGCACGGGCGGGCACATTGCAAATCCAGGCAGCGCACGGCAGGCAACACCGCGTATCGGCACTTCCGCAACAAGGCGCGTAAAAAAAGACGCTGTAAAATACAGCGTCTTCTCATCTTGGCGGAGTAAGAGGGATTCGAACCCTCGATGCAGGTTGACCCCACATGCTTCCTTAGCAGGGAAGTGCCTTCAGCCTCTCAGCCATTACTCCTAAGGAAGCCGTAACTATAATTGACTTTCCCGACACCGTCAAGGGAAAACATAATGCGGATATTAATGTTTTGAAACTAAATGATATTTACCCTATCGATGCCCGGTTCGGCATTCTTTTCCTTTTGAATGGGAATTTACCGCCGGTGTCCGCCGAATGTTCAGGCAAAATGCTTTCGGGCATCCTGTTTGATTTCCTGAAACCACGCGTCTTCAGGAAAACGTGCAAGTGCCGCATCCAATGTTGACAGCAGGTTTTGCGACAGGGCTTTGGTCAGGTATTCCTCCTCGTTGGCTTCTGCCGCTTTGTCGGGCTGTTGTGCCAAACCGTCGGCACGGGCTTTGTGTCCGTGCGCCAAATAATTGAGCGCGGTAATTTTCTGCGCCCAAAGCTGCGGTATATCGGGATTGTCCTCAATCATCACCGATAGAATGGATACGGCGGTCGCCAGCCTGCCGCCGTTCATTCTAAGGTCGAGGGAACGGTTGGGCGGCAGGGTGCTGAGTGTTTCTGCCATTCTGAACCAAAATTCGCCGCCGGCTTCGTCGGGTGCGTTCAATTTGAGCATTTCATAGTGAACCTCCTGATCGTCGTTTTGCACGAGACCCCATACTTCGGCAAGGATTTTTTGTTCTTCCCGGCTCAAGTGTTGCCACTTTTCAATATGTTGCTGCATATCTTTTCCCTTTGAACCTGTTTTATACGGTCTGAAATACAGCGCGAACCCTGTCCAAATCTTCCTGCGTATCTACGCCGGCGGCGGGGGCTTCTTTGGCGGTTTCGACGGCGATGGGATAACCGTGCCACAGGACGCGCAGCTGTTCCAGCGATTCGATGGTTTCCAACGGCGAAACGCTCATTTCAGCGTAGCGTTGCAGAAAACCGGCGCGGTAGGCGTAGATGCCGATATGGCGCAGGACGGCGGTTTCAGACGGCATTTCGCGTTTTCCGGCACGCATTGCATCGCGCGGATAGGGAATCGGGGCGCGGCTGAAGTAGATGGCGTTGCGGTTTTTGTCGAGGACGACTTTGACGACGTTGGGGTTCATAAACTCGTCGAAATCGTGCAATTCGTGGGCGGCGGTCGCCATTTGTACGTTGTTTTCCACCAAGACTTCGGCGGTGCGGTCGATGAGTTCGGGTGCAATCAGCGGCTCGTCGCCCTGTACGTTGACAACCACCAGATGCTGCGGCAGCTTCAGCGCGGCGGCGGCTTCGGCAAGGCGCGTCGTGCCGCTTTCGTGCCGGTTTGAAGTCATAACGACTTCGACTCCGTGCGCCTGACAGGCCGTCTGAATGTCGGGATGATCGGTGGCAACGACGACGCGCGCGGCTTTGCTTTTTGCCGCCTGTTCGGCAACGCGCACGACCATCGGTTTGCCGTGGATGTCCGCCAAGGCTTTTCCGGGCAGGCGCGACGAATCCAGCCGCGCCGGAATCAATACGACAAATTCGGTCATACTTTGAGTTCCTCTTCGCTCAACGCTCGTACTTCGTTTTCCAGCATATAGGGGATGCCGTCTTTAATCGGATACGCCAGCTTCGCCTGACGGCTCCACAATTCCTGTTTGTCCTGATGATATTCCAGCCTGCCTTTGGTAACGGGGCAGACGAGGATGTCTAAGAATTTTTTTTCCATAGGGTCTCTTTCGAGTTTATAGTGGATTAAATTTAAATCAGGACAAGGCGACGAAGCCGCAGACAGTACAGATAGTACGGAACCGATTCACTTGGTGCTTCAGCACCTTAGAGAATCGTTCTCTTTGAGCTAAGGCGAGGCAACGCCGTACTGGTTTAAATTTAATCCACTATAATAGTTTAATCAATCGGATGCCCTCTGCAATATTTCAGACGGCTATTATTTATTTCCGATGCCTTTTCCCAAGCTGTCCGGCCTGCTTGCAGCCTGCATCGGGATTTTTACCGCCGCAGATGATGCGCCGCAACTCTTCCGTAAACTCGGGCAGATGATGTTGCGCGATTTTCCCTGACAATGCAGTCCAAGATACCGCTATTTCACTCATCGATTTCTTGATTAAGCGCGGATTTTTGGCAACGACGGACTGACCGACGGGCGAACCGTAAAAGGCAATCATGCCGTCAATTTCTTCTTGCGTGTATATCTCACGGGCATTCTTCAATAAAGTATTGCGGACGGACTGTTTCACTTCGGGCGTAATCAAATCTTTTAAAACATTCTCACGATAGCGGTTAAAGGCTTTTGCCGCCTGATCTTTTTTCTCTTCCGGCATTTCGGCAAGGGCTTTGTCCGCATACGGTTTAAATCCGGCATTAAAGCCCTCGATCATATTTTTTCTATATCCCGGTCAAAATTCTGCGTATCCAACCAACGCTCCAGCGACGCGTCGCTGGGCGGGGCGGCAAATGCGCCGGCGCACAATGCCAAAGAGGCGAAAGGTAATAACAGGGTTTTCAGCTTCATATCCAATCCTTTAATAAATGATTAATGCAGATAAAAAATACAACCGGCTTCCATTATTCCTGCGCAGGCGAGAATCCGGAGATTTAGGACTTCGGAAACCTCTTGGTCATTTCTGAAAAATCAAGATCCGGATTCCCACCTGCGCGGGAATGACGGCGTAGGGCGTTCTTATTCCAGTCCGTGATCACTTCGTCCAAACCGCGCTTTCAGACGGCCTTCGGCACCTTCCAACCGCTCCAGCACAAACTCCGCCAAATCAGGTTCGATTATCGCACAAACGGGCAGCACCCATATATGGTTCAAACCAATGCCGTCTGAAAACTTGACCGCATCCTTTTCTGTAATAATCACCGCGTCCGCATCGGGCAGATCTGCCGCCGAAATATCGGCGTGGTCGGGCAGCGCGACGGTTTGGTTCAAAGTGATGCCCATATGCCGCAACGAATCGAAAAACCGCGACGGCTTGGCGATACCGGCGACTGCCGCAACGGCTTGGTTTCCCAAACCCGCCAAATCCAATTTTTCGGACGGCCGGTTCAAACGGTAAATTTGTCCTGTTTCGATACGGCTGTGGAACATATTTTCAGACGGCATAAACGACGCATCAGCCTTGCCGCCGCTGACAACGACCGCATCCACTGAGTCCAGCCGCGACAAAGGTTCGCGCAAACTGCCGTTGGGCAGCAAATCCAAATCCGTACGCCCCGTATCCGCCGCCGGAAACACAACAATTTCTACATCGCGCCGCAGAGCGTAATGCTGCAAACCGTCGTCCGCCACAATCAGCCCAATATCGGGATGCGCCGCCAGCAACGCCCTGCCTGCCTCCGCACGACTGACTCCAACCGCCGTCGGCGCGCCGGTTTTGCGGAACAGCAGCAAAGGCTCGTCGCCCGCATCTTCCGCCCGGCTCTTCTCATTCAATACATGAACCGCCTTGCTCTTGCGCCCGTAACCCCGGCTGATGATGCCGACCTTGACACCCTTTTCCTGCAAACCCGACACCAGCGCGGCAGCAATCGGCGTTTTCCCCGTCCCGCCCGCGTGGATATTGCCGACCACGACCACAGGCACGGACAGCTTTTCGCTTTGCCGTTTTCCCGATAAAAAATCCGCCCGCCGTTTTGCCGCAATTTTGGCAAACAGCCCGGAGAGCGGCTTGAGCAGAAAAGACAAAACCGGATAAGGTTTTTGCCAATGCCGTTCGATAAGGGTATGAAGTTTAAAATAATTCGGCATATTCGATACCAGTCCCCGAAGCAGAATCAGCCGGGGCATTAATAATGCGTACCCAATGCAGACCAACCCATAAACAAGACCGAACCGATAAGCAAACCAATCAGGTAAATAAGCAACTGCGCTTTACAGAAATTGGCACGGTTGGGGTTGCCGATGCCGAATGCCCAAACAAAAAGCATAATGATGTTGACCAAAGGAATCATGAAAACAATCATCGTCAACACCCACTGTCCTGTCGTCATAACGGGGGCGGTTGGTTTTGAAGTCTCGGGCATATCGCCGATATGATAACGGACAGTCTCCATCTCTTTCATTTTCCAGTATCTTTCATTTATCAATCTGACAGCAAAATGCCGCCTGAAAACAGTTCAGACGGCATTTCAAACCGCAAACGGCTTACAGCTTCCATCCGCCCAGCTTGGCGGCGTAGGCTTCCAAATCTGCAATCGGACGAGTTGCCACGCCGCTTTCCATCGCCGCTTTGGCGGCAGCCGTAGCGACGCGCGGCAGCAGGCGGGAATCGAACGGGGTCGGAATCAGGTATTCCGCGCCGAATTCGAATTTCTTACCGTAAGCGGCAACCACTTCTTCGGTTACTTCTTCCATCGCCAAATCTGCCAAAGCATACACGCAGGCGCGTTTCATTTCTTCGTTGATGGTGGTCGCGCCGACATCCAACGCGCCGCGGAAGATGAACGGGAAGCACAATACGTTGTTGACTTGGTTCGGGAAGTCTGAACGGCCGGTGCCGATAACCACGTCCGAACGGGTTTCTTTCGCCAGCGGCGGCAGGATTTCCGGATTCGGGTTGGCCATAGCGAACACGATGGGTTTTTCGTTCATCGTGTTCAACATTTCCGGGGTCAGCAGGTTCGCGCCGGAGAGACCCAAGAAGATATCTTTGCCTTTGACGGCATCGGCAAGCACGCGTTGGCCGTTGTCTTCAATGGCGTAGAACTGTTTGGACTCATCCATGCGGTCTTTGTCTTCGCGGGTTTGGTAAATCACGCCTTTGGAGTCGCAAACGGTTACGTTTTCGCGTTTCAAGCCCAAATCCAGCAGTTGGTTCAGACAGGCAATCGCCGCCGCACCCGCGCCGGAGCAAACCAAGGTCGCTTCTTCGATTTTGCGGCCGGTAAAACGCAGGGCGTTCAATACGGCGGCGGCGGTAATGATGGCCGTGCCGTGCTGGTCGTCGTGGAATACAGGGATTTTGCAGCGTTTGCGCAATTCGCGTTCGATGTAGAAACACTCGGGCGCTTTGATGTCTTCGAGGTTGATGCCGCCGAAAGTCGGCTCTAAAGCGGCGATGATGTCCACCAGTTTTTGCGGGTCTTTTTCATCGATTTCGATGTCGAACACATCCACGCCGGCGAATTTTTTGAACAATACGCCTTTGCCTTCCATCACGGGTTTGCCCGCCAGCGCGCCGATGTCGCCCAAGCCCAAAACGGCCGTACCGTTGGAAATCACGGCAACCAAATTGCCTTTGGCGGTGTATTTGTAGGCATTTTGAGGATCGGCGTGGATTTCCATACAGGGGGCGGCTACGCCCGGAGAGTACGCCAACGCCAAATCTTTGTCGGTCGCCAGAGATTTGGTCGGAGTAACGGAAATTTTGCCCGGAACGGGTAATTCGTGGAACTTGAGGGCGGCTTCTTTCAATGAGTTTTCCATAATGTCGGTCCTGTTTGCGGGAGGTTTTTACAGCGGGCAGGTCTGAAACGGGCGGCTTCGGGCGTTTGAAACCGCCAAAGCCGGCTGTTAACGGACAGCCTCTGTAAGGGGCGGTAATCTTATCATATCCTTCGGGCGGCGCATACCGTTCCGGCTGCATTTGTTTTGATGTTCCGGCTTTATCGGCTTCACGCCCGAAACTTGTGTAATAATCTTTCTTGACGATGCCGGCGGACTTTCAGACAGCATTTCGTTCAAACTCAAACATTCAATCCGAAATGCCCGTCCAACGTCATTTCAATCTGATGCCCGACCGCTTCCGGACTCCGGCTGCCGTCGATGACGGCGTATCGTTCCGGCTGCCTGCCGGCACGTTGCAGATACACTTGGCGCACGCGCTTGAAAAACCCGGCCTCTTCTTGTTCAAAACGGTCTTTCTCGCGCGTTTGCCCGATACGCGCCATCGATACTTCCGGCGGCACATCCAGCAGCAGGGTCAAATCCGGCTTCAAACCGCCCTGCACCCAATGTTCCAAAATTTCAATGTCTTCAGACGGCATCCCCCGCCCGCCGCCCTGATAGGCGAAGGTCGCGTCGGTAAAACGGTCGGACACGACGTGTATGCCGTCTGAAAGCGCGGGCAGGATAACTTCCTCGATGTGCTGCATACGCGCGGCAAACATCATCATGGTTTCCGCGCGCAAACCGGCTTTGGTTGCCGGATTGAGCAAAATCTCGCGCAACGCCTCGCCCAACGCCGTACCGCCCGGTTCGCGCGTAAACAGGACGGGCAGCCCCCTCCGTTCAAACCATACTTTGATGGCGGCAAGATTGGTGGATTTGCCCGCGCCGTCTATGCCGTCCAAAGTAATAAATTGCGGCTTCATCTCCATTCCTTTCCGGTTGTCGAAACCCCGCCGTTTGCGGCGGCTGTCATTTTGTGCGGAAGCAGGCGCGCCCTCGGGACAACGTGCGGGGCGGTACTTGATGATGCCGTCCCTCGCGTTAAATCTCTAAAATGCCTCTGCATCCGAAACCCCGCCGTTTGCGGCGGAAAATCCGACAAAAGGCGGAAACGCCCGCTTCCCGTCCGAAGGCAGCCTGCAAACGGCGCACCGTTGCAGACACGCGCCCGAATCGGGATATGCCGTCTGAAAACCCGGCGGCGCGGTTTATTTTTTCAAAATATATTTGCGGACGGCGGCGTTGTGTTCATCCAAATCGCGGCTGAACCGGCTCAAGCCCGTGCCGTCCATTTTGGAAACAAAATAGAGATAGTCCTCGCCGGACGGGTGCGCGGCGGCATCAAGCGCGGCCTTGCCGGGCAGCGCGATCGGGGTCGGCGGCAGGCCGGCGCGCGTATAAGTGTTGTACGGCGTATCGCGGCGCAAATCCGCCTTTCGGATTTTACCTTTGTATGCGTCGCCCATCCCGTAAATCACGGACGGGTCGGTTTGCAGGCGCATACCGATTTTCAGGCGGTTGACGAACACGGACGCAATACGGGCGCGGTCGGCTTCATGCCCGGTTTCCTTCTCGATCAGGCTCGCCAAAATCAGCATTTCGTAGGGGTCTTTATAAGGCAGCCCTTCCTGCCTGCCCGCCCAAGCCTCGTTCAGGCGGCGTTGCATCGCCCTGTATGCCGCCTTGTAAATCTGCAGGTCGCTGCCGCCCGCACCGGCTTCGTAGCTGTCGGGGAAAAACCGGCCTTCCGGATTCCCGCCCGCCGCCTCCGGCGCGATTTCCGCCATCAGTTTTTCATCGCTCCACCCTTTGGTATCGTGTCCGATGTCGGGCGTGCCGTCGATGGTTCGGCGCATATGGGCAAAACGCGACCCTTCGATAATCTGCACAGTCACCGAATCCGGCCTGCCGCCGCGCATTTTCTGCAAAATATCCCAAGCCGACACTTCCGAAGGCAGCCTGTACGTACCCGTGTGCAGCCTGTTGTGCACGCCCAAAACGTAGGCCGCCGCCGCCAACACATACCTGCTGAACACGATGCGGTCTTCGGCAAGCTTTCTGCCGACCGAGGAAATACCCTGATTTTTAACAATTTTAATCCTGTATGCCCTGCCGTTGTCTTTAGGGACGAAAAGCAGCGCCGCAAAAACGGCCGCCGCCACGGTCAAAAAAACGGCAGACCATTTCAACAATTTTCTCAACATGGTAGGATTCCCAGCATTCGGAATACGTCTTAAAATTTCGGGCGACAGTATAACCCAAATTGCCCGCCGCAAAGGAGGAACATAATGGACGACCGCGATACGGCGCGCTGGCAGGGCGGCTGGCTGCAAAGCGTGCGCCGCACCCCCTCTCCGAACTTCGCCCCGAGGGAGGACGGAGAAGAGGTTTCCCTTATCGTCTTGCACAATATCTCGCTGCCGCCGTTCGAATACGGCACGGATGCTGTGGAAAAACTGTTCGCCAACCGCCTGGAACCGGACAGCCACCCGTTCTTCAGCCTGATACACACTTTGCGCGTATCCAGCCATTTCTTAATCAAACGCGGCGGCGAAACGGTGCAGTTCGTCTCCTGCGACGATATGGCGTACCACGCCGGCGTGTCTTCATTCGGCGGCAGGGAAAAATGCAACGCCTTTTCAATCGGCATCGAACTGGAAGGCTGCGATTTCGAGCCTTTTGCCGAAGCGCAATACCGTTCGCTCGAAACCTTGTTGGACGCGATTTGCCGCCGCTACCCCGTTGCCGCCGTTGCCGGGCATCAGGACATCGCGCCCGGCCGCAAAACCGACCCGGGGCATTTTTTCGACTGGCAAAAAATCCGGCAAAAAGGCTTTCCCGTGGACAGAAATGCCGTCTGAAGGCCGCGCGTCCCATACCGTGTTGCAGAAAATCCCCCCTTATTTCGACACACTGCTGTCATACCCCGCGATTTTCGTTATAATTCAAACATTATAACCGGCCGTTTTGCCAGAGTGCCGGAAACGCAAGCCCGATTGAACCGCAGCGCCGCACTTTTGCGTATCCTGCATCCCGAAATTTAAAGTGATTGCCATGATTTACATCGTACTGTTCCTCGCCGCCGTCCTCGCCGTTGTCGCCTACAATATGTATCAGGAAAACCAATACCGCAAAAAAGTGCGCGACCAGTTCGGACACTCCGACAAAGACGCGCTGCTCAACAGCAAAACCAGCCACGTCCGCGACGGCCAACCGTCCGGAAGTTCGGGCGTGATGCAGAAACCGCAAGCCGAGGTTAAAAAACCGGCCAAACCGCACGATCCCGCCCTGCTCAGCCTTCAGGAACAGGATGCCCTCTATATCGCCAAACACAAACAGGCGGCAGCTTCTCCGTTCAAAACCAAAATCGAAACCGTCTTAGAAGAAGGCGGCACGGCCGCCCCTTCCCCCGCAGCCCCGCAGCCCCAAACCGAAAAACCCGCGCCGCAGGCCGCACCCGTCCCGCAAACGCCGACAAAACCGCTGATTACGCTCCAAGAATTGTCCAAAGTCGAACTGCCCTGGTTTGACGTGCGTTTCGATTTCATCTCCTATATCGCGCTGACCGAGGCGGCAGAGCTGCACGCGCTGCCCCGCCTTTCCAACCGCCACCGCTACCAAATCATCGGCTGCACGACGGACGACCACTTCCAAGTCGCCGAACCCATCCCCGGCCTGCGTTACCAGGCCTTCATCATCGGCGTTCAGGCGGTCAGCCGCAACGGCCTCGCCTCGCAGGAAGAACTCTCCGCCTTCAACCGCCAGGTGGACGCATTCGCACAAAGCATCGGCGGCCGGACGCTGCATACCGACCTTGCCGCCTTTATCGAAGTGGCTTCCGCGCTGGACGCGTTTTGCGCCCGCGTCGATCAGACCATCGCCATCCATTTGGTCTCCCCCACCGGCATCAGCGGCGTAGAGTTGCGTTCCGCCGTATCGGGCGTAGGCTTTACACTCGGAGAAGACGGCGCATTCCACTACGCCGACGAATCCGGTTCGACGATGTTCTCCATCTGCGCGCTCAACAACGAGCCGTTTACCAACGCCCTTTTGGACAACCAGTCCTACAAAGGCTTCAGTATGCTGCTCGATATTCCGCACTCTCCGGCAGGCGAAAAAACCTTCGACGACCTCTTTATGGATTTGGCGGTACGCCTGTCCGGCCAACTGAACCTCAATTTGGTCAACGACAAAATGGAAGAAGTATCCACACAATGGCTCAAAGACGTGCGTACCTATGTTTTGGCACGTCAGGAAGAAATGCTCAAAGTCGGCATCCGGCCCGGAAGCCAAACCGCCCTGCGCCTATTCTCATAAATCCGGAATCCCGAAGGCGGATACATCGGCAGCGGTGCATCCGCCTTTTGTTTTCAGGTAAAATCCGACCGTTTCCAACCTGTTTCCCGTTCAGACGGCATCTTTAAAAATGCCGTCTGAAAACCTATCCGCCATGAACCCGACCGCACAACGCATACACGAACTCACCGACCTGCTCAACCGCTACGCCTACGAATACTACACCCTAGACGCGCCCAGCGTACCCGATGCCGAATACGACCGCCTGTTCCGTGAACTCGAAGCGTTGGAGTTAAACCATCCCGAGCTCAAGCTGCCCGACAGCCCGACCCAGCGCGTCGGCGGCGAGCCTTTGGCAGGCTTTGACGAAGTACGCCACGAAGTGCCGATGCTGTCGCTGACCAACGCCTTCTCCCCGCAAGATGAAAACGGCGTGTTCGACCACGCCGAAATGTATGCTTTCGATGAACGTGTGCGTAACGGTTTAAACGGCGAACAACCGGAATATGTAATCGAACCCAAATTCGACGGCCTCGCCATCAGCCTGCTCTACCGCGACGGCGTATTGGTGCAGGCGGCAACACGCGGCGACGGCACGACGGGCGAAGACGTGACCCAAAACGTCAAAACCGTCGCCAACATCCCCCTGCGGCTGCACGGCGAAAATACGCCCGAACTCATCGAAGTGCGCGGCGAAGTGTTGATGCTCAAAGCCGATTTCGCCGCGCTCAATAAACGTCAAGCCGACAACAATCAAAAACCCTTTGCCAATCCGCGCAACGCCGCTGCCGGCAGCCTGCGCCAACTCGATTCGCGCATCACCGCGCAACGCAAACTGCACTTTTTCCCCTATTCGATTGCCCGCCAGCAAGGCGGTTTCGCAGCCGAAGAACACATCCAAGAACTCGCCTATTTCCAAAAACTCGGCTTCAGCCTGCCCGACGGCAATTTCGGCTGTTTCAAAAATATCGATGAAGTATTGGCGTTTTATGAACAAATGCAGCAAAAACGCCCCGAACTGCCCTACGAAATCGACGGTATGGTCGTCAAAGTCAACAGCCTGGCGCAACAGCGCGAACTCGGCTTCATCTCCCGCGCGCCGCGCTGGGCGGTTGCCCACAAGTTCCCTGCCGAAGAAGCATTAACCATTGTCGAAGCCATCGATGTGCAAATCGGGCGCACCGGAGCCGTTACCCCCGTCGCCCGCCTGCAACCCGTATTCGTCGGCGGCGTAACCGTTACCAACGCCACCCTGCACAATCAGGACGAAGTGTCCCGAAAAGACGTGCGCATCGGCGATACCGTCGTCGTGCGCCGCGCCGGAGACGTGATTCCCGAAGTCGTGCGTGTGATTTTCGAACGCCGTCCGATGCGGGAAACCGCCGTTGCCGTTTCAGACAGCATCGGGCATCGGCAGGACGATTTGTTTGCCGAAACACCGTCCGCAAACCAAACCCGATCTGTCCCGCTCCACAAGCCCTACCGCCTGCCGACCCACTGCCCCATCTGCCGCAGCGAAATCGAACGCGAAGAAGGCGAAGCCGTCGCCCGATGCAGCGGCGGCATGCTTTGTCAGGCGCAACGCGCGCAAGGCTTAATCCACTTCGCCTCGCGTAAAGCGATGGACATCGACGGCTTGGGTGAAAAACAAATCGAACAGCTGGTCGCCCAAGACCTCGTCCGCCATTTCGCCGACCTCTACCGCCTCGACATCCCGACCCTGCAAAAAATGAAGGAAGCGGCGGACAAAACCGTTGCCGAATCGGATCAAATGCCGTCTGAAGGCAGTTCGGTCGGCGCGTCGGGCAAACATAAAAAACCACCGGTCAAGTGGGCGGAAAACATCCTCGCAGGCATAGAATCCGGCAAAACACCCGAACTCGCCCGCTTCCTGTTCGCGCTCGGCATCCGCCACGTCGGCGAACGCACCGCCAAAACGCTGGCACAGGCATTCGGATCGCTGGAACGCGTCCGCCGCGCGCCCGAACCCGTCCTCGCCTGCCTGCCCGACATCGGCACGGTAGTGGCGCGTTCCATCGCCCACTTCTTCGCCCAAGCCGAACAGCAGGCGATGATAGACGAGCTGCTCGCCGCAGGCGTTGCCCCGCAAACCCAAGCCGTTACCATCCCGCCCGCCCGCCACGCCGAACCGCAACGCTGGATTGCCCGCCTGCCCGGTTTCAAAATCAGCGAAAACAAAGCCCAAGCCTTATGGGAACTCGCCGGCCAAAGTATAGAAGGGCTGCAAACCGACAAAGCTCTTCCCACCGACTGGCAGGCGTGGCGCAGCGAAGCACAAAACGCCGCCCTGCTCGAAAACCTAAAAACCTTCTTCGCGCAAATGCCGTCTGAAGACGAAGCGGCGCAGCGTTCAGACGGCATCAATAAAGCCGTAGCAGGCAAAACCTTCGTGTTAACCGGCACCCTGCCCACGCTCAAACGCGACCAAGCCCAAGCATTAATCGAAGCCGCAGGCGGCAAAGTTTCCGGCAGCGTGTCCAAAAAAACCGACTACGTCGTCGCCGGAGAAGCTGCGGGCAGCAAGCTGGAAAAAGCCAATGCCTTGGGCGTTTCCGTCCTCAGCGAAGCCGAACTGCTTACCCTGCTCGGCTGAACCTGTGCCGTCTGAACTGCCTTCAGACGGCATTGTCCACTTTTCCGAACCACACCATGCACACCATTTCCTTTCCAAACCGCACCCGGCTCACCGCCCTACCGCCCCTGTCGCTTTACATCCATATCCCGTGGTGCATCAAAAAATGCCCGTATTGCGACTTCAATTCTCACAGTCTGAAAAACGGATTGCCCGAAGCCGCCTATATCGACGCGCTGCTGACCGATTTGCAGCTCGAATTGCCCAATATTTGGGGCAGGCCGGTGGAAACGGTATTTTTCGGCGGCGGTACGCCCAGCCTGTTTCAGGCAGAATCGATTGACCGTTTGTTGAGCGGCGTGCGTTCGCTGTTGCGCTTGCAGCCGGAAGCGGAAATTACGTTGGAAGCCAATCCGGGTACATTTGAAATCGAGAAATTTCAAGGATTTAAAGACGCAGGCATCACGCGGCTTTCCATCGGTGTACAGAGTTTCAACGACGATATGCTCTCAAGGCTGGGGCGCGTCCACAACGGCAAGGAAGCCTTAACCGCCATAGCTACCGCCCTGAAATTATTTGATAAAGTCAATATCGACTTGATGTACGCCCTGCCGAACCAGACCGTTCAGACGGCATTGGACGACGTGCAAACCGCCATCGCCACAGGCGCGACCCACATCAGCGCGTATCATCTGACGATGGAACCGAACACGCCGTTCGGACACACGCCGCCCAAAGGTTTGCCGCAAGACGAAGCCGCCCTCGACATCGAAGACGCGGTACACGGCGCATTGGAAAACGCCGGCTTTATCCATTACGAAACATCGGCTTTTGCGAAACCCGCCATGCGGTGCCGCCACAATTTGAACTACTGGCAGTTCGGCGATTATTTGGGCATAGGCGCGGGCGCGCACGGCAAAATTTCCTACCCCGACCGCATCGAGCGCACCGTCCGCCGCCGCCATCCCAACGACTACCTCGCCCTGATGCAAAACCGGCCGGGTGAAGCCGTCGAACGCAAAACCGTCGCCGCCGAAGATTTGCCTTTCGAGTTTATGATGAACGCCCTGCGCCTGACCGACGGCGTACCCGCCGCGATGTTGCAGGAGCGCACGGGCGTACCGAGTGCCAAAATCATGGCGCAAATCGAAACGGCAAGGCAAAAAGGCCTGCTGGAAACCGACCCGACCGTGTTCCGCCCGACCGAGCAGGGACGTTTGTTTTTAAACGATTTATTGCAGTGTTTTTTATAAGCGCAAACAAATCGGCGGCCGCCCGGGAAAACCCGCCCCGAACGCTGCCGGCAAATATGTTTATCGATGGAAACGCAGCCGCATCCCCTCCGGGGCGTTTCAGACGGCATCGCCGCCGGAAATGTCCGACGCTTAAGGCAACGCCGCACACAAAAAACCGTATGCCTGCACCTGCAACAATCCGACAGATACCGCTGTTTTTTCCAAACCGTTTGCAAGTTTCACCCATCCGCCGCGTGATGCCGCCATTTAAGGGCAACGCGCGGGTTAACGGCTTTGCCGTCGGCAGAGAAGCCGGCGTGCGCCGCGTATCTTGGGGCATTGAAAATATTACGATGCAAAAAGAAAATTTCAGTATAATACGGCAGGATTCTTTAACGGATTCTTAACCATTTTTCTCCCGATCATAAAGAAAGGAACCAAGATATGAAAAAAGCACTTGCCGCACTGATTGCCCTCGCCCTCCCGGCCGCCGCACTGGCGGAAGGCGCATCCGGCTTTTACGTCCAAGCCGATGCCGCACACGCCAAAGCCTCAAGCTCTTTAGGTTCTGCCAAAGGCTTCAGCCCGCGCATCTCCGCAGGCTACCGCATCAACGACCTCCGCTTCGCCGTCGATTACACGCGCTACAAAAACTATAAACAAGTCCCATCCACCGATTTCAAACTTTACAGCATCGGCGCGTCCGCCATTTACGACTTCGACACCCAATCGCCCGTCAAACCGTATCTCGGCGCGCGCTTGAGCCTCAACCGCGCCTCCGCCGACTTGGGCGGCAGCGACAGCTTCAGCCAAATCTCCACCGGCCTCGGCGTATTGGCGGGCGTAAGCTATGCCGTTACTCCCAATGTCGATTTGGATGCCGGCTACCGCTACAACTACATCGGCAAAGTCAACAACGTCAAAAACGTCCGTACCGGCGAACTGTCCGCCGGCGTACGCGTCAAATTCTGATATATGCGTTATTCCGCAAACCGCCGAGCCTTTCGGCGGTTTTGTTTTCCGCCGCCGCAACTACACAAGCCGGCGGTTTTGTACGATAATCCCGAATGCTGCGGCTTCTGCCGCCCTATTTTTTGAGGAATCCGAAATGTCCAAAACCATCATCCACACCGACAAAGCCCCCGCCGCCATCGGCGCGTACAGCCAAGCCGTGCGCGCGGGCGACACCGTTTACATGAGCGGTCAGATTCCCCTTGATCCCGCCACGATGACCGTCGTCGGCAACGGCGATTTCCGCGCCGAAGCCCGCCGGGTCTTTAAAAACCTGCAAGCCGTCGCCGAAGCGGCAGACGGCTCGCTGGACGACATCGTCAAACTCAACGCCTACCTGACCGACTTGGGCAACTTCGCCGTCTTCAACGAAGTGATGGCGGAATTTATCGCCGAGCCGTTTCCCGCCCGCGCCGCCGTCGGCGTTGCCTCGCTGCCCAAAGGCGTGCAGGTCGAAGCCGAAGCCGTCCTCGTTTTGAACGCATAATTCCACGTTCGGACTGCATGATATTTCAAAACCATGCCGTCCGAACCGCAACACTTTCCCACTTCACAACATCTGCAATGGCACATTACGCAATCGGCGACATACAAGGCTGTTTCGACGAACTGACCGCGCTGCTCGGCAAAATCGGTTTCAACCACGGCACGGACACCCTTTGGCTGACGGGCGACATCGTCAACCGCGGCCCGAAATCCCTCGAAACACTGCAATTCTGCATCCGGCACGAAAACAGCGTGCAAATCGTCCTCGGCAACCACGACCTGCACCTGCTCGCCGTCGGCTGCGGCGAAGGCGCGCCCAAACGCAGCGACACAATCGAACCCATACTCAAACACCCCGACGGAAAAAAAATGCTCGACTGGCTGCGCGCGCAACCGCTGTTGATACGCGAGGGCAGCCGCGTGATGGTACACGCCGGCATCCTGCCGCAATGGCGCATCGCCAAAGCCGAATCGCTCGCCGGAGAAGCCGAAGCCGAACTGCGCGGCAAAAAATACGTCAAATTCTTCTCCAAAATGTACGGCAACAAACCGTCCGCGTGGGACGAAGGTTTGGAAGGCTATGCCCGCCTGCGCTTCATCGTCAACGCCTTCACGCGGATGCGCGCCCTGACCTTTAAAAACGAACTGGATTTCGACTACAAATCCACAGTGAAAAAAATGCCGCTTTACCTGCGCCCGTGGTTCAAAGCCCCCGACCGGCAAAACCTCGACCATACCATCATCTTCGGACACTGGTCCTCGCTGGGCTACACGAATGCCGATAACGTCATCTCTTTGGACACCGGCGCGCTGTGGGGCGGGCAGCTGACCGCCGTCAACCTCGAAACGGAAGAAATTACCCAAGTCCAAGCCGCCGACGGCATAGACTGGAAAAGCTTCGCAAAATAACGGACCGCCCCACTATGCACAAAATCCTGCCCATCGCCCACGTCCTCTCCCGCCTGGGTATGCTGTTTTCCTTTATCCTGCTGATACCCGCCGCCCTCTCCTACGCCTTTTCGGACGGCGCGTACACCGCCTTCGCCACCACCGCGACCGTTACCCTTTCCGGCTCGTGCATCGTCCGGCTCGCCACCCTCCGGTTCAGGCGCGAACTGCGCCCGCGCGACGGCTTCACCCTCGTCCTGATGTTGTGGCTGGCATTTGCCGCTATGGCGGCGATGCCGATGTACCTGTATTTCCCGAATATGGGCTTTACCGACGCATTTTTTGAATCGATGTCGGGACTGACCACCACCGGAGCGACCGTCATCCCCCACGTCGACGGACTCGCCCCCTCCGTCAACTTTTGGCGGCATATGCTCAACTGGCTGGGCGGGATGGGCATCATCGTCCTTGCCGTCGCCATCCTGCCTATGCTCGGCGTAGGCGGCACGCAGTTATTCAAAGCCGAAATCCCCGGCATTGACAAAGAAAGCAAAATGTCGCCGCGCATTTCCCAAGTGGCGAAAAAACTCTGGTTCGGCTACACCCTGATCACCATCCTCGCGACAGCCTGCCTGCATTTTGCCGGGATGGGCTGGTTCGATGCCGTCTGTCACGCGATGGCGACCCTCTCGCTGGGCGGATTTTCCACCCACGATGCCAGCATAGCTTATTACAACTCCCCCCTCATCGAAGCAGTCATCATCGTTTTCACCATTGTCGGCGGCATCAATTTTGCCAGCCATTTCGCCGCCTTCAGCAGCCGCAGCCTCAAAACCTATTGGAAAGACGAAGAATGCCGGACGATGCTGCTGCTGCTCTCCGGCAGCATCCTTGCCGCCGCCCTGTACCTGTGGCACACCGGCTATTACGCCGGCTTCATCGAATCCCTGCGCTACACCGCCTTCAACTTCGTCTCCATCGGATTGGCAAACGGGCTGGCCAACACCGACTTCGCGCAATGGCCGCTCCTGATTTCCCTGTGGATGTTTTTCCTCGCCAACATCCTCGCCAACTCCGGCTCGACCGGCGGCGGCATCAAAACCATACGCGCCCTCGTCCTGTTCAAATTCAGCCTGCGCGAAATGATGGTGCTGCTGCACCCCAAGGCCGTCCGCACCGTCAAAATCAGCGGCAAGGCCATACCCGACCGCCTCGCGCTGACCGTTATGTCCTTCATCTTCATCTACTTTATGACCGTCGTCCTCTTCAGCTTCCTGCTGATGGCGAGCGGTATGGAATTTACCACCGCCTTCACCGCCGTCATCGCCTGCATCACCAATTCCGGCCCCGGCCTGGGCGAAGTCGGACCCGCCGGCAATTACGCCGGTTTGGACGTGATGCAGAAATGGATCTGCGTTACCGCCATGCTCTTGGGCAGGCTGGAAATCTTCACTGTCTTCATCCTCTTCACCCCCGCCTACTGGAAGAAATAAAAAATGCCGTCTGAACAGCTTTCAGACGGCATTTTGAAACGCTCCGCCCGCGATACAGACGGAAAACACGGACAAAAAAGCAGCCGTTTCAAAAACGGCTGCCTTATGTTTTTTGGTCGGAGTGAAAGGATTCGAACCTTCGACCCCTTGCACCCCATGCAAGTGCGCTACCAGACTGCGCCACACTCCGACTCGATAAGTTGCGGATTATAGTTTCCACCCGACGCTTTGGCAAGCATTAAAATCACAACCGCCCTTATCTTTTTGACACAACGGAAAATTTACCGGCAAACGCCGGTGCGCGCCGCCCGGACGGGAAAGGATGCGGAAAAGGACAAACGCCATAACGTGCGGCGTTTGCTATAATCAGCCCCTTCATCACCGCAGCCCGCCGAAAGATGCCGATGGCAAAACCGCTCAAATACCCCGTCTCCGCACTGGTCGTCCTTTATAGCGGGGACGGCGGCATCCTGCTCATCGAACGCACGCATCCGAAAGGGTTTTGGCAGTCAGTAACCGGCAGCCTCGAACCGGGCGAAACCGTCGCCCAAACGGCAAGGCGCGAAGTTTGGGAAGAAACCGGCATCCTGCTGGCGGACGGGCAGCTCCAAGACCGGCACGACAGCACGGTTTACGAAATCTACCACCACTGGCGGCACCGCTATCCCAAAGGCGTGTTTGAAAACCGCGAACACGTCTTCTGGGCCGAAATCCCGCGCGATACACCCGTCGTCCTGCAACCCGAAGAACACGTCTCCTACGGCTGGTTCGGCTTGGAAGAAGCGGCGGAAAAAGTGTTTTCCCCGTCCAACAGGCGCGCGATTTTGGAACTGGACAGGTTTTTGGGCAAACGGTAACACGCGCCCGTACACCCTTTCAGACGGCATCGGGCGCATTTTCAACCGGACGTTTGTGCTATACTTTCAAACTTCAAACCTTCCCAAATAAAGGAAACCAAATGGCAGACTTCAACCAAATTCTGACCCCGGGCGACGTGGACGGCGGCATCATCAACGTCGTCAACGAAATCCCCGCCGGCAGCAACCACAAAATCGAATGGAACCGCAAACTGGCCGCATTCCAACTCGACCGCGTCGAACCCGCCATCTTCGCCAAACCGACCAACTACGGCTTCATTCCCCAAACTTTGGACGAAGACGGCGACGAATTAGACGTGCTGCTCGTTACCGAACAACCTCTGGCAACCGGCGTATTCTTGGAAGCGCGCGTTATCGGCGTGATGAAATTCGTTGACGACGGCGAAGTGGACGACAAAATCGTCTGCGTACCTGCCGACGACCGCAACAACGGCAACGCCTACAAAACTTTGGCCGATTTGCCGCAACAGCTCATCAAACAAATCGAGTTCCACTTCAACCACTACAAAGACCTGAAAAAAGCGGGTACGACCAAAGTCGAATCGTGGGGCGATGCGGAAGAAGCGAAAAAAGTCATCAAAGAATCCGTCGAACGTTGGAACAAACAGGCATAACGCTCTCCCTGCCGTCTGAACGCCGCTTCAGACGGCATTTTTCCAGCCTCTAGGGAATACCGTCCCAATCGGCTATAATCCGAACATACCGTTTCCGACCGAACGCCATGAACCGCCGAAAAATCTATCTGTTGTCTGTTGCCCTCTTCACACTGGCATTTATGCTGCTCGTCCTCTTAGGCGCCTATCTGCTGACCGCCGGCAGCAAAGCCTTTGCCGTCGCCGCCTTCCTTTTCGCATTCGGCGCGCTGTTCGGACAAATCGGCGCACTCGCCCTCTATTTGCGGCACAAATCCCTACACGCCGCCCAATCCGCCACAAAGGAAAACCGCTATGTCTGAAAAACCGGAAAAAATCGTTTTGGCAAGCGGCAATGCCGGCAAGCTCAAAGAATTCGGCAACTTATTCAAGCCTTACGGCATCACCGTATTGCCGCAATCCGAATTCGGCATACCCGAATGTCCGGAACCCTATTCCACCTTTGTTGAAAATGCGCTGGCAAAAGCCCGGCACGCCGCCAAATACAGCGGGCTGCCCGCACTCGCCGACGACAGCGGCATCTGTGCCGCCGCCTTAAACGGCGCGCCGGGCATACATTCCGCACGCTACGCCGGCAGCAATCCCAAATCCGATACCGCCAACAACCTGAAACTTGCCGCCGAACTTGCCGGCAAAGCCGACAAAAGTTGTTCTTATGTCTGCGTATTGGTTTTTGTCCGCCATAAAGACGATCCGCGCCCGATTATCGCCGAGGGCGTATGGCACGGACAATGGCACGACACGCCGCTCGGGCAAAACGGTTTCGGTTACGACCCGTATTTTTATCTGCCCGAACACGGCAAAACCGCCGCCGAATTGGATTCGGAGGTCAAAAACCGCGAAAGCCACCGCGCGCAGGCACTCGCCGATTTAATCCGCAAACTCGCCCTTTAAACATCAAAACAATACAAAGGAAAAAGAATGAAACCGATAAAAAAAGCCGTTTTCCCCGTCGCAGGGATGGGAACCCGCTTCCTGCCCGCCACCAAGGCCAGCCCGAAAGAAATGCTGCCCATCGTCGACAAGCCGCTGATCCAATACGCCGTGGAAGAAGCCGTGGAAGCCGGCTGCACGGAAATGGTGTTTGTTACCGGACGCAACAAACGCAGCATCGAAGACCATTTCGACAAGGCATACGAACTCGAAACCGAGTTGGAAATGCGCCATAAAGACAAATTGTTGGAACACGTCCGCAACATCCTGCCACCGAACATTACCTGCCTCTACATCCGCCAGGCCGAAGCACTGGGCTTGGGACACGCCGTCTTGTGCGCCCGCGCCGCCATCGGAGACGAACCCTTTGCCGTGATTCTGGCTGACGATTTAATTGATGCTCCAAAAGGCGCGCTCAAACAAATGGTCGAAGTGTACGAACGCAGCGGCAACAGCATTTTGGGCGTAGAAACCGTCGAACCGTCGCAAACCGGCTCATACGGCATCGTCGAAACCGAACAGCTCAAACAGTTCCAACGCATTACCGGCATTGTCGAAAAACCCAAGCCCGAAGACGCGCCCTCCAACCTTGCCGTCGTCGGACGCTACATTCTCACGCCGCGCATTTTCGACCTCTTAACCAATCTTCCGCGCGGCGCGGGCAACGAAATCCAGCTTACAGACGGCATCGCCAAGCTGCTCGATCACGAATTTGTCCTGGCGCACCCCTTTGAAGGCACACGCTACGACTGCGGCAGCAAACTGGGCTACCTCGAAGCCACCGTCGCCTACGGTTTAAAACACCCCGAAACCGGCGAACCCTTCCGCCGCCTTTTGGAAAAATACCGCACCGAATAACCCCATCAAGGAATCCTTATGCACGACAAAACCTGGTCGGGACGTTTCAACGAACCCGTTTCCGAACTCGTCAAACAATACACCGCCTCCATCGGTTTCGACCGACGCCTTGCCGAATGGGACATCCAAGGCTCGCTGGCACACGCGCAAATGCTGAAAGAAACCGGCGTGTTGGACGAAGGCGATTTGGCGGACATCCGCCGGGGTATGGCGGAAATCCTCGAAGAAATCCGCAGCGGCAAAATCGAATGGTCGCCCGATTTGGAAGATGTCCATATGAACATCGAACGCCGCCTGACCGACAAAATCGGCGACGCGGGCAAGCGTCTGCACACCGGCCGCAGCCGCAACGACCAAGTCGCCACCGACATCCGCCTGTGGCTGCGCGACCAAATTACCGTCATCCGAAGCCTGATTCAAAACCTTCAGACGGCATTGCTGGATTTGGCGGAACAAAACGCCGAAACCGTTATGCCCGGCTTTACCCACCTGCAAGTCGCCCAGCCCGTCAGCTTCGGACACCATATGCTCGCCTACGTCGAAATGCTCGGACGCGATAACGAACGGATGGCGGACTGCCGCCGCCGCGTCAACCGTATGCCGCTCGGCGCAGCCGCCCTTGCCGGTACGACCTACCCGATTCGGCGCGAAATTACCGCCGAATTACTGGGTTTCGAGCAAATCTGCCAAAACTCGCTCGATGCCGTATCCGACCGCGATTTTGCCGTCGAGTTCACCGCCGCCGCCTCGCTGGTTATGGTTCACCTGAGCCGCCTGTCCGAAGAATTGATTTTGTGGATGAGTCCGCGTTTCGGCTTTATCGACATCGCCGACCGCTTCTGCACCGGCTCGTCCATCATGCCGCAGAAGAAAAATCCCGACGTACCCGAACTCGTGCGCGGCAAATCCGGACGCGTTATCGGGCACCTTATCGGCCTGATTACCCTGATGAAATCCCAACCCTTGGCGTACAACAAAGACAATCAGGAAGACAAAGAACCGCTGTTTGACACCGCCGACACGCTTATCGACACGTTGCGGATTTACGCCGATATGATGCGCGGCGTAACCGTCAAACCCGACAATATGCGCACCGCCGTAATGCAGGGTTTTGCCACCGCCACCGACTTGGCGGATTATCTGGTCAAAAAAGGTATGCCCTTCCGCGATGCCCACGAAGTCGTCGCCCAAGCCGTGCGCCACGCCGATGAAGCCGGCGTTGATTTGAGCGGACTGCCGCTTGAAGTCTTGCAAGGTTTCAGCAAGCTGATTTCAGACGACGTGTACGGCGTGCTGACACCCGAAGGCAGCTTAAACGTGCGCAACCACTTGGGCGGCACCGCGCCTGAACAAGTCCGTTTCCAAGTCAAACGCTGGCGTGAAGTGTTGGCTTAACCCCCAAATGCCATCTGAAGAAATGTTCAGACGGCATTTTTAAAAGGCAAGAACACGATGACCGATACGGATACCCAAGCCGACCGCTTCGAACAGATGATGTGGCAGGCGGTGGACAAACTTTTTGAACGGCATGACGGAAAACTCGAAAGCATGGACGGACGGGAACAGGAGCTGGTTTTGATTTGGCGGGCGGAAGCCGATATCGGCAACGGCGGCATACTGCAATTTGTCTGCAACTGGGGTTTTCCCGCCGCCGAAAAGACTTGTTCCGTTCTGAAAAAAATCGGCGCGGTACACAGCGCAATGCTGATCCATCTGGCGGCAGACGCATTGGACAAAGAAATCCGCCACCTCCAATCGGAAGGTAAAACCCTAAAAGAAATGTGGGATATAACAAAACATCTCGACAACAAAACCGCCTCACTGCTGAACAGTCTGGATGAACAATATTGGCGAGACCCCGACAAACTGTATCTGCTGGGATGGCAATACTATTCCGGCAACCCTGTTCGGACGGCGTTTTAAAGGGAAGGGTTCTCAAATATTCCGGCAAATCAAAATGCCGCCTTTACCCACATTCCGACACGCATTACCCGCCGCTTCCGCCTTACGGGCGCGATGCACGGAAAAAAATACAAGTCATAACAAACCATAACTGGACCGGACAACAACAAATTTAAAAAAATAATTATTTGCATTTATAAAAAAGAAGGAATACACTACACACCGTTATGTCTTAACAAGATATACATCCTCATTCATTAGGAGAAAATCGATATGAAAACATCTATCCGATACGCACTGCTTGCCGCAGCCCTGACCGCCGCAACCCCCGCGCTGGCGGACATTACCGTGTACAACGGCCAACACAAAGAAGCGGCACAAGCCGTTGCAGATGCCTTTACCCGGGCTACCGGCATCAAAGTCAAACTCAACAGCGCCAAAGGCGACCAGCTTGCCGGTCAAATCAAAGAAGAAGGCAGCCGAAGCCCCGCCGACGTATTCTATTCCGAACAAATCCCGGCACTCGCCACCCTTTCCGCAGCCAACCTCCTAGAGCCCCTGCCCGCCTCCACCATCAACGAAACACGCGGCAAGGGCGTGCCGGTTGCCGCCAAAAAAGACTGGGTGGCACTGAGCGGACGTTCGCGCGTCGTCGTTTACGACACCCGCAAACTGTCTGAAAAAGATTTGGAAAAATCCGTCCTAAATTACGCCACGCCGAAATGGAAAAACCGCATCGGTTACGCCCCCACTTCCGGCGCGTTCTTGGAACAGGTTGTCGCCATCGTCAAACTGAAAGGCGAAGCGGCCGCATTGAAATGGCTCAAAGGTCTGAAAGAATACGGCAAGCCTTACGCTAAAAACTCCGTCGCCCTTCAAGCGGTTGAAAACGGCGAAATCGATGCCGCCCTCATCAACAACTACTACTGGCACGCTTTTGCGCGTGAAAAAGGCGTACAAAATGTCCACACCCGCCTGAATTTCGTCCGCCACAGAGATCCCGGCGCACTCGTTACCTATTCCGGCGCAGCCGTGTTAAAATCCTCCCAAAACAAGGATGAGGCGAAAAAATTCGTCGCCTTCCTCGCCAGCAAGGAAGGACAGCGCGCCCTGACCGCCGTCCGTGCCGAATATCCTTTGAATCCGCACGTGGTATCCACTTTCAATTTGGAACCCATCGCCAAGTTGGAAGCACCCCAAGTGTCCGCCACCACTGTTTCCGAAAAAGAACACGCCACCCGGCTGCTTGAGCAAGCCGGTATGAAATAAGCCGTTTTCGGATTGTCAAACGGGTGGACATTTATACTGTCCGCCCGTTTTGCCGATAAAAAACACTATGTCTCCTAAAAAAATACCCATTTGGCTTACCGGCCTCATCCTACTGATTGCCCTACCGCTTACCCTGCCTTTTTTATATGTCGCTATGCGTTCGTGGCAGGTCGGCATCAACCGCGCCGTCGAACTGTTGTTCCGCCCGCGTATGTGGGATTTGCTCTCCAACACCTTGACGATGATGGCGGGCGTTACCCTGATTTCCATTGTTTTGGGCATTGCCTGCGCCCTTTTGTTCCAACGTTACCGCTTCTTCGGCAAAACCTTTTTTCAGACGGCCATCACCCTGCCTTTGTGCATCCCCGCATTTGTCAGCTGTTTCACCTGGATCAGCCTGACCTTCCGTGTCGAAGGCTTTTGGGGGACGGTGATGATTATGAGCCTGTCCTCGTTCCCGCTCGCCTACCTGCCGGTCGAAGCGGCACTCAAACGCATCAGCCTGTCTTACGAAGAAGTCAGCCTGTCCTTGGGCAAAAGCCGCCTGCAAACCTTTTTTTCCGCCATTCTCCCCCAGCTCAAACCCGCCATCGGCAGCAGCGTGTTACTGATTGCCCTGCATATGCTGGTCGAATTTGGCGCGGTATCCATTTTGAACTACCCCACTTTTACCACTGCCATTTTCCAAGAATACGAAATGTCCTACAACAACAATACCGCCGCCCTGCTTTCCGCTGTTTTAATGGCGGTGTGCGGCATCGTCGTATTTGGAGAAAGCATATTTCGCGGCAAAGCCAAGATTTACCACAGCGGCAAAGGCGTTGCCCGTCCTTATCCCGTCAAAACCCTCAACCTCCCCGGTCAGATTGGCGCGATTGTTTTTTTAAGCAGCTTGTTGACTTTGGGCATTATTATCCCCTTTGGCGTATTGATACATTGGATGATGGTCGGCACTTCCGGCACATTCGCGCTCGTATCCGTATTTGATGCCTTTGTCCGTTCCTTAAGCGTATCGGCTTTGGGTGCGGTTTTGACTATATTATGTGCCTTACCCCTTGTTTGGGCATCGGTCCGCTATCGCAATTTTTTAACCGTTTGGATAGACAGGCTGCCGTTTTTACTGCACGCCGTCCCCGGTTTGGTTATCGCCCTATCCTTGGTTTATTTCAGCATCAACTACACCCCTGCCGTTTACCAAACCTTTATCGTCGTCATCCTTGCCTATTTCATGCTTTACCTGCCGATGGCGCAAACCACCCTGAGGACTTCCTTGGAACAACTCCCCAAAGGAATGGAACAGGTCGGCGCAACATTGGGGCGCGGACACTTCTTTATTTTCAGGACCTTGGTGCTGCCGTCCATCCTGCCCGGCATTACCGCCGCATTCGCACTCGTCTTCCTCAACCTGATGAAAGAGCTGACCGCCACCCTGCTGCTGACCGCCGACGATGTCCACACGCTCTCCACCGCCGTTTGGGAATACACATCGGACGCGCAATACGCCGCCGCCACCCCTTACGCGCTGATGCTGGTATTATTTTCCGGCATCCCCGTATTCCTGCTGAAGAAATACGCCTTCAAATAACAGCTTAAGGAAGCACCGCCATGACCGCCGCCCTGTGCATCAGACACCTGTCCAAAAGTTTTCAAAACACCCCGGTTTTAAACGACATTTCGCTCAGTCTCGACTCGGGCGAAATCCTCTTCATCGTCGGCGCGTCCGGCTGCGGCAAAACCACCCTTTTACGCTGCCTCGCCGGTTTTGAACAACCCGATTCCGGCGAAATTTCTCTTTCCGGCAGAACCATCTTTTCAAAAAATACCAACCTTCCCGTCCGCGAACGCCGTTTGGGTTACGTCGTGCAGGAAGGCGTACTGTTCCCCCACCTGACCGTTTACCGCAACACCGCCTACGGATTAGGCAACGGAAAAGGCAAAAAAGCAGAGGAAAAACAACGGATAGAAGCTATGTTGAACCTGACCGGCATTTCCGAACTTGCCGGACGCTATCCGCACGAACTTTCGGGCGGACAGCAACAGCGCGTCGCCCTCGCCCGCGCCCTCGCGCCCGATCCCGAACTGATTTTGTTGGACGAACCCTTCAGCGCGCTGGACGAACAGTTGCGCCGCCAAATCCGCGAAGAAATGATGTCTGTTTTGCGGAAAAACGGCAAATCCGCCGTTTTTGTCAGCCACGACCGCGAAGAAGCCCTGCAATACGCAGACAAAATAGCCGTCATCCAACAAGGCAGACTACTCCAAACCGCCCCGCCTGCCGAACTTTACCGCCGCCCCGCCAACCTTGATGCCGCCCTGTTTATCGGCGAAGGCATCGTGTCCCCCGCCGTGCTCAACGCCGACGGCACCGCCGATTGCGGATTGGGCCGGCTGCCCGTTCAAAGCGGCGCATCCGCAGGCACGCGCGGCACACTGCTCATCCGTCCGGAACAGTTCAGCCTTCACCGCCAGTCCGCCCCAGCCGCCGAATTATCCGCCACCATCCTCAACGCCATACCCAAAGCACGGCATACCCAAATCCGCCTGAAAATCGGGCAAACCGTCCTGACGCTGGACACCCCCTATGCTCCCGATTGTTCAGACGGCACACAGACACGCATCTACTTAAATTCAGAAGCCCTGTTTTTCCCCGAACCGCCTGCCCATAAGGCAGAAGACACGATGCCGTCTGAAAGGCATAACGATGCCTGACGATATTTATCTTGTTGAAAACATAATTTATTTGTTAATATAAAAACACGCGGCAGCGTAAAACCGGCTGCCGCCCCAAAACAGAAAACACCTGTTTGCGCAAACCGGACGGGAAATAGCCTATCCCGACATTTCCCCTCAAATCCCAACACTTCCAACATACATGCCGCACACCGCAGCATACGAAAGGATATATTATGGCAAAAGTACTCATCGTACCCGTATCTGCCGGACTGAACGCCTCCGCCGCCGCACAAGCCTTTGCAAAAGCACTGGACGCACAAATTTTCCAAGCCGTTGACGCAACCGCCGAAACCCTGCTCGCGCAAGGCAAAAGCGACGACTGGTTCGACGCACTGGTCGGCAAAGTTGCCGCACTCGATGCCGCCAACCTCGTCATCGAAGGCATCGCGCCCGATGCCGACAAAATCTACCTCGCAGGCAAAAACGTCGAACTGGCATTGTCCCTTGATGCGGCAGCCGTCTTCGCCGTCCGTTCCGACAATGCCGATGCAGACGAACTGGCGCACCGGCTGAACCTTGCCAAACAGTTCTTCGCCGCCGCGCCGGGCGTATTGGAAGGTTTTGTCGTGGACGGCGCGGCAGCCTCCGTTGCCGAAGCGGCAGCCGAAAAAACCGGCCTGACCTTCTTCGGTTCGAGCGACGCGCTGAAAGACGTATCCGTATTGGCAGGCCGCGAAGCAAAACGCCTGTCGCCGGCGCAATTCCGCTACAACCTGATCGACTTCGCCCGCCAAGCCGGCAAACGCATCGTCCTGCCTGAGGGCGCAGAACCCCGCACCGTCCAAGCCGCCGCCATCTGTCACGAAAAAGGCATTGCCCGCTGCATCCTGCTTGCCAAACGCGAAGAAGTCGAAGCCGTTGCCAAAGAACGCGGCATCAGCCTGCCGGACTCTTTGGAAATCATCGATCCCGCCTCATTGGTCGAACAATACGTCGAGCCGATGTGCGAACTGCGCAAATCCAAAGGCCTGACACCCGAAGACGCGCACAAGCAACTGCAAGACACCGTGGTACTCGGTACGATGATGATGGCGCAAAACGATGCGGACGGTTTGGTATCCGGTGCGGTTCACACCACCGCCAACACCATCCGCCCCGCTTTGCAACTGATTAAAACCGCACCGGGCGCAAGCCTCGTGTCCAGCGTATTCTTTATGCTGCTGCCCAACCAAGTCCTCGTCTTCGGCGACTGCGCGGTTAATCCGAACCCGACCGCGCAACAGCTTGCCGACATCGCCATCCAGTCTGCCGATTCCGCAAAAGCCTTCGGCATCGACCCGAAAGTGGCGATGATTTCCTACTCCACCGTCAACTCCGGCAGCGGCCCCGATGTCGATACCGTCATCGAAGCAACCAAACTTGCCCGGGAAAAACGCCCCGACCTCGCCATCGACGGCCCGCTGCAATATGATGCGGCAACCGTGCCGGGCGTGGGCAAATCGAAAGCCCCGGGCAGCCCGGTGGCAGGACAGGCAACCGTTTTGGTCTTCCCCGACCTGAACACCGGCAACTGCACCTACAAAGCCGTCCAACGCAGTGCCAACGTCTTGAGCGTCGGCCCTCTGCTGCAAGGCCTGCGCAAACCGGTCAACGACCTGTCGCGCGGCGCGCTGGTGGAAGACATCGTGTTCACCATCGCCCTGACTGCCGTTCAGGCAAAACAAATGGAAGGCTGACAAACGGCTTTCCGGGTTTGAACCCTATGCCGTCTGAAGACAGATTCCCGTTTTCAGACGGCATTTTTATCAGCCCGGCACATTTGTTTGTTAAAATCGCAGCCATATTGCAAAAAAAGAGGAGGAAGCCATGCAAACCGCCATTATCGATTACGGTATGGGCAACCTGCATTCCGTATTGAAATCCGTCCGGACGGCGGGGCAGCTTGCCGGAAAAAATGCCGAAATCTTTTTAAGCAGCGACCCCGACCGCGTGTCCCGCGCCGACAAAGTCATTTTTCCCGGGCAGGGCGCGATGCCCGACTGTATGGCGGCATTAAAACGCGGCGGCTTGGACGAGGCAGTCAAAGATGCCTTAAAAAACAAACCCTTTTTCGGAATCTGCGTCGGCGCGCAACTCTTATTCGACCACAGCGAAGAAGGAAACACCGACGGCTTGGGCTGGTTCGGCGGCAAAGTCAGACGCTTTGGGCGCGACCTCCGCGACCGGCAGGGATGCCGTCTGAAAGTCCCGCATATGGGCTGGAACACCGTGCGCCAAACCCAAAACCACCCGCTGTTTAAAGATATTCCCCAAGACACGCGTTTTTACTTCGTCCACAGCTACTATTTCGCCCCCGAAAATCCCGAAACCATATTGGGCGAAAGCGACTACCCGTCCCCGTTTGCCTGCATCGTCGGCAAAGACAACGTATTCGCCACGCAATTTCACACCGAAAAAAGCCACGATGCCGGGCTGACGATGTTGAAAAACTTTTTAAACTGGTAAGCCGGACACGGCCCCGCACAAGGAGAAAAATTATGCTGCTGATACCCGCCATCGATTTGAAAGAAGGACGCTGCGTCCGCCTGAAACAAGGACTGATGGAAGAGGCGACCGTCTTTTCCGATTCGCCCGCCGAAACCGCACTGCACTGGTTCAAACAAGGCGCGCGCCGCCTGCATCTGGTAGATTTGAACGGCGCGTTTGCCGGCGTTCCGCAAAACCTGCCCGCCATCAAAGACATCCTTGCCGCCGTCGCCAAAGACATCCCCGTACAGCTCGGCGGCGGCATACGCGATTTGAAAACCATCGGACAATATTTGGATTTGGGTCTGAACGACGTGATTATCGGCACGGCGGCAGTCAAAAACCCCGACTTCGTGCGCGAGGCGTGCAAAGCCTTCCCCGGCAGGATTATCGTCGGACTGGATGCCAAAGACGGTATGGCCGCCATCGACGGCTGGGCAACCGTAACCGGGCATCATGTAATTGATTTGGCAAAACGCTTTGAAGACGACGGTGTCAACAGCATCATCTACACCGACATCGGGCGCGACGGTATGATGAGCGGCGTGAACATCGACGCGACGGTCAAACTCGCCCAAGCCGTCCGTATTCCCGTCATCGCCTCCGGCGGACTGACCGGCTTGGACGACATCCGCGCCCTGTGTGCCGCCGAAAAACGTGGCGTAGCAGGTGCGATTACCGGCCGCGCGATTTACGAGGGCAGCATCGATTTTGCCCAAGCGCAACAATTGGCAGATTCCCTCGACTAAAGGCATCCGATTATGGCACTGGCAAAACGCATCATCCCCTGTCTCGACGTAAAAGACGGGCGCGTCGTCAAAGGCGTGAACTTCATCGGTTTGCGCGACGCGGGCGACCCCGTCGAAGCCGCCAAACGCTACAACGGCGAAGGCGCGGACGAATTGACCTTCCTCGACATCACCGCCTCATCCGACAACCGCGACACCATCCTGCACATCATCGAAGAGGTTGCCGGACAAGTCTTCATCCCGCTGACCGTCGGCGGCGGCGTACGCACCGTTGCCGACATCCGCCGCCTGCTCAATGCCGGCGCGGACAAAGTCAGCATCAACACCGCCGCCGTTACCCGTCCCGATTTAATTGACGAAGCCGCCGGATTTTTCGGTTCGCAAGCCATCGTCGCCGCCGTCGATGCCAAAGCCGCCAACCCCGAAAACACACGCTGGGAAATCTTTACCCACGGCGGGCGCAATCCGACCGGTTTGGATGCGGTGGAATGGGCGGTCGAAATGCAAAAACGCGGCGCGGGCGAAATCCTGCTCACCGGTATGGACAGGGACGGTACGAAACAGGGTTTCAACCTGCCGCTGACCCGCGCCGTTGCCGAAGCCGTCGACATCCCCGTCATCGCCTCCGGCGGGGTCGGCAATGTCCGGCACCTGATTGAAGGCATAACCGAAGGCAAAGCCGATGCCGTACTTGCCGCCGGTATTTTCCATTTCGGGGAAATCGCCATCCGCGAAGCCAAACGCGCTATGCGCGAAGCCGGCATCGAAGTGCGCCTCTGACCGCCCGACTATGCCGTCTGAAAGGAAATATGGATAAAAACCTGCTTGAAGCCGTCAAATTTGACGAAAAAGGTTTGGTTTGCGCCATCGCCCAAGATGCCGAAACCAAACGTGTTTTAATGGTGGCGTGGATGAACGCCGAAGCCCTGCAAAAAACCGTCGAAACCGGCTTTGCCCACTATTACAGCCGTTCGCGCCAAAAACAATGGATGAAGGGCGAAGAGTCGGGACACACGCAAAAAATCCGCGAACTGCGCCTCGACTGCGACGGCGACGCCATTGTGATGCTCATCGCCCAAAACGGCGGCATCGCCTGCCACACCGGGCGCGAAAGCTGCTTTTACAAAGTCTGGCGCGGCGGCGCGTGGGAAACCGCCGATGCCGTCCTGAAAGACGAAAAAGAGATTTACGGCAGCACGCACTGACCCCCTCCAACATTGAATTATCAGGCATTTTTTTGTACAATCTCGCCGTCTCAAACACTGTCCGGGCCGTCTGAAAAGCGGCCTGAACCTTTTTGCAAAGAAAACCATGTCCCAAGAAATCCTCGACCAAGTGCGCCGCCGCCGCACGTTTGCCATCATCTCCCACCCTGACGCGGGTAAAACCACGCTGACCGAAAAACTCTTGCTGTTTTCAGGCGCGATTCAGAGCGCGGGTACGGTAAAAGGCAAGAAAACCGGCAAATTCGCCACTTCCGACTGGATGGAAATCGAGAAGCAGCGCGGCATTTCCGTGGCATCAAGCGTAATGCAGTTCGACTACAAAGACCACACCGTCAACCTCTTGGACACGCCGGGACACCAAGACTTCTCCGAAGATACCTACCGCGTTTTAACCGCCGTCGACAGCGCATTGATGGTCATCGACGCGGCAAAAGGCGTGGAAGCACAAACCATCAAGCTCTTAAACGTCTGCCGCCTGCGCGATACGCCGATTGTTACGTTCATGAACAAATACGACCGCGAAGTGCGCGATTCCCTGGAACTTTTGGACGAAGTGGAAAACATTTTAAAAATCCGCTGCGCGCCCGTTACCTGGCCGATCGGTATGGGCAAAAACTTCAAGGGCGTGTACCACATCCTGAACGACGAAATCTATCTCTTTGAAGCGGGCGGCGAACGTCTGCCGCACGAGTTCGACATCATCAAAGGCATCGACAATCCCGAATTGGAACAACGCTTTCCGTTGGAAATCCAACAGTTGCGCGACGAAATCGAATTGGTGCAGGCGGCTTCCAACGAGTTCAATCTTGACGAATTCCTCGCCGGCGAACTCACGCCCGTGTTCTTCGGTTCGGCGATTAACAACTTCGGTATTCAGGAAATCCTCAATTCATTGATTGACTGGGCGTCCGCTCCGAAACCGCGCGACGCGACCGTGCGCATGGTCGAACCGGACGAGCCGAAATTCTCCGGATTTATCTTCAAAATCCAAGCCAATATGGACCCGAAACACCGCGACCGCATCGCCTTCCTGCGCGTCTGCTCCGGCAGATTCGAGCGCGGTATGAAGATGAAACACCTTCGCATCAACCGCGAAATCGCCGCCTCCAGCGTGGTAACCTTTATGTCGCACGACCGCGAGCTGGTGGAAGAAGCCTACGCCGGCGACATCATCGGCATCCCGAACCACGGCAACATCCAAATCGGCGACAGCTTCTCCGAAGGCGAACAACTGGCGTTTACCGGCATCCCCTTCTTCGCGCCCGAACTGTTCCGCAGTGTCCGCATCAAAAACCCTCTGAAAATCAAGCAACTGCAAAAAGGTTTGCAACAGCTCGGCGAAGAAGGCGCGGTACAGGTGTTCAAACCGATGAGCGGCGCGGATTTGATTTTGGGCGCGGTCGGCGTGTTGCAGTTTGAAGTCGTAACCTCGCGCCTCGCCAACGAATACGGCGTAGAAGCCGTGTTCGACAGCGCATCCATCTGGTCGGCGCGCTGGGTATCGTGCGACGACAAGAAAAAACTGGCGGAGTTTGAAAAAGCCAACGCGGGCAATCTCGCCATCGACGCGGGCGGCAACCTCGCCTACCTCGCCCCCAACCGCGTGAATTTGGGACTCACGCAAGAACGTTGGCCGGACATCGTGTTCCACGAAACGCGCGAACATTCGGTTAAACTGTAAAACACAAAGGTCGTCTGAAACATTCAGACGGCCTTTTTTTCATTCGATATCAACCCAATAAATCCCAAGCAAACTTTCCAATGGTCAGGCACAGCAGCAACATAAATCCGTAACGCAGCTCAAATATTGTCTTATTTTAGCTTTTAGCACCTCACCAAACATTTTCGGAACAAATGTTGACTTTAACCTTAGGTCAAGGTTTATAATTTGTACTTATTCAGCTATTACATAGGCGAAAAACATGAAAAAACTTATGACTTTTATCACACTTAGTGCTGCTGCAGTTTCAATTCATGCCCACGCTAATGAACAACCGCATCAAGCACACATGAATATGCCAATGTCGACAGGTTCTGCAATGCAACAAGAATTAATGCAAGGTATGAATCAAATGCATCAAGACATGATGGCAGCTGCGCAATATAAAGATCCTGATGTTGCTTTTGCAGCAGGTATGCTGCCACACCATATTGGCGCAGTAAAAATGGCGGAAGTTGAATTAAAATACGGAAAGGATCCTGAGATGCGTAAGCTTGCTGAGGATATTATTAACGCACAACAAGCGGAAATTGAACAAATGCAAAAATGGCTTAAAGCACACAACAAAAAAAGCTCCGTAAAATGATCTGACCCCAAAAGTTAGACTGATTTAGTTCAAGGACTGAGTTCTGTAATTCACAGAGCTCAGTCCTTTTAGTTTCCCCTGAATGCGCTCATGGTTGTAATAATGAATGTACTCATGAATCGTTTTTTCCAGTTGTTAGAACGTCTCAAATCATTTACCGTAATAACATTCCATTTTTAATCGTCCAAAGAAGCTTTCCATCGCACTATTATCTAATAAGGTTTATGCTGTTAAGGTCTAATAAGTTGATATATAAGCTGATATTCCCGATAGTCACATTATTCGGGGTCGATATTACAGGCAGGATTTTAAAAGCAATCAGGGGGAATGTTTAATAAATCCTTTAACAATATATACCTTACCGAAGAAGGAAAAATGAACGCAATCCGAACTTTCCAAAACCGCACGCCCGAAATCCATGAAACCTGTATGATAGACGAAGCCTGCGTCGTCATCGGCGAAGTGTCGCTTGCCGAAGATGTTTCCGTGTGGCCGTGCGCCGTGTTGCGCGGCGATGTGAACAGCATCACCGTCGGTGCGCGCAGCAATATACAGGACGGCCTCGCCTACTTCGCGCCTAACCGCGTCAACCTGAATCTGACGCAAGAACGCCGGCGGACATCGTGTTCCACGAAACACGCGAGCACTCGGTGAAACTGTAAAGTAACAGAAAACAAACATGCCGTCTGAAACCCAAAATTTCAGACGGCATGTTTATTTAACCCGGAAATCTTATTCCGCTTGTCGGTACTGTTTCGACAGTTTCACATAATGCGCGGCGGAATACTTCAAAAAGGCTTTTTCCTCATCGGTCAGCACGCGCACCTGTCTGACCGGAGAACCGATATAAAGGTAGCCGCCTGCCAAGTGTTTGCGTGGCGGAACGAGGCTGCCCGCACCGATCATCACTTCGTCCTCAATCACGGCATCGTCCAAAACGGTGCTGCCCATACCGACCAAGACGCGGTTGCCGATACGGCAGCCGTGCAGCATCACTTTGTGCCCCCACGGTAACGTCTTCGCCGATAACCAGCGGCGACCCTTCGGGTTTGGCGGCGGTTTTGTGGGAAACGTGCAGGACGCTGCCGTCCTGTATATTGCTGCGCGCACCGACGGTGATGCTGTTCACATCGCCGCGCAACACGGCGCACGGCCACACGGAAACATCTTCGGCAAGCGACACTTCGCCGATGACGACGCACGCTTCGTCTATCATACAGGTTTCGTGGATTTCGGGCGTGCGGTTTTGGAAAGTTCGGATTGCGTTCATTTTTCCTCCTTCGGTAAGATATATATTGTTAAAGGATTTATTAAACATTCCCTCTGATTGCTTTTAAAATCCTGCCTGTAATATCGACTCCGAATAATGTGACTATCGGGAATATCAGCTTATATATCAACTTATTAGACTTTAACAGCATAAACCTTAAATGATACGCCCTTCTTCTTATACCAGCATCGCACTCTATATTTTTACTTGTCATTATAAAAAGCAAAACGAGATATTCGTAGGAAAGAAAAGAATAAAGATAACTTGATATATCCCTATCAAATTCCATTTCCGCATTTTTCTCCAAAATATATAATAATGACTTTATACTTTTTTCCGAAACAGTTCCCGTAATAGAATCTTTTCTTCCCTGCCGATAATAGTAATAACAACCGTCCAAATAAGAAAAAGTTGTTGCCGCATTAAATAACCTCATTGACCATTCGATATCTTCAGAATAAATCCCCTTTTCAAAAAATAGTTTTTCTTTGATGATCAATTCTCTTTTTATAATCTTATTCCACGCCGAACCCGGAAATTTTCTAAATCGGCATAATCCTTTCAAAACTTCGACTTTGGATTGATTGAGTATTTTTTCAGGCTGATAATCTTCGCCAAAATATGAAACACTTCCCTTATCATATTTAACCGCATTTAAAAAAACCACATCCGGCATATCAATATCATCTTTACTAAGAAAATCCAGCAAGACCTGACAATTAATAAAATCATCCGAATCAATAAAGACTATATATTTTCCGTTTGAATTTTTTATTCCGGTATTTCTCGCCTCCGACAACCCTTGGTTATCCTGATATATATATTTGATATTTGGTGTCCGGTGTTTGTTGTTTGTTGTTTGTTGTTTGTTGTTTGTTGTTTGTTGTTTGTTGTTTGTTGTTTGTTGTTTGTTGTTTGTTGTTTGTTGTTTGTTGTTTGTTGTTTGTTGTTTGTTGTTTGATATTTTATCTATATATTCATAACATATATCTTCACTTCCGTCTTTTGACCCGTCATTCACAAGGATAAGTTCGACATTTTCATTACTTAATATAGGTTCTATGGAACTTAAACACGCCTCCAAATAACTCTCGACATTATAAATGGGAACTACGATACTTAAATCCATATCTTTCTCATTTTACTAAATAATTTTAATCTTAACCCAATCATAACCGGCGGGCGGGGAAACGCCCCCTCCCTGTTTGATAACGGACGCGCCGTTTCCTGCCGCCCGAAAGGTTTCAGACGGCAGGGATTCCGGTTATTTGCCCGCTTTGAGCCCTTGCCACAGCTTCACGCCCAGTTTGGCGGATTCTGCGGATTTGGGCGATACGATGAAACTTTTTTCCATCAGTTCTTTGGTCGGGAAAATCGATGGATCGTTTGTGTATTTGGCTTCCATCAAATCACGCGCGGGCCGGCTGGCGGGCGCGTAGGTAACGAAGCTGCCGTTTTTCGCCACCACCTCGGGCCGGAGCGTGTAGTCGATATAGCGGTGGGCGTTGGCAACGTTTTGCGCGTCGCGCGGAATCATAAAGGAATCCACCCACACGCCCACGCCGGTTTTCGGGGTCAATACTTTGATTTCCACGCCGTTTGCGGCTTCTTCGGCACGGGTTTTGGCAATGTTCAAATCGCCGCCGTAACCGATGGCGGCACACAGGTTGCCCGCCGCCATATCGTCGATATAGCCGGAAGAGCTGAAGCGTTTCACGTCGCCCCGGACGGCTTTCATCATATCGACGGCGGCTTTGATGTCTTCGGGATTCTCACTGTTGGGGTCTTTGCCCAAATAGTGCAACGCCAAAGGAATCTGTTCGATTGCGCTGTCGAAATAGCTGATGCCGCAGGATTTGAGTTTGGCGGTGTATTCGGGTTTGAACACCAAATCCCATTCGTTTTCGGGCAGCTTGTCCGTACCCAATGCCTTTTGCACCTGCCGCGTGTTGATTGCCAAAGTGTTGATGCCCCAGAAATAGGGGACGGCGTATTCGTTGCCCGGATCGACGGCTTCCATCATTTTCAGCAAATCTTTATCGATGTTGCCGTAATGGGGGATTTGCGCCTTGTCGATTTTCTGATACGCGCCCGCTTTGATTTGCCGGCCGACGTTGGCGATGGACGGCGCGGTCAGGTCGTAGCCGGATTTGCCGGTCAGGACTTTTGCCTCCAGTGTTTCGTTGCTGTCGTAATAATCGGAACGCGTCTTGATGCCGGTTTCTTTTTCAAAGGCGGCGACGGTTTCGGGATCGACATAATCCGACCAGTTGTAGATATTGAGTTTGCCCGATTGTCCGGCTTCGGGCTTGGCGGAGGGGGTTTGGGCGGCGGTATCGCTTCCGCCGCCGCACGCAGTCAAGGCGAGGCTCAGGATTGCCGCCGCCACCAGTGTTTTTTTCATGGTTTTCGACCTTTCGTTCAAAAATAAAAAACATTGCAGGGACGGCCGGGCCGCCTGCATCGGAAGCTGTGGGGGCGGCCGGTCGGCTTTCTTGGCCCTTGGTGCAGCAAGGTTTGCATTAAACGGCAAAAACAGCCGGGGCGCAACCGTTAATTTTCACGGGTTTGCCGTTCCGGTGCCCGATCGGGCGGTAATGCGGGACATTGTTCCGCCTGCGTAAAAATGCCGTCTGAAGCCTCGGCGGCGTTCAGACGGCATTTTTCAAAACGGCAAATCAGTTGCTCAACACGTCCACGCCTTTGGGCGGGGTAAACTTGAACGCGCCGCGCGAGAGTTGGGGATCGGTATTCAAACCGCCGAAACTGATGGAGGTTTGGTTGCCGAAGCTGTCTTTAAGCTGCATGGCGGCGAGGTTGCCGCCTTTGAAGCCGATGCGGATGTATTGGTAGCCGGCGTTGTTGCGTTTGGGCGTTGCCAGCACATAATCGATGCCGTTGGACGAACCGTCCTCTTTCAGCGTGTAGCTGCTTTCGAGGGCGGTTTTGTTCGACAGGATGGCGGCGGGGCTGCCGCCTATGGCCTGGTCTTGGGACGACTTGGTCACTTGTGCCAAATCGACATCGTAGAGCCAAACGGTTTGACCGTCGCCGACAATAGTCTGTTTGTAGGGCGAAGTGTATTCCCATTTGAAGAGGCCCGGGCGCAGGATTTTGAACGTGCCGTGCGCGGTTTGGGTTTTCTTTTTGCTTTGGACGGTTTGGGTGAAGCTGCCGCTGATACCGTCGGCATCGTTGTTGAATTGCTTGAGCGCGTCCACCGCGCCCGCCTGTGCGGAAGCGACGGCGACGGTCAGGGAGCAAACGGCGAGGAATTGGAACAGGTTGTGCGGTTTCATCATTATTTTTCCTTGTCGGGATGGGTGTGGCGTAAAGTATCGGCGCGGCAAAACAATCATATGGGCGGCGTTACGGGCGGTTTGTATTTTGCAAACCGCGTTTTCCGAGGGCTGATTTTTTTGACCGCTCGGAAAAGGCAGGCGCGCCACGCTGCCCTTTAATGTGTGCCGCGTTATAGTGGATGAACAAAAATCAGGACAAGGCGACGAAGCCGCAGACAGTACAAATAGTACGGAACCGATTCACTTGGTGCTTCAGCACCTTAGAGAATCGTTCTCTTTGAGCTAAGGCGAGGCAACGCCGTACTGGTTTTTGTTATAATCCACTATATTTGACGGTTTGGGCGCGGAATGCCGAATCGCGGAGATTATATGCCTCATCTTGTTTTTTTAAAACGCTATAATATTTGTTTTCCGAACACGGCGGACTTGAGATGAAACCCGATATTTATGCTTTGCTGGAACGCGCCCTGCTTTCGGGCGACCCCGATGAAAAAGGACGGCTGACGGATGAGGCGTTTGCCGCCGTTCAAAACATGGACGGGGCTGAAACAAACGCGCCGCCGCTGGATTTCCCCCGCGCGGGACAGCCGGACAAGCCGGTTTTGGTCGCGCCATCACAACTGACCCCGCGCAAAATGAACACAACCGAAGGCTATGCGGCGATGCTGCACGCGATTGCGCATATCGAGTTCAATGCCGTCAATCTGGCTTTGGACGCGGCATACCGTTTCCGCACGCTGCCGTTTCAGTTTGTCCGCGACTGGGTGAAAGTGGCGAAGGAAGAGGTGTACCATTTCCGCCTGATGCGCGAAAGGCTGCGCGCTTTCGGCTTCGATTACGGCGATTTTGAAGCACACAATCATTTATGGGATATGGCATACAAAACCGCCTACGATCCTTTGTTGCGTATGGCTTTAGTGCCGCGCGTATTGGAAGCGCGCGGGCTGGACGTTACGCCCGGCATACGCGCGAAGGTGGCGCAGCGCGGCGATTCGGAAACCTGCGGCGTGTTGGACATTATTTACCGCGACGAAGTGGGCCATGTCGCCATCGGCAACCGGTGGTATCAACACCTTTGCCGCGAACGCGGTTTGGAACCGATTGCCCTGTTCCGCAGTCTGATTGCCCGTTACGATATGTTTATCTTCCGCGGCTATGTGAACATCGAAGCGCGGGAAAAAGCGGGCTTCAGCCGCTTCGAGCTGGATATGCTGGAAGATTTCGAGCAGGGTTTGAAACAAGGCAAAAAGGTCGTCTGAAAACCCTGAAGCCGGATTTTCAGACGGCCTCTGTTGAGGAACGTTATGTCTCACCATCACGAACACCATCATCACGCACACGCCCACACGCATACCGCCAACAAAAAAGTATTGCGCGTGTCGTTCATCATCATCGCCGCCTTTATGCTGCTGGAGGCGGCCGGCGGCCGGCTGACCCACTCGCTCGCACTGCTTTCCGACGCTGGGCATATGTTCGGCGACGCGTTTTCCTTGGGCGCGGCATTGTGGGCGTTCAAACTCGGCGAAAAAGAAACCACGCTGCAAAAGACCTTCGGCTACAAACGTTTTGAAATCCTCACCGCCATGTTCAACGGCTTGTCGCTGGTGGTCATCGCCGTAATGATTTTCTACGAAGCCGTCAAACGCCTGCTTTATCCGCCCGAAATCGCCACGCCGGGGATGCTCGTCATCAGCATTATCGGACTGCTGGTCAACATCGGCGTGGCGGTTTATATGCTGAAAAACAGCGACACCGAAGCCAACGTCAATATGCGCGGCGCGTATCTGCACGTTTTAAGCGACCTTCTCGGCTCGGTCGGCGCGGTTGCCGCCGCCGTACTTATGATGGCGTTCGGCTGGAAATGGGCGGATCCGCTCGTCAGTATGTTCGTTGCCGCGCTGGTCGGACGAAGCGGCCGGAGCCTGCTCAAACAAACGCTGCACATCCTGATGGAGGGCACACCCGAAAACATCCGCACCGACGACCTGCTCGACGTTATCCGCAACACCGAAGGCGTAAAATCCGTCCACGACTTACACGTCTGGACGATTACAAGCAATATCAACGCCCTATCCTGCCACATCGTCGTGGACGGCAGCATAACCGTTGCCGAATCCGAACAAATCGCCTACCGCATCGAACACGGTTTGTCCCACAAAAACATCGGACACTGCACCATCCAAATCGAAAGCGAACACCACCCGCATCCCGACAGCGTCTTGTGCGCCAACAAAACCGGCGGCGCGCACCATTGCCGCCGTCAAACCCAAAGCCTTGCAGGCAAACCCATCGGAAAACCAAAGGAAGCCTTATGATACAAGCCGTATTGTTCGACCTCGACGGCACGCTCGCCGACACCGCCCCGGACCTCGGCAGCGCGCTCAACGCCGTGTTGCGCCGCCACAACCTGCCCGAAAAAAGCATCGCGGAAATCCGCCCGTATGCCGGACACGGCGCGGCAGGACTGCTCAAACTCGGCGCAGGCATCACGCCCGACCACCCCGACTACGCCCGGTGGCGCACCGAATACCTCGACGAATACGACCGCCGCTACGCCCAAGACACCGCCCTCTTCGACGGCGTGGACGAACTCATCGCCGAACTCGGCAGGCGCGGCATCAAATGGGGCATCATCACCAACAAACCCGCCCGCTTTACCGACAAACTCGTTCCCAAACTCGGCTTTGCCGTTCCGCCCGCCGTCGTCGTCAGCGGCGACACCTGCGGCGAACCCAAACCAAGCGTCAAACCTATGCTGTATGCGTGCGGACAAATCCACGCCGAGCCGCAACACACTGTCTACGTCGGCGATGCCGAACGCGACATCCAAGCCGGGCGCAACGCCGGTATGACGACCGTCCTTGCCGAATGGGGTTATATTTCCGATGAAGACGATACCGACTCTTGGCAGGCGGATTTCCACATCCGCACGCCGTTCGATCTGCTCGAATGTCTGGACAAAATATAGTAGATTAACAAAAATCAGGGCAAGGCGACGAAGCCGCAGACAGTACAAATAGTACGGAAACGATTCACTTGGTGCTTCAGCACCTTAGAGAATCGTTCTCTTTGAGCTAAGGCGAGGCAACGCCGTACTGGTTTTTGTTAATCCACTATACAGCCCTGAAAAATATCCGCCCCACAAACATAAAACTGCCGTCTGAAACCTGATTGCAGACGGCATTTCCACCTTCAAACCGAATCAAAGCCCGTCAAAACCTGCGCTTCAACTTGCACGCCTGAAGGATGTGCACGGCAAGCTCCTCCACCGATTTATCGGTCGTATTCGCAAACGGAATCCCGTGCCGTCTGAACATATTCTGCGCGTCCGCCACCTCGCTGCGGCAGGTATCGATACGCGCATAAGCCGAATTCGGGCGGCGTTCCTGACGGATGGCCTGCAAACGCTCCGGCTGGATGGTAAGTCCGAACAGCTTGTCTTTGTACGGTTTGACCATACGCGGCAGATCGACGGATTCCAAATCGTCGGGAATCAGCGGATAGTTGGCGGCGCGGATGCCGTATTGCAACGCCAGATAAAGGCAGGTCGGCGTTTTGCCCGAACGCGATACACCCATCAAGATTACATCCGCTTCCTGAAGGTTTTTATCGCTGACACCGTCGTCGTGGTTGAGCGAAAAATTGACCGCCTCCATACGCGCATCGTAACGTTGGGTATTACCGATACTGTGGTGTCCTTGCGTAGCGGCAACCGCCTCGGTGTTGAGTTCCTTTTCCAAAAGCCCGAGGAAAGTTTCAAAAAAATTGATATGGAAAGCGTCTGCCTGCTTGATGATTTCACGGATTTCATCGTTGACCACGCTGACAAACGCAATCGGACGCTGACCGTTTTCCTGCCGGCTCCGATTGACCTTCTCCACCACCTCGCGCGCCTTGTCCGGTGTATCGACAAACGGGTGCGTATGGCGTTTGAACGCCACATTGCCAAACTGGTTCAACAAAGCCTCGCCGATATTTTCGGCCGTCAGGCCGGTGCGGTCGGAAATATAAAACACTTGGCGCGGACTGCCCATCGCCCCTCCTTAAATACAGGATAAAAATATCATCATAACAGCAGCGGCAGACAAGGGGGAAGCACCCCGCCGCCCCTACCTCGGATTACACCCCAAAAAAAACAAATCATATTTTAAAATAAATTACCGAAAAACTATATTTCTTTAAAATAAAATTCCAAAAAAAGAAACCGGAAAAATACGGCACAAAACATTAACCTATTCAAAACCATCTGTTTTATAAAGGAAATACCTGAAAAAAACAATATGCCGCCCATCGATTTCAAACCGCTACACAGCCCGAACCCGCCATTTTTCAGACGGTGCCGCGATTGTCCGGACAGATAAAAACGTGACAGCGGCGGAACGAATCGCTTAAAATAAGGACGCGGATTTGTTTCTTTTTTAACATATTTTGGATTGGACACACAAATGGCCGACAACTATGTAATCTGGTTTGAAAACCTGCGTATGACAGATGTTGAACGCGTGGGCGGTAAAAACGCCTCGCTGGGCGAAATGATCAGTCAGCTGACCGAAAAAGGCGTGCGCGTCCCCGGCGGTTTTGCCACCACGGCCGATGCCTACCGCGCATTCCTCGCACACAACGGTCTGAGCGAACGCATTTCCGCCGCACTGGCAAAATTGGATGTCGAAGACGTTGCCGAACTGGCGCGTGTCGGCAAAGAAATCCGCCAATGGATTTTGGACACTCCCTTCCCCGAACAGCTCGATGCCGAAATCGAAGCGGCATGGAACAAAATGGTTGCCGATGCCGGCGGTGCGGACATTTCCGTTGCCGTACGCTCTTCCGCAACCGCCGAAGACCTGCCGGACGCATCATTCGCCGGACAACAGGAAACCTTCCTGAATATCAACGGCTTGGAAAACGTTAAAGAAGCGATGCGCCATGTATTCGCCTCCCTGTACAACGACCGCGCCATTTCTTACCGCGTCCACAAAGGCTTCGAACACGACATCGTCGCCCTTTCCGCAGGCGTGCAGCGTATGGTGCGTTCCGACAGCGGCGCGTCCGGCGTGATGTTCACCCTCGATACCGAATCCGGTTACGACCAAGTCGTCTTTGTCACTTCATCCTACGGCTTGGGCGAAAACGTCGTACAAGGCGCGGTCAACCCCGACGAATTCTATGTGTTCAAACCCACGCTGAAAGCAGGCAAGCCCGCCATCCTGCGTAAAACCATGGGTTCGAAACACATCAAAATGATTTTTACCGACAAAGCGGAAGCCGGTAAATCCGTAACCAACGTCGATATCCCCGAGGAAGACCGCAACCGCTTCTCCATTACCGACGAAGAAATCACCGAGTTGGCACACTACGCGCTGACCATCGAAAAACACTACGGCCGCCCGATGGACATCGAATGGGGACGCGACGGCTTGGACGGCAAACTCTACATCCTGCAAGCCCGTCCCGAAACCGTCAAATCCCAGGAAGAAGGCAGCCGCAACCTGCGCCGCTTTTCTATCAACGGCGAAAAAAACGTCTTGTGCGAAGGCCGCGCCATCGGTCAGAAAGTCGGACAGGGCAAAGTACGCCTGATTAAAGATGCTTCCGAGATGGATTCCGTCGAAGCCGGCGACGTACTGGTTACCGATATGACCGATCCGGATTGGGAACCCGTGATGAAACGGGCTTCCGCCATCGTTACCAACCGGGGCGGACGCACCTGCCACGCGGCGATTATCGCGCGCGAACTGGGTATTCCTGCCGTTGTCGGCTGCGGCAATGCGACCGAATTGCTGAGCAACGGTCAAGAAGTTACCGTATCCTGTGCTGAAGGCGATACCGGCTTCATCTATGCCGGTCTGTTGGACGTACAAATTACCGATGTTGCTTTGGACAATATGCCTAAAGCACCTGTAAAAGTCATGATGAACGTCGGCAATCCCGAACTCGCATTCAGCTTCGCCAACCTGCCCAGCGAAGGCATCGGCTTGGCGCGTATGGAATTTATCATCAACCGCCAAATCGGCATCCACCCGAAAGCCTTGTTGGAATTTGACAAACAAGACGACGAATTAAAAGCGGAAATTACCCGCCGTATCACCGGTTACGCGTCCCCTGTCGACTTCTACGTCGATAAAATCGCCGAAGGCGTGGCGACATTGGCCGCATCGGTTTATCCGCGTAAAACCATCGTCCGTATGTCCGACTTCAAATCCAACGAATACGCCAACTTGGTGGGCGGCAGCATCTACGAACCGCACGAAGAAAACCCGATGTTGGGCTTCCGGGGTGCAGCGCGTTATGTCGCCGAAAGTTTCAAAGACTGCTTCGCACTCGAGTGCAAAGCCTTGAAACGCGTTCGTGACGAAATGGGGCTGACTAACGTTGAAATTATGATTCCGTTCGTCCGCACTTTGAGCGAAGCCGAAGCCGTTGTTAAAGCCCTGAAAGAAAATGGTTTGGAACGTGGCGAAAACGGCTTACGCCTGATCATGATGTGCGAGCTGCCGAGCAACGCCGTATTGGCGGAACAATTCCTGCAATACTTCGACGGCTTCTCCATCGGCTCTAACGATATGACCCAGCTGACCCTCGGCCTCGACCGTGACAGCGGCTTAGTGTCCGAATCGTTTGACGAACGCAACCCTGCCGTCAAAGTGATGCTGCATTTGGCAATTTCCGCCTGCCGCAAGCAAAACAAATATGTCGGCATCTGCGGTCAAGGTCCGTCAGACCATCCGGACTTCGCCAAATGGCTGGTTGAGGAAGGCATCGAAAGCGTGTCTCTGAACCCGGATACCGTCATCGAAACCTGGCTGTATTTGGCGAATGAATTAAACAAATAATCAATGCCCATACCCCCGAGCCTGAAAAGCTCGGGGGTATTTTTCCAAACGACTTTACTCAAGCGATATATCCTGCCGATAAAGGCTGCCTCCGCCTGAGATAATATTTGACACCCACGCGCCGACTGCCTACAATTCCCCTTTCTCCGAGCAACCGCCAACGGTCAGCTTCTTCTTTCAGACGGCATCCGCCCGTCTTTTCCTCTTCTATATATCATTATTATGCACGTCTCTGAATTACAAACCCTGCACATTTCCAAACTTTTAGAGTTGGCAGAAGAACACGCTATCGAAAATGCCAACCGTTTCCGCAAGCAAGACTTGGTTTTTGCCATCGTCCGTCAAATGATGAAAAAAGGTGAGAGTTTTACCTGCTCCGGCACACTCGAAATCCTGCCCGACGGTTTCGGTTTCCTCCGCAGCGCGGACACCTCCTATCTCGCGGGCCCCGACGACATCTATGTCTCACCCACCCAAATCCGACGCTTCAACCTGCATACGGGCGACACCATCGAAGGCAGCGTGCGCGTCCCCAAAGACAACGAACGCTATTTCGCCCTGGTCAGACTGGATTCCATCAACGGCGACCACCCGGAAGTATGCCGCCATAAAATCCTGTTTGAAAACCTGACTCCTCTGTTTCCGACCAAACAGTTAAAACTGGAACGCGATTTAAAGTCCGAAGAAAACCTGACCGGACGTGCCATCGACCTGATTTCTCCCATCGGCAAAGGTCAACGCGCCCTCTTGGTTGCCCCGCCCAAAAGCGGTAAAACCGTGATGCTGCAAAATATTGCCCATGCCATTACCGCAAACTATCCTGAAGTCGAACTCATCGTCCTCTTGATTGACGAGCGTCCCGAAGAAGTTACCGAAATGAGCCGCTCCGTCCGTGGCGAAGTAGTCTCCTCCACCTTTGACGAGCCGGCTCAACGCCACGTCCAAGTTGCCGAAATGGTGCTTGAAAAAGCCAAGCGTATGGTGGAACACAAAAAAGACGTGGTCATCCTGCTGGATTCGATTACCCGCCTTGCCCGTGCCTACAACACCGTCGTGCCTACCTCGGGCAAAATCCTGACCGGCGGTGTCGATGCCAACGCACTGCATCGTCCCAAACGTTTCTTCGGTGCGGCGCGCAACGTGGAAGAAGGCGGTTCGCTGACCATCATCGCCACCGCATTGGTTGAAACCGGCAGCCGTATGGACGATGTGATTTACGAAGAATTCAAAGGCACCGGCAATATGGAATTGCACCTCGACCGCCGTATGGCGGAAAAACGCCTCTTCCCCGCCATCAACATCAACAAATCCGGCACGCGCCGCGAAGAACTGCTTGTGCCGAACGACCAGCTGCAACGTATGTGGCTGCTGCGCAAATTCCTGCACCCGATGGATGAAATCGAGGCAGCCGAATTTTTAATCGGAAAAATCAAAGCCTCTAAAAACAATGATGATTTCTTTGAACTGATGCGCGGAAAATAAACGCGCCGCCCGCATTAATGCGAAATGCCGTCTGAAGCCTGAAAATCGGGTTTCAGACGGCATTTTCATTCACACGGTCCCGGCGCGGTAACGGCGCAACCGCCGGCAATGTCCGTATCTGCCTGCCGAATGTGCAGCCTTTGCAAAGCCGGCTTTAAGGCATCCGTACCGGCATTGGAAACCGATGCGGGAACTTGATTCGAGATTGCAGCAAACCGCGTCCATTCTTATATAAATTTTATTTTTTATTTCATAAATAAAATTTTTTAATATATTAATCAATAAATTAATTTTATTAAACGAAAATATTGTCAACAATATTTTGCCTTATCCTCCAAACATCTGTATATTTTCCTACGGCAGATTGTTGACAATCCGTCCGCCCCCATATGCGCCGCCTGAGGATGCCCCTCCTGCCGGACAACGGATACGACGGATCGGATGCACTATTTTCACGTTCAAACAAGGGATTTGTTTCACACAGGGCGGCACATCGGCACAACTCCCCGCGCCTCCCGGTTCGGCAGGGCTTGCGCCATCCCGGACAAGCCCCGACCCCGCCTTCCCGAAAGACAGAATCCAACCATTAAGGAAACTTCAATCAAAATGAAAAAACACATATGGGCGGCATCTTTGCTGCCGGCATCCCTATCGGCAGAACCATTAAACTGGTGGAAGCCTTATTCCGCCGTCAATTCGGGCGATACCGCCTGGGTGATGACTGCGGCTGCCTTGGTATTGTTGATGACGCTTCCCGGACTGGCTTTATTCTACGGCGGTATGGTGCGGAAAAAAAACCTGCTCTCGACGATGATGCACAGCTTTTCCATCGCGGCATTGGTGGGCATTCTTTGGGTCGCAGTCGGCTATTCTTTGGCGTTCACGCCGGGAAATGCCTTTATCGGCGGTTTGGGGCGCGTATTTTTAAGCGGGATGCAGATAGACGCTGCCGCAAAAATGTTGACCGTCTCGCCTAATGCGCCGACTGTTCCCGAACCGGTATTTATGTTTTTCCAGATGACGTTTGCCATTATTTCGACCGCCATTATTACCGGCGCGTTTGCCGAACGGATGAAATATTCGGCAATGATGCTGTTTTCGGGCATATGGTTTTTATTGGTTTATGTGCCGGGCGCGCATTGGGTGTGGGGCGGCGGCTTTATGAGCAAAGGCGGCGTATTGGATTATGCCGGCGGTACGGTGGTGCACATCAATGCCGGTATCGCGGGACTCGTCGCCGCCTTGGTTTTGGGCAGGCGCATAGGCTACGGGCGCGAGGCGATGCCTCCGCACAATATGGCGATGACGCTGATCGGCGCGGCAATGTTGTGGTTCGGCTGGTTCGGCTTTAACGCCGGTTCGGCGCTTGCGGCAGACGCGGCGGCGGGTATGGCGATGGCGGTAACGCAGGTGTCGGCCGTATTCGGCGCGGCAGGCTGGCTTGCCTGCGAAAAAATAGCGGGACACAAACCTTCCGCTTTGGGGCTGGCTTCCGGCGCGGTTTCCGGGCTGGTCGGCATCACTCCTGCCGCCGGCTTTACCGGCCCGTCGGGCGCGGCCGCCATCGGTATATTGACTGCCGCCGCGTGCTTTGTGTCCGTCACCGTCGTCAAACACAAATTGCGTTACGATGATTCTTTGGACGCTTTCGGCATACACGGATTCGGCGGGCTGGTGGGCGGAATATTGACCGGCATCTTTTTCGACAACCGCATTTTCGGCGGGGATGCGGCAGTTTGGCAGCAGTTGTGGATACAGATAAAAGACGGATTCGTTATGGCGGCATACAGCGGGCTGATGAGTTGGGCGATTTTGAAGGTTGTGGGGAAAATCTGCGGCGGCCTGCGCGTCGGCAAGGATGTCGAACGCGAAGGTTTGGATCTGAATATCCACGGCGAACGCGTGGAATAAGGGCGGCTATGCCGTCTGAAGCCTGGAAATCGGGTTTCAGACGGCATTTTTCACGTTTGCCGCCGATGGGGATAAACATATAGTGGATTAACAAAAATCAGGACAAGGCGACGAAGCCGCAGACAGTACAAATAGTACGGAACCGATTCACTTGGTGCTTCAGCACCTTAGAGAATCGTTCTCTTTGAGCTAAGGCGAGGCAACGCCGTACCGGTTTAAAGTTAATCCACTATACTGCCTGCGACGCTCAACGGCTGTCTTTCCACTGATAATATTTCGAGCCGAGGAAAGAACCGAGCTTTCTCAAAAACGGCTGGAGGATGATATTCGGCTGGCGCAACCGCTCAAACGGCTTCAGACGGCATTCGTCCCCTAAAATTGCTTCCGCAACCGCCAAACCTGCAATGCCCGTTATCGCCATCCCGTGCCCGGAATAGCCTTGCGCATAAAAAACATTCGCGGCCAAACGTCCGAAATGCGGGACAAGGTTGGCGGTAATATCGCACTCCCCGCCCCACGAATATTCGATTCCGACATCGGCAAGCTGCGGAAAAACTTTAAGCATATCTTGGCGGACAAGTTCGGTCATACGCGCAGGATCGTCGATAAACTCGTTATCCTTACCGCCAAAAAGCAGTCTGCCGTCCGCGCTGAGGCGGTAGTAGTCCAAAATATGGCGGTTGTCGCATACTGCCATATTGTTGCGGATAAGCCCTTTTGCGCGCGCCCCCAAGGGTTCGGTGGCGATAATAAAGGTGCTGACGGCAATCGCCTTACGCTCCAAAGGCTTGAATATCGGATTCAAACCGGCATAAGTATTGACGGCATAGACCATATTTTTGCATTCGACACTGCCTTCGGGCGTGTAAACCAGCCAACCGTTTTGATGCGGTTCTATGCGCGTCATCGGGGACTGCTCGAAAATCTGCGCGCCGGCTTCGGCAGCGGCGCGGGCGATGCCCAGCGTGTAATTGAGCGGGTGCAGATGTCCGGACAGGGGATCGAATTGCGCCCCTTGGTACATATCGCTGTCAAGCTGCTGTTTCAACTCGGCTTTATCCCAAAGTTGATAATGACTCGCACCGTAATGCCGTTGGGCGCGCCCGTGCCATTGTTGCAATTCTTCCCAATGCTGCGGACGAACGGCAACCGTGGCATAACCGCGCTGCCAATCGCAATCGATGGTATGTTTGCGGACGCGTTCGTCCACCAGTTCGACCGCCTGCAAAGACTGTTGCCAAAACCATTGCGCCTGCTCCAAACCAACCTGTTTTTCAATTTCCTCCATACCGCAGGCGTAATCGCTGATAACCTGCCCGCCGCTCCGTCCCGATGCGCCGAAACCGACGCGCGCGGCTTCCAACACAACCGTTTCTTGTCCCTGCTCCGCCAAGGGCAGTGCGGTGCACAAACCGCTCAAACCGCCGCCGATAATGCAGGTATCGGTTTTCAGACGGCATTGGAGTTTCGGATAAACAGTATGGGGATTAACCGAACTGAAATAATAAGAAGGCAGATATTCTTGAAAATCAGGACGAATCATTGTGTTTGCTTTATCGGGTATATTTTCGGACGGAATGATACAGGCTGTCGGGCCATATCGTCCAAACAGAAAATCGGTTGAAGAAAACAGGCTGACCCGGTTATGCGGTCAGCCTGCCTTATTAGTTAATTTGCTTTCTCGGCAGCCAATTTTTCTTGGCGGTAGGCTTCCGCCGCCTCGCGGTCGCGCTTGGTTGCCTGCCTCATCATCCAATAATTGACGATGATGACCAATGTTCCGACGATGCCGATGAGGATGGTTGCCAAAACGTTCATCTGAGGATCGAGACCCAGCTTGATTTTGGAGAAAATCACCTGCGGCAATGTGGAAGAACCGGGGCCGGACAGGAATGAGGTAATCACCAAATCATCCAAAGACAGGGTAATGCCGAGTAGGAAGCCGGAAGCAATGGCAGGGGCAATCAAAGGCAGGGTAATGACGAAAAAGATTTTCAGCGGACGCGCGCCCAAATCCATTGCGGCTTCTTCGAGCGACTTATCCAATTCGATCAGCCGCGAACGGATGACGACGGTAATGTATGCCATACAAAGCGTGGTATGCCCGAGGAAAATAGTGAAGAAGCCCCTGTCGAAATAGAACGGCTGCAACCATTCGCTGCCCTGCAAAAATATCTGCACCTGAATAATCAGCAGCAGCATAGACAGGCCGGTAATCACGTCGGGCATCACCATAGGCGCGGAAATCATACCGGCGAACAAGGTACTGCCGCGAAAGCGTTTGATACGCGCCATCGCATAGCCCGCCAGCGTACCCAAAACGACGGCGGCAAGCGAGGAAACGACGGCAATACGCAGCGATAACCAAGCAGCTTCCAAAATGGTGTCGTTTTCCAGCAATGCGCCGTACCACTTGGTCGAAAAGCCGCCCCAAACGGTAACCAGCTTGGATTCGTTAAACGAATAGACAACCAAGACGACCAGCGGGATATACAGAAACGCCAGCGACAGTGCCAACATCAGTTTCAAGAACCAAGATAATTTGGATTTCTGCATTATTTGGCTCCTTCTTCCAATTCGCGGTTTTCATAATGCTGGAACAGGGCAATCGGCACGACCAGCAGCGCAACCATCACAACGGCGACGGCGGAAGCCAGCGGCCAGTTGTTTTGATCGAAGAACGCCTGCCACAAGACTTTACCGATCATCAGGTTTTCCGAGCCGCCGACCAGCTCGGGAATGACGAACTCGCCGACTGCGGGAACGAAAACCAGCATCGAACCTGCAATAATGCCGGTTTTCGACAACGGCAGGGTAATCGTCAAGAACGACTTGACCGGTCCCGCGCCCAAGTCGGAAGCCGCTTCGAGCAGGCGGTTGTCGAGTTTCACCAGCTGCGTGTAAAGCGGCAGAATCATAAACGGCAAATAGGCATAAACCATCACCAAGTTCAATGAGAACGCATTGTAGAACAAATCTAATGGCTCACTGATAATACCCATCTTAATCAATAAGTTGTTTATGATGCCGTTATGCCCGAGCAAACCCATCCACGCATAGACACGCAGCAGGAACGATGTCCAAAAGGGCAGCATAATGGCAAGCAGCAAACCATTGCGGACGGATGGGTCGGCACGGGAAATCGCATAGGCGGTCGGATAACCGACCAACAGGCAAATCACCGTCGTCGTCAATGCCGTTTTTATCGAGGACCAATAAGTCATCAGATAGATATTGCTGTTTTCACTGTCGCCGAACGGATTAAGGGTGCTCCAAAAATTTTGGAAAATATCGGCATAGTTTTGATAGCTGATAGCAATGTTCAGACGGCCTAAATCCTCATCGATGCTGGTCAGCGGCGTAAACGGCGGAATGGCGATTTCTTGTTCGGCAAAGCTGATTTTCAGCACGATGGCGAACGGAATCAGAAACAGCACCAAAAGCCAAATATATGGCACGGCAATCACCGCGCGCCGGCCCGGGCGGCGGAACAGTTTGTTTTTCAGTTTTTTAAGGTTCATCTCACTTCCCTTAAATCAACGGAACAACGGAGTCGGTTGGTTTTCCGGCCAGCTGATGTAGACGGTTTCGTCCCAAGTCGGCGGCGTGATGTTGCGCACATACCAATAAGGTGCGGGGACTTGGCTTTTGACGACGCGGCCGTTGGCGAGTTTGATGTGGTAAATGGCGAAGCTGCCCAAATAGGCGATTTCTTTTACCGTGCCTTTCGCCCAGTTATAATCGCCCAAATGTCCGGGTTTTTCTTTATACAAATCGATGTCTTCCGGACGGATGCTGACCCACAAATCCTGTTCGCTCGGGCCGCCCAAACCATGATCGATACGGACGTGGTTTTCCAAACCTTCGCATTCGATGACGGCATAATCCGCATGATCTTCAATCACGACACCGTCAAAAATATTGGTTTCGCCGATAAACTCGGCAGTAAAGCGGCTGTTGGGATAGTCGTACACGTCGCTGGGCGTGCCGACCTGCTGCAACTGACCGTCGGACATAATGGCGATACGGGTCGCCATCGTCATCGCCTCTTCTTGATCGTGCGTAACCATAATGCAGGTTACGCCGACTTGCTCCAGCGTGTTGACCAATTCGAGCTGGGTTTGCTGGCGCAATTTTTTGTCCAACGCGCCGAGGGGTTCGTCCAGTAGCAGGATTTTCGGACGTTTTGCCAGACTGCGTGCCAAAGCGATGCGCTGCTGCTGACCGCCGGACAATTGGTGCGGTTTTCGCTTGGCGTATTTGGTCATCTGAACCAGGCGCAGCATTTCTTCCACACGCGCTGCGATTTCGTCCTTAGGCATTTTGTCCTGCTTCAATCCGAAAGCGATATTTTGCTCCACAGTCATATGCGGGAACAGGGCATAGCTTTGAAACATCATATTGATGGGACGGTCATAGGGCGCGAGTTTGGTAATGTCCTGACCGTCAAGGATGATTTTGCCCTGATTGGGGCTTTCCATACCCGCCAGCATACGCAGCAGCGTGGATTTGCCGCTGCCGGAGCTGCCCAAAAGGGCGAAGATTTCGTGTTGATAAATGTCCAAGTCGATGTTATCGACAGCGTAATTGTCACCAAACTTTTTCACCAAACCTTGGATTTTGAGATAAGGTTTGGCTGAGGACGCAGTGGTTGCGGTCATAATGGCAATACTCCAATAAAAAAACGAGTACCGGCAAAACGGATTTTCGAAAGGGTGATAAAAAGCTGTTTGATTGCTGGCGGGAGTCGCAACGTCTGATGCCGTCTGAAACTCTTGTGAAGCGCACGGGCAGCGTGAAATAAAAAGGGGGTTATAAAGAACCCTGTATTATATTAGCTTATAAGGTCTTAGGGGAATAAATATGGGCCGGTATCATTAATGGGATACGGGAAAAGAAAACACCGCCCGTTTCCGGGCGGTGTCGAAAAGCGCAATTATTTACGCAGACCCAAGCGGGTAATCAACGCACGATAAGTATCGGGTTGGGTACGGCGCAAATATGCCAACAAACGGCGGCGTTGGCTGACCATTTTCAACAGGCCGCGGCGGCTGTGGTGGTCTTTGGGGTTGGCTTTAAAATGGGGGGTCAAATCATTGATACGGAAAGTCAGCAAGGCGACTTGCACTTCGGAAGAACCGGTATCGCCTTCTTTACGTTGGAAATCTTTAACGATTTGCGCTTTTTGTTCTACGGTCAATGCCATAATGAAAACTCCAAAAATATAAGAATCCCCATAGGGATTCAGACAAGTTTGCCAAGCCTGAAGACAACGGCAAACTCCCTATGCCCAAGATAGGACAACGCGGCATTATGCCACAATTCCCGCCTTTCTGCACAATATTTAAAACCGTGAAAACAACCGTTAAAAATGCCGTCTGAAGCATTGTCTGCCTGAAGCTGCGGCACTTCAGACGGCATATGCGCTTCAGACCACGATCTCTTCTTTCTTCTTCACTTCCCTGCCGATGTTTTCACGGCTCAAACCGAACATCAGCAAGAGCGGGCTGGCAACCAATACGGAAGAATAAATGCCGAACACGATACCGATGGTCAACGCCATAGAAAAGCCGTGCAAGGCCGCGCCGCCGAACACCAGCATGGATACGACCATCGCCTCGGTCGAACCGTGGGTAATGATGGTACGGCTCATAGTGGCGGTAATCGCATTGTCGATGACTTCCGGCACGGTATGCCCGCGCATATGCGGCTTGCGGAAGTTTTCACGGATACGGTCGAACACCACCACAGATTCGTTCACGGAATAACCCAAAACGGCCAAGATACCGGCTAAGACGGTCAGCGAAAACTCCCATTGGAAGAAGGCAAAGCAGCCGAGAATAATCACGATGTCGTGCATATTGGCGATAATGGCAGATACGGCAAAACGCCATTCGAAACGCATAGATAGGTAAACGATGATGCCCGCCACCACGAAGCCCAATGCCATCAAACCGTTGGTAACCAATTCTTCACCGACTTGAGGGCCGATAAATTCGACTTGGCGCAAGGCAACGTCGGGATTGTCTTTTTTCAGCAAATCCATCACCCGGTTGGACAATTGGGCGGAAGTTACGCCTTCTTTGTTCGGCAGGCGGATCATAATGTGCTTGTTCGTACCCAATGCCTGAACCTGTATATCGCCCATTTTCAGCGTATCGAGGCGGTCGCGCATCTTATTGACATCCGCACCCTGCCGGTATTGGACTTCCATCACCGTACCGCCGGTAAATTCAACAGAGAAATTCAGGCCTTTGGTCACCAAAAAGAATACGGCGGCGATAAACGTAAGCAGCGAAATAAAGGTCGTCAGTTTGCCGTAGCCCATAAACGGAATATCGCGCTTGATTTTAAATAATTCCATATTTTACTCCTTGCCTGCTGCCATTCCGGCTTCCGGCTTCCACACCGAACCGATGGAAATATTTTGCAATTTGCGGCGGCGGCCGTACCACAGGTTGACCAAAGCACGGAACACGACCACGGACGAATACATCGAAGTCAGAATACCGATACAGTGCACAACCGCAAAACCGCGTACCGGACCGGAACCGAATACCAACAATGCGATACCGGCAATCAGCGAAGTCAGGTTGGAATCGACGATGGTTGCCCAAGCGTGTTGGAAACCAAGGTTGATGGCCTGCTGCGGTGCGACGCCGGCACGAAGTTCCTCGCGGATACGCTCGTTAATCAATACGTTGGAGTCAATCGCCATACCCAAGGTCAGGGCCAGCGCGGCTATGCCCGGCAGTGTCAGCGTCGCCTGCAATGCCGACAAAATACCTATTAAGAACAAGATATTGGTACTCAAGGCAATGGTAGAGAAGAAACCCATCAGGCGGTAGTAAACCACCATAAATACGGCAACGGCGGCGAAGCCCCACAAGGTAGAGTGGAAGCCTTTTTCAATGTTTTCCTTACCCAAAGACGGGCCGATGGTGCGTTCTTCGACAATCTGCATCGGCGCGGCAAGGGAGCCGGCGCGCAGCAGCAGCGAAGTATCGTTGGCCTCGGCCGTCGTCATACTGCCAGAAATTTCCACACGCCCGCCGGTAATGGCGGTGCGGATGACAGGCGCGGTTACGACTTCGGATTTTCCTTGGTCAATCAACACCATCGCCATACGTTTACCGACATTGGCCGCAGTCAGTTCGCCGAAAATGCTGCCGCCCGCGCTGTCCAGGCTCAGGCTCACGGCAGGCGCGCCCATTTGATCGAAGCTGGGTTGCGCGTCGTTGATATTGTCGCCGGTCAGCTCGACCTGCTTGCTGATCAGCAGGGTCTCCGGATGCTCGCCGCCGCTTGAAAGCAGCTCGTAACCGCTCGGCACATTGCCTTCCGAAGCCTCGCGCAACTTGGCGGGATCGTCCTCCACCATACGCACTTCCAAAGTCGCGGTACGACCGATAATATCTTTTGCTTTGGCGGTGTCTTGCACGCCGGGAAGCTGCACAACGATGCGGTCCGGTCCGGATTGCTGGATAACCGGCTCTGCCACGCCCAACTCGTTCACACGGTTGTGCAGGGTAGTGATGTTCTGTTTGACCGCATCGGAACGCACTTTATTGACCGCCTCTTCCGAAAGCGTCAAGACGATATTGCTGCCGTCTGAATTCAGCGTTGCTTCAGGAAACAGCTTGCGCAACTGCGGCATCGCCTTTTGCACATCGCCGGCATCCTGCAAAGGGACGGTCAGGCTGTTTTCAGCCTGACGCACCGTGCCGCTGCGGATTTTTTCGCGGCGCAGTTCGCGGCGGATGTCGCCCGAATAACGTTCAAACGTTTTCTGCATCGCCGCTTTCATATCGACCTGCATGGTGAAATGCACGCCGCCGCGCAAGTCCAGACCCAAAAACATCGGATTGGCTTTGATTTTCGCCATCCATTCCGGGCTGTCTGCCAAAAGGTTGAGCGCGGTAATATAGCCTTCGCCCAAAGTATTTTCGATAACGTCGCGCGCCTTCAGTTGCGTTTCAGTATCTTTGAAGCGCACTTTCAACGAATTGTCGACGACGAACATCCCGTCAGTCTGAATACCCGCCTGTTTCAGCGCGGCATCCACTTTAGACCGGGTTTGATCGTTAATCACAATGGCTTGTCGGTTGGTCGATACCTGTACGGCAGGCGTTTCGCCGAAAAGGTTGGGCAGCGAATAAACGGCCGCGACGGCAACCGTCAGCGCAATCAGCAGGTATTTCCATAAAGGATAGCGGTTCATAAATAAACCTTTGCTTTGTTTGTAAAGGCAAACAGCCGCACTCGGGAAATGAGGCGGCTTTTCTAAAAAACGGATTACTCGGCTTTTGCGGCAACCGCGTTGCGCTCGACTTCCACTTCGATTTTCGCGCCTTGTCCGATGTCGACAGTATAGAATTGCTCGCCGACTTTGGTTACACGTCCTTTAAAACCTGCCGCCAAAACGACTTTGTCGCCGACCTTCAAAGCGGCCAACATCGCCTGGTGTGCTTTAAATTTCTTTTGCTGCGGACGCATAATCAAGAAGTAGAACACCACCATAATCAACACTAAAGGAGCAAATTGTGCAACAGCCTGATTCATAAATTTATCCGTTCTTTCTAATAGGGTTGAAAATTAAACGGGGTATATAATAGCATAAGACCGTAAACAATATATCGGGTTTGCCGCCGGCATCCGCCCATATGCCGCCCTCCGGCCCGACTGTGAAACTATGCCGCCTATCCGCCTGATTCTGAAATTCTATTCCCTGTTGCGCCTTTTTTCGGGCCAAAACGCCCGCACCGTATGGATTTCGCATCCCGCCTGTGCCGGGCACGAACCCGGCGCGAACCATCCCGATTCCCCGGAACGCATCGGCAGCATCGAGCAGGCCCTGCGCCGTTCCGGCGTTTGGCGGCGGCTCCAAACACTGGACGCGGAAGAAATCAGCGATGCGCGCCTCGCGCTTGCCCATACGAGCAAATATTTAAACCGGTTAGAGTCCCGCCTGCCTGAAGACGGCAAGATTTACCGCTTGGACGACGACACCGTTATCAGCAAAAACTCCCTGTCTGCCGCCCGTTTTTCCGCAGGTTCGGTCGTTCAGGCGGTCGATATGGTTATGAAACGCAAAGCGTGGCACGCTTTTTGCGCCGCCCGCCCGCCGGGGCATCACGCGAAAAGCGGCAAGGCAGGCGGGTTCTGCCTCTTGAACAACGTTGCCGCCGGTGCGATGTACGCCCTTGCCGAATACCGGCTGAACCGCATCGCCATCATCGATTTTGATGTCCATTATGGCGACGGTACGGCGGAAATACTCAAAAACAACCCGAACATCCTGTTTTTCAATCTGTTTGAGACCGACCTTTTCCCCTTTCCCGAAAACAACGATATGCCCGACGGCGGCAATATGGTGCACCTGCCCTTGCCGCCGGGTACGGGGAGCGTGGCGTTCCGGGAAGCCGTCCGCAGGCAGTGGTTGCCGGGGCTTGCCGCCTTCAAACCCGAACTGGTGCTGCTGTCGGCGGGATTTGACGCGCACCGGTCGGACGAATCCGGCAGGCTCAACCTGCACGAGGCGGATTTCGGCTGGCTGACACACAAAATCATTCAGACGGCATCGGGCTGCCCGGGTAAGGTCGTATCCGTATTGGAAGGCGGTTATACCCTTGAATCCTTATCAAAATCCGCCGCCGAACACATCCGCGTGCTGGCAGGATTGGGCAAATCCGAAACGGCCGCCGCCTATCAGGCGGAATTGGACCGCAACAGGGAACACGTCCCCCCCCCGGCCCGAACCCGGCATAAGCACGCCGGGCCGGCCGTTTTAAAACAAGGGCTATGACGGCATAGGTATTATTTAAATCTGATTCGGTTTGCAGGCGGTATCATTATTTGACCTGAAGCAAAACAAGAAACTTTTACCTGCTTGAAATAGGTTTTTTTGTAGCAAAATAACACTCGGGCAAATTGAATCCGGCCCTTACCGGCCGCCGTTTCCATCCCAACCGCCGCCGGACATCTTCAGACGGCATTCCTACTTGAAAACAAGGAGCATTACAATGAAAGCAGCACGTTTTTACGACAAAGGCGATATCCGCATCGAAGACATTCCCGAACCGGCCGTAGCTCCGGGTACTGTCGGCATCAATGTCGCCTGGTGCGGCATCTGCGGCACCGACCTGCACGAATTTATGGAAGGCCCGATTTTCATTCCGCCCTGCGGCCATCCGCATCCGATTTCCGGCGAATCCGCACCCGTCACGATGGGACACGAGTTCTCCGGCGTGGTTTATGCCGTCGGCGAAGGCGTGGACGACATCAAAGTCGGCCAACACGTTGTGGTTGAACCTTACATCGTACACGACGACGTACCGACCGGCCCGGGCAGCAACTACCACCTCTCCAAAGACATGAACTTTATCGGCTTGGGCGGCTGCGGCGGCGGCCTGTCTGAAAAAATCGCCGTCAAACGCCGTTGGGTGCATCCGATTTCCGACAAAATCCCGTTGGATCAAGCCGCTTTGATCGAGCCTCTGTCCGTCGGACACCACGCCTATGTACGCAGCGGCGCAAAAGCAGGCGATGTCGCATTGGTCGGCGGTGCAGGCCCGATCGGTTTGCTGTTGGCTGCCGTGCTGAAAGCCAAAGGCATCAAAGTCATCATCACCGAATTGAGCAAAGCGCGTAAAGACAAAGCCCGCGAAGCCGGCGTTGCCGACTACATCCTCGACCCGTCCGAAGTCGATGTTGTTGCAGAAGTGAAAAAACTGACCGGCGGCGAAGGCGTGGACGTGGCATTTGAGTGCACCAGCGTGAACAAAGTGTTGGATACTTTGGTCGAAGCCTGCAAACCTGCCGCCAACTTGGTCATCGTATCCATTTGGAGCCACCCCGCCACCATCAACGTCCACAGCGTCGTGATGAAAGAGCTGGACGTGCGCGGCACGATTGCCTACTGCAACGACCACGCCGAAACCATCAAACTGGTTGAAGAGGGCAAAATCAACCTTGAGCCTTTCATCACCCAACGCATCAAATTGGACGAGCTGGTTTCCGAAGGCTTCGAGCGTCTGATTCACAACAACGAATCCGCCGTTAAAATCATCGTCAACCCCAACCTGTAAGCAGGCCGCGCCGCAACGGCCCAAATGCCGTCTGAAGCCTTCAGACGGCATTTTCCAATCAGGCGCGGCGGCCCGCCTTACCTCGGGATTGTCATTCCGAAGCACCCAAACAAGGAGAAATTATGGGAGATTCCGTACTATCCGCCATCCAACAAACCATCGACCGGCGCAAATCCGCCGATCCGTCCGAATCCTACGTCGCACAACTCCTGCATAAGGGCGAGGACAAAATCCTAAAAAAAGTCATTGAAGAAGCGGGCGAAGTATTAATGGCATCCAAAGACAAAGACCCGTCCCACCTGGTTTACGAAGTCGCCGACCTTTGGTTTCACACGATGATCCTGCTGGCGCACCACAACCTGAAGGCGGAAGACGTATTGGACGAACTTGCACGCCGTCAGGGGCTGTCGGGGCTGGCCGAAAAAGCCGCCCGCACAGAATCTTAAATTTATATTACAATCTCATCCTTTCCACGTTTAATCCGTCTGGGTGCCTCTTCAGACGGCAACGGAGCCGTTATGGACAACTGTATTTTCTGCAAAATCGCCGCCAAAGAGATTCCGGCGCAAACCGTCTATGAAGACGGCGAAATGGTTTGCTTCAAAGACATCAACCCCGCCGCGCCGGTCCACCTGCTGCTGATTCCGAAAGTCCATTTCGACTCGCTGGCGCACGCCGCGCCCGAACATCAGATGCTGTTGGGCAAAATGATGTTGAAAGTTCCCGAAATCGCCAAAGCGGCAGGTTTGGCCGGCGGCTTCAAAACCCTGATCAATACCGGCAAAGGCGGCGGGCAGGAAGTCTTCCACCTGCATATCCATATTATGGGCACGCCGGCATAAACCATTATTCCAACCGCTACTTCCAACCGTATCACTGTATAAAGGACTCGTTATGGGCATCTCTTCTATGTCGCACTGGATTATCGTACTGATTATCGTCGTTTTGATATTCGGCACAAAAAAACTGCGTAACGTCGGCAAAGACCTCGGCGGTGCGGTGCACGATTTCAAACAAGGGCTGAACGAAGGCACAGACGGCAAAAATGCCGAAAAAGACGGCGTAATCGAACACAAAAAAGACGAAGACAAAGCATAACTTATGTTTGATTTCGGTTTGGGCGAGCTGGTTTTGGCCGGCGTTATCGCCCTGATTGTCCTAGGCCCCCAACGCCTGCCCGAAGCCGCCCGCACCGCCGGGCGGCTCATCGGCAGGCTGCAACGCTTTGTCGGAAGCGTCAAACATGAGTTTGACACGCAAATCGAACTGGAAGAACTGAGGAAGGCAAAGCAGGAATTCGAAGCCGCCGCCGCTCAGGTTCGAGACAGCCTCAAAGAAACCGGTACGGATATGGAGGGTAATCTGCACGACATTTCCGACGGTCTGAAACCTTGGGACAAACTGCCCGAACAGCGCACGCCTGCCGATTTCGGTGTCGATGAAAACGGCAATCCGCTTCCCGATGCGGCAAACCCCGCATCAGACGGCATTTCCGACGTTATGCCGTCCGAACGTTCCGATACTTCCGCCGAAACCCTTGGGGACGACAGGCAAACCGGCGGCACGGCCGGACCCGAGGAAACCGGCCAAGACCGCGCCTGGCGCGAATACCTGACCGCGTCCCCGCCGCCCGCCGCACAGACCGTCGAAGTCAGCTATATCGATACCGCCGTCGGAAACCCTGTTCCGCATACCACTTCGCTGCACAAACAGGCAATCAGCCGCAAACGCGGTTTGCGTCCTAAATCCCGCGCCAAACCCAAATTGCGCGTCCGTAAATCATAAAGGGGCATCCGGTGTCCGAAACACACAACGAACAACCCGTCCAACCGCTTGTCGAACACCTCATCGAGCTGCGCCGCCGCCTGATGTGGACGGTTGCCGGCATCTTAGCCTGCTTTTTCTGCCTGATGCCCTTTGCCCAGCAGCTCTATACCTTCGCCGCCGACCCGCTGATGGCAAACCTGCCCAAAGACACCAGTATGATCGCCACCGATGTCATCGCGCCGTTTTTCGTGCCGGTCAAAGTTACCCTGATGGCGGCATTTTTGATTTCGCTGCCGCATACGCTCTACCAAATCTGGGCATTCGTCGCCCCCGCGCTCTATCAAAACGAAAAACGCCTGATCGCCCCGCTCGTCCTTTCCAGCGTCAGCCTGTTTTTCACCGGTATGGTATTTGCCTATTTCCTGGTCTTCCCCGTCATTTTCAAATTCCTTGCCGGCGTAACCCCCGTCGGAGTCAATATGGCGACGGACATCGACAAATACCTGTCCTTTATCTTAGGTATGTTTGTTGCGTTCGGCACGGCATTTGAAGTGCCCATCGTCGTCATCCTGTTAACCAAAATCGGCGTGGTAACGACCGCGCAGCTCAAACACGCCCGGCCTTATGTCATTGTTGGCGCGTTTATCGTTGCCGCAGTCATCACGCCGCCCGACATTATTTCGCAGACCCTGCTTGCCATTCCGCTGATTCTCTTATACGAGGCGGGCATCTGGCTCGGACGCTTTTTTACTTCCGCCCCCAAAGGAGGGGACGGCGTGCGGCCGCCTGCAAAAACCTGACACTATGCCGTCTGAAGTCCTGCCTCATACCGCCACAGATTAAGGAATACCTTTGAATACCCTCTATTTAGGTTCAAACAGCCCGCGCCGAATGGAAATCCTGACACAGTTGGGCTACCGCGTCATCCAACTGCCCGCCGGCATCGACGAATCCGTTAAAGCCGGCGAAACACCTTTCGCTTACGTTCAAAGGATGGCGGCAGAAAAAAATCAGACGGCTTTGTCCCTGTTTCTCGAAACCAACGGCACAATGCCCGATTTCCCCCTGATTACCGCCGACACCTGCGTCGTTTCAGACGGCATCATATTGGGCAAACCCCGCTCCCAAGCCGAAGCAATCGAATTTTTAAACCGATTGTCCGGCAAACGGCATACTGTCCTGACTGCCGTCTGCATTCATTATCGCGGCAATGCGGAAAACCGCGTCCAAACCAACCGCGTCGTTTTCAAGCCCCTGAGTTCGGAAGAAATTTCCGCCTATGTGCAAAGCGGCGAACCGACGGATAAAGCCGGCGCCTACGCCGTACAAGGCATAGGCGGCATCTTTATCCAATCTATCGAAGGCAGCTTCAGCGGCATTATGGGGCTGCCCGTTTATGAAACCGTTTCGATGTTGCAGGATTTGGGATACCGCTCCCCCTTGTCCGCCCTTAAACCGTAAAGACCGCCGTGAACAGACAAACCGCTTACCTCCTTGCCTCTTTCAGCCTGATCGCACTGATAATCCTGTCCCTTGCCTGGGAACTGTGGATTGCGCCGCTGCGCCCGGGCGGTTCGTGGCTTGCGCTCAAAGCCCTCCCCCTCTGCCTGCCGCTTTCAGGCATCTTGAAAAAGAAAATCTACACCTACCAATACAGCTCCATGCTGGTTCTGATTTATTTTGCCGAAGCCCTTATGCGTTTATTCAACGCTTATCCCGCAGAACAAATTTGCGCCGCGCTTTCCGCAGTATTCAGCATCATCTTCTTCATATCCTGCCTGTCGTTCGTCAAACAATACAAGGAAACAAACAATGCCCGCTGAAACGACCGTATCCGGCATCCGCCCCGCCGCCAAACTGCCGATTTACATCCTGCCCTGTTTCCTTTGGATAGGCATCGTCCCCTTTACCTTCGCACTCCGTCTGGAACCGTCGCCCGACTTTTACCACGATGCCGCCGCAGCAGCCGGCCTGATTGTCCTATTGTTCTTCACGGCAGGAAAAAAGCTGTTTGATGTCAAAATCCCCGCCATCAGCTTCCTTCTGTTTGCAATGGCGGCGTTTTGGTATCTTCAGGCACGCCTGATGAACCTGATCTACCCCGGTATGAACGACATCGTCTCTTGGATTTTCATCTTGCTCGCCGTCGGCGCGTGGGCCTGCAAGAGTTTGGTCGCACACTACGGACAAGAACGCATCGTTACCCTGTTTGCCTGGTCGCTGCTTATCGGCTCCCTGCTTCAATCCTGCATCGTCGTCATCCAGTTTGCCGGCTGGGAAGACACCCCCCTGCTTCAAAACCTCATCGTTTACAGCGGGCAAGGCGTAATCGGACACATCGGGCAGCGCAACAACCTCGGACACTACCTGATGTGGGGCATACTCGCCGCCGCCTACCTCAACGGACAACGAAAAATCCCCGCCGCCCTCGGCACAATCTGCCTGATTATGCAGACCGCCGTTTTAGGTTTGGTCAATTCGCGCACCATCTTGACCTACATAGCCGCCATCGCCCTCATCCTTCCCTTCTGGTATTTCCGTTCGGACAAATCCAACAGGCGGACGATACTCGGCATAGCCGCAGCCGTATTCCTTACCGCGCTGTTCCAATTTTCCATGAACACCATTCTGGAAACCTTTACCGGCATCCGCTACGAAACCGCCGTCGAACGCGTCGCCAACGGCGGTTTCACAGACCTGCCGCGCCAAATCGAATGGCGCAAAGCCCTTGCCGCCTTCCAGTCCGCCCCGATATTCGGGCACGGCTGGAACAGTTTTGCCCAACAAACCTTCCTCATCAATGCCGAACAGCACAACATACACGACAACCACCTCAGCAACTTGTTCACCCATTCCCACAACATCGTCCTCCAACTCCTTGCAGAGATGGGAATCAGCGGCACGCTTCTGGTTGCCGCAACCCTGCTGACGGGCATTGCCGGGCTGCTGAAACGCCCCCTGACCCCCGCATCGCTTTTCCTGATCTGCACACTTGCCGTCAGTATGTGCCACAGTATGCTCGAATATCCTTTGTGGTATGTCTATTTCCTCATCCCCTTCGGACTGATGCTCTTTCTGTCCCCCGCAGAGGCTTCAGACGGCATCGCCTTCAAAAAAGCCGCCAATCTCGGCATACTGACCGCCTCCGCCGCCATATTCGCAGGATTGCTGCACTTGGACTGGACATACACCCGGCTGGTTAACTCCTTTTTCCCCGCCACTGACGACAGTGCCAAAACCCTCAACCGGAAAATCAACGAACTGCGCTATATTTCCGCAAACAGTCCGATGCTGTCCTTTTATGCCGACTTCTCCCTCGTAAACTTCGCCCTGCCGGAATACCCCGAAACCCAGACTTGGGCGGAAGAAGCAACCCTCAAAGCACTAAAATACCGCCCCCACTCCGCCACCTACCGCATCGCCCTCTACCTGATGCGGCAAGGCAAAGTTGCAGAAGCAAAACAATGGATGCGGGCGACACAGTCCTATTACCCCTACCTGATGCCCCGATACGCCGACGAAATCCGCAAACTGCCCGTATGGGCGCCGCTGCTGCCCGAACTGCTCAAAGACTGCAAAGCCTTCGCCGCCGCGCCCGGGCATCCGGAAGCAAAACCCTGCAAATGACCCGCGCCGGCGGATGCGGATGCCGCCCGAAATGTAAAGCTCCCTGCAAGACATTGCAAAAAACAGCAAACCGGCAGGGAAATACGCTATCAAAAAACATTGCAGCCGTGTTAAGATGAGCCGTCAAACAATCTTTTCACGCCCCTTCCGAAACAGGATCGGGGCAGACCCTTACGAAAAGGAAACACCATGAGCCGCGTATTACTCGTAGACGACGACGCACTGCTGACCGAACTGCTGACCGAATACCTGAGCGCCGAAGGGCTGAACGTCCGCAGCGTTTCCGACGGCGAAGCCGGCGTACAGGAAATCCTAAGCGGGCAATACGATGTAGTCGTATTGGATTCCATGATGCCCAAAATGAACGGGCTGGACGTTTTGAAAAACGTCCGCTCGCAAAGCACCGTCCCCATCATTATGCTGACCGCCAAAGGCGACGACATCGACCGCATCATCGGCTTGGAAATGGGTGCGGACGACTATGTGCCCAAACCATGCACGCCGCGCGAACTCCTGGCGCGCATCAACGCCATCCTGCGCCGCACGCAACACGGCGGCGAACAAAACAACGCGCCGAACAGCATCTCCGCCAGCGATGTCGTCCTATACCCCGCCAAACGCCAGGCTTCCGTCAAAGACACGCCGCTGGAGCTGACCAGTACCGAGTTCAACCTGCTCGAAGTCCTGATGCGCCACGCCGGCCAGGTGGTCAGCAAAGAAACCCTGTCCGTCGAAGCGCTCGACCGCAAGCTGGCAAAATTCGACCGCAGCATCGACGTACACATTTCCAGCATCCGGCACAAACTGGGCGATGCCTCGCTGATTCAAACCGTACGCGGTTTGGGCTACCTGTTTGTCAAAAACTGAAGCAGCGGGCAAATGAAACTGTTCCAACGCATCTTCGCCACATTTTGCGCGGTTATCGTCTGTGCAATCTTTGTGGCGAGTTTTTCTTTTTGGCTGGTGCAAAACACCCTTGCCGAAAACCAATTCAACCAACGCCGCACCATCGAAACCACATTGATGGGCAGCATCATTTCCGCATTCCGGGCGCGCGGGGACGCGGGCGCGCGGGAAATCCTGACGGAATGGAAAGACAGCCCCGTCTCATCGGGCGTGTACGTCATACAGGGCGACGAGAAAAAAGACATCCTGAACCGGTATATCGACAGCTACACCATCGAACGCGCCCGGCTTTTCGCCGCCGGACACCCGCATTCCAACCTCGTCCATATCGAATACGACCGCTTCGGCGAAGAATACCTGTTCTTCACCAAAGACTGGGACAAGCTCCAAGCCCGCCGCCTGCCCAGCCCCCTGTTGATCCCCGGCCTGCCGCTCGCCCCGATTTGGCACGAACTCATCATATTGTCCTTCATCATCGTCGTCGGACTGCTGATGGCGTACATCCTCGCCGGCAATATCGCCAAACCCATCAGGATTCTTGGCAACGGTATGGACAGGGTAGCAAACGGAGAACTTGAAACCCGAATTTCGCAACAAGTAGACGACCGCGACGACGAATTGTCCCATCTCGCACTGCAATTCGACAAAATGGCGGAAAAACTCGAAAAACTTGTCGCCAAAGAACGCCACCTGCTCCACCACGTTTCCCACGAAATGCGCTCCCCGCTTGCCCGTATGCAGGCGATTGTCGGGTTAATTCAGGCGCAGCCCCAAAAACAGGAACAATACCTGAAACGCCTCGAAGGCGAGCTGGGCAGGATGGACACGCTGGTCGGCGAACTCCTGACCCTGTCCCGCCTCGAAACCTCCAATATGGCTTTGGAAAAAGAAAACCTCGCCCTCATCCCCTTCCTCGGCAACCTTGTGGAAGACAACCAAAGCATCGCACAGAAAAACGGACAGGCGGTTACCCTGTCCGCCGACGGGAAAATTCCCGAAAACGCCGCCGTCTGCGCCAATGAAAGCTACCTGTACCGCGCCTTCGACAACGTTATCCGCAACGCCGTCAATTACAGCCCGGAAGGCAGCACCGTCCTAATCCATATCGGACAAAGCCACAAACACTGGATTATCGACGTTACCGACAACGGGCCGGGCGTGGACGAAATGCAGCTTCCCCATATCTTTACCGCCTTTTACCGCGCCGATTCGGGGGCGGGCAAACCCGGGACCGGCCTCGGTTTGGCGATTACCCGCCACATCATCGGGCAGCACGGCGGGAAAATCATTGCCGAAAACATCAAGCCGAACGGGCTGCGGATGCGCTTCATCCTGCCCAAGGCAAAAACGGCTTCCAAGCAGAAAAAGGAACAAACCGGCCATAATGCCGCCTGACCCTTCAGACGGCATCGGCGCGACCCGCCGGCCCCGAACGGACAAACAGCCGCCCTCCCGAAATCCCGCCCCCGTCCGCAAAGGAACGCACTATGCCGACACAAACCGATCCGGGCTACTTCTTTATGCCCGACCACATCATCCTGATAAGGACGGACGAACAACCGTACAGCCTTGGCGAACGCCTGCTCGGCAACCTGCTGGGCACGCCTTTCCGAGGGAAAATCACCCCCGTCCGGCCGCGCCATCACAGCATTGCCGGCCTGTCAGCCTATACGGATTTCGACAAAATCCCCGGCAGCGCGGATTTGATTATTGCCGTTACCCCGCCCGACAGTTACGATGCCCTGTTCAAAACCTGCCGGAAAAAACAACTCCCGCACATCATCCTCATACAGGACTGGGACAGCCTGCCCCCGTCCGAACTGCATACCGCCGAAACCGCCATCCGGAAACACCACGGAAACGGACTCAACATTACCGCCTGCACCACGGCAGGCATCCAGATTCCCTCACTCGGACTCAACATCAGCACCCAAAACGAATACGCCGCCGGCCATACCGCCATACTGACCGGAAATGCCGCCGTCAGCCGCGAAATCGACGGCATCCTCAAAAAACTCCGCCAAGGCACATCCCGCCACATCAGCCTGAACTACACTGTCAGCCCCATCACATCCTCCGACTGGCTCAACCGCTTCGGACACAGCCGGCACACCAAAGCCGCCGTCCTGCACCACAACCTCGAAGAAGACCAGCGCAAACTGTTCAGCGCCATACGCCAATTTACCCGCCACACACCGCTCGTCCTCCACATTACCTACCGCACGGACGAAACCGACCGCGCCGTCCTGCACAGCCTCGCCCGCCGCTGCAACTTCCTCATCAGCTTCGACACCGACGGTCTCGAAGCCGCACTGCGCGCCCTGCTGTCCGACCTGCCCCCGCTGTCCCGGCTCGACATCCTGTCCGACGCGCCTGCCGAATGGCTGGACGCGCACGCCCCCGAAAACCTCACCCTCCACTTTCCAAACCTCCCCCCGCAAGTCCGCAACGGATACCTGACAGGCACACCCTCGCCTTCACGCTTCCACGACACCGTTTCCCGACAGCTCGCCCGTCCCGACACACAGGCCGTACTGGCAATACCCGCCCCCTCTGGAGACGGGGACGACAAAAAAACAACACGCGCACTGGTCCGCCTGTCCGAACAGACCGCCAAACCCCTGCTCGTCAGCAGCCCCTTTTCAGACGGCATCCCCCTCTTCGACAACCCCTTGCAGGCAATCCGCACCCTTTCCTACCGCAATACCGCCGCCGCCCTGAAACAGGCGCAGCTCGACACCGCACCGCCGCAACCGTGCCGTCTGAAGCCCCTTCAAACCCCGAACATCAAAAAAGCCCTCGAAGCCGCCGACCCATCCCTAATCGCCGAAGCCCTGCACCTCCCCCCCTACCGGCACACCGCCCACAACGCCGTACAGTTCCAATTCCGCAACCACCCCGTTTACGGCGGCATCCTGACCGCGCGGTACGACGGCAAAACCGCCGCCGCACTCCCCCCGTTTACCACACTCGACAGCCTCCGCCTCGCCCGGTTTGCCGGACTGGACGACCCGCAAACCCTCAACCGCTTCCTCCGCACACTGACCGCCCTTTCCGAACACAACCTGAACCTCGGCACCATCACACTCAACCTCAACGGCGGACAATACCATACCGACTTTGACCTGAAAGCACCCGAAACACACAACGCATCCGGGCGCAAAACCGCCGGCAAAACCGCACAAACCCTCGGACACGCCGCCGCAAAAATGCACAGTGCCGCCGCATACCTGAAACACAAAAACCCAGCAGCCTCCGAGTTTCTCCGGCACACAAGCGAAGCCGCCGCCGAACTGCTCGGCAGCAAACCCGCAGCCGATAAAAAAACACCCGGCGTACTCGCACCCTACCCGGCGGCACACCCGAAAACCCTGTCCCTGAAAAACGGCACAACCGTCACCATCGCCCCCCTGCTTCCCGAAGATGCCGAAGCCAAACAACAATTCGTCCGCAACCTCGACCCCGAAGCCCGGTACACGCGCTTCATAACCCGTACCAACGAACTGCCCGCAGCCACATTGGCGCGCCTATGCAACCTCGATTACTACTGTGAAGCCGCGTGGGCGGCAAGGGATGCCGGCGGCAACATCGTCGCCGTCGCCCGCCACAGCCGCCTGAACCGCAACGAATGCGAGTTCGCCATCGCACTGGCGGAACATATGCGCGGCAGCGGGCTGGCACAAAAAATGATGGAACTCGTCATCCGTACCGCAGCACAACAAGGCTACCCCGCCATCAGCGCCGACATCCTCAAAACCAACACCCCTATGGTCAAACTTGCTGAAAAATCAGGATTTACCCTAAAAGAATCAGATACCGAAAAAAACCTGTACCGCGCATACCTAGACCTCACGGCAGACAAAACAACAGCAAAAACAAATAAAAACTTGCACACCGGCCGCAAAATAACCTAAAATCGACAGTTTCCATATATCCGATTTTTTTCAAAAGGACCCAAAATGGTAGTTATCCGCTTGGCACGCGGCGGCTCGAAACACCGCCCCTTCTACAACGTTATCGTTACCGATTCGCGCAACCGCCGCGACGGCCGCTTTATCGAGCGAGTAGGCTTCTACAACCCCGTAGCCAATGAAAAACAAGAGCGCGTCCGCCTCAACGCCGACCGCCTGAACCACTGGATTGCACAAGGCGCACAAATCAGCGACGCCGTTGCAAAACTGGTTAAAGAACAAAAAGCCGCCTAATCCCCCTCCCGCTATGGCAGACGCTCAAAACCGGGTAGCTATGGGCTACATCAAAGGCGTATTCGGCATAAAGGGCTGGCTGAAAATTGCCGCCGATACCGAATATGCCGACAGCCTTTTGGATTACCCCGAGTGGCAATTGGTCAAAGACGGAAAAACCGTTGCCGTCTCCCTTGAAGGAGGGAAGGTTGCCAACGGCGAACTCCAAGTCAAATTTGAAGGGATAAACGACCGCGATTCGGCATTCTCATTGCGCGGTTACACCATCGAAATCCCCCGAGAAGCCTTCGCACCGACGGAAGAAGGGGAATACTACTGGGCAGACTTGGTGGGGATGACCGTCACCGACAAAGACAATACCGTACTGGGCAAAGTCAGCAGCCTGATGGAAACCGGTGCAAACGATGTATTGGTGGTTGACGGGGAATACGGGCAAATCCTGATTCCGTTCGTATCCCAATACGTCGAAACCGTCGATGCCGGCAGTAAAACCATTATTGCCGATTGGGGTTTGGACTACTGATGCTTATCCAGGCGATTACCATTTTCCCGGAAATGTTCGACAGCATTACCCGCTACGGCGTAACGGGGCGTGCAAACAAACAGGGGATTTGGCAGTTCGAACCGGTTAATCCCCGAGCGTTTGCCGACAACAGGCTGGGCTATATCGACGACCGCCCGTTCGGCGGCGGGCCGGGAATGATTATGGCGGCTCCGCCGCTTGATGCGGCGATAAAATATGCCAAGGCACAATCCTCCCACACTGCAAAAGTTATCTGCCTCAGCCCGCAAGGGAAACCGCTGACACATCAGAAAGCGGCAGAACTGGCAAAACTCCCGCACTTGATTTTGCTGTGCGGACGGTACGAGGGCATAGACGAAAGACTGCTGCAAAGCAGTGTCGATGAAGAAATCAGCATCGGGGACTTTGTCGTTTCCGGCGGAGAGCTTCCCGCCATGATGCTGATGGATGCAGTATTGAGGCTGGTACCCGGCGTATTGGGCGACATACAGTCTGCCGAACAGGATTCGTTCTCAAACGGTATCCTGGATTGCCCCCACTACACCAAACCCTTAGAATTTCAAGGTATGGCTGTCCCGGAAGTACTCCGTTCGGGCAATCATAACTTGATTGCGGAATGGCGGTTGGAACAATCGCTTCGCCGCACCTTGGAGCGCAGACCCGACTTATTGGAAAAGCGCGATTTAATCCCAAAGGAATCCCGCCTCTTGAAAAGAATCCTGCAAGAGCAACGGGAAATCCAATCATAATTTAGGAAAAACAATGAACCTGATCCAACAATTGGAGCAAGAAGAAATTGCCCGTCTGAACAAAGACATCCCCGAATTCGCACCGGGCGACACCGTAGTCGTATCCGTACGCGTCGTAGAGGGTACGCGCAGCCGTCTGCAAGCCTACGAAGGCGTGGTTATCGCCCGCCGCAACCGTGGTCTGAACAGCAACTTCATCGTCCGTAAAATTTCCAGCGGCGAAGGTGTGGAACGTACTTTCCAACTGTACTCCCCTACCGTTGAGAAAATCGAAGTCAAACGCCGTGGCGATGTCCGCCGTGCCAAACTTTACTACCTGCGCGGCCTGACCGGCAAAGCTGCACGCATTAAAGAAAAACTGCCTGCACGCAAAGGTTGATTCAAACGATTTCCCCCAATGCCGTCTGAACCTTCAGACGGCATTTTTTTATCGCCGCAATATCAACAAGACAACGATATTTCCAATCCGCCTCCCCTGCTTAACAATCACTCCCGCCTATTCAAGCAGAATTTACAGACCAAACGTTATACAGTATCATATCTGCCATATAATGATAACCGCTTTGCCAACTTCTCTTTCAAAACCGCAAATCATCATGACACCTTCCCTTTTACTATCAGGATTGACCTTCCGCCTCATCCTTGCCCTGATTGCCGTATCCCTTTTATGGGGTGTTTACCTTTGGGCGGTATCGGTATGAGCATCATCGTTGAAAACCTGACGGTCAGCTACCGCCGCCGTCCTGCCGTACACCACGTTGACATTACTTTTGAAGAACACAGTATGTGGGCGGTTTTCGGACCGAACGGCGCAGGGAAATCTACCTTTCTCAAATCCTTAATGGGATTGCAGCCTATCGACACGGGCAGCATCCGGCTGGACGGATTGACCCGTCAGAACATTGCCTACCTTCCCCAGCAGTCCGACATCGACCGCTCCCAACCTATGACTGTTTTCGACTTGGCGGCAATGGGGCTGTGGTATGAAATCGGCTTTTTCAAAGGGATAAATACCGCTCAAAAACAACGCGTCCACGAAGCCTTGGAGCGTGTAGGAATGCGGCAGTTTGCCCGCCGCCAAATCGCCCACCTCTCAAACGGACAATTCCAGCGTGTCCTTTTTGCCCGAATGCTGGTTCAAAATGCCAAATTCCTGCTTTTGGACGAACCTTTCAATGCCGTTGATGCACGGACAACCTACGAGCTTCTCGACGTGTTGCAAAAATGCCATTACGGCGGACACGCTATCATTGCCGTTTTGCACGATTACGAACAAGTCCGTGCCTACTTTCCTAACACTATGCTGCTTGCACGTGAAAAAATTGCGGCAGGTGCAACCGAAACCGTGTTGGCAGAACCTTACCTCACCCAGGCCAACGCCAAGATGCAGAAACAGGAAAGCCCCGAATGGTGCGCCTCATAAATGCCGTCTGAAACCATGTCCCCGTGCCAAACACTATGAACCCCTACGACCTGCTTATCACACCCTTTGCAGAATTCGACTTTATGCGCTACGCCTTCGCATCCGTCTTCTGCCTGTCCCTCAGTGCCGCACCCGTCGGCGTATTCCTCGTTATGCGGCGGATGAGCCTGATCGGCGACGCACTCAGCCACGCCGTCTTGCCCGGAGCCGCCGTCGGCTACATATTTGCCGGCTTGAGCCTGCCCGCTATGGGTGCGGGCGGGTTTGCCGCCGGTATGCTGATGGCGCTGCTTGCCGGACTTGTCAGCCGCTTTACCACCCTGAAAGAAGATGCCAACTTTGCCGCCTTTTATCTCAGCAGCCTCGCCATCGGCGTAATCCTCATCAGCAAAAACGGCAGCAGCGTCGATTTGCTCCACCTTCTTTTCGGCTCTGTGCTTGCCGTCGATATTCCCGCCCTGCAACTCATCGCCGCCGTCTCCGGCCTCACGCTCATTACCCTTGCCGTCATCTACCGCCCCCTCGTACTGGAAAGCATAGATCCCCTGTTCCTCAAATCCGTCAACGGCAAAGGCGGGCTTTGGCACGTCCTCTTTCTCGTCCTGGTCGTCATGAACCTCGTATCCGGCTTCCAAGCCCTCGGCACCCTGATGTCGGTCGGATTGATGATGCTGCCCGCCATTACCGCCCGCCTATGGGCAAGAAATATGGGGACGCTCATTCTGTTGTCCGTCCTCATCGCCCTCTTTTGCGGTTTGACCGGGCTGCTCATTTCCTACCACATCGAAATCCCATCCGGACCCGCCATCATCCTCTGTTGCAGCATCCTTTATCTCTTTTCCGTCATACTCGGCAAAGAAGGCGGCATTCTGACCAAATGGCTCAAAAACCACCGCCACCACACCACCTGACCCCGCAAGCCGCTTGAACAAACAGGCGGCTTGTTTTACCATAACAGATGTTACGTTATATCACAGGAGAACAGTTATGAAACACCTCAAACTTACCCTTATTGCCGCATTGCTAACCACCGCCGCAACTGCCGCCCCCCTGCCCGTCGTAACCAGCTTCAGCATTTTGGGCGACGTTGCCAAACAAATCGGCGGAGAGCGCGTATCCATACAAAGTTTGGTCGGAGCCAACCAAGATACGCACGCCTATCATATGACCAGCGGCGACATTAAAAAAATCCGCAGTGCAAAACTCGTCCTGCTCAACGGCTTAGGACTTGAAGCCGCCGATGTACAACGTGCCGTCAAACAGAGCAAAGTATCCTATGCCGAAGCGACCAAAGGCATCCAACCCCTCAAAGCCGAAGAAGAAGAAGGCGGACACCATCACGACCACGATCATGACCACGACCATGACCACGAAGGACACCACCACGACCACGGCGAATATGACCCCCACGTCTGGAACGACCCCGTCCTTATGTCCGCCTATGCCCAAAACGTCGCCGAAGCCCTGATAAAGGCCGACCCCGAAGGCAAAGTTTATTATCAACAACGCTTGGGCAACTACCAAATGCAGCTCAAAAAACTGCACAGCGACGCACAAGCCGCATTTAATGCCGTCCCTGCCGCCAAACGCAAAGTCCTGACCGGGCACGATGCCTTTTCCTATATGGGCAAACGTTACCATATCGAGTTCATCGCCCCGCAAGGCGTGAGCAGCGAAGCCGAGCCTTCGGCCAAACAAGTCGCCGCCATCATCCGCCAAATCAAACGCGAAGGCATCAAAGCCGTATTTACCGAAAATATCAAAGACACCCGCATGGTTGACCGCATCGCCAAAGAGACCGGCGTCAACGTCAGCGGCAAACTGTATTCCGACGCACTCGGCAACGCGCCCGCCGACACCTACATCGGAATGTACCGCCACAACATCAAGGCAATGAGCGAAGCGATGAAGAAATAAACCCTAAACACACAATGCCGTCTGAAACCTTTTTCAGACGGCATTCTCATACCCGTGCACAAAAGGCGGCCCCACAACGTACAAATATATAGTGGATTAACAAAAACCGGTACGGCGTTGCCTCGCCTTGTCCTGATTTTTGTTAACCCACTATACAATGACCAACATAAATCATTGAAAAAAAAAAAATGGATAAAATAATACAACGTATTATTTACAGAGTAAGGGTCTGAATATATAATCGGAGGATTACGTTAACTTTACTCTAATCGATACAATTATGACCCGCACCGACAAAAAACATACGGCAATATCCAAACTCATCCTCACAGCAGCAGCCACAGGAATCGGCATATCCGCCGTGCCATACGCTCAGGCTGACGGCAATGGGGCAACGTCGATCAGAAAGCTGATGATAGAAAACCCAATAGATGATGACAATAAAAAAACAGTTGTAGATACATACGATCCGGATAACGTTATTACATATGGGGACGTTACCATCGGCTATGACGGCAATGAGACCCTGATTACCAACATTTCAAGGGGTGGCCTTTATTCGGGATCGACTGATGCGGTTACCGGAGATCAACTGTATCAACTGTATCTCGACGTACCTGAAAAGATTGAGAAAAAGCTTGGGGAATTTATTCAAGATTTACCTGGTAAATTCAATGAGTCTGGATCAGACGTTAAAATTGAATATTCAGAGGAAACTTCAAGACTAACTCTAACCCTTTCCGACAAATTGAAAGAGAAAATCGACAATATGTCCTCTGAACGGATTTCCTCTATAGAGCAAAAAGTCGACAAGTTGGATAAATCAATGAACGGCGGTATCGCCAAAGCAGGAGCGATCGCACTCCTTCCTCAACCGACTTATGCGGGACACTCGATGGTATCCGCTTCTACGGCACACTACAACGGCGAACAGGCTCTTGCAATCGGTTACTCCAGCCTCTCAGATAACGGTAAAGTAATCCTGAAGGCAGGTGCTTCGTTCAATTTCTCCGGCAACAATACCAAAAAACCGTTATTTGGAGCGGCTGTCGGCTATCAATGGTGATCTTCCGCCATCAATACCTATTGGAACACAGCCTATAGTAAAAATGCCGCACTTGCAGACAGGTGCGGCATTTTGGATTTTGTATGCAGACCATATCCTAAAGTTGCCCATCTGCATACTTCGCCTTTTACAACAAATTAAGGATTCAGATGTACTCCAACGATAAAGCAACCTCCGATAATCTACCCAGTATCAGCTTCATCCTGCCCGTCTATAATGTTGCACCCTATATCCCCCGCGCGCTTGAAAGCATATTGCTTCAAACGGTACGCAAAGAAATTATTTTGATAGATGACGGTTCGACAGATGGCAGTGCGGAAATTCTGGCGAAATATATGCACCAATATCCCTTTATTACCGTTGTCAGCAGCCAAAACAGGGGCGTGGCGGCGGCACGCAATGCCGGATTAAAACTTGCAACGGGGGATTTCATTATGTTCTTAGACCCCGATGACGAACTTTACCCCATAGATTTCGGTTTGTGGGCAAGACTTGCTCAAGATAACGGACTTCAAGCGATTAAAGGCGTATATCTCCGTCCTCCTTATGAAGAGGGGAAAAATATGTTGAGGTGTAAGCCCGTTTTTCAATTTAAAGAACAGCACAATGGGAAAATCTCATCTATGCAGGGGATATTGATGCAGAGTCTGCCTCATCACTGGCCTCTACACAATATGTGCTTTATGATTGACCGTCGCCACCTTGTCGCTACGGGCGTTACCTATCGCAACGGTATGCGTTTTGGGGAAGATATGGTTTTCATCTCTGAATTTCTGCTTGCAGGCGGAAAAGTCTTGGAGGTTGACATTCCCTTTTTTATTTACCACCGCAGAAAAGGAAGTCTGACAACCGCTCTACCCGACCACAGGCTGACCGATTACCTTCACAATCTGCTTACCTACCTCGTACCGCTGATGGAAAGGCAGACCGATTCAAGATACGCAGAAACTGTCCGTCAAATCCTACTGATTGAATTCGATAAAATTGGCAGAATTGTCAAAAATATCCCTGAACTGAAAAAAGAATATGACTGCCTCTTTGCGCAACTGCCGGATAAAAAATATGGCTGTGTTTTGATATTAGGTTGATACAGGATTTAAGAAGGAATCATGAAATACATGATTCCTTTTCGTTTGCCTATATTAAAAAATAAAGAATAGGGTTATTTTTTAATTTTAGTCTTTTAATACCTTTTCTCTTTTTTAGCAGTCTTTTTATTTGTCTAGTGTTCTGTATTTAAATGGATTTATCTCGCCATCATGGTATATATCACACCGTTTATCGGGCAATATCACACCGTTTGTCGTTTTATTTGACACCGTTTGTCGTGCAATTCAGCACCGTCTATCAGGAAATAGCACACCGTTTTGCAGGTATATCGCACCTTTTAGCGTGCAAGACTAAACAGATGGGAAAATAGACATATCACACCTGTTTTCGTGTAAAACAAGCTGTGAACAACATATCTGACATTGATATAACACCATTTATCGTGTTTGAAAAATTTCCCCCTAGTTATTAATTTAATTAATTGATGTATATAGATTTTATTCTAAATAATCGTCAATACTGCCTTCAATATCACACCATACGATGTGCTAAATTTCATCAAAAACTTTTGTTAGCTGGAACCCTACCTGTAGGTGTGGTGGGCCGTTAACACGTAGGACGAGTGTCCAAGTACTGGTAAGAAGAAGGCGTTAATGAATGTCCTCAAAAATAAGGGCAGCACACATAGCAGTGTGCCTTTTAATGTAAGGTTCCGGATTGATTGTCTTGCAAATGTGATTTCAGCCAAAGATATAACACCGTTTTTCGTGCTTAAAAAATTCACTTATGCTGCTATTTTAATATATTGATATATATATATTTTTATAATAAATTCTGTATAAACACCCTCAATATAACACCTTTTGGTGTGCAAAATTCCTTACCGGTTGAAACCCGTCGCTTGGACATTCGTTCCTTTCTAAATCAGGATGATGCTTTATGTACTGCCCTTTAAAAACTTATATAACACCGTTTGGCGTGCAACAGTCTTGGGTTTAACCCTTGAATAACAAAAAAATAGAGTGAGTTTTTCATTTTAGTCTTTTAACCACTTTCTCTTTTCGGTCTGTATATTTCAAAAGAATATATTGGATTTCAAAGATATTGCTGTTGTAAATCAGGATATATCACACCGTTTATCGGGCAATATCATACCTTTTGTCGTTTTATTTGACACCGTTTACCGTGCAATGCAGCACCGTCTGTCGGGAAGTGGCACACCGTTTTGCAGGTATATCACACCTTTTAGCGTGCATAAGGTTCAAGAATCAACCGATCATTTGACACCCTAATCATACAAAGGTAGCATATTGTTTTTATTTAGCGGAACCATCTGTTATGGCTGTTAAAAACCTTGTTGTTAAAGACAATGCGTTAATCAATGCCAGCTACAATCTTGAACTGGTGGAGCAGAGGTTAATACTGTTGTCCATTATTGAGGCTAGGACTACGGGAAAGGGGATTACCGCAAACGACAGGTTGACCATTACAGCCAGCAGTTACATGAATAATTTCCATACCAACCGCAATACGGCGTATAAGGCTTTGAAAGATGCCTGTAACAACCTTTTTGAACGCCAATTCAGTTTTATCGAGAAAACACCAAAAGGGGAAAAGGTAGTACGGACAAGGTGGGTATCTCAGGTCGCCTATATTGAACAACAGGCAACGGTAGAGTTAGTTTTTGCACCAAATGTTGCCCCTTTGATTACGATGCTAGAAAAAAACTTCACAAGCTACGAGCTTGATCAGGTCTCATCGTTGAGCAGTAAATACGCGGTGCGGCTCTACGAAATTATTATTTCATGGCGTGCAGCCGGTAAGACACCGATGTTCAGTACAATGGAGTTGCGTGAACGTTTGGGTGTGATGCCTGACGAGTATCAAAAAATGGAGCTGTTCAAACGTAAGGTTTTGGATTTCGCCGTCAAGCAGATCAATGATAAAACGGATATTTCCATTACCTACGAGCAGCATAAAGAAGGACGAAAAATTGTAGGTTTTACATTCTCAATCCTACATAAAATAGGGTCGAAAGACATCCCTCTTGAAAATCAATCGGAACTTTTTGCCGGAATGACTGATTTGGAAGCCGGAACGATACGGGTCAGGGCGGAAGCATATATCGCTTCGCTCATTGCAAAAGGTCAGAACGTGACTAAAGCCCATAGGCTGAATATTCTGAAAAAAGCCGTAGAGGAACGTTGGGGATTTGAAGATGCGGCTAAAGATAATGGGGTCAAAAATCCTGAAAACAAAAATGCAAAAGTCGGTTTAACCGAATGGGAAAAGATTTCTAATGGCACACGTTTTAAGGACAAGGATGGAACAATTTGGGTTAAAGATTCAGGTATGCTTAGGACTGAAGGGACAAACAGGTGGATAGCCGATTCTCAGATTGCCAGATTATTTCCTATGTTAACTGTGATGGTTGAGGAAGGTATTTAACCCGGCAGCCCGCGTATCCTACCTGTTTTGCGGTACGGAAACCAATTGAACCTGCTTTACGCTACAATAGAAGATTGCAATTTTGGCGGATGTACCATGAACGATTACACAGCCATGCCGTCTGAAGACGGAGGAATCGGCTCATTGTCGCTTCCGCCGCACTCAATGGAGGCGGAGCAGTCTGTTTTGGGCGGTTTGATGCTGGAAAATCCGGCATGGGACAGGATTGCCGATGTGGTTTCGGGAGAGGATTTTTACCGGCATGAACACCGCCTGATTTTCCGATCCATTGCCAAACTGATCAATGAGAGCCGTCCTGCCGATGTCATCACGGTTCAGGAAGATTTGCAGCGGAACGAAGAGCTGGAAGCAGCGTGGGGATTCGAATATCTGATTTCCCTGGCGCAAAATACTCCGTCTGCCGCCAACATCCGGCGCTATGCCGAAATCGTGCGCGAGCGTTCTATTATGCGCCAACTCGCCGAAGTGGGAACGGAAATTGACCGCAGCGCCATACCCAAAATATCGGCAGCGGAACGGGCGGTAGCTTGGAGTACGAAAAATTCAAGCAGTTTCTTTTGAACTCTATTGTTTAATTTACAATTGGTTATCTTTATTTTCGTAGCCTGGCATAACTGCTAATCTACGTCAGCCTCTAAAAATTAATCTAATTTACGATTATAAAAATATTATTAAGAAAGCCCTTACTATGAACCGCACCCTGTACAAAGTTGTATTTAACAAACATCGAAACTGCATGATAGCCGTTGCTGAAAATGCCAAACGCGAGGACAAAAACACAGCCGACACCCAAGCTGTAGGTATGTTGCCAAATGATATTGCGGGCTTTGCGGGTTTTATCCATTCTATCTCTGTTATCTCATTCTCCCTTTCATTACTGCTCGGTTCTGCCCTTATCCTGACTTCTTCTTCTGCTAATGCCCAAGGTATCGTTGCCGACAAATCCGCACCTGCACAGCAACAGCCTACCATCCTGCAAACAGGTAACGGCATACCGCAAGTCAATATTCAAACCCCTACTTCGGCAGGGGTTTCTGTTAATCAATATGCCCAGTTTGATGTGGGTAATCGCGGGGCGATTTTAAACAACAGCCGCAGCAACACCCAAACACAGCTAGGCGGTTGGATTCAAGGCAATCCTTGGTTGGCAAGGGGCGAAGCACGTGTGGTTGTAAACCAAATCAACAGCAGCCATTCTTCACAACTGAATGGCTATATTGAAGTGGGCGGACGACGTGCAGAAGTCGTTATTGCCAATCCGGCAGGGATTGCAGTCAATGGTGGTGGTTTTATCAATGCTTCCCGTGCCACTTTGACGACAGGTGAGCCACAATATCAAATAGGCGCATTAACAGGCTTTCAGGTTCGTTCGGGTCATGTTGCGATCACGGGACAAGGTTTGGATGCCCGTGATACCGATTTCACGCAGATATTGAGCCATGCGGTTAAGATTGATGGGCCTGTGTGGGGTAAAGATGTGCGTGTGTCGGCAGGGAAAAATGATGTCTCAGCTGATGGCTCTATCCGGTCTTCACACTCCCCTGCTACGAATATAAATTCCGACAACTCACTGTATGCCATCGATACAGGGGCATTGGGCGGTATGTATGCCGGTAAGATCACCCTGATCAGCACTGATCGTGATGCATCCGTGCGCAATCAGGGGCAATGGTTTGCCTCAGCCGGCAATGTGGCAGTGAATGCTGAGGGTAAACTGGTCAACACGGGCATGATTGCAGCGACGGGAGAAAATCATGCGGTTTCACTTCATGCCCGCAATGTTCATAATAGCGGTACGGTTGCCTCACAGGATGATGCCAATATTCACAGCCAGACGCTGGACAATTCAGGTACGGTCTTATCCTCAGGTCAATTGACTGTCCGTAATTTAGGCCGTCTGAAAAACCAAAACAACGGTACGATCCAGGCTGCCCGCTTAGATATGTCAACAGGTGGTTTGGATAACACAGGTAATATTACTCAAACAGGTTCACAAGCATTGGATTTGGTATCTGCCGGCAAATTCGATAACAGTGGCAAGATTGGTGTAAGTGACGTTCCACAGACCGGTTTGAATCCCAATCCATCAGTCATACCACAGATTCCGAGTACTGCAACAGGTTCAGGCAGCAGCACTGTCTCGGTATCTAAGCCTGGTTCAAACAATCCCGTTTCACCTACAGCACCTGCAAAAAACTACGCCGTAGGACGCATTCAAACAACAGGAGCATTTGACAATGCAGGATCAATCAATGCAGGTGGGCAAATTGACATTGCCGCCCAAAACGGTTTGGAAAATTCGGGTAGTCTGAATGCGGCTAAACTACGAGTATCAGGCGATTCATTTAACAATACGGTAAAAGGCAAACTCCAGGCACACGATCTGGCTGTTAACACTCAAACTGCTAAAAACAGCGGTCACTTATTAACTCTAACCGGCAAGATTGACAACCGTGAACTGCATAATGCCGGAGAAATTGCCGCCAACAATCTGACACTCATTCATTCGGGCCGCTTGAGCAATGATAAAAAAGGCAATATTCGAGCTGCACATTTACAGCTTGATACCGCCGGTTTACATAATGCAGGTAACATTCTTGCCGATAGTGGAACCGTTACCACCAAGAATAATCTTCGCAATACAGGAAAAGTTTCTGTTGCACGACTGAATACCGAAGGTCAGGCTCTAGATAATACGCACGGACATATAGAGGCTGAAACGGTTAACATCCAAAGTCAGCAACTGACTAACCAAAGCGGCCATATTACTGCTACCGAACAACTGACTATCGATAGTCGAAATGTAGACAACCAAAACGGCAAACTACTATCTGCAAACCAAGCACAATTAGCTGTTTCAGACGGCCTATACAACCAACATGGTGAAATTGCCACCAACCGGCAGTTGTCTATTCACGATAAAAATCAAAACACTTTGGCGTTAAACAATGCGGACGGCACGATTCAATCTGCCGGTAATGTATCGCTACAAGCCAAATCACTCGCCAACAATGGCACATTAACAGCCGGTAACAAACTGGATATTGCTTTGGCGGACGATTTCGTCGTAGAGCGCGACCTCACTGCAGGCAAACAATTAAATCTAAGCATAAAAGGCCGTCTGAAAAATACCCATACCCTACAAGCAGGCCATACGCTCAAACTCAATGCCGGCAATATAGATAACCAAGTTACAGGCAAAATTATTGGCGGAGAACAAACGGACATCACATCCGAACAGCATGTAGACAACAGGGGCTTGATCAACAGCGACGGTTTGACCCACATCGGTGCAGGTCAAACCCTGACCAACACCGGGACAGGCAAAATCTATGGCAACCATATTGCCCTGGACGCGCAAATACTGCTTAACCGGGAAGAAACGACGGAAGGCAGTACCAAAGCGGGGGCAATAGCTGCAAGGAAACGTTTGGATATTGGAGCGAAAGAGATTCATAACCAAGAAGGTGCCCTACTATCCAGCGAAGGTATTTTTGCCGTAGGTAATCGACTGGATGAACAACATCATGCGGCAGGCATGGCCGATACCTTTGTTAATGGCAGTGCCGGTTTGGAAGTACAAGGTGATGCATTGATGTCTGTTCGGAATATGCAGAATATCAATAATCACTTTAAAACAGAGACATACTTAGCCAAAGCAGAAAAGCAAGTTCGTGACTACACCGTACTGGGGCAAAATACCTACTATCAGGCAGGAAAAGACGGTTTATTCGACAACTCGCAAGGACAAAAAGACCAAACTACTGCTACGTTCCATTTAAAAAATGGTTCTCGTATTGAGGCCAACCAATGGCATGTCCGAGACTACCACATCGAGACTTATAAAGAACGCATCATCGAAAACCGGCCGGCACACATTACTGTGGGCGGTAATTTGACTGCCTCAGGTCAAAATTGGCTGAACAAAGACAGCCGGATTGTAGTGGGCGGGCGTATTATCACTGATGATTTAAACCAGAAAGAAATTACCAATCAAAGTACAACAGGCAAAGGTCGCACAGATGCTGTCGGCACACAGTGGGATTCAGTTACAAAAAAAGGATGGTACAGCGGCAGAAAAAGACAACGCCGTACTGAAAGAAACCATACTCCTTACCATGATACCCAACTATTTACCCACGACTTCGACACGCCTGTATCCGTCATCCAACAGAATGCCGCCTCCCCTTCCTTTCAACCCGCTGCATCTGCAATCAAACTGATTGACGGAGTATCCACAGCAGCCGTCAATGGTCAGCGCATCCATACCGGTAATGTGGTCTCGTTAAATAACGCTACTGTTACTCTGCCTAACAGCAGCCTCTATACCACCCATCCTGACAATAAAGGCTGGTTGATTGAAACCGATCCTCAATTTGCAGACTACCGCCGCTGGTTGGGCAGCGACTACATGTTGCAACAACTGGAATTGGACGCCAATCATCTACACAAACGGCTAGGCGACGGCTACTACGAACAAAAACTTGTTAATGAACAAATCCACCAGTTAACAGGCTACCGCCGACTCGACGGCTACAGGAGTGATGAAGAACAATTCAAAGCTCTGATGGACAACGGCCTTACTGCTGCCAAAACATTCGGTCTCACCCCAGGTATCGCCTTGAGTTCAGAGCAAGTTGCCCGCTTAACTTCAGATATCGTTTGGATGGAAAATCAAACCGTCACACTGTCTGACGGTTCGACTCAAACCGTACTGGTTCCTAAAGTCTATGCCCTGGCGCGCAAAGGTGATCTCAATACCTCCGGTGGCCTGATTAGTGCCGAACAAGTCTTACTTAAACTGCAAAACGGCAACCTGACTAACAGCGGTACCATTGCGGGGCGGCAGGCCGTACTCATCCAGGCACGGAATATTAACAGCAACGGCAACATTCAAGCCGACCAAATCGGCTTAAAAGCTGAAAAAAGTATCAATATCGACGGCGGGCAGGTACAAGCAGGCAGACTGCTGACTGCCCAAGCGCAAAATATCAACCTTAACGGTACAACCCAAACTTCCGGTAATGAACGTAACGGCAATACCGCCATCGACCGTATGGCCGGCATTAACGTGGTCGGAAGCTATACTGAGCAAGTAGATAACAGAGCTTCAGACGGCATCCTATCCCTGCATGCCGGCAACGATATCAACCTCAATGCGGCCACCGTCTCTAACCAAGTTAAAGGCGGCACTACCCAAATTACCGCCGGCAATAATCTCAACCTCGGCACCATCCATACCGAACATCGCGAAGCCTATGGTGCATTAGATGACGAGAACCATCGCCATGTCCGCCAAAGTACCGAAGTCGGCAGCAGTATCCGCATGCAAAACGGCGCACTGCTTAGAGCCGGTAACAACTTAAAAATCCGCCAAGGCGAACTGGAGGCCGAAGAAGGCAAAACCGTCCTTGCCGCAGGACGTGATGTCACTATCAGCGAAGGACGCCAAATAACCGAACTGGATACCTCGGTAAGCGGGAAAAGCAAAGGCATCCTTTCCAGTACCAAAACACACGACCGCTACCGCTTCAGTCATGATGAAGCAGTCGGCAGCAACATCGGCGGCGGCAAAATGATTGTTGCAGCCGGGCAGGATATCAATGTACGCGGCAGCAACCTTATTTCTGATAAGGGCACTGTCTTAAAAGCAGGTAGGGACATCCAGCTAGAAGCAGCTTCCAATCGCTATTTTGATGCTGAAACACACGAATATAAAAAATCGGGTCTGAGCGGAGGCTTCCGCGACGGTGTTTTAAGTGTCGGATACACTAAAGCTTCCACAAAATCCAACCAAGACCAAACTGCAACCACCCTGACAAACTCCCAAGTCGGTAGTAAACAAGGTAATACCGTAGTTGTTGCCGAACGAACCCTAAACACCAAAGCTGCGATACTGGCATCAGGTGGCGATATGCACCTACAGGGACGTGATGTTGCTTTAAATGCAGGGTACACGGAAACAAATAACAACAACGATATCGAACAAAAACAATCAGGTCTATCCATGGGCATAACCCTGAATCCCATTGATGCTGCCAAAGCTAATTACAAACGCAATATGCAAGGCAGTGGCTACAGCAATAGCATAGTGGGTAAGGCCTTGCAACGCGCCGATGCCGGAGCAAAGGCATCCACAGCAGCTTTTACTCCTATCGTCATCAACGGTGGTCGCCAAAAAACTACGGAAAATCGTCATCAAGAAGATACGCAAGCAGTGGTAACGGCCGTTTCTGCGCAAGGCAACCTAAACATTGTTGCCGACGGCGGCAGTATCAGAAGTGAAGGGACAAAACTGGCTGCCGAACGCGATATCCTGCTTTCGGCAACAGAAAGTATAACGTTGGATGTTGCCCGCAACACCGCCGATCAACACGGTTCCCGTAAGCGCAGCGGTTTCAGCATAGATAACCGAGAATTGATTCCGGCGGGGACGTTTAATGACCGTAGCAATGCACAAGGCAATCTCGATAAAGCTACCGGCACACAATTGTCCGCGGGTGGCATCGCCACATTGCAAGCGAAAAAAGCGGATATCAACATCTTCGGTAGCAGCATTGCCGCGCAAGATGATGTTACCTTGTCTGCCGGCCGCAATATCAATATCCGTTCCAGCCAAAACAATCAAACCCAATCAGAACGTCAAATCACCAGCGGCATCGGCACTGCGGTAATTTCCGATACCGAACACTTTGCCGGGTGGATGAAAAACCGGAAAGATAGTAACAGTAATCAAGTTGAACAGATTAAATCCCAAGTTGGGAGCTTGGGCGGCAACGTCAATATACAGGCTGGTGGCAACTATACCCAACAGGTTGCCAATGTGGTGGCCGCCAAAGACATCAATATTACAGCAAAAAGCGTTGAGATTCTGGCTGACCACAATCGCAACAACAGCCACCAATCCGAGCGCGACGTTAAAATTGGCACCTTTGCCAAGGTATCTTCTCCACTGATCGACCTGGTAAACGCTGCCGAAGGCGCGGTGAAGAGTAAAGCAGACGACCGCACGCAGGCGCTGCAAACACTGGCTGCAGGTGCACAAGCTTATTCTACCTACAATACCGCTACCAGCGGCGGTGCATTAGCCAAAGCAGAAGTAGGTTTCGGCTTTAAAACTGCCAACAGCAGCCAAGACCAAAGCCAAAACCATAGCCAAGCCAATGTTTTGAATGCCGGTGGTAACCTCAATATCCGTTCTACCGAAGGTAACATCCACCTTCAAAACACCCAAGCACAAGCGGCTGAAACCCTCCGCTTAGATTCAGCCAAAGATTTGATACTCGAATCTGGCCAATCTTCCCAATCCGCCGATGGAAAAAATAGCAGCCTTGGTGCATCAGTGGGTGCAGGCGTCTCCGTAGGCGCGCAAACCGGTGTTTATGCTTATGGCGAAGTGGGTGGCAGCAAAGGTAAAAACCATTATCTTGCCCAAACACACGATCACACGACCCTCCAAGCTAATAAAATCGAATTGGCAAGCAAAGGTGATACCACTCTCAAAGGGGCTGCAGCCACTGCCGGCCGCATTGATGCCGATGTAAAAGGCCGTCTGAACATCGAAAGTGTTCAAGACCATACCGAACAGGACAACAAACAAACCGGCGCCGGCGTACGTGTACAAGTTTCCTTGGGCACCGCCTGGGAGGCTTCGGGCAACTTCAACCAAAGCAAAGCTTCAGGCAGCAGTGACAGTGCGGCTATCCAATCCGGACTTTTTGCAGGAGAAGGCGGCTACCACATCGAGGCCGACAGCATCCACCTAAAAGGCGGAGCCATTACCTCTACCGCGCCGAAGGAGCAAAATGAATTAACTGCCAAACGTCTTACTTTTGAAAATATTCAAAACCAAAGCAGTTATAGCGCATCCAATGTCAGCTTGAGCGGTAGTTACGGTAGCGACAGCCCCTCTGAAACCCCCGACAACGCCGACTTCCGTCAAACAAACTTAGGTAAGGCATTTGCACGCTCTGCAGGCAAAAATGGTACCGACTTCAACCCCGGCTTGCCGCAATATGAAAAAGGCGGCGACAACAGCACCACCTATGCTACCCTGAGCGAAGGCCGTCTGAACATCGGCGGCAAAGAGACCACTACGCAAGAACTGGGTATCAATAGTGACAGCAGTAACGCACACCGTGCTGTTGCGGCTCTGCCCGATTTAGCCAAGATTACTGAAAAGCAACAGATTATAGCTAAAGCAACTTCCGATATAGTATCCGCTGCGCACACTTTCAGCAGCAACCGCCAAAAAACCGCTGCAAAAAATAAAGCCAAAGCCGAATCGGAGTTCGAAGGTCGTCTGAAAGCCCAAAATGACGGCAGCTATGAAGCCTACGCCAAACTGGACGAAACCGAACGGCAAAAAATCCTAATCAACTACTCAGAAACCTATCGCAAAGCCGATGCCGAAGCCCAAAATTGGGGGTGGGAGGTAAACACAGCCGTGCCCTTAATGCCGGCATCACCCTCGCGACCGGTCTGCTTGGTGGTCAAAGCGGATTGCAAAGCGCAGTCAATGCCGCTGCGCCTTATGCCTCCGAAGCAATAGGCAGGACATTTGGACACGGTGAAAACAAAAACGAAACCGCCCAAGCCGTCGGACATTTCCTTTTAGGAGCAGCTATCGCCCGCGTCAACGGTGGTAATTTTGCTGCCGGCGGTTCGGCTGCGGTTGCAGCTGAAAAAGCAGCGGAACATCTTGCCCAACGGTATAACGACGGTAAAACCGCAATCGATCCGCAAACAGGCGAGTTCAATGCCAACCTGCTGCCGGAACATATCAAAGAAGAAATCAAATCGAAGATCGGGGTGATTGCATCGCTGACGGGCGCGGCCGTGGGCGGCACGCCGGCAGAGGCGCAAACCGGAGGGGCGGTCGGGCAGAATGCGGTGGAAAACAACCTCTATCTGACATCGGAAGCCTTAAAACGGGATGAACAGACAGCCCGTAAAATTTATTCCGTCATAAAAGAGCAAGTCAAACATGAATGCAGTTCCACAGGAAGAATTACCGAATGTCGTCAAAATATAGGACGCATTATCGAATTTACCCAAGACCAACGCTTTGACAGTCGGTTTAAGGACTTAGAAAAAGAATCCTTATATTACCTAAATCAACATCCTGATTTAGTAGCCTCTTATTTGAAGGCTGAGTACGAAAAGCTGGATAGGGAAGACAAAAGTATCCTGCACCGCTACATCTCACCCGGGGCTGAAATCGTTTCGGGCAGTTTGGGTGTTGTTCTTTCAGGAGTAGCCGGAGGCGGATCTTGTGCCGAGACTTTCGGCTTAGGCTGTGCCGCCGCTTTGGTTGGTGTAACGTCTTCCTACGATCATGTCATTACTGGGGCGAAGAACTTCGGAAAAAAAGCCAGCGAACAACGACCGACGATTACGGTTCAGACCTTGAAGCAGTTGGGGCTGTCGGAGCAGGCTGCGGAATATGTTCAGTTTTCTATAGATTTGTTCAGTGTGGGTAAATCAGGAGCCGGTATGCCTAAGGCTAAGCCTGTGTCTGATGCAAAACCGAGATGGGAGGTTGATAGGAAGCTTAATAAATTGACAACTCGTGAGCAGGTGGAGAAAAATGTTCAGGAAACGAGAAGAAGGAGTCAGAGTAGTCAGTTTAAAGCCCATGCGCAACGAGAATGGGAAAATAAAACAGGGTTAGATTTTAATCATTTTATAGGTGGTGATATCAATAAGAAAGGCACAGTAACAGGAGGGCATAGTCTAACCCGTGGTGATGTACGGGTGATACAACAAACCTCGGCACCTGATAAACATGGGGTTTATCAAGCGACAGTGGAAATTAAAAAGCCTGATGGAAGTTGGGAGGTGAAAACGAAAAAAGGTGGGAAAGTGATGACCAAGCACACCATGTTCCCAAAAGATTGGGATGAGGCTAGAATTAGGGCTGAAGTTACTTCGGCTTGGGAGAAAAGAAAGGAATTAGAAGGTCAAAAATGGAGAGGTACAAGTAAATCTGGTGTTGAAATAGAAGGATTTACGGAACCTAATCGAACAGCTTATCCACTTTATAATAGTAAATGAAGTATTGATTAAAAAGGTGTTTTTAAATGTATAAAATAAAATGTTTTTATGATCAGTTTAGTTCTGGTGAATTATTTAACTACTGCCAGTTTTTAGATAATTCTTCTAATCAAAAGATAAATACACGAGGAACAGTGTATCAATATATTATTTATGTTTTAACAGGAGACCTTTATCTACAAAAAGACATAGATGAAAATTTAGAATTTATCTATCAAGCAGAAAATAATCCCAATGAAGTTTATTCAGGAGGTGGACAAGGTTTTTGCTGGGATATTTCTGCTGAAAAAGTAGTTTTCTATCACAACGAATTTGATGAAGAAGACGGCTGGCCTGATTTAAGCTGTTCGCTGCATACTTTTAAAACTGCTTTAATTGCTTGGAATGCTTTTTTGCAATTGCCTAAAAGTATTCATTCGGTGGTGGAGACTGTGATTGAGGAATAAGCATAATTAGCTTAATGAATAGAATCAGCGATATAGATTGGACTGCAAATCCACGCTTATACGCTGTGCCATGATTAAGATGTTAGAACTTGTATTGAATACAAGTTCTCATAAACGAATGGCAGCAATCCTTTGATTTAGATAAGATCCTTGATTTAGAATAATATTGTCCAATTATTTGCAATCATTCTATAAAAATCAAGGAACTAAAATCATGAACAAAACCCTATCGCGTCATCTTCAACTTTTGTCGTGGCTGCCTGATGGTTGTTGCAGAGAATGTGAAGTGCGAAGGTAAAAGCTGTGCCGATAGTGATTCAGCAAGCCGTAGCCCATATGAAACCTAAACTCAACAAGTAAGATGTGTGCGGAACGCACACATGCGGTTCTCAAGGTTTGAGCTAAGAGGCCGTCTGAAAATAACAAATGGGTTTTGCCTATGGTTGTTTTCAGACGGCTTCAGATTTCGCTTCCTCTTTTCCATATCCTATAAACATGTGATTAAATTTTCATTTATGGCGTTTTTTTATCTTTTTGTCTGTTTTTGTGCATTGCTATAATTGCCCGCTTACATTACCATACCGAACAGGACAACAAACAAACCGGCGCCGGCGTACGTGTACAAGTTTCCTTGGGCACCGCCTGGGAGGCTTCGGGCAACTTCAACCAAAGCAAAGCTTCAGGCAGCAGTGACAGTGCGGCTATCCAATCCGGACTTTTTGCAGGAGAAGGCGGCTACCACATCGAGGCCGACAGCATCCACCTAAAAGGCGGAGCCATTACCTCTACCGCGCCGAAGGAGCAAAATGAATTAACTGCCAAACGTCTTACTTTTGAAAATATTCAAAACCAAAGCAGTTATAGCGCATCCAATGTCAGCTTGAGCGGTAGTTACGGTAGCGACAGCCCCTCTGAACCCCCCGACAACGCCGACTTCCGTCAAACAAACTTAGGTAAGGCATTTGCACGCTCTGCAGGCAAAAATGGTACCGACTTCAACCCCGGCTTGCCGCAATATGAAAAAGGCGGCGACAACAGCACCACCTATGCTACCCTGAGCGAAGGCCGTCTGAACATCGGCGGCAAAGAGACCACTACGCAAGAACTGGGTATCAATAGTGACAGCAGTAACGCACACCGTGCTGTTGCGGCTCTGCCCGATTTAGCCAAGATTACCGAAAAGCAACAGATTATAGCTAAAGCAACTTCCGATATAGTAACCGCTGCGCACACTTTCAGCAGCAACCGCCAAAAAACCGCTGCAGAAAATAAAGCCAAAGCCGAATCGGAGTTCGAAGGCCGTCTGAAAGCCCAAAATGACGGTAGCTATGAAGCCTACGCCAAACTGGACGAAACCGAACGGCAAAAAATCCTAATCAACTACTCAGAAACCTATCGCAAAGCCGATGCCGAAGCCCAAAATTGGGGGGTGGGAGGTAAACACAGCCGTGCCCTTAATGCCGGCATCACCCTCGCGACCGGTCTGCTTGGTGGTCAAAGCGGATTGCAAAGCGCAGTCAATGCCGCTGCGCCTTATGCCTCCGAAGCAATAGGCAGGACATTTGGACACGGTGAAAACAAAAACGAAACCGCCCAAGCCGTCGGACATTTCCTTTTAGGAGCAGCTATTGCCCGCGTCAACGGTGGTAATTTTGCTGCCGGCGGCTCGGCTGCAGTTGCAGCTGAAAAAGCAGCGGAACATCTTGCCCAACGGTATAACGACGGTAAAACCGCAATCGATCCGCAAACAGGCGAGTTCAATGCCAACCTGCTGCCGGAACATATCAAAGAAGAAATCAAATCGAAGAGCGGGGTGATTGCATCGCTGACGGGCGCGGCCGTGGGCGGCACGCCGGCAGAGGCGCAAACCGGAGGGGCGGTCGGGCAGAATGCGGTGGAGAATAATTCAGTGGGTATATCATATTCTGCTTGGAAAAAAGATCAGGCTTTAATGAAAGAAAATCCTGCCGCTTATTCGCAATTACGAACAGAACAACTCCAGGCTATTAACTTTTTGATTGACTTTATTCCAGTTATCGGAGATATAAAAGGTTTTGCAGAAGCAGAAACCAAAGGCGATTATTTCTTTGCTACTGTAGGAATAATTCCACTTTATGGAGATGCTGCCAGAAAAGTCCATCAAGCCGAAAAAGCTTATCAGGCAGCCAAAGCCGCTAAAAATACAGAAAAAATGAAGGCCGCAATAGATCAAGCCCGCCGCAATCTGGGAAACATAAGGTCGAATGTTACAGGCAGTGATCCTTTGTTGGCGGGTGTGGGGAATATCCGTATTCCTGTAAACGGCAATGTTGCGAAGGGGGGCAGGATTCCGGATACGGCATTGGCGTCGAAGAATTATTCGAGAAATGATTTAAGGCCACATAAAGAATCAAGCACAGGATCATCTGTACCTGTTCCATCTGAAACCACAGTAACTTTTAGAGAGGGTAAAGATAGCTATGAATTAAAATATCAATCTAATGAAAAACACTCATTAGGACACGGTGGGAAAAGACCTGGACATGAAGCATCATTAGAACCTAAAAATTCTTTAGAATTATTTCAACAGTCAATTTCCGTTAAAGACGGTATGAGGGTTACTTTTGATAAATCAACTGGTGAAGTGCATCAATTTTTTTCAGGTACTGGCAATAACAGGAATTTGTATCACTGGGCAGGAATTTTAAACAGGAATAGAATAGATAAACTTAATATCCAATTGCGTAGAAAATTGGGTATTCCTGGAAAATAAATTTTATTCAAGGAGTATTCTAAATGATTTTTGGGAATCCATATAAATTTGCAATTTGGATTGAGGAGATAGACGAATGGAGTTCAGAAAATTTTTCCGAAGGGATTTTTACATTTTTTGTGAATGGAGACATGATTCCTCAAGAACTACCAAATACATCTACTTTTTTACCAAATTCTTTGCGTAGCATACAACAGTTTATTTCAATAATTGATGATCTAGAGTGCCCTAATTTATTTAACTTAGACTATTGTAATGCATATGTTTTTTTGAACGATGCTGTTCATTATCGTAATATGGAATTATCAGAAGAGGAATCTTATTCATATTGGAAATACTGTATAACAGAATATATTGATAACCCTGAAGAAAAAGACAATATTTGGTATTTATCTAATAAGCATAATGAAAAATTATTATATTTAAATGATAATATTGTTAAGGAATCGGTGTTTAAAAAAGGATATATAAAAAATATTATGGAAAAAATAATTATGAAATTTAATTATATTTAAATGATAATGATGAAATTTATCTCACATAAAATCTATGTTTAAAGATGCATCAAGCACGTGTTTTTTAATATCTTCCAGAACTGGTAGGCTTATAAAGCCAACAGGAAGTAAGTATGATGCTCACCATATTCAACCATTAGAAAATAATGGTGGTAATATTTGGCAAAACATTACTCCAGCTAGGTATCCTGATTGGATAGATAATATGTTTGAACGAATAAAAAATTCTTCTATTATTGTGAATAATTTCGACGAATATTCATTATGCCAAGAGAAAAATCTATTTTTTAAATTACCAGATAGTGATTTTCTAGAGTTAGAAAAGCATATCCAAATTCCATATGATTTATTCTGCTTTTGGAAAGAAATTGGTTATGGTTTTCTTACTGTAAATGAAAGTGGAAGTATTCGATCAGAGTCTGATAATCGAATTATGGATCCTTTATCTATTTTAGATATATTGGTTGGGGAATCAGAACAAGTTTCTTCTAATTTTGTTATTGAACCATATCAAGTACCATTTTTCGAAAGATTTAGTGAATATTTTATTTGTTTTGATAGGCGAAATTTAAATAAGCCTAAACAACCTGTCTATTGGATATGGGATATGGAAAATCCGTTAGCTGACTCAATAGAGAGTTTTATTTACAAGTTATTTGAAAATCCTGATTTTTTAAATGAAATTTAGCAAGCCGTAGCCCATATGAAACCTAAACTCAACAATTAGCACAAGGTTTGAGCTAAGAGGCCGTCTGAAAACTGAACTGCACCCCAAAAGTTGGACACATCCCCTCCAACTCACAAGGTGCAGTTTTTTTATGAGCAAATATACATTACACTTCAAATACCAAGCCGTACTCTACTACCTGCATATACGCAGCCAACAGCGTACCGCAGACCACTACGGCATCTCCCGAACCCACCTGCGACGATGGATACGCGCCTATCAAGAAGGCGGCGTCGGCGCACTCGAACATCCCCAATCCAAAACCATGACCGACCACCGCAAAAACCCCTTCATCGCCGACAAACCCGACCACGAAAAAACACAGGCGGAGCTTATCGAAGAGTTGTGCTATATGCGCGCAAAGGTTGCCTACCTAAAGGAGTTAAAAGCCCTCAGCAAAAAGCGGACCGAAAAGAACAAAGCCAAACCGTCCAAACACTGAGGGCGCAACACCCGCTCAAATACCTGCTACACATCGCAAACCTGCCCAAAAGCAGCTTTTACTACCACCACCAAGACCGACCCGACCCCGATGAAGCCGACAAAGCCCTCCTCGTCGAAACCTACCGGCGGCATAAAGGACGATACGGGCAAAGGCGCATTGCCGCAGCATTGGGTTGGAACCGCAAAAAAGTGGCGCGGTTGATAAGACAGCTAGGACTGAAAGCCCTCATACGGGCGAAAAAAAGCCTACCGCCATCCCGCCATGGGCGAAATATCGGAACACCTCCTCAAACGTCGGTTCACAGCCAAAAAGCCCAACGAAAAATGGCTGACAGACGTGACCGAACTCAAAGGAAAGGACGGCAAACTGTACCTCTCGCCGATCTTGGACTTGTTCAACCGCGAGATCGTCGCCTACGCCATGAGCCGCAGAGCCGACAGTGAAATGGTGAAGGAAATGCTCGAAAAAGCCGCACCCCGGCTGACTGATAAAGGAACAATGCTTCATTCTGACCAAGGCGTGCTGTACCGTACGGCGGGGTATAGGGAATTGCTTGGCCCAACATTCCATGGTTCAAAGCATGTCGCGAAAGGCGAATTGTTGGGACAATGCACCGATGGAGAGTTTCTTTGCGGTGTTGAAGACGGAGTGTTTCTATAACGCAGGAGAATTGACGGTGGACGAATTGATGAAACAGATAGATGATTATATGGATTACTACAACCGGGAGCGTTGCAGTTTGAAATTGAAAAAGCTGAGTCCTGTCGCATACAGAACCCAGCTTACACAGAGCGCCTGAATAGGCTTTTATGAGCGTCCAAAATTTGGGGGCCAGTTCACGTTTCAGACGACCTTTATTTAACGTTACCGAGCTAGCGGGTTACAAAGCGCAGTCAATGCCGCTGCGCCTTATGCCTCCGAAGCAATAGGCAGGACATTCGGCCACGGTGAAAACAAAAACGAAACCGCCCAAGCCGTCGGACATTTCCTTTTAGGAGCAGCTATCGCCCGCGTCAACCGGTGGTAATTTTGCTGCCGGCGGTTCGGCTGCGGTTGCAGCTGAAAAAGCAGCGGAACATCTTGCCCAACGGTTATAACGACGGTAAAACCGCAATCGATCCGCAACAGGCGAGTTCAATGCCAACCTGCTGCCGGAACATATCAAAGAAGAAATCAAATCGAAGATCGGGGTGATTGCATCGCTGACGGGCGCGGCCGTGGGCGGCACGCCGGCAGAGGCGCAAACCGGAGGGGCGGTCGGGCAGAATGCGGTGGAAAACAACCTCTATCTGACATCGGAAGCCTTAAAACGGGGATGAACAGACAGCCCGTAAAATTTATTCCGTCATAAAGAGCAAGTCAAACATGAATGCAGTTCCACAGGAAGAATTACCGAATGTC